>NZ_JBXGLH010000080.1:0-246 GCF_056892285.1 Haladaptatus sp. HS23 | reverse complement strand
ATTTACCTCCTCCCTTTGTTGAATGGGGTGTGGCATGGAGGATGATATGCGTCGTGATGTCGATATTTTTTCCTCACACTACGATCTTCCGATCTGCCGCGCCGGCCGCGGCGTTGAGAATGACGTTGATGTTGACGTTCTGGTTCACTGCAAATCTGAAGAACCCACCCCTGACATCGAGCCCCACCTCACTGTTGACCTTCTGGTTCACTTCCCCCTTTACGACGCCTTGCACCGCGCCGGGGG
>NZ_JBXGLH010000013.1:0-108773 GCF_056892285.1 Haladaptatus sp. HS23 | reverse complement strand
TAACCACGGCGATTGATACCGCTCTCGACCAGCTATCTCTTCCAACAGTGAGCAACTACTTCTAATGTCTACTATAGCGGTCTGGTGACCATCAAAACAGATCGAGAATTTGACGAAGCCGTCACCGCGATCGAACAGCGGATTGAGGAGAGCCCGCTCACTCATATTTCGACGTTCGACCACACTGCAAACGCTGAATCTATCAATCTTGAGCTTCCACCAACGTCAGTTCTACTCTTTGGCAATCCACAGATCGGAACGCAACTCATGGATGAGGGCCGAACGATAGGCATCGACCTTCCACAAAAAATTCTTGTCTGGGAAGAGAGCGACACGGTTTATATCGCCTACAACGATTCGCAGTATCTCGCTGATCGGCATAGGATCGAGAGCAAAGATGATCTCTTCCAGCAGAGTTCAATGGCATTAGAATACCTCGCGACAGGTGAGGAAACGAGTGGTGATGGTAAGCACACAGAGAGATAGTGAGTCCTAAATCAAAGCTGAAAACCAATCTCATAATCGGTTGATTCCGTTATCTGACCGGTGCTAATCTATCACCATATGAGCAAGCTGCAGAGGCGTTTGCAGCCGCTGCTCAAGACAAGTTTAGTGATCGGATCGAGGATTTCACCGTCTTCGGCAGCACTGTTCGCGGAGAAACCCGTGGGATGGACTCGGATGTCGACATCTTCGTTATCGTCACTGACGAGTCTATCGTAGATGACCTTCGAGACCTAGCGTACGACGTGCAACTCGACTATTCCGTCGTCGTGTCCATTCACGTCCAAATCACTGATCGGTTCGTCGAACGGAAGAATCATCCATTCATCAAGCACGTGCTCTCCGAAGGACGCTCGTATGCCTGAGGAAGAGTACGTCGGTGAAGAACTCGAACAACAGCGAGGTTCTCGTGGCTCTCGTTAATGATGTCAACGAGTCCGGAGGATTCGACGTCGAAGGTCTCGAACCACGGGCTTTCCGCGGATTCGAGGAGGATCTTCCCCGATATTCACGTTGTGTATGTGGAATTCCACCACGAGTTGAGCAACCACTAAGCACCTCAACGGAGGAGATCGAGGCGTAACTCCACGATCACGGGTTCGAAATCGAACGGTTATGGGAACGTTCGGACGAGTAGTATATTCGGGCTTTCCGGTCACGGAGTGAACGGGTGAAACAGCAGAGAAAAACAGAGATGTTGAAGCGTCAGACGGGGATTACAATGGTTAACAGCGGTCGTCCTGGTTGTCTCTGGAATCCTCACCAGAATTACCGCCAGAGTCACCGCCGGAATCGCTGCCAGAATTACTGCCGGAATCGCCACCAGAATTACCACCAGAGTCACCGCCGGAATCGCCATCAGAATCGCCGCCGGAGTTACCACCGGAGTCACCGCCAGAATCGCCATCAGAATTACCGCCGGAGTCACTGCCGGAATCACTACCAGAATTACCACCGGAGTCACCGCCGGAATCGCCACCAGAATCGCCGCCGGAGTCACTACCGGAGTTGCCGTCGTCCTCGTCGCCACCGTCGTACTCCCAGCTGTTATTGCTGCCTTCGTATCCATCTGGACTGCTGTCGTCGATGCCGTTCTCGATGTGGGAGTCCGTGACGGTGACTCCCTCGGCGTCGCTCGTGATTCGAAGTGCCTCGTTCCCGCTGCGTGCGAGTGCCGAGACGCTTTCTATCATCGTTCCGGTACCGCTCTCCACAAGTGCGTTTTCTTCGGAGACGTAATCACCTTCGTAGATCACGACGTTGTTCCCCGTATTCGTCAGCGCCCGTCGACCCGCTTCACCGCCGTGGTGGACTTTCAGATTGCGGAACTCACTATCGTCGCGGTAGTTCTGAATGGCACTCCGGGTGCCTTCGGTCGCTGCGTTCCCGGTGACGGTGACGTTTTCGAGAGAAACTGGCTGTTCACCCTCCTTGATTTTGATAGCCTCCGAGCCCCCTGTCTCGTGATTGACGGTGGTTCGCTTGATACTCGTCCGGCCCGAAGATTCCTGAATGAAAATCGCATTCGCTGGGCCATCGGTTCGAGCTGTAATAGTGGAGTCGACAACTGTTACGTCGTCCGCATCGCTCGTAACCCAAATTGCGGGACTCATATCGATTTTCGTCCGTATGTCGACATTCCGTGCGACGATGCTGGCGCCACCTTCAAGACGGAGACCACGCTGACCGATATCAGTGCTGCTTTTTTCGTCGATAATGATAGTGGCGTCCTCGATGTAACTGTCGTTGCCACCGATACGGACGTTCGAACTCAGACTGTTCTGGAAGTGACCACCTTCGACCTGGACAGCACCGGTCCCGTTGGAGGCGTACAGCCCATTGTCCGGGAAGCTTCCGAGTACACAGTCGCGAAATGTCATCTTCCCCTTGTTCGCTTTGTTGCAGAGGATACCGGTCGGTCCACGCCACAGCGAATCGCTCGGGGCGTTCCCTTCCCACACGGCACCGTCAGGTGCCTCAAACCGTTCGACGAGGCCGCTACCGTCTGAGTTGTGAACGACGGCTCGGAGCGGCCCCCATGTTCCACTGTCGTGTGTGCCCTTGACCTCGATATCGCGGATGGTCAACCCGTCGGTTACCTCGGCTTCGATGACACGGATGCCAGTATTTTCTTCGGTTTGATCAACGGTGAAATTCTCGATTCGCAGATCTGTTCCGGGCTCGTACTCGACGCCGAGCCGAAAGAGACGGTAGTTCCCGTCGCCGCCCTCGTCAAAGTCGGAGTAGTTCGCCGGGACGAGTGTCGCGTCGTTGCCGATCATCCCGAAGTTTTCGAAGCCAGTAAAGCGGAACTGCGAATCCATATAATACTCCCCTTCAGGGAAGTAAAGGAGCGTATTGTCGCCCGCATTGTCTTCGAGTACCGGTGTGATGGATTCGTTTCCACCGTTGTCCGCTCCGGCCTCAGTCACATCAATGACTTTGTCGTACTGGTCATTGTAATCTGATAGGGATGAAGAGGCGGTCCCCATGATTGCAGACGACGCTATAATTGATCCGGTTAGTTTGAGATAGGTTCTACGACTTGCGATACTTCTATTTTGCCTGTCTGACACCATCAAAAGTGCAGTCTCACCACCCCGTATTAATTATCTGGTGCTTAGTTCTGTTTCTCTCTCTTTTTCTCTATTTAGAACGTTGTGAACGGTATAAACGGTTTTTCATCTCAAATTTTTTTGAGAGGAAAAAATCCCAGCGTCATTTAAATAGTACTTCTAAAAAAATAATTCCTCTGGAGTCAATTAGCATTGACGTGATTGAGCCAGCAGACAGCCAGACCACACTCTCACTGTACGAATACGTGAACCCATATGCGCTCGAAGACATCATCGTAGCAAGTGCCTTGAAAAGAGTCTTCGTTGTCCTCTAGAGGAAAGGCGTCGAGCATTCCGTCACCGGTCGCCGCAACCCGTGGGATGAGAGTTTGTCGCTGAAACTGACGGACGATGACACGCCACAGGACGGGAGTGCTTGTAACCGCAACACAGGACATCGCGTACCGAGTCTGAAATCCGGATAGATGACGCTTGCGACGTTTCAGTCCTGAAACCTCCACGAAGAGACTTCCCTTGGAGGCCGTCCCACCCTCAAGGGTGGGTGAGAATGATATTACAGATATTCAGTCACGGTGGGGAGACACGTTCGAGATAACTGAGTGAACAACAAGTCGTTCTCAAGCCGTCCAAACGATGAGTAGGGGAAAGTCACCCTCACACTCAAGTACGACGACATTGTCGGGTGATGACGCCAGACGATGCCATCGGACCTGGTTGTGAGAGTGTATCTTCCCTAAGAACGCGAAGAATCAAATAAGTTCGTCAGACATGGGTTGATTTTATTATACAATTCATCCAAATAACCGGCCAATGCGTTCCGGACTTGATTTCTCACATTGATTTTTTAATCCAATGAATTCTGCAATAAGCGGTCGTTATTCAATTTTCTGGATAACTAATAGAAGATATAAACAGCGACACAGTAATAGTATAATGAATACGGGTCTAGAAGAAGACGGCCGCGTACCACCGTGAGGGGTTCACTTTTGAGGAGTGGAGTTCGTCCATGTTAGTAGTAAATACTAATCGTTGATCGATCTCTGAAGGAGCAAGGGAGGCGCATAAACACCGCCCATATTGGTCGTTCGGTTCGACTAGATTGTCAAGTACTGCCAATGAAAATAGACACTACTCTCTGGGAGCAGGGATATACGTTGAACCAATGCAGACTGTAAGTGCTTGCGGATGGGTACGCAACAGTAGCTCATCATGTGTCTGCTGTTCGCCATCAATACTGAATCGGATCGGCTCACGATCCAACCGTCGGACCTCTACTTGACGCGCCTTTAGGTGATGCACATGCTCGGTGTCTTCACCAAGCAATCGATGACTCATTGCTTCGGCAGCGATATCGGTTGGTGGCATCTGCTCGATGATCACAACTTCAAAGAGACCATCTTCAACATTTGCCTGACCGCCCTCCTTTGTAAAACGGCGGGTGTTCCCAATAAGGATGGCCAATGCGTCTCCCGACCATGTCGCTTCTTTCTCATCCGAGACCGCCGTGAGGTTGAGATGGAGGCTCTCAAATTCTGTTGCTTCCCGAATGCCCGCAATAATAAATGCGAGCGGGCCAAAGCGCTCTTTCAATTTACTAGAGGTTGCTAAACTGGCTTCGGCAGTCAAACCAGCAACACACGACAGCACGAATGGTTCATCGCCGGCGAAACCAATATCGATAGGACGTCTTTTTCCTGTTTTGAGAACTTCAAATCCTTGCTCGATATTTGTAATACCAATATTTGTTGCAAAGATATTTTTCGTTCCGACCGGGAGTACTCCAACTGTTACTAATTCAAGGGCATCTACTTCAGCGAGCCCTTGAACTACCTCATGAAGAGTTCCATCGCCACCAGCAACAGCTAGCACCTCGACACTGTTTCTTATAGCTTCTTTTGTGAGGGAGATCGCATGACCCTCATGTTTTGTCTCCCGGATTGTATAGCCTTGTTCTGCTCCGCGTTGTCGAATTGTATCGCGATGATCTGCTGTGCCACTAGTGGGATTGAGAATAAGCCAGTGATTAGTTGCACTCGAGCATAGGGTATCACTCGTCTCCTGGTCGTTTCCTGTCATCAGTATCTGTTTTTATAGGATATCCTTGGAACTAGTTCACACGATCAGCGTGCGTACACGAGACAATTCAAGGAGTCAAGACTTGATTGTTGGCAATAGATGAGATAAAAACCCACTTATAGACTTACTCAAAGCAAGCAATTTGTAGCAGGAAGAACAAAGGAGATACTCGATTTTTACAGACAGCGGTGATATAATGAACTGCCCTAGAGTCAAGCTCCGAGGCACTTGCCTCGAATACTCGTAGAATTTTACATCTAGCTTATTGGTTTGTTCGTAGTGCTGGCACTGGCATATCTGCAATGCAGACCGCCAGCTCTTCGAGACGGTCCAGGTCGGTTGCCGATGACTGTCATCGAGTATACCCACACTCACAATGACACCATTGCCTGCTGTCTTGGGTCACTTACCACCATCGCCCACTTTCCTCGGCTCTCGACGCCAGCAGATGACACTGTAACCAGAACGGAGGTGCCTGCCAATGAGTAACACTACTGTTTCCGGAGCATCCGGTAACCCCGGTGGCGATATCTCGGTTGAGGATCTCGCCGAACACGTTCAGATACTCGCTGAGTCTATCACCGAACTCAAATCGAAAGTTGCCGAGAAAGATGAGCGAATCGCCGACCTCTTTGACAAAGACCGGACCGACCTCCTTGTCGATGCAATTCGCAAGTATATCGAAGAGACTGCAAAAAGCGAAACATTCCAAGAATTGGTTGCAACGAAGTACTACGACGCCCAACTGGAATTCGAGACGGTAAAGCAATTGGTTGGCGCTGAAACCGCCCAGCGACTCCGATTGCTCAAAGCAGACCTCGAAGGCGAGCCGTTCGACCTCGCGACCCCTGACGACACCGATATTTACGATAGCAATGCGAAGACCGTTGAGTCGGAACACACACCCAACGACGCCGACGAGCGATGAACGGCCAACCACAATTGCGGACAGTCGTTGCGGATATGAGCGCACTATTAAGTCTTGGAGTCCCGCATGCGACTAGCGACTACGATACTGATTCCGCGCCCGATCCACTCCAGTATCTGCTCACCTCATGTGAAGTCGTCGTTCCTCCCGAAGTCGTCTCAGAACTCAATGATATCGCACAATATCACGATATCCATGGCACAGCAGCTCACAATGTCCTCGCCGCGCAAAATCACTATACCGTCACAGACCCATATCAGAAAGCGGAAGCACCGGATTCACGACCGGCGTTTGGGCTTGATGATGGTGAAACAGATGGCATACTGCTCGCGAATGCACTCGCTGTGGATGGCTTTCTCACTGACGAGTTCGGGGGGACGAATTTCGCACTCGTCCATGCGGCACTGAGAGGGCCACGCATCGTCCCGACACCACGTCTTATCTGTGATTATGCTCGTGGGGGGCACATGACTCAGGAAGAAGCACGGGAACTCGTGAACGCAATTGGTTCGTATCGAAGCTGGGACAACAGTCCTTACGTTACCCAGCTCGTGAAACAATTAGAATAATTACAGCAATTTAGAGAACCCCTTCTTCCGCGACGCCAGTACACGAGATTCACACCCCATTGCCGATGAAAGATGGTGGTACTAGTGCGTTTCTCTGAGTCGATTCTTCCAAATCACTTCCTACACTCTGTTGTTGTTTGCCCTCGAACGCTGCCGATAGCTTTCATAGGGAACAGTCGACTGCCATCCCGTCCACTAACGCGACACCATCTGGAAGCTATTTGTATCGACGTAGTTTGCTCCGAGCTAATGGTTTACATGACCACTACGTCCATACTAGACAATGGCAAGCAATTCCCTTTCAGCAGAAACCACTTGCGGCGCCGAATCATTTGTGAGTAAGTGGGTTCGTGACGAAGGTGTTCCTGGCGTAAGCGTAGCGATTGTCGACGAGACAGATTTCCTCTACACCGGCGGATTTGGGGCACGGAACCTGGAAACAAACGCACCAGCGACGCCAGAAACGCTCTATGGTATCGGTTCGTGTACCAAGTCAATCACTTCCGTAGCGATCTTACAACTCGCTGAAGACGGTCAACTCTCACTTGACGATCTCGTCGATGACTATCTCCCACACCTCCGTGAAATCGACGCGAATCCAATCACGATCCATGAGCTGCTCACACATTCGTCGGGAATGCCCAGCGATGGCAGTCTTTCAGCCCTCATCACACGACTCACAGGCCGTAGTGATCAGGATCCAAATCAGCCATTAAGCAGTGATGACGATTTTCGACGACATATCGAGGGATCTGTCGATGAACGACTGACTGATCGTGACCGATTTTTCTACTATAATACGGGCTATTATCTCCTCGGCAAAATCATAGAAGCAGTCGCAGAGCAACCGTATGCAGAGTACATTCGCGACCAGATTCTCGAACCGCTGGCGATGACCCAGTCGTTATTTTCCAAAGCAGACTTCGAGGCAGTAGAAAATCGAATGACGCCATACAACCAGGAGAATGGAACGGCTGTGGAGGGCAAGCTGGCATTCGATGAACGACTCTATGCTGCGGGCGGGATGATTAGTTCGGTTACGGAGATGGCAAACTATCTCCAGATGTTCCTCCGTGAGGGGACATTCGACGATCAAGAGATTGTATCATCAGTATCGATAGATACGATGACCAAGCCGTATGCAACGCGTGAGGAGTATCTCGACGAACGCGAACAGGGCTACGGGTATGGCGTAGTCGTCGAGGAATTTCTTGAAGACACACTCATCAATCACGGCGGAATGATGGGAACCACGACAGCCTGGTTTGGCTATCTAACTGATGCTGGAATTGGTGTCGTAACACTGTGCAACACGGCTCCCGAGAAACGCCCATCGGATTTAGGTAAGGCGCTTCTCGCCATTGTACAGAGTGAATCGCCAGCAGCAGTGGTGCCAACGTATATGCTTGAGCAGAAAGCAGAACCACTGCTCGGAGAATACACATCGTATCACGGTATTCGGACGGCGACCGTCTCGAAGAAGAGTGGTGGCCTTCACATTTCGTTTGATGATCCAGGGTGGTCAGCCGATCACTATGTCTATCCCGAGCGACTGCAGCCAGATGACCACCGGTACTCGTTTATCACGGATACTGGAAAGCGAGTGCCAGTAGAGTTCCACGTCGATGACGAAGAAGTGAGAATGCTGTTTCAGCGGTGGCAGCTCCATAAACAGTGAAGAGGGTACTAAGGATAGGGAGGACGACAACTTTTCGCTCTCAATCTCTAAAGGAACAAGCAATAGACATGGCCGCCGAAGTGTAGTTAGATATGAATAGTAGCGAGGATCCAATTACCGAGTCGTAAGCCGCATCGGTAACCCATTCTCTGTTTGCATCGTGATTTCTGGACCATACGAAATTTCGGTCTCTTCTTGAGCTCACTCCATCGTCCACTCTTGACCAATCGTTGCGAGTACCAACATCGTCAAGCCGAGCAAAATCACGGTCAATACATGACCGTCGAATCCGATCAGTATGAACAATATCTCCAAAATATGAGATATTGTGCCGAGGTTCAGTAGTGAACATCAGTGTATCAGTTGTCGGTGACAGCGAGGTTGATGTACGGAAGAACGAACGTAATCAGAGTGTGTTCGGCTTTTCGAAGGTGATTCGATGCAGTAGTCTTCGTAATTCCCATCTCTTCGGCGAGTTCTTCGAGGGTCACTTCCCGAGGGATTTCGAAATATCCCTTCTCGACTGCGGTGTTCAGAAACTCACGCTGTCGCGGTGGAATCGATGCGAACAGTTCCTGCCACTCAGCACGGCTCGGCATGATTTCCCGCCGGAAGTCCCTGGTGATGCGTTCGACCGACACGGTCCCGAAATCCGAGAGAAGTTCGATGGCTTTCGCGAGTTCATCGCGGTCACCCAGAAGCAAGTTGAAATACTCACAGCCGTTTTTGAGTCTCGTCGGCCCGATGGGGAGGTATCCCTCGTACATGAGCGCCTGGAAGGGGGTGAGTTCGGTAAGACGACCCCGGAGCAGTATGGTTGCCGCAGATCGACCTTCGGACGTGTCATACCGTTCGACGACATCGATACTGTCGACCATCTCGTGCGACCGGATGACGTCTAGGGTCTCCTCGTAATCGTTCGTTTCTAGCGCCAACATTCCAATATACCGGTGGTTGCGAAACGTCGATGCAATGAATTCACCAAAGACATCATATTCTGCGAGTTGGGCAGTCCAATCGCCATCGTATCGGACTCGCACCTCAGAAGTTAACATCGTACTGAGGACACTGTGCCGATTTTATAAGTGTCCTTCGTTACCATATGGCAATCTTCTGTGCCCATATGACGAGAACCGCATAGAGACGGGACGGCCGTCACGTTCGCCACGGGGCGAGGAGGGTCGCAACCGAGACGGAATCACAGAAACGCTGTTCCGTTTTTTCGATTGCCGACGTCGGGAGTGTCGGTGTGACGAGACGACGAGCTTTCTCTCGTCGCACGTCGGCAGCGAGAGGTTGTTCCCGTGCGCCCGGTGGACGGGTGACGTCGGAGGTGTACGTTTCGCTCCCGGTGCCGAGTTCGAGACGAGCGAGACATTCGCCCGGAAACCGTTCATCGAGTGTCTCATCGACGCGTAGTTCCACGGCGTCGGAAAGTGCCAAGATGTCGGGGTCCGATAGCACGTCCGATGCGTGTTCTGCTTGCGTGAATTCTTCGCGGGAAAATGCCGCGGCTATCGGAAACGGATAGGAATACTGTGCTTCTTCCGGAGTATTAGGATTCCGTGTTTGGAGATGCGTCGCCTCCTCAAAGGTATAGACACAAATCGTCTCGATATCCATTGGATCGATATCGGTTGTCTCAGCGAGCGACAACGCAGCCGCAACCCCGGGCTGTACCCATCGGCAACACGGATAGGGTTTGAGGTACGCTTCCGTAACGTGATGGACCACGCCAAACGGGGTGACAACGCCGGCATTCGCATCATCGAAGACCGTTCCGGACCCCGTGAATCCCGATTTGGCGAGTTGGGCGGAGACAATACCAACATACGACCCCCACCCGATTCCGTCCTTTGTCATGCCGGGGCGTTCGACCCCACGCATGATGGGTGTCCGAGGCGCGTGATACTCGGCGACTCCAAGCGCGTGAGTCGTTCGTTCGAGTGAAAATTCGCGTATTCGGGCGACGGCCGCACCAGCACCTACTGCACCCCACGATCCGGTTCCGGTGTACACGCCGTCGATTTCGTGCATCGCCAGTCCAGCCCTGACGCCGACTTCGTAGCCGACGTAGACGGCATCGAGCAACGTCTCGACCGTCGCGTTGGCCGACTCCGCGGCGGCGAGTGCGGCCGGGACGACGACAGCGGCCGGATGACCTTTTACCTCTCGATGACCGTCGTCAATGTCGAGGGCGTTCGCCGCCGTCGCGTTGGCGAGCGTTGCACCTTCCGGACGCACGCTTGTTCCGCTACCGTCGAACAGTGTCGCCTCGGTCGATTCGCCGCCGAATCGGTCGAATGCATACTGGCGGACAATATCGACTCCGTCCTGCCGGTAGCCCGCCGTCATCGCGGCGAGCGTGTCGAGGACCCTGATTCTGACAGCGCGCTCGACCGACGATGGAAGCTCACGGAGGGTGGCCGAGTGAACGAATGTGGCTGCATCGGTCGTGTCTATCGTATTTTCGGTCATTTCAAAGGTAGACAACGACCATTTCGTCTTCAACGGTCACGTCATAGGTGGCGACCGGCGGTTCGTCGGCACTCGAGCCACAGTCACAACCTTCTGGTGTGGACGGACACCTTTCTTCGCTTTCAGTGGATTCCTCGTCAGCTGGTTCGACCGTGGTCTCGAACGACCGGGCACGGACCTTGTGCGGGTTGAATACGGAACGGCCGGTCTCGATATCGAACTCCCAGCCGTGCCACGGACAGCGCAGGATATGACCGTTGTCCTCCCAGTTTACCGCGCCGGTGCGCTCGACCGACGTCGTGCCGGTCACCTTCCCCATGCACAAGGGCGCTCGTTGATGTGGACAGTCGTTTTTCAACGCGTAGTACTCGCCATCGACGTTGAAGACGCCGACCGAAATACCGTTCAATTCGGTTATCGTTCGTTCTCCGGGCGGAAGCTCCGCCGCCGGACAGATCTCGAATCGTTTTTTCATGCGTGACACCTCACTTGGTGGGGAGACTCGCCGGGTCGTCCGGGAGTCCGTACAGTTCCTGTGCGTTTCCAGCCATCACGCCGGCTTCCATATCCTCGGGCATCGGCGGGAGCGCATAAAGCGGTGAATCCGTGTCCCAGTGGGGATAGTCGCTGGCGAACATGACCGTCTCCGATGCGTTCATCATCTCGAGGATTTGCAAGAGGTGTTGCGGGTCGTCCGGTTCTTCGATGGGTTGTGTGGTGAACCGAACCTGGTCTTTGACGTATTCGCTCGGCGGCTTTTCGAGATACGGCACTTGAGCACGGAGCGCCTTCCAGTCTTTGTCCATCCGCCAGAGGAAGTGGGGCACCCAACTGAGACCGCCCTCGATGACGACGAAGTCGAGGTCCGGAAACGACGGGAGAACGCCTTCGGCAACAAGGCTCACGAGTTGGCCCATCGCGTAGGTACCCAAGAGCGTATGCCACTCGAAGTACGTCCGTGGATACCCAGCACCGGTCGGTGGTCGGGTAACCCCGTGCCCTTCCGTGTACGGGTGAAGCGCGATAGGGAGCCCCATCTCTTCGGCCGCCTCGTACATCGGCCAATAGTACTCGTGCCCGTAGGGGAGTTGTGCGGCCATCGGCATCACTACCTGAACGACGCGTGGATGTTGGCCGAGATTTCGAATCATCTCCGCCATCCGCTTCGGTTTCTGCGGTGCTGCCAGCAACGACCCAACGAACGGGCCGCCTTCAGACAGCCATCGGTCGATAGCCCATTTGTTGCTCGCGACGGCGAGTTCGGCCGCGTAATCGTCGTTCGGAAGCGCGGTAAGGTTGAGGTACGAATTGCCCGTCAGAATCGCGTAATCGACCCCGAACTCGTCGAGATGTTGGTCTTTCATCTTCGGGATATCCGACCCCGGATTGCTCCCGTCGTCCGGGATGGCGTCACGTCGAGAAAACTCCGCAACGTTATCGTAGAGGATTTCGGGAGACTGCAAGCCGCGATCCTTGTACTGGTCAGGGAGATACTGGATAACCTCTGATTCGTCTTTCCACCGCTGATGGATGTCACAGTCGATGAGCGTCGGTGCGCCATCGGTGGACCGTTGGGTTCGTCGTCTGGTCATCGATTGGAAGTAGCAACTCGGGAAATCCCGTTATAGGTCAGGGCGAACTTGTAACGGATATATAACCCCTCCCGAATTCGAGACCTCCTATAAGTCCTTGAGATGTAGGTGCGAAGGGCTACTATGATGGCTTCGCTTCGAACGACTATGCAAAGAGTCCGTACGGGGATTGAACTATGACGACCCCATGGGTCGGTACATGCCAGTTCGAACCGACACTCGGGGATACGGCCGCAAATATCGAGTCGATCGCGGAACTGGCACGCAGATTTCCGGAGACCGTCGAATTCGCCGTCTTTCCAGAACTCTGTGTGACCGGATACGACCTCACCGACGTTTCGACTGCCGCCACCCCAGTTCCGGGACCGATAACGGATCGACTCTCGGCCGTGGCACGCGACTCCGGGGTCGCACTCGTCATTGGACTACCGGAAGCGGACGGAGATGCGGTGTACAACTCGCTTGTGTACGTCGACGAAAGCGGCATCGTGGCAACCTATCGGAAACGTCGCCTCTGGGGTGAGGAGGCAGCACACTTCCAGGCGGGAACCGGTCTCGTTACTGTCGAGACACCCGTGGGCACGCTCGGACTACTGCTCTGTTATGACCTGAACTTCCCCGAACTGGCGCTCGAATACGGACGGGAAGGCTGTGACCTGCTCGCGGTGAGCGCGGCGTGGCGCCGGTCGTTCGATCGCGATTGGCGGCTACTGTGTCGTGCACGAGCACTCGACGGAAGCTGCTATCTCATAGGGTCAAATCACTTAGGAACACAGGCCGGTCGTTGTCACGCCGGAGAAAGCTGTATCGCGGGACCCCGCGGTGATATCGTCGCCAAGGCGACGGACGGCAACGAGGTCGTTTCTGCTGCTGTTTCAGCGAGGACGCTCTCGGAAGCACGTCGAAAGAACCCTGTTCGGGAGAGTAGGGACCATACTCAGGTGCGATCGGAATAGTTGTCTGTAGTCCACTCATCATCCGCTTCAGTGGAGTATTTAATAGCCGACCATGTGCGACGAATCGACTATCGAAGTACGGTTCATCTGGTATGATATGAGCGAGACGATACTCCTCCCCTTGCGCAACTACCGACCGTGGGCGCGTGCCGTTGCAAACGTCGCCGCCAATATCGAATCGGACGACGTCAGCGCCCTCTTGCTCCACGTGTTCGACGAGGATGAACTGTCGTCGACACGTGAAAACATCGATTCGAGCGGGTCAATGACGACGAACGACCTCGCGGCACGAAAGTCGGGTATTGCGGCGGCGCGTGAAATTCTCCGGGAAGCGAATCTGTCCGTCGAAGTCCGTGGACGGGAACAGGAGAAAACTACGGCCGATAGCATCCTCACCGTCGCCGAGGAAGCAGAAGTAGAGCGCCTGTATCTCTATGGAAGAAAGCGCAGTCCGACTGGGAAGGCTGTATTTGGAAGTACGCTGCAACGAATACTGTTCAATGCCACCGTTCCGGTCACCGTGGTTCCAGCGAACGCTATCGAATAGAGAGGTATCGTTCTGTCTTATAAATGATGAACTAATACGGGTCAACTGTTAGGCCCCTCTTCCACCAAAGACGGGGTATGCCACAGTCAGTCACACGACGAAGGTACCTTACGGCAGGAGGTGGTTTAGCCGCTACTGCCGGTCTCGGAGGGCTTTCGGGCTGTCTCACCCTCGCCACCGAGCTTGGGGGAGGGTCGGTTAAAGTCAGCTCCAAGCGGTTCACCGAACAGGAGGTCCTCGGCTACATCGCATACGAGGCGCTTTCTGCGAACACCGACTTGACCATCAACGACCAAGTCGGCCTCGGTGGGACCACGACCAATTTTCGTGCACTCGATACCGGCGAAGTACAGTTGTACTGGGAGTACACCGGGACCGCGTGGCAGACGCTTCCACCGCAGCACGACACAGTGATTTCGGACCCGAAAAAGCTGTATCGAAAGGTAAAGGCAGAGTTCAAGCAAAAGCACGGGCTGACGTTTCTCCAGCGTGCAGAACTCAACAACACGTACGTCATTCTGGCGAATCCGGACTGGGTGAAAAAGACGGGCGTAAAGACGCTATCCGATTTCGCTGATTTCCTCAAAAACGATGGGTCAAACCTGACTGTCGCACTGAACGCCGAGTTTCAGAGTCGAGCCGACGGCTGGCCGGGACTGAGCAAGCATTATGGATTCGCGGACGACCTCGGGAACGTCACCGTGAACAACATCGGTTCCGGGCTGTTGTACCAAGTCATCGGCAACGGGTCTGCCGACGTCGGCGTCGGATTCAACACCGACCCACGAATCATTCAGTTCAATCTCCACGTGCTGGATGACGACAAGGGATACTTCCCGGTCTACAACGCGGCCCCGTTGGTCAACAGCGAAACGCTGGAGAACCATCCGTCGATTCGACCGCCGCTGAACGAGGCCAGCAACGGACTTACGACTGACGTGATGCGGCGCCTCAACAGGCAGGTGGCGATCGAGAAGAAGAACCCCCAGACGGTCGCGAAGGAATATCTACAACGGAAGGAGGTTATCTGATATCAATGCTCGAAAGTCACCTCACACTCTCACACGCGGTCACGCCGATAGTGTTCGATAGCTACATCGAGTACATGGCGAAAAACCAGTCGCTCCTCTGGGAGCTTCTGATCAACCATATCATCGTCGTCGTCGACTCGGTGTGGCTGGCGCTAGTCATCGGGGTTCCGCTCGGAATCGTCGCGACGCTCGACGACCGACTCGGCAAGGCTATTCTCTGGACGGCAGGGATGTTAATGACGGTGCCGAGCATCGCCCTGTTTGGCCTCCTCATTCCGTTCGTCGGTATCGGCAAGATACCGGTCGTCATCGCGCTGGTCCTCTACGCACAGCTTCCCATCGTTCGCAATACGTACGTCGGTCTCACACAGGTTGACTCGGCGACCGTCGAGGCCGGACGTGGCATGGGAATGACCCGGAGACAGCGTCTCCGACGTATCCAGCTTCCTCAAGCGATACCCGTCATCATGGCCGGCGTCCGCAACGCGGTGGTCATTCTCGTCGGTATCGCCGCAATCGGCGCGTTCATCGGGGCGAACAACCTTGGGGACCCGATTTTCAACGGTATCAGCGAGGCCTATCCGGCGGCAATCGTCGTCTCGACTGTGGCGGTCTCGTTGCTCGCACTCGCGTTCGACTACGGTTTCGGCGTGCTGGAACAGCTGTTCCGGCTTCGAAACGGTGAGGACGTTGAACAAGCGCTCATCACGCGCATCATTCGGCGGTCGATAGCATGAACAACACACATGAACCCAAACAGGAGGCATCCAGTATGATAACATTCGAGAACGTCACGAAGGTCTACCCGGACGAAACAGTCGCAATCGAGGACATCACATTCGAGGTCGAACGTGGGACGACGACGGTCTTCGTTGGTCCCTCCGGATGCGGGAAGACGACGACAATGACGTTGGTCAATCGACTCGAAGAGCCGACCGAGGGAGCGGTCTACTACGACGGAACAGACATCCAAGAACTAGAAACGGTCGACCTCCGACGGAACATCGGCTACGTCATTCAGGAGATCGGGTTGTTCGACCACATGACCGTCGGTGAAAACGTCGCGACGGTTCCCGAACTTCGCGGATGGGACGAAGATCGCATCGACAGCCGTGTCGACGAACTCCTCGACTTGATGGACCTGCCGCCTGCGACGTACCGCGACCAATATCCGAACGCGCTATCCGGTGGCCAACAGCAGCGAGTCGGTGTCGCACGTGCGCTCGCCGCCGACCCGGACGTGATTTTGATGGACGAGCCGTTCGGCGCACTTGACCCGATTACCCGGGCCGAACTGCAGGACGAGTTCCTCGAAATTCAGGAACGCATCGACACGACCATCCTCTTCGTCACCCACGATATCAACGAAGCGTTGAAGATGGGCGATAAAATTGCGGTCTTCGACGTCGGCGAACTCGTCCAGTACGGAACGCCACGGGAGATATTGGAGAACCCCGCGAACGACTTCGTCAGGGAGTTCATCGGCGACAATCGAGCGCTCAAGGAATTGCAGATCACCCGTGTTGAGGAAATCATGCGCCCAGCAACGGTCGGCCGTGAAACACAGGCGGCCGCAGTCGATGGCGGGACAGACGCCGAGGCGGTATCAGTTGCGGACGTTCACGTGTCGCCGAGCGATAGTGCCGAGGTGGCGCTTTCTCGGATGATCGAAACAGATACCGAGGCCCTCCATGTGGTCGAAGACGGCGATGTCGTGGGGCAGGTCACCGAACGGGATATCCGAGACTATCGGTCCACGACCGAGGTGGGTGTGTAGTATGAGCGTTCTCGGAACACTCGATGCGGCGCTCACGTACATCCTCTCGCACTCCGATACGTTTCTCACGTTGTTGCGGGAGCATCTCGCGCTCGTCCTCGTATCGGTGGCTCTCGCCATTGTCGTCGCCATCCCGTTGGGCGTCCTTGCGACTCGAAACAAACACGCAAAACGGGTAGTGATGGGTGTCGGAAACGTTGCACAGACGGTGCCGACGCTCGCGATTATCGCTCTGGTATTCCCGCTGCTCGGCCTTGGGTTTCTGCCATCGCTCATCGGTCTGTTCACCTACGCGCTGTTGCCGATTCTCACGAACACCGTTACTGGCCTCGAAGACATTGATGAAAATACGGTCGCGGCGGCCCGTGGCATGGGAATGACCGAGAATCAGATTTTGCGAAAGATCAAGTTGCCGCTCGCTCTGCCCGTTATCTTCGCCGGGATTCGGACGAGTGCGGTTCTCAACGTCGGGACCGCTTATCTCGCATTCTTCATCGGCGGTGGCGGACTCGGAGTTTGGGTGATCACCGGCATCTCCCTTTTCGATACACCACAACTCCTTGCCGGGGCGATTCCGGGCGCACTGCTCGCGATCGGGCTGGATCTACTCTTCGCCCTTATCGAACGACGACTCGGGACCGATTCGGTCCAAACACAGACGATTTCGACCGGATAGCTCGTTTTCAATGATTTCGGTCATGGTGGCGGTCACAACGGGTGTGACTTAGCAAAGAGACGGGGCTTAGAGCCTGCGTTCAGCTAAGAAAGTAATTCGAGGATAGTTCGCTGAAGATCGTCTGGAGAGTTGGCAACAACGTCAGTGTGATCGGTAGGCTGCACAGTAGTCCCATGACAAAACCGAATTACAGTGGTGCCTGCTTGGGCTGCTGCTCGGGCACCGTTGACAGAGTCTTCAATAACAAGGCACAAGGAAGGAGAGACATCGAGTTCGGCAGCTGCATGCTCATAGATAAAGGGTTCTGGCTTGCCTGGCAGATCGATATGTTCAGCACTCACCAGGACATCCACAGGTGCCAAGTCAAACCGCTCAACGACTATTTTGATCCAGTCGGCTGGTGCTGAGGACACAATTCCAACGTTGACGCCTCGATCACGAAGCGTCGCAAAGAACTCTGGAATCCCGGGTGTAATCGATACTCGCTCGCCATACACTGCTTTGGCAGCCTGTTCGAACTGTCGTGCATAACGTTCGGGACCATCCGGAAGCCCATACGTCGCTGCAAGATCTTCGAGACTCTCACGGAAATTGCGACCATTCACGTCTTCCAGACTTGGGTCACCAGTTTTGGTATAAGGAAAAACCTGGTCACGCCAGAACTGCTGCCAAAATGACTCCGAATTAACGAGGACACCATCCATATCGAATAGGACGGTCTGAAACAGGGGCATGCTCTAAACCTTCAGTTCTCACAATAAGCCAATTGTGGCTTCAAAAATAATAGACACGAGGACAATATGATCGTTTTTACACGTGGTCTCGAAATCAAAGAGAGTGTTGACGACTCATTCTGCTCGGAAGCAGCAAATGCAGGCCGCCAGCTCTTCGAGACGGTTCAGCACTCCGAACAGAATGCCGAGCTCGTAAACTTCCGCGAGAAGCGAGCCGAGAGTCAGCAGGTCGAGGACAAGTACCTCGACGTCCTCGAGCACGCGAAGAACGTCGCCAAGACGAACGACGTGATGGTTGCTCGACTGGGCTATCGAGAAGTCGCAACCCACTATGGCTGTGCGTACAAGAACGATGGCTATCGTGTGATGGAAGAAATGGCCGAGCGGGTTCCCGGTGTGACCTACAAAAAGTCACGGACACTGTGTGTAGAAGATGCAATGGGTGTCGGTGGTCATCACATCGAGATCTCATTCGCCCACCCCGACGTAGCCGGGTGGATGCGGGCTCACGAAGCTAACGCAGAACAAAACGGAGGGCGCTCATTATAGCGTTGTAATCACGGGGGTTCGAAGAACCCCCGCTTCGGCGGCACCACAAGAGATTCACACCGCTTTGCCGGTGACACATGGTGGTAGTAATCGGTTGGCTACGGTGGACTGTGTCTGTTTCTGCGTCTATTTCTGCGAAATGGAGGGGGTTGCGTACGCGAACCCCCTCTATTACAACGTTGTAATCGACCAGCCGTATCACTGACTTCGAGAAGATTTTATCGATGCTTCAATGTATCCTTCTAATGGCCGAAAATATTTGTACCAAGGCCCGAATGAAAGTGGTATGGTAAATGATAACGTGATCTCTGTCGACCACCCGCTTGACCCACTGACCCACGAAGAGATCGAAAGTGCGTACGAAATTCTTACTGATGAATACGATATTAGAGAAGGGAGTCTGTGCATCAAAATAGAACTTAAGGAGCCAACAAAAAACTCCCTTCGTGAATACGATACTAGTGATGTATGGCCTGACCGACAAGCCCGAATAGTTGTTCGTGTCAGTGCCGAGCGGAAAACGATCGAAGCCATTGTCTCGCTCTCAAAACAGACAGTAGTATCGTGGGAACACATTGAGGAGGTTCAGCCCTCAATTGCTATTGAAGAATTCATTGCTTGCGAAGAAGCCGTAAAGGCGGATGAGGCGTGGAAACAGGCATTAAGACAACGCGGTGTTGAAAACACAGATCGTGGGATGGTTGACCCGTGGTCAGCTGGTTATGAGTTTATACCTGAAGATGTTGACCGGTCGAAACGGCTTGCTCACGGTCTGACGTATCTTCGCCCGAGCGAAGATAGCGGGGATGAAGGATACGCGAAACCGGTATCAGGCCTTCATACATTCGTAGATCTTGATCGTATGGAGGTTCTGAAGGTTGTCGACTATGGCCCACCGGATGAAAATGATCCATTCCCTCCCGAAGAAATGGTCTATCGAGAAGAAGACGTCGATCTTCGGGACGATTTGACGGCTTACAATGTTGACCAACCTGATGGGCCAAGCTGGAGCGTTGACGGCCGTAAACTCGAATGGCAAGGCTGGCAAATGCGCGTTGGCTGGACCCAACGTGAAGGTCTCGTCCTCTATAATATCGGATATGAGGATGATGGAGAAGTTCGTTCTATTATCGACCGAGCGTCATGTGCCGAGATGTCTGTTCCTTACGGCGAGCAAAGCATCAACGATCGATTCAAAGATGCGATGGACATTGGCGAGTATAACATTGGCCGGCTTGCAAAATCGTTGACGAATGGATGTGACTGTCTCGGCCACATGCACTACTGGGATGCGACGATGAATATGGCCGACGGATCTGTGAATGTGGTAGAGAACGCTGTTTGCCTACACGAGGAGGATAATGGTACCCTTTGGGAAAGATCTGACTGGCGTACCGAATCGGAGGAGGTTCGACGACGACGACGGCTTGTCGTCTCTTTCGTTGCAGCAGTCGGAAACTATGACTATATTTTCAACTGGTATTTCTATCAAGACGCCTCAATGGAAGTAGAAGTTCGACTGACTGGAATTGATAATGTTTCCGCGGTCGGCCCTGACGATGACCCGGCAGGGTATGGTGAACTTGTAGCTCCACAACTCAATGCACCCATTCACCAGCATTTCTTTAATTTCCGACTGGATATGAATATCGACGATGGCCCCAACTCTCTGTTTCGGGTCGAAAACCAGCTAATCCCAACTGGTCCGGATGGTATAGATCCATTGAGTGACGTAGATGAACGAAAGCACAATCCCGGTGGGAACGCCTATTATGCAAAACGTGAAAAACTCACAACCGAGGAGGAAGCTAAAGACCTCATCGACCCACTCAAAGGTCGATATTGGCAGGTTGTCAATCCCAAACGCACAAATCGTCTCGGTAAGTCGACTGGCTATCGACTGCTTCCTGGAAACAATGTCAAAGCTGCTGCTCAACCCGATTCAAGTGTGATGAAACGCTCCGGATTTATCAAGTATCACTTGTGGGCGACACCTTTCCGTGAAGATGAGCGGTTCCCCGCGGGTGACTTCCCGAATCAACATCCCGGTGGAGCCGGACTCCAGGCATGGACTAGAGAAGATCGGAATATTGAGGAGGAAGATCTTGTACTTTGGTATTCGCTCGGTGTAAATCACGTTACCCGCCCGGAGGACTGGCCCATCCTTCCGGTACAGGTCTATAGCTTCAAACTTCAGCCAGTGAACTTCTTCGAGCGGAGTCCAGCAATGGATGTTCCACCTCAACACGCCATCGACAATCAAAACGTCCCTGATCACAGTAACTGCAAAATGCCCTCTGAGACAGACGATGCGTAGATAGACCATCCCTGCAATGATTCGGTTCGCCACATCACTCTGAATACAAAGAGATCGATGACTTTGTTTGAATAGTCGTGGCTATCTACTTCGGCGATGGAGAACCCAATCGTTTAGGTCACATGTGTTATTTTGAGGGACCGATGGAATCGTTATTCACTGTGCTGCTCCCAGTGGATGAACTACGATCAGTGGGCTTCGAATACTTTACATTATAGACCTACGACGTTTGTCAGAAGATTTGATCTCGATTTTATTTTACTTTATCTCAATGTGTGCTAGATAAGTCAATATCGAAATCCTAACTGGGGTGTATTACGAGTTTAGTTTTCCAATTCTCTCTGTGATTATATTCATCGATAAATGAAAGGATTCATTAGAGATCTCATACTCTTTCTAGCAATGGTTATGGATATAATTATAATCTTGATAATACAGTAATTATTTATAATTCTATTTCGAAAGGAGAGGTGTGGTACCAGATGGCAAATCAGGAACAAGGAGATACGGAACTAGAAAGAAGCATTGGCTGGAAAGGGGTCACAGCATCGGCTATTGGACTAGTAGTCGCTAGCACAACGTTTGCAGGGAACTTTAACGGATTCGGCGCTGCTGGACCGGGGTATTTCCTGGCGCTTCTAATCGGTTTTACAGTCAACGTTCTAGTCATGTTTGCCTATTTTGAACTCGCAACAATGTTCCCAAAGGCGGGTCAAATATTCGAATTCACAAAGCGCTCATTTATCAATAAGCGTACGGCAATTGTACTTGGGGTTGGAACGGCGCTGGCATACTGGATAGCACTAGCCTTTGCAACATCTGGAGAGTTCATCACTGGTGCAAGTGCGATGGCCCAGTCGACCGGTTTTGGCTCGGTGGTATTGTGGATTCTCATCATTAATTTAATTGCAATCGGCTTGAATATCGCTGGACTTCGACTGGCGGTTGCCATTGAAATAATTCTCGTCATCATCATGGTTGGCGTTCGCGTCCTCTTGGGAATTGGCGCACTTGCGGGCCTAAGCCAAGCTGGTCCTCCGGATCTCTCACTGTATACTACGAACTTCGCACCAGGAGGATTCTCGGCTATTGCGTCTGTGACCGCACTTGCAGTGTTCTCATTTGTAGGACTTGAGTTCTCAACTCCGCTTGTAGAAGAGATCGTTGAACCTGGGGAGAATCTGCCAAAGGGTGGCGTAATTGGGGTTATTGCAGTTCTCTTTATGACTATAGTGATGGGGTTTGGAGTAATGGCAGTACTAAATCCACTCAACCAACCCCAAATCTATACGGGTAATGCTCCGCAGATCAAGATTGCAGGTATCCTCTTTGGGACATCGGGCGAAATTGTCGTCGGCATTGCAAGTTTTGCAGCGACGCTTGGAACAGTAATCGTCCTGTACGCAGCAATTCCACGTATCATCTACGCTATGGCTCGTGAAGGTCTTCTCCCCTCTTTTTTAGCTAAAGTCCATCCACGATCCAAGGCACCCTGGGCAGCAATTATCGTTACTGCAATTCTCTTTAATATCCCTCGGCTATTCTCCGGAAACGTTGTTACGTTGGTAAACGCCTCTGTTGCGGTCTGGCTTCTCGCCTACCTTTGGGTGTTCGCATTAGCAATAAAACTCCGATATACCCATCCAGAGCTAAATCGGCCGTTTAGTATGAACATCGGTGTATACATTATTGGTGTCGGACTTATCCTACTCGTGCTCTGGCAGGCGTATAAAGGATCATATCAATTAATCATCATTGGCTTACTCTTGTTCGCGTTAAGTATCTTGTTTTCCGTGATCTGGACGAGTTTCATGGAGGAAACCGATCTCGACACGATCGAAACATTGACTGATGCCAGGGTATCCCCTTCGACTACCAACCAAGATCATTCCGAAGACTGACTCCTCTTGTTACTTTACTGAACTTCAAGATCGTGGTCTCATTTTTCTCACCTCGAAAATTATCCAAAGAAAGAGGATACAAAGGTTTGCGTCCAGAAGGGAGAGGTGCCGACGATGTGCGAGTACCACGGTACGTTCAGCAACTCGTTGACCATGTCCAGTCGCTCACTGACCACGTAATCGGGTCGGGAAGATCAAACGGAAGCGATCGAAGGATGGGTTGCACTATCAAGAGACCCGGCTTGTCTTGAAAGCAGATGTCGAGCTCCCAGGCGAGGTCATGGAAGAGAACACAACCGATACTCCGACCACAAACGCGGTTGCCGGAGAGTAGCGTAGTCGGGACGAAAACACCCCCGAGAGGGACACAAATCTAACACGAAACCCCATACAAACGCGGTTGTGGACGCCCCGAATTGACACAGTTCGGGACAGACGTGGTACGGCTACTTGTGAGTACGGCAGTTGTATCGGCGGCTATCGGCTCAAAGCCAGCGGGAGGGGGAGAGGTTGTACCGGCCACCGCGTCTGTGGTCGGAAACACGTGATCAAATCAATCGACAATGTAGCACAAGTACCTGTGCACCGTCGTATAACGCGGGAATTACATTTCTAGAGGCGAGTTCTTTGTCTTCCATCCTGGGAGTGACTGGTAAGAAATGAAATTCGTTTGCGTTAGTATCCAATACTAATAAACGGTAAATCGAGGACCAACTATAGAATCAGTCGTCCATTTTTGACGGAGCAAGCGGTACCCGATCAAGACCAAATGGAATCGTAATCCAGTTCGGTCGAGAATACCTGCTCGCCCTTCGTCGCTACAAGACCAGCGTGGAGAGCATCGAACGGGGTCATATGATACTCGTCAATGTACGTTGCTGGCGCGAGAATAGCATCATCGTGAATCTCTGTGATAGGGACGAGTATAGGAGAAGACGACTACGTACCACCGCGTGGAATCCGCTTCCGAGAAGTGGAGCAAGTCTATGTTAGTAGCTAATACTAACTAATAATGAATCTCAGATAGAGCAAGAAAGACGAGTAGTTGTAGCTGACGGTATGAATACACTCACCTAGCCGTTTTCGGTCAAGGATCAAGCAGTTTCGCTTCGGCCTTGCGGAGATGTTCGAGGAACGTCGTCTTTGAGAGACCGTACTTCTTCGCGAGTTTGCGCGTAGAAATACCCCGAGGCCATTCATAGTATCCTTCGTTACGTGTAAACTGGAACACTTCACGCTGGGTCGGAGTAAGCGTATCAAGCCTGCGCTGACGTTCTTCCCCTCCGTTTGACGGGTCGGCACTGGCGATACTCTCAACGGTTACCTCAGCAGGGCCCTCTGCGCGAACCTTATCGAGTTGCGGTGTAATCTCATCACGTTCACCTGCAAAGACGACCTGCCAGGTCTCACGACCGTTCTCAATACGAACTGGCGCGCTGTGAACAAAGCCGTGCTTCAGTAATATTGGACAGATCATATCACCGGGATTGTACTCCAAGAAGAATTCTCTGACGACGTTGCCTGGTGCTGGGGAACCACACTGGCCGAACCGAGTCTGTAACTCTTGTACTGAACCGGAATGCGAAGAATTCTCGATGGTTGCAAGCAGTTTCTCAACCTCGCTGGTCGTCTCACCGAACACACTGAACAGTCCGTTGACTGCAAAAGAGGTCTCGGTTGTTGGTGTGTTGTAAATCGCGTGTGCGAGGACACCTGCGCCGTCGACTTGTTCGGTGGCACCAATGGCCCAGCAATTTGGATGCCAAAGATTGAGAGTAAGCCGCGTTCCTGCTGGGCCCGGTTTCTGCTCTGTGCTACTCTGTTGCATACATCTTCCTCTGTTCGTTCCTCTATTAATAACTCTCACCCGACCATGGTCGGGCTACCTGTACAATTCCCATGGTCGGGTGCCCCTATTACTTGGCACAGGACAGCACGTCTGCTGTGAACAGACAAACAAACCGACCGTATCAGCACTATGTAGATGGAGAGTGGACAGAGGGCTCGAGTGAGTCCACGTTTGAAAGTAAAAATCCAGCAACAGGAGAGACACTTGGGACGTTCTATCAAGGTACCGAATCCGACGTGAATCGTGCACTGTCAGCGGCCGACGAGGCGAAGGAGTTCTGGAGTGGCCTCTCGTACATTGATCGAGCAGAGTACCTCTGGGAGATCTACCACGAGTTGCGAGATCGAACCAACGAACTGGGCGAGATCGTCACGAAGGAGTGTGGCAAGGAGATATCCGAAGGGAAAGCCGACGTCATCGAGGCTTACCACATGGTTGAGTGGGCAGCTGGTATGGCTCGGCACCCCCATGGAGACATTGTTCCCTCTGAGGTAGGGAGTAAAGACGCTTCCATGCGACGGAAACCCCGAGGCATCGTCGGGTGTATCACCCCGTGGAACTTCCCGGTCGCCATCCCGTTCTGGCACATGGCCGTCGCGCTGGTTGAGGGCAACACGGTCGTCTGGAAGCCGGCGGAGCAGACACCGTGGTGTGGGCAGATAATCGCCGAGATGTTCGAAGAGGCGGGCATCCCTGACGGTGTCTTCAACATGATCCAAGGCTTTGGCGACGCGGGGAACACCATCGTCGAGGACCAGCGCGTCGATACCGTGTTGTTTACTGGTAGCGCCGAAGTCGGCCACGAGATCGCCTCGAAGGTCGGCGGCGAGCCCGGCAAACTTGCAGCTTGCGAGATGGGTGGGAAGAATAACATTGTCGTCACGGAGAATGCCGATCTCAATATTGCCGTCCACTCGGCGGTGATGTCTTCGTTCAAGACAACAGGCCAGCGTTGTGTCTCTTCCGAACGCCTCGTCGTCCACGAAGGCGTCTACGACGAGTTCAAAGAGCGCTTCGTCGAAACCGCGAAGGAAATCGCCGTGGGCAACCCGCTCGACGAGAGCACCTTCATGGGGCCGCTAATCGAGAGCGAGCATAAGGAGAAGGTCACAGAGTATAATGAACTCGCAAAGCAAGAAGGTGTGAACGTGCTCGTCGATCGAACGGAACTCGATGTAGACGAAATTCCTGATGACCATGAAAACGGACACTGGATCGGACCCTTCGTCTATGAAGCCACTCCTACCGATGAACTCCGGTGTATTCAAGAGGAAGTGTTTGGTCCGCACGTCGCACTCCTCCAATATTCAGGTGATATCGACCGTGCAGTCGAGATCCAGAATGACACCGACTACGGACTAGCTGGTGCAATCATCTCGGAAGATTATCGAGAGATCAACTACTATCGCGACAACGCGGAAGTCGGACTCGCATACGGAAACCTCCCCTGCATTGGTGCGGAAGTTCAGCTCCCATTCGGTGGTGTTAAAAAATCCGGTAACGGCTACCCGTCCGCCCGTGAAGTCATTGAGGCCGTTACCGAGCGCACTGCGTGGACGCTCAACAATTCCAAAGAGATACAGATGGCACAGGGGTTATCCGCAGATATCAAGACCCAAAACAGCTCCTAATCGTTAGACAACGGACGTTTCTCTGTTATTTGTTCTCACGGGAGATGAGATGAATGCGATGCAGTTGCGAAGTACAGAAAGCGATATTCTCTCACTGGTCGAGACGCTCGACAGTCAAAATCTTTGTGTTGCGTCAATCAGTTGAATCTTTATCTGTCTCAAGGGTTTGGTATTCGCGATAGCCCTTCTGAGAAAGACGATACGTCCCACAACTATCTGTAGTGATGAGGCCGTGATGAAAGAGACATTCACAGCACCTTTCGACTTGCAAGGGATGGGCGACAGACTGTCCAACAATATCGCTAACGTGCAACGAACCATGTTGATATAGGAGTCTGAGTACATTTCTTTCCAGTAGTTCCATTTTGTGATAGTTAGTCTGCCCCCTGTGGGTAGACCCAGTTACATTTGATACACCGTTCGATACCATCGATATCGTGAGTCGGTGCCTGACAGGCCGGACAGTTTTGGTTGGATGTCACTGTACTCATAGCCTTGCAGTAGAGTCTATAATATCCCCACCCGACCATAGAAGGAACCACTTACATCAAATCTTACGGAGATTTGAGGAGAAAGCCCCGTCCTTGAGGCGGGGATGAATCCGACAAAGTACCCAGAAACTGCCGCCGATAGCAGGGCCGGATATTCCACCGATTGTTTCACTTTCACCCCACACTACGCAGGTATAAGTATTTGTATTGACATAGGTTACGTATGGCGAAACAGGTCGTTACGCGAACCTATCGCGCCCGTATCTGCAACTACTCGCAGGTACGCAACGACCTCGATTCGCTCGGATTCGCCGCCAGCAAGCTCTGGAACGTTGGCCGATGGACAGCCCAACGAGTCTGGGACGCCTGCGGCCAGATTCCCGACGCTAACGCGCTTATGGCCTACCTCAAGAACCACGAACGCTACGCCGACCTCCATTCTCAGTCGAGTCAACGAGTTCTTCAAGAACTCGGTGAGGCGTTCACCAGTTGGCACGGAAAGCGCCGAAACGGGGACGAGAACGCGAATCCGCCCGGCTACCGCAAACACAACGACGACCACCCACGGTCAACAATCACGTTCAAAGCCGCGGGCTTCAAGCACGACAGGCACAACAACCGAGTCCGTCTCTCGAAAGGCAAGAACCTCAAAGAGGAGTGGTCGGACTTCGTTCTGTGCGAGTACGACGCTATCGGCCCGTCAGGCCGAACCATCGAGAACGTTCAGCAGGTTCGGGCAGTGTACGAACACGGCATCTGGCGGTTGCATTTCGTCTGTCGCGTCTCGATTGACGAAGCCGAATCGCCCGGTGACGGCGTGGCAGGCATCGATCTTGGTATCTGCAACCTCGCCACCGTCTCGTACGGCGATGAGTCCGTGTTGTATCCCGGTGGGGCGCTCAAAGCGGACGAATACTACTTCGCTAATAAGCGCGCCGAGACGGACGATTCAGCGTCACGCGAAGCCCGCCGTCTCGACACCAAGCGCACCGACCGCCGGACTCACTTCTTGCACACGCTCTCGAAGGACATCGTATCTGAGTGTATCAAAAGAGGTGTCGGGACGATTGTTGTTGGTGACCTCGGCGGTATCCGCGAGGACGAGAACGGCGACGCTCGCAATTGGGGTAAACACGGCAATCTCGACTTGCATGGATGGGCGTTCGACCGTTTCACGTCGATGCTTGACTACAAGGCCGAAGAACGCGGTATTGCAGTCATCACGAAGTCCGAGCGCAATACGTCGAAAACGTGTTCAACGTGTGGTCGGTCTGCCGACCGCCAGCGCGTCCAGCGAGGCTTGTACGTCTGTGAGTGTGGATTGGTCGCGAACGCCGACAGTAATGGTGCGGAGAATATCAGGCAAAAAGTACTCCCGAATCTCGCCTGTGATGGGGGAGATAGGGATAACGGCTGGTTGGCACAGCCAGCGGTGCGCTTGTTCGATTGTAGCGAGGGCCGGTTCGCCCCGCGAGAACAAGTCGTTAACCGCGAACCGTAATATCCCAAATCGGGGGAATCCTCGCGCTTTAGCGCGGGGAGGATGTCAAAGCTTTTCCAGCCCGTCGATCTCACTCTGGTTCCAGTCGTAGAATGTCGTATCGATTCGCTTGAGTGTCTCGACGCATTCGTTGTACCGCGAACGGGCCTCCGACGCGTGTTTGTTCCCGGGATTCGCTTGTATCCACTCGCGAAGCTCCGCCATCGAACGAGGGGAATAAGTGTCGATTTCGCCCTGTTTGTCCAGCAGTTCGAGTTTCTCATCCTCGTCACGCAGAGAGCGAATGAGCGCCCACGTGGCTGTTCCCCAGAGAACGACGATTGTGCCGAGCATGACGATCCAAGTAGTCATCGAGAGTGCCATCTCAGTCACCTCCTCTCGCTGTGGCATCCGGCGTTTCTCTCGTTTCTCCACGGCCGCGAAGTGCACCCATGATAATGACGGATCCGACGAGAAGGGCAGCCATCAGCACGAGACCGCCCGCCGTCTGGACGAGCGATGTGGCGATGTTCGTCACGACGTAATAGGCCATGATACCCGCCATCACCGCCGGAATGACGAACTTGATGATGCCGACCCACCACCGACCGACGTGGATGTCGGAGTTACGATTGAGCGCGACGACGCGCATCGGTTCGGCTTCGAGTTTCCACCCGACGGTCAGGACGATGAGCAAGGTCGCGAGCGGCAGTCCCCAGTTCCCGAACATGAAGTCCATCACGCCGAGGAACTCGGCGGAGTAGGCGCTGGGAAGGCTGAGCAGCCAGATGATCCCGATGACGGCGAGCACGGCATTCCGACGGCTCAGTCGGGTCTCCTCGGTGACTGTCGTCACGGCCACCTCGGTAATAGCGAGTCCCGATGAGAACGTCGCGAACAGGAAGCCGACGAAGAACAGGATGGCCCAAATCGCACCACCGGCCATCTGTGGAAACACGTTGGGGAGCGCGACAAACGCTAGCTGGGAACCGGCACTCGGTTCCAGGCCGAACGCGAACACCGCCGGAAAGGTGGCGAAGATGGCGAGCAGACCGATGCTCGTGTTGCCGATGGCGGTGAACACGCCACCACCAAGGGGCACGTCGTCGTTCTTGCTGAGGTAACTCCCGAAGGTGAGTGCAATCCCCCAGCCCAGACCGGTCGAGAACAGCGCCTGTCCGAGCGCGGCGATCCACGTAGAGGGCTTCACGAGGTACTCCCATTTCGGGGTGAACGCAAATGCGAGTCCATCCATTGCACCGGGAAGCGTGAGTCCCTTGATTCCCACCGCGATGAGCGCGAGGACGAGGAACGGAATCATCCATTTGACGACGCGCTCGATGCCGTCCTTGATACCGAACAGGAGCACGCCACCTGTCGCCGCTATCGCGATGGTGTCCATTCCGACGGTGAGCATCGGCGACCCGGAGAACGACGACCAGAACGCCCCCGACGCGAAGCCCTCTTGTGAAAAGGTCAGGAGAAGCGAGTTAGCCGCGTAGTACATCGTCCACCCGATGATGGGCGCGTAGTAGGACATTAGGGCGATATTCACGATGACGACGACCAACCCGAGTCCTTCCGCCCGACCTTCGCCGAAGGCGGATTTGAACGCCCCGATGACGCCGCGGTTCGTGTACGACCCGAACACCGTCTCGGCCATCAGGCCGGGAACGGCGATGAGGAACAGGAGGATGGTGTACACCACGAGGAACGCACCACCCCCATTCTCGCCGGTCGTGAACGGCATTCGCCATATGTTTCCCGCGCCGACCATAGCGCCGAGCATCGCCATGAGAAAGCCGAATCGGCTTCCCCACTGTTCTCGTACTGTTCTGGAGTCTGTGTTAGACATTATCAGTCCATGTAAACACCGGTAAAGAGGTATAATATAAAAACAGGCGACCATGGTCGGCATACATTGAATGTGAAACCGTGTAGATGATTTGGCACGGAATAGGGGATGAGGCAGGCAAACCACCATATGGTTGTTAAGAAAATCCCACCCACAACGAGAAAATTGGAAGTGATCCGTTTCGTCCGCTCAAATCGCGATGCGTCAGGACGTGATGGGAAAGTGCCGTCTCCAGAACATCACTATCATCAATATATGATGCATCTTGGCATCCAGTGATTAAGAAACTTCGAAGACATTGATCTGCTAGCTCGTTTATTCCATTTTTAGACCTAGAGAATGTTTTGGTAGGGTTTGAGATTATAGGGGGAGGTTCCGTAGCAAAATAAGGAACAATGATCCCACCGATAGCGAACAGATTCGTCGCAGGTGAATCACCACCAATAGCGATCGACCATGCAGCACAAAACGAAAACGACGATATTAGCACAATCCTCAACCTGCTCGGAGAGCACCACGACAATCCTGAGGAAGCGATTGCAGATACGAACGCATACTGTTCACTCGTCGATGAGATCGCGATCTCGGGTGTGAATGCTTGTGTGTCGGTTAAACCGTCACAGATCGGCTTGGAAATCTCCGCCGAAGAGTTCGAGTCAAACCTCGGCCGAATTATCGACTATGCAGCCGAGCACGAAGTGTTCGTCTGGGTCGACATGGAGAATTACAAGACGACAGATGTGACTATAGACGCTTATGAGAAATTTGCTCACGAATATAATGGAGGCGTTGGTATCTGCCTCCAAGCAAATCTCAAGCGAACCCGTGACGATCTTAACCGTCTCGCTACCGTCCCGGGAAAGATTCGGCTCGTCAAGGGAGCGTATGACGAACCGAAGTCGATTGCGTACAAGGATAAATCTCGCGTCGACGAAGCGTACCGGACGTTGCTCAAAGATGCGTTTAAGCACCGCGAGGGTGGTATCGCAGTTGGAAGTCACGATCCTGCGATGATCGAATACGCTCGCGGACTCTACGAGAACTACGGAACACCGTATGAGATACAAATGCTCATGGGTGTACGTGAGGATGCTCAACAGAATCTCGCGAATGAAGGAATTGACGTCTATCAGTACGTGCCCTTCGGATCGCGATGGCTACTGTACTTTTATCGACGCGTTCGTGAGCGAAAGGAGAATCTGCTCTTTGCCGCTCGAGCAGTGGTTCAAGGCTAGTGGAAACCGCGAGGTCGATCAGCAGACGTCGAATTATTGATCCTGAGGCTATTGGCGCATTTGAAACCCGTCAAGTTCATCGTCCGGGGTTCGCAGAAACATATGCTTCCCAGTGATAGAAGCTCTTCCACTGACAGCGGGGTGAATCACCGTGCCTTCGTCACCTTGTTCGACATTCTTGATTGTACCAGTGAAGACTCCCCCAATGATACCCTCATACTGATAGGGTTCTCCTTCTGAAAGTGTTCCTTCGTCGTGGAGAAGAGTGATCTTCGCGCACGTTCCCGTACCACAGGGTGATCGATCAACCGATCCATTTGCAAACACGACGGCGTTGCGGTCCACATCCGGCCGCTGTTCATAAAACTCAACCAAAGAAACCGAGGTAGTGGATAGTCTATTTTCTGATAGAATTTCCTTAGTGTTAAGTGCTTGTTTTAGAGTAGACCCGTATTCGCGGATCATTTCAAGATCAGCACGGTCAACTCCGAATTCGAACTGGGCTGCATCAACTAACGCGACAACGTTCCCCGAATAGACGAGATCCACGTCAACAGATCCAACGTTTGGGAGATCAATTGTAATTGATCCGAGTACGTGCGATGGGACATTGTCGATCTGAACCGACTGGACTCGGTTATCGATAACTGTTGGTTCAGCCGTTACGATGCCGGAGGGTGTTTCGATTTTGTATTCAGTCTGCTCCGGTAATTGCCCGGTTTCGATCAATGCCGTTACTGCGCCAATCGTTCCGTGGCCACACATATCGAGGTATCCTTGATTATCAAAGAAGAATAAGCCAAAATCGGAATACTCCCCGGTATTGAACACTGGAACGGCACCAAACATGTTAGAGTGTCCACGAGGTTCCTGAACCAAAAATCTCCGGAGCCAATCGTACTCCTCTCTGAATGCGTTGCGACTCGCCTCTACATCTGATTCCACCAGAACAGAGACGTCGAAACCGCTGGTGAGTATTCTCGTCGGTTCACCTGCCGTATGAGTGTCGATAGTTTCAACAAGGAGGTCTGTTTCCATCTCTACCACTAATAACGTGGCATTCTCTATGATGCAATTGGCTTCCATGAACGGGTTAAAGCTAACACTTCTCTATTCCTCTTATGTGATCACTGTAGCCTGGGATTACAGCGATCGCCAGTAAGTATTGGCCCCAAAATCTGATCGAAAAGCATCTAATTTGCTATCATCGTTGGTTTGAAGCCTCCCATGGTAGGGGGCTTTATTAGTATGTAGTGATTCCGTACATGTGGTATGGCAATAGTTGGCAATGGATTTCAAGAAAAAGAGGCAACACGGATGACGCTTGAAATCGAGCATCCCGATTGCTGGACACTTATTGCAACCAAGCAGACCGATTGTGGGCTTATCGCCCATACCGTGTATAACTCGCCAGGCGACGCTGTTAAAGGACATTTTACTGCGTACGCAGATAATACGGAAGAAATCGAGAGACTGGTTGAGATCGCGCGTGACCTTGATCTCACTGAATCCGTCGTCGTGATGAAAAAACGGCATGATTTCACCAGCCAGCGCTCGAGTCTCGGAAATACAACACGCGAGCTGTTCGTCAAGTATGATCCACAGAATAGCATGAGTGACGCCTTACTCTCTATGGGGTTCATGCATGATGCCCCTGTCAGGGTTTACGATGGAAAGGAATACTGGCCGGTCTTCGTGACCGCTGACCGTAAATCAGTCAGACGACGTCTCGATTTCCTTCGTGAGGAAAAATCGGCTGAGATCACAGTGACGAAAATCATGTCGGAACCGGAATTCGGAGCTAATGGGACGGCCGACTCGGTACGACTGTCAAAGCGACAACGCGAGGTTTTCCTGCTCGCCAAGGACATGGGTTACTATTCGTGGCCGCGAGAAACGACAACCCGAGAAATGGCCGATGAATTGGAGGTTACAAAAACAACACTACTCGAACACCTCCGGAAGGCTGAGTCCAAACTGCTTGGCGCAACGAATGTCCAGTGACGAATGACTGCGTTCGCATCACCACGACCGAGTTGCCACGGACGATTTGCACTGTCAAAGAGACGAACGCACCGACACGCTGTGCACCACACATTGTTCTGACAGCTCCACCGATCACCACGACGGCACAAGACGAACTACAGTATCCCACCTTCCACTGCACCAGTCAGCCCAATTCTGCCATGACTGTTCTCGAGTACACTCACACCGCCACTGACACGACGACCGGTAGTATCGGTTCGCTCACTACCATCGCCCACCTCCTACGCCTCTCCACGCCAGCAGAGGACACTGCGGCCAGAGTGGAGGTGCCTGCCAATGAGTGAGACCACCACGTCCGGAGCGTCCACGCTCGAAAATGTCTCGATCAGCGACCTCGCCAAGCACGTCCAATCGCTCACTGACCGTGTTGATGACCTCGAAGCAGAAGTGGCCGAGAAAGAGGAGCGAATCGATGAGCTCGAACAACGAGTCGATGCCAGAGAAGACAAGGCAGCCAAAGCGAAAGCCCACAGAAAGGCACTTGCCCGCAAAACGCAGTCCGCTGGCGAACGCATCGACGAGTTGCAAGCCCGCGAGTTCGAGAAAGGTGCCCACTTGCTCGCCGACAACGTTGACAAAGAGCGGATCACTGTCGATGGCAACAAACTCGAACGCATTACAAAAGACGATGGCAACACCCACTTCCGACTCCCCGGTGAGGAAGACTCCCTCGGTCGCGGTGGTGCCGTTGCTCACTCAACAGCGGATCTCCTCCCGATTCAGCGACTTTCCCGGTATGACGACAAGATGCTCGCCTCCGTCACGAATCGCAAACCCGACGAACTCGCAAGTAAGGCGTGGCGCGAACATGACGATACTGGTCGCTATTCACTCTGGTCGACGGGCAGTGGAGAGATCCGAGCCTACCTTGATGCGTCAGAGCTGGCTGATTGGATTCGCCTGAAAGAGTCTGGTGTGAGCAAGAAGTACAGTCAGGAACTTGCCCGGCGGACGATAGATGCAATGCATGAACTCTCGAATGGCCGTCTCGGGAAGATCAAACGCCAGCGATCCAAAGACGGATTGAGCTACCAGGAGACTCGTCTTGTCCTTAAAGCCGATGTGGAACTGCCCGGTGAGGTCACGAACAACGACACGGACGGTAATCCGACCACAGACGAGGTTGCCGGAGAGTAACGTGGTCGGGACAAAATAACACCCGAGAGGGATACGAATCTATCACGAACACCACCACGAACGCGGTCGTGGACGTCCCGAATTGACACAGTTCGGGACAGACGCCGTACGGCTACTCGTAAGTACGGTAATTGTATCGGCATCTATCGGCATCTATCGGCTACAAGCCAGCGGGAGGGGGAAAGGTAGTACCGGCCACCGCGTCTGTGGTCGGAAATACGTGATTGGATCTATCGAGTTAATTCGCGTCGAACCACGACTGACGTTGATGCTTAAGTGATGCGACGCATATCTTCTACTATGGCAGCTGAAATCTCCGATCGTGTCCGTGAAATCGCCGAGGCACGAGGAGTTCCTGAGTCGGAGGTTTTCGAGCAAGCCCTTGAACTCGGAATCGCAGACCTCTGGGAGAACGTCGTCCTCGGGAAGTACATCGACGGTGAGCTATCTCGCGAGGAGGCGATTGAACTAGTTGGATTCGAAAAAGTCCAGCGAGCCGATCGCGAAGCAGCAGTCGTTGAAGAGGATGTCGACTGGGGTCTGAACACGTGACAATTGTTGCGGTCGCGGATACTGGCCCACTTATACACCTTGCAGAAATCGACGCACTCGACTTGCTGATGGCAATCGACGAGCTACTGATTCCAGAAACAGTGTATGTAGAACTCGAAGAAGGTGGGATCCCACCTGAGTTTTCAGATCTTGAGTGGGAACGGGTCGAGGTTGCACAACCAGTCGAGAGCGCTGCTGAACTAGACGCAGGTGAGCGAGCGGCGCTAGCAGTAGTCCTCGAACGAGACAATGTCGTCTTTCTCACCGACGACCTGGCAGCACGAGAATTCGCTCAGGAACAGAATATCGAAGTCCATGGTTCGATTGGCGTGGTTGCACTTGCGTATCATCGCGATGTAGTATCAAACGATGATGCAGCATTGCTCATGCGGAGGCTTCAAACGGAAACGAGTCTCTTCATCACCGACGCGATCGTCGAACGTGGGATCAAACTGCTACAGTCGAATTCCGGCTAAGCCGCGAATACAAGCCGCCAACTCTTCGAAACGGTCCAGCGTTCGGAACAGAACACCGAATTCGTCACCATCCGCGAGAAACAGGCCAAGAACAATACCTCGATGTGCTTGAGCACGCGATCGATGGCTACTCGCGTGGCCTTATGCAAACGCTCCGCCGATCCTCGGAATAGCGCGTCTCGTATGCCGCGAAACCGACGAACAGGACCGTAAGTGAAGCGAGTCCAATGAGAGCAGGCGTCTATAGCGCAATTGAAAACTCACTACGCGTCAGAATTTTCTATGCTATTTATTGACACAGGGATCGATAGCCGTTCTACGCGGTGGTGAAAATCTAATGGGTAGTTCAAAGACTGACCTCTCGGTTGCGAACCTTGGGCGCACATTATTCGGTGGGGTACTTGCGTACATGGCGCTCGATAACTTCCGAGACATGAAGGGGAGTATTGCATACGCTGAATCGATGAACGTCCCAGAAGCCGAGAAGCTTGTGCCGTTTTCAAGTGGGATGCTACTATTCGGTGCACTTGGCATCGCATTGGGTCGATTCAGACAGCTATCGCCAGGGGCAGTCATAACGTGGTTTATCGCGGTTACGCCACAGATGCACGACTTCTGGAATATGGAAGGAGATCAACGCGATCAACAGAGGATTCATTTCCTTAAGAATCTCGTTATACTCGGTGCAGCACTATTCTTCCTCGGGAGCAATTCCGACGACTAACTTCCGAGTTGTTTTGGTACTTTGTTACTCATTCAGACCTCCCAAACGAAAAGGAATCCGTGTATCACCGATGCAATCGTGGAAGACGGGAGCAAATTATGGCAGTTAAATTCCGATCACACTACAAATTCAGAAGTATTTCCGAAAGTTGGCTATGGATTGTTTGTCTTGGTCGGTTTATAATACTCAGTTAGCCACATTGCTAACCCATCCAGACCAGGAAAGAGCGTCCGATCGTTAATATTTGCACGATCAAGTTTGTCACGGAATTCTTGTTTTCGCTCGGCAGGGATTATGATTCTCCTGAAGAATTCTGGATGGGTTTCGAGCCATTCATCCATCGGTTGCCACGGATCAGTTGGAAACCATCCCGCGAGAACTCCGGACTGATTCGCTATTCGTTGGTCGATTGGTGGCGGCTCGAAAAACCAAACGTATGGCTCGGAATGGTTATCAGTCATCTCCATATACAGCTCGAAAAGTTCGAAGAGATCCAGCGACCCCGCTCGGATGCGATCGTTGCTTTTACTCTCGCGAGATTCCTGAAGAAGTTGGTTAGTCCCGGATTCAGCGAGGTCAACATCGAACATCTCGGTGTCTGCCTGCTCGAGCACTGTTCGGTAGACATTCGGAATTAGTTCGTGAGCTGCTGCGTAATCGACGACGAGTATTTCACCGTCCACATCGCGAGCACCGCCGGTCGCGAAGAACGTTGCTACCATCGGTGAATACGTCCAGTCGAGTAACTGTGTCGGCAGCCCGTGGTGCTGCGCGAGTGACCAAAGATGGTAGAAGGATTCTGGCTCATCGATGTACTGTTGGGCATATTTGTTGAAGTTGCGCAGAAGCCGGAGTTCGAGATCCCACTGACCAGAGTCACCCACAAACCGCTGGAGCGACGTCGTGAGTGTGTACTCCCGGTCCGAGTGACCGCGGAAAACGTTTGACGAGCGATGACGATCGATATCTTCGTTCCACGAATCTCGGTACAGGAGTCGTTGGAGTGTTTTCCAATCCTCGGCTCGTTCGACTGTCACACCTTCTTGAGCCATGGTACTGAGACGGTCGCTATCAGGTTATACTAGAGGGAGTTCCCGACTTCGTTGTGGATAATCTTTCCACCTAATGCCTGCAGTATCTGAATCCGGCCGTATTCTCTTCCAAGCGGTTACCGCCATCAACCCCATACGGCAACGGCTGTTGATTTCTACAACAACGAACGGAGTCTGATGCTACTCGAGTTGATGATAGTCCAATTCGTAACCCTCGTCGAGCGCTTGACGGACCGGATCTGAAGGCTTTCCCGGAGTCGTCGTGTCGATCATCATACCTTCCTCGGTCTGTCTATAGGTAATGTTCTTACACCAAGCCTCGCTTTGCTCCGGATGATCCGACCGGAAGTGAGCACCGCGCGATTCGGTGCGCTCACGGGCACCTCTGAGAACCAGCTCGGCAACAGTCAGAGAGAACCTGAGGTCGATTGCGTACTCAAACGAACGGCTGGTCCGTCCGCCGATCATAAGGTCGTTCGCCCTCTCGCTCAGTGCTTCGAGGCACTCGAAACCTTTGGTCGTGTTTTCCTCGGTCCGGATGATGCCCGCAGTCTCTTCCAAGACATCACCGAGCGCCTGAAGAACCTCTTGGGGATCCTCTCTCCCTTTGCCGCTGAGTGATTCGAGGACTCGGAAGTGTTTGCCGGCTACGCGTTGCTGTGACTCTGGCAGTGTCGGGGTACCAATGTACGATTCACTCGCAAGGTGATTGCCTACGACCTTTCCCAGCACAACGGTTTCCGCGAGCGAGTTGCCTCCAAGACGGTTCGCTCCATGGATCCCCGCAATGGTCTCACCGACAGCATAAAGATTCTCGATGGAGGTCGCTCCAGTCTCGAAGTCGACTTCGACTCCACCCATCGAGTAGTGAGCTGTTGGAGCGACTTCTACTGGTGCTTCTGCCATGTCGACGTCTAGCTCTGCAAAGCGTGTGTACATCCGGGGCAGCCGTTCCTGGAGAAACTCCCGGTCTTTGTGGGAGATATCGAGGTAGACACCACCATTTTCGGTGCCTCTGCCTTCGCGGATTTCCTGAGCGATCGCTCGAGCCACCACGTCGCGAGCGTCGAGTTCCATCTGTTCGGGCGAGTATTTTTCCATGAACCGCTCACCCTCGGCATTGAATAGCCGCCCGCCCTCACCACGAACGGCTTCGGTGACGAGCCGACCGTCCCAGTCTTCGCCGTAGCGATCTCCGATCATACCGGTTGGATGGAACTGGACGAATTCGATATCCATCAAGCGCGCGCCGGCATCGTACGCGAGCGCTGCGCCGTCGCCGTTGTTCTCGTCGGTGCGCGAAGAGTGGCGGTTGTAGAGCCCCGAGTAGCCACCTGCTGCGAGCACGACCGCATGCGCCTCGAAGCGGAGAAAGTGACCGTCGTCCATGTCGTAGCCGACGGCACCATAGACGCGCTCACCATCCGAGAGGAGCCTCGTGATCATCACGTTCTCCCGATACGGGATTTCCAACACTTGGGCTTTCGAAACCAACGTCTCAAGCATGGCTTTGCCAGTCCGGTCGCCGACGAAACACGTCCGACGGAACGACTGGGCGCCGAAATACCGCTGTTCGATCTCCCCGCTCTCAGTTCGGTTGAACGGCATTCCCCACTTTTCGAGTTCTCGGATATGATCGGGCATCGCGTTCGTGACCGTCTCTACGCCGTCTGGGTCGTTGATGAAATGACCTTCTTTCAGCGTATCCGCGGCGTGTATCCGCCAATCATCTTCGGGATCACGGTTCCCGAGGGCAGCATTGATTCCGCCGGCAGCCAACGTCGTGTGAGCATCGCCATGGTCGCGCTTTCCGACTACTAGCGGTACCACATCGTGCTTGGCCAATTCGATGGCAGTCCTGGCACCCGCTGCTCCAGCTCCGATAATCAATACCGGAGTAGAGACGCGTTCGTAGTCGAGAGCAGGGCTTGTCTGTGAGCGATCTTCACTCGGTTGATGGTTCAGAACAATTGAATCCGAGGGGTGGGACGAACTCAACTGTTGGTCGGTAGATTCCATTCTTATCTGTTAGTAGATGATGTAGAATGATGAGGTAGTTACCTCACTATGACGGGCCCATTCTGAGATCAACATCAGCCGACGTAAGTCGAATTCAACGGTGATTTGTCTCAAGATCACTGGAACTCGATCCCGGTAAGGAGTTCACGTTCCGCCTTGCGGAGGTGTTCGATAAACGTAGTTCGTGAAACCCCAAACTCATCTGCAAGCTCTTGTCCGGTAATCCCTCGTGGATATTCGTAGTACCCACGCGCTCGTGCTAGTTGAAAGGCTTCTCGCTGCCGAGGTGACAGTCCGTCGCTTGGGAGGTCTTGTAGCCCACTTGGAGTATGAGTAGTGGTGAATCGTTCAATATTGAGATCAGCGTCGTAAGATTCCTCGATATCTTCAAGTGATTGATATACCGTGTTTCGGTTGGAGATCGTGAGAAGAGATCGGCGCTCTCGACCCTCTTCATGCTGTGACGGACCATAGTGCATGAATCCTCGGTCGGTGAAGGCATCCCGCATACCAGGAACTGGATCAAATTCAACTAAAATATCCTGCGTGATAGGGCCGAAGGCTCTAGAATCAGGGGAAGTCGACGGCGATAAAACAATCACGTCCTTGGTCAGATCCGTTTCGTCGATGGCTTCGATGAGTTGCTCCACAGCGTCCCGTGAGTCGCCATACGCACGATACAGCCTAAATCGGTCAGTAAATTCACCGTTCTGTAGTGTCATCTCATATCCCAGTAAACCTGCATCGACCCCTTTCGTGGCATGAAGGGTCCAGCAGTCTGGATGCCAGATATCAACAGTCACAGATATGAGCTCTGTACCAGCCGACTTCATATGATGATTATCGAGTCATAGAAACTAACTCTTATCGCTGATCCGGAACGGTGGATTTGGACGTCCCGAATTGACACAGTTCGGGACTGATGCCGTACGGCTACTCGTAAGTACGGCAGTTGTATCGGCATTTATCGGCTACAAGCCAGCGGGAGGGGGAGAGCTGGTACCGGCCACCGCATCTGTGGTCGGAATCGCGTCTGAATCGTCCGAGATAGCTATCGTCAGTGGGACAGAATTGAAACAAACGACGGTATTCGTGGGGTTCTGTTCGTGAAGTAGTACGAGGGCGACTAACTGCCCTTAGACCCCATCACCAATATGTAACGACGACTGCAACGGCACCCGCGTGTTCAGACGACATGGTGGATCAACGTAAATATATTAGTCACGGCTCGAAAACGTCCAGCGAGCCGACCGCGAACCGCCGATATCGTCCGGGCAGAGATCGACGTCTCGTAATAGTTCGTGTGCCGCCCACATCTTCAGCTCTTCGTATCCGCAGTCGAGTGACTCTCCGACGCTCGCCGATTTGCGCAAGTACAACTATATTGTAGACGACTCTCAGAAGACGGGTGTGAATTGAGATCTCTTCTCGATCATGAATGTTTGTTAGATTGTTCCTCAATGTCTCACAAGTAATTTATACACAACTGTCATACATCGCAGTACTTCTGTGGAACTTAAATCATACAATCCCGTGAGAGTTGCTCTCCTTCAGGTTGGCCATCTACTGGTTGCGCTGAATCTGATCGATAAGCACCGGGTCTACCATACCACGCGACTTGCATGGCCGCGAATTATCACCGGGGTTGCACGAATGTCGAAATCAGCAGCAGATATTGCCATGGTTGGGCTGGCTGTGGGTCCTGCGGCAATAGCAGGTATCGGGTTTGCATCACCGTTCTGGGGGCTCGCCTTTTCATTTGGTGGTGGGATCGCAGACGGCACAATCGGACTGATCTCACAGCGGTTTAGTACGGACCGATATGACGAACTCAACCGCATCGTCAAAACAAGCACGTTTTTAGCGGTTGCGGTAACGATACCGCTGGCACTCCTGCTTTGGTTCCTCCCTCATACCCTGATTTCACTGGTTGGCTCCGACAACCTTGCAATCGAATATGGAGCCAGGTATCTCCAAATCGTTGCGCTTGGGATTCCCTTCGCAGCAGTGAACCTGATTGGAAGCCGCACCCTCGTCGGTGCTGATAACGCACGGATTCCGATGCTCCTCCGTGCTGGTGGTGCAATGGTGAATATTAGCATCAATACTGTTCTTATCTTTGGTCTTGGCTTTGGGGTTCTTGGTGCAGCGATCGGGACGGTTATCAGCACAGTCCTCGTGACGATTCTCTTTGTCTGGGGATTCATAGCTGGAAGCCTTCCACTAGTCGGAGCGTTCCCTGTGACGATTACTCTCGATGGCCCGCATGTCGATCAGTCACTCGTACACCAAATTACAGAGATTGGAACGCCCCTCGTTCTTACGAACCTTGCTCGAACCGGAGGTCAACTCCCCTTAATCGCCATTGTTGGCCTCTTCGGCCCAAACGTCGTTGCCGCATTCGTCATTGCGCTTCGGATTCGAGCACTCATGGACACACCTGGCTGGGGGTTGAGTCTTGCTTCGAGCAGCCTTGTTGGACAAGCACTTGGAACAGGTGCTGAACGGAAAGCCGAGGGGTACGCGAGGGACGTATTCCGATTTACTGTGTTTGTGTACGTGCTCATTGCAATCGCTGTTGCTTGCTTCTCGCATCCTATCAGTCGAGCGTTTGTCAGCGATCCAGCCGTCCTCCCAATTGTGCAGAATTTGATCTACGCAACCTGTGTAAGTGTCATTTTCTATGGAGTGATCGGAAGCGCAACTGGCCCACTCCGTGCGGGCGGCGACACTCGGTGGCCATTCTATGGACAGACATTGGGGTTGTATTTCTTCGCACTACCCGTTGCGTATCTCGGTGCAACAACCTCTGTCGGACTCATTGCCCTGTCACTCACATTGATCGTGGAAACCGGCATTCCAGCGATTGTAACGTATTATCGCTTCAATGGGGGCCATTGGAAGCGAATCAGTCGCTCATACAGACCAACGGTGGCAAACGACTAACGTACCAGTTAATCGCTGCATCAACGGACTCAGTGAGTTGATGAACTCGAAGACTATCGTACAAAGGCGACGAAAGAGCACGCCCAGGACCGACAGACGTTCAGTAGTCTCGAAGAGACGACCGAGACCATGGAAGCAGACATCGACGACCTCACCGACGCTGAAGAGAAAAACAGTCGGGTGTGTGCGTCCATCTCGCGTATAATCAATCTCGTTCAAGACTACGAGACTGAAGAGGGTGTTGACGACGAGTCGCCAAACCTCGCCGCGGAAGCCTCGAATGCAGGTCGCCAGCTCTTCAAGACGATTCAACGTTCGGAACAGAATGCGGAGCTCGTTAACTCCCGCGAGAAGCGCACGGAGAGCCAGCAAGTCGAGGACAAATACCTTGACGTCCTCGAGCACGCGAAGAATGTCGCCGAGACGAACGACGTGATGGTTGCTCGACTAAGCTCCAACAATATCTCCCTCGCATACGCGTTGATCGCCTCGTGGCACTCGATTCGCCCGAGTTTGGTATTCGAGAAACCCTGGTAGCCGATCCACGACGCCAGAATCCACTTGATCGCAATAGATCGGAACGCAAATCCAGTGCCATGTTTTCGTTCTTCATCGCTCATTTCGATCATCAACACTAGCTAGCTGCCGCGGGACCTATTTGCGAGAGATATTGAATCACTCGTACGCTGCTACCGCGTTTCATCTCAACACGCCCGCAGAGCCCTGAACAACTATTTTCTTCCGACGTGTGGTTCCTCGTATGGCTTACGAGGCCGTCACGGTAGACATAGACGGACATATTTCGACGATCACGCTTAACCGCCCGGAGGCGATGAACACGTTCAGCACGGGATTAGCCCACGATCTCGATGGCGCTCTTCGAGAACTCGACCAGGATGATGATGTTCGAGTCATCATCATTGAGGGTGCTGGGAACGCGTTTTCGGCAGGAATTGACTTGAGTGAACACGGAGACTTTGACACCCAACGGGAGTATGAAAAATGGGTTGGGCAGATGGAGAAGCCGTTTCAGACGCTCGTGCACATGAAGACGCCTGTTATCGCGGCAGCTCATGGCCACGCCGCCGCGAACGGTATCGGGCTCGTTGCTGCGTGCGATCTGGCGGTGCTCGCGGAAGGAACCAAACTCGGCGCTACCGCCCCCAACGTGGGGCTATTCTGTATGGAGCCTGCTGTGCCGTTGATGCGCTCGCTCACGCAGAAACGATGTCTCGAACTCCTGCTGACGGGCGAACTCATTGATGCCGAGACTGCCCTTGACTGGGGACTCGTTAATCGTGTCGTCCCTAAAGACGATCTCCGAAAGGAGACAATTGCGTTCGCGGAGTCAATCGCAGAAAAGAGTCCGGTCGCCGTTCAAATGGGTAAGCAGGCCTATTACGTGATGAACGATCTCGACTATGACACCGCCCTCGAGTACTCGAATGAGCAGTTCGCCTCGCTGTGTACCACAGGCGACGCGAACGAGGGCATCGATGCATTCCTCAATAAGCGTGAACCCGAGTGGCCTAGTAAGTGATTTAGCGAGCACTACTGGTTTTCGTTGCTCGAAGAGTTCAATGAGAAACACGGTGTGACGTGGAAAGCCTACGAACCATCCTCAGAGCAGAGCTACGAGAATACCCAGCACAAGTGACTCTATTTCAATCACGACGTCCGGGGCGATTGATCGCTCTACGAAACCCGTGACGGTCAGCATGAGGGTTCGACTCCCTCGGCGGATCCTTACCCAATTCGGCGCGACGAGCAACCTTTCTACGGGAACACAATCAAGAAAACAACCATCGTCTCGCAACAAGGAGTGACTCCGTCGAACTCATCACACCCCGTCGGTTATCGCCGTTAGACCCAACCCTGCTCGCGGAGATATCCCTCCAGGTCCGTGAACTCCACGTCATGACTCGCGCGGAGTTCCTCGATATCGGCCTCGTAGCCGTGTTCGTTGAACCACTCGAACATGACGGCGTACTCGTCGCCCATCTGCTCGCGGAGGTCATCAATTGGAACGTGCTGGGCTTCGACTTCGCGGCCAAGCACTGCCGAGAAGACGGTCGCCGCATCCTCCAGTGTGTGTTCGTCGCCCGCGAGTTCGAACGCTTCGCCTCGATATCGGTCGGGCTGCTCGAAGGCCCGCGCGACGAACGCGCCGATGTTCTCGGCGTCGATCATCTGCAGCGAAACGCCTTCATCCAACGCCATCGCCAGCGTTCCGTTCTCGATGGATTCGCGCATCCCCTCGAAGTTCTGCATGAAGAATACCGGGCGGACGATGGTCGCGGGGAGGTTGAGTTCCTGAATCTGCTCTTCGATCTCGTACTTGGAGTCGAAGTGCGAGATACCGGTCTCGCGCTCGGCTCCGCCGACAGAACTGAAGACGAAGTGTTCGATGCCGACGTCGGCGGCGATCTCCGCGATGTTCGTCCCCTCCTGTACTTCGCGGTCATAGCCGTGCTCCCAGAAATTGGTCACGACAAAGACGGCATCGACATCCTCCACAAGTGGTCGCAACGTATCCTTCTCCTCCAAGTTCCCCTCCTCCACTGTGACCCCGCGGTCGGCCAGCTGCTCGGCGGCATCGCTCTCTGGATGTCGCGTCAACCCGTGCACGTCGAACTCCTCGTCGCTTGCGAGCAGGTGATCGACGACGGCACCGCCTTGATTTCCCGTCGCGCCGACGACTAGTACGCTGGTCAGATTCGACTGTGACATAGCATGGCGTGAACGGCGCGCGTTTCCTTAACTGTGAGCCACGACAGTTTTCCGTCTCAAATTGCCTCGCCCACCCACGTTCGTTCACCTTTCGTGACGCCGCCGGATGAGCCCCGCTTCGACGCGAGCGAACTGCTCGCTGTCCCTGTCGTACCGATCGAGGTCAACGTCGTAGTTCGCCGCAGCTTCTTCGACGGTGTCGAGTGGGTTGGGGTCGTTCTTCTCCCACACCGGGCGCAGTTTGCGGAGGAAGATGTTCACCGTCACCAGCCCGACGCCATAGAACGCGTCGATTCGTTCCTCCAAATCGCTCTTGTCCTCAGCGGATTCGCGCAGTTCGTTCAGACTGCCGTCGTACGTTTCGAGGGTGTCTGGCAGTTGCGGAGGATCTGCTCCGACCGTTGGTTGTCGTACCGGACGTACCCGCCCTCCCGCATCATGTGGTCGACCAAGAAGTCGAATCCGGTGTCGACGATATCCTCCGGCGTCAGCAGGTCGTGTCGCTCGAATACTCGGTACGTCCGCTTGGCGATATCCTCCGAGATGCGCCCCCCGAAAAGGACGCTGGCGAGGAACCATTTGAATACCTCCTCGTCGTCACCCGACGCGAGGTCGATACCGAGTTCTTCCGAGTACAGTTCGGTCGATTCGAGGTCGGAGTCGTCCATGGAACCCGTAGCACGTCGATGTCCGTAAGTCTGTGAGCTGATGCAACGTTCGAGACAGTCCAACGCGCAGAACAAAATACGGAACTCGTCAACTTCCGCGAGAAGCGTGCCGAGAGTCAGCAAGTCGAGGATAAGTATCTCGATGTGCTCGAGCACGCGAAGAATGGTGCCAAGACGAATGACGTGATGGTTGCACGGTTAGGCTATCGGGAAATTGCGACCCACTACGGCTGTGCGTACACAAACGACGGCTATCGGGTGATGGAGGAAATGGTCGAGCGTGTACCCGGCGTGACCTACAAGGAATCGCGGACGTTGTCGGTCGACGACGCCATGGGTGTCGGTGGTCATCATATCGAGATCACGTTCGCACATCCCGACCTCGCGGGGTGGATGCGAGCTCACGAAGCAAACGCGGAACGAAACGGAGGGCGCTGATTATAGCGTTGTACTCACGGGGGTTCGCAGAACCCCCACTCGGGCGGCACCACAAGAGATTCACACCGCTTTGCCGGTGACACATGGTGGTAGTAGTGTGTTGGTTACGGTGGAGTGCGTCTATTTCTGCGAAATGGAGGGGGTCGCTATCGCGAACCCCCTCTATTACAATGGTATAATCGACAACTCCCGCTAACGAGAGTCGAGAGCGGCATGAGTAGGGAGAAAGCTATCAACAGTAACTGTGGGAAGAATCCCCCAAAGAACTCGTTTCGCCACCGAATTCCACCCTCCGACTAACGGAATTCTTTAGTGGAGAACCATCATTATTCCACGTATGGACTCGATTGACGGACACTCGAAGTTGCTCGCCGTCCTCGAAGAGTCACTCTGCCACGACGTGGATATCGACTTCGCGGTGGTTTTCGGCTCACAGCTCACCAGCAACTCGCGTCCGTCATCCGACCTCGATCTCGCCGTTAAGTTCGCAGACAGTCTCTCCTCTCACGAGCGATTCCAAAAGCTCTGTTTCCTCTCGGGTGACCTGCAGCGAGAAGATGCCCCGTTCATCGATGTCTCAGATATTGAAATACTGCCACTCGAAGTAGCACACGACGCTGTCAATGGCGAGTTTCTTTGTGGTGATGAGGACACATTTCGTCAATTCAAAGCGGACACAGAGGCGCTGTTTGAGGAACAACACGACGAGATTCGTCGCCACCAGCGGGACGTGATCGACCGCATTGCAGAGGACGGCCTTCATGGCTGACGAACGGGTCGTCTCGACAAAGCTCAAACAAATCGAGCAGTATCATGGGGAACTGAAGGAGAAACAACAGTCACTTTCTCGCACGGATCTCCTCACGAATACGACCGAGCAACGCGCCGTTGAGCGGATGTTCGAGAATGCGATTCAGGCGTGTTCCGACCTCGCTCAACACATTGCCACGCACGACTTTGATTTCGATGGTGCCGCATCCAAGGAGGCGATTCGCGTTCTCGGGCAAGAGGAGGTTATCGACGAGGAGACGATGAATACGCTCGTCGCAGCTGTCGGGTTTCGAAACGTCCTGGCTCATGAATACGGCAGGGTGGATTACGTCGAAGTATACGAGACGCTCCAGACCGGACTGAGCGTCTATGACACGTTTAGTCGACAAGTCGCACAGTGGTTCCGCACTCAGGACTAACCTCCGCCATTAGAGAGTGACGGAGACTGCGTAGGATACAGCCGCCAATCCGAAAGGACTCATCTCGATTCAAGGCGCATCGACGAGCTCGAACAGGAAGTTACCGAGAAAGACGAACGAATCGAGGAACTCGAGGAGCAGGCAACCATCGAGTGGCGGGGAGAAGCGGAGGAAGCAGCAAATCTCTGGGTCGGTCCATACCCACTCGGCAAAGCCGTTGAACGACACGGCGAACGACTGGACGACCACGACCAACGTATCGACGATCTCGAACACGATGAGGTCGACGTGAGCGACGTTCTCGATCTCGATGGCACAGGAAACCAACTGCAGATTCAACGCGATACAGCCGCTCGGAAGACCGGCAGTCATGACCTCTCGAAGAACAAAGAACGTGCAACCTTCGTCTGGGCGGCATTTCACGAGCGTGCACGTCGTGGCCACGGGAAAATGCGATTGCCGTCGTGGCTCGTCAAGCAGATTCTCGACAACCACAACCTCGACACCAACCCAAACACAGTGCGCCGTGTCATGGAGTTCGTCGCACGAGGAACGAGTCAGAGTGAGACGCCGGATCCCGAGGACGGCAGCAATCTTGTCACACTGAAACACCGCAACGAGAAAAACGTCCTTGTGGCTGACGAGGATGAATGGGAGTCGTTCTTTGCAGCACAGATGGAGCACGTCAGCACCGTGGACGAGGACGCAGACATCAACAACCACAGAAGCGACGATAGCACTTACGATCGGGTAGACACGGATACAGTGACAAAAGGCGTTGCCGAAGAGTTTGACGTTCTCTCGTCGGCAGTACCGATCACGACCAACAAAGACGAGAGTATCACGGAGGAGATTACGGTGTCGTAATCACCACCGATCTACCGACCGTAATCGACGATCCCCAAGAGATGAGGAGGGGGTGCAAGTTGCACCCCTCTGATGGTGGAATGAACGGTTGTCTACTGTCGGGTGTAATTGCTTCTTCTTCTCTTCGCGGCCCGAAGAGAAGGAAAGAAGCAGTTCAGCGGATTACACTGGTTGGCTGAAGGAGATTACGACAGTGTAATCAGATCCTCGTGCTCGTTATCCCCCCATTCCGTGAATTATTCCCAGAGAAGACAGAAGAGAAACCACTATCGATTCGTAGATTCGAGCCGCGATTGAAGTTGATCAGATAAGCCCGTCAAATGGACGGTACCGAAGGTTGCGACGAGCAATCCACCGATCGTATTGTAGAATAGGTCGAGAATCGTGTCGTCCAATCCATACTGTGTGAGTACCTTTCCGATGCCAATGAGATTCGACACGACGGCAACGTAGAACTCGATGAGTTCCCAAATGACACCGAATGCCATCACGAACAGCAATAGATAGACGAACATAAACTTCGGTGGCATCGAGATGTACTCAGTGTGCTCTTCAAGTGCTCGCGTCACAGCGTATGCCATGCCCGCAACGAGCGATGACGAGAGTGCATGGGTCATGTGATCCCACCACCACGTCGATTGGTAGAGACTGAGGAAACCCAGTGCAGGCAATGATAACGTCCCGAACGCGTGCAGGAACATTGCGACAGTAATCCAGAGTACAATGCCAGCATTCATTGTAATACGGTAATTACGCTCGAAAAACGCTGGCAGGAACGTTACGAGCAGGCCAACACTCGCATTCACGACGATACCACCATTCCCTTGCCAGAGGCCAATTACTAAGATGGCGACCATCGCCCCTTGAAGGAGGCGAACCAACTGACTTTCCCGGCGTGCCGAAACGTGGACGGGAGTATGGAAACTCATGCGCCGATCTCCCTTGATTGTTCGAAGTTTGCAGAGAGCCGACGTCGGAAATACAACCAGAACAACACTCCAGCAATAATGCCCGCAATAAGTGTTGCAGTGAAGATTGTCATGAGCTCGGTGTTCGTTTTAATGAACATTGTACCAAGATATGTTGCTGAAGCTGCCGACCCCACTGCCCAGAATCCGGCGGTGGCGAGCGTCACGATGACGGTGAAAACGATTGCGAACTGTGGCGTCATTCGTACTGTAGTCGTTAGTTCAAGCGCGACGACGACGAGCATCGCGAGGGTCGCAACGCTGATCCCGGTCACAATATCGTCGAAGAATCCCGGCTGAGTTGTTGCAATAAATAGCGGGAGTGATGCAACGAGTAACAAAGGCCACGGGATCGTTCGAGTCCATGACCGATCAACGATGGCGGGAGAGATAGCAACAAACGCCGCGATGGCGGCCATCACTGTTTCGACGAATAAGATATTTATGAAACTCACGATAGCAATCAGAATGAAGGTGACTGCGAATACCCATGCAATCAGTGCGTTAACTCGTGTGTTTTTGATAAACCATTCTTCTGGAAGTGGTTGACTCATCCTTATCCCCCTACAGAGACCACCAGACACTGATTCCGGTGTCTTAGTAGTATCTTCGGTATAAACAACTCGAATCGACTTATCTATTCGCTACATTCATTCCGAGAACGATGTTTCTCATTCATAGACAGTCCTCACGATGAGCGATTAACACTCGATCAAGACCGACAGTATCGCGATCCAATTCTCAAGTTGGAATAAACCTACAGTCCAAATTTCCCGACATCTTCTTTTATTTCTCAATCTTCATGTCGTCTAGAGTGTTTTGAATATCGTCGATTTTGCTTTCGAGATTGTCAACAAAATCGCTTGTCTGATCAGTGGTGATCGCTCCCTGATCGGTCGGCTCGATTAAATTCCCTTCTTCAAGCACTCGCAATGAGTATCGCACCTTATGATGCGGATACCCAGTTTCATTAGATATTTTGACAATGCCAATCGGCTTGTGTTCGATGACTAACTGCATGACTTGGAGATGCCGCGTTAGCATCTCGACTTCTTTCTCAACACGATCAATCATGGTGGTTGCTAACTTACGTCTTAGATACGTTTAATTCTTTGTACTGTGAATATCTTGCAACTGTCTTTGCTTTGCCTTCAGTCGCTACCAAACAGAAAGCGAACAGCAGGATAGTCCTCCACGATGTTGTTGAATCGGCGTGAAATATTGACACCATAATATGAAACAAAGATCAACAGAAGACCTATTTTATTTGTATTCAGTCTTAAGCTACCACTCTCCTACATGAGTTCAGACACAGAGGAACCATCCGGCGCTTCACTATCTTATCGTCGGATCTTGGAACGAGAGATGGAGAATGCCCTGCAAGAGATTCATCGTCCACCGAAAGGCGTGTTCTTGTCCGGGCTTTCAGCAGGACTCAACCTCAGCTTCGGTGCGCTGTTCATGGCGATGGCACTCACATTTTCTGGCGGGTTTGAGTCAAAGCTGGTCCAGCAGGTCGTCCTTGGTGGCGTATCGTCTATCGCATTTTTATTCGTCGTGATCGGACAAACAGAACTCTTCACTGCTCACTCCACGATGGCGATTCTGCCGGTACTCGATGGACGTGCTTCGATTCGGGATCTCGGTCGGGTATGGAGTGTAACCCTAACATCCAATTTAGTTGGGTGTGTGGTGTTCGCTGGACTAATCACGGTAGTTGGTCCCGCCATGGGCATCATACAACCGAAGGCATTTGGAGAATTGGCGAACGCACTCCTTCCACTCTCCTGGTGGGTGATTCTATTGAGTGGTGTAATTGCAGGCTGGTTAATGGGGCTTGTAACGTGGTTGTCCGCCTCAAGTCGCGATACTGTTGGTCGAATTCTGTTTGTTCTGCTCGGTACAGCGATGATCGGATTTGGACCGTTTCACCACAGTATCCTTGGCACAACGGAGATCGTAACTGCACTGTTGCTCAACCAGGGAGTAACTATCGGTGACTTTGCTCACTTTCTCAGTTGGACAGTTTTAGGGAATGTTATCGGAGGGAGCGTCTTTGTGGGATTGCTTAATTATGGGCATATTGCATTAGCCGGCGAGCAACAGGATATTACGTTCGAATCGATAGACAGCGACGACTAGTAAAAGAAGAATTGGGCCATAGTTCGGCCTCAAGATGAATTCAATGAAATGCTGGTGAGGACATTGGCAACTTTGATAGCTAATAGAATCTCAAAATCACCCACCAGTATACAACCGTGGATGTGGACGTCCCGAATTGACACAGTTCGGGCAGACGCCAGACGGCTACTCCTGAGTAGGGCAGTTGTATCGGCATCTATCGGCTCAAAGCCAGCGGGAGGGGGAGATCGGGTACTGGCCACCGCGTTTGTGGTCGGGAATCCGTGATTGAGTCAACTGAGAAAGTGACTGTCAATAGAGTGCGATTTGATTCTGACAACCGTGTTCGCGTCTTCTGCTTGGGAGAGATCACAGAAGAGACCCACCTTCCCGTGTTCTGTATCGTTTGCACTCAACGGAGGTCGAACCAACGTAAGTATATTAGTCACGGCTCGCAAACACTAGCCCATGAAGCGGACGAGCGACACGGACATCGATGGCGTTGATGTCACTCGGCTCCAGTCATATCTTTCCCAGACTGAGGTCACGTTCGCTCTGTTATTTGGCTCTCACGCCCGCGGGACGGCAACATCGACATCCGATGTCGATATCGCACTCCATTTTCCAGACCAGCTCACCGCCCGCGAGCGATTTCAACGACGGAATCGCATCGATGCTGACCTCCAAGCATATGCAGAGGGCTTTGTGGACGTAAGTGACATCGAACAGCTCCCATTGAATGTCGTTCATTCAGTCTTCCGTGACGGAATACTCCTTGTGGGAGATGAAACGGCCGTGAACAATTATCGTGAGCAAGTCGAAAAAGGATACGGTGCAACAGCTGATGAGCGAAAGCGAGAGCGTCAGGAATTCATCGACCGACTTGCGAGCGGTGACGTGTGAACTACCCTGCCCTACGCGCTTCGCGCGTTGAGGACGGGGCTTCCTGCTTCCACGACGCGCTTTGCAGGAACAACAGCAGTTCCCGTAGGGAGCGCAGTCTCTACAGGCGTTGATTCGGAGCATCCCGCTCCTATATCCGCTTTCTTCAACCCTCGGATGAGGATGTTATACGCCGCGTTCCAGTCCCTATCCGCCGTGAATCTACAGGACGGGCATGAGTGTTCGCGCACCCATAGCGGTTTGTCCGACGACACACCGCACGCCGCACATTCTTTCGTTGTCCCTCTCGGGTTGACCGGAATGTAGTGCGTTCCTTCGCGTTCACATTTGTATTCGAGCATCCGGAGAAAAGTTCGCCATGCAGCGGACGCTCGGTTGCGTGAATTTGAATCGAATTGCATCATTCCAGCGACGTTCAGGTCTTCAACAGCCACGAAGTCGTACTCTTTCGCGTAGTAGTTCGAGAGCTTGTGCAAGAAGTCCCGGCGCTTCCGGCGGAGGTCGGCGTGACACTCCGCGACTCGCCGTCGTTGCTTCTCGTAGTTGTTCGACCCGTGTTGCTTCCGCGAGAGTTTTCGTTGCTCGCGTTCCAGCCGCTCTCGTTCGTCCGATAGGTCGAGTGATTCGACGGCAGTTCCGTCGGTATCGTGAGCATACTTGAGAATCCCAACGTCGATACCCACTACATCAGTGAGTATATCGGGTTTCTCGGGAGTTTTACGCTCTACTTCGACCCCGAACGTAGCAAACCATTCACCCGTCGGCTCTTTCTTAAGCGTGACTTGCTTGAGTTTGGCGTCGTCAGGAATAGCGCGGTGGATCCGTATCGGAATATCCCCGAGTTTCGAGAGTGACAGTACGGTCTGACCGCCCTTCTTGTCGAGCTTGAAGCCAGATTGACTGTACGTGAAACTACGGAATTCCCGTAGTGGTTTCCACTTGAGCTGTCCAACGCCGTAGCCTTTCTTCTTGAGTTCCCTGAGCGACTTTATGTTGTCCTCAATCCGCATGACAGCAGTTTGCAGAACTGTCGAGTACACGTCCGAGAGACCATCCCACCAGTCTTTAAGGCTGGGGAGTTCGTCACGGATGGACCGAACGCGCTGGTTGAGGGTACCTGCGTTCTCGGGGATTTGGTTGAAGCGGTGGAGTGCGTGGTTGTAGACTTGCCTACTGATATCGCGATGGCGGTCCAACTCCTCACGGTGGGCGTCGGATGGCTCAAGACGATATTTGTAGGCGTAGTACATGCTACTCGCGTTCTTCGATAAGTTCGTCCAATTTCTCGCGGATAAATGACGAGAGATTCAGATGATTCTTCTGAATCCACTCGTCTTGGTCTTCTCGTATGTTGATTGTCTTCCGCTTCACTGTATGCATGTATTGCATGTAACACGTATTAATTACTTCGATTACGTGGGCCTGTGGGCCTGCAACAGAACGGTGTATGAACAGATGATGACGGCGTTGACGAGACGCTTCGCGTCTCGTTTGCACACAAGAGCGAAGCTCTTGTGAACGCTGTATCCCCTCCCTGCTCGCGCCATTCGGCGTTCCCTGAGGAAGGGGGCTTAGCGCCTGCAATCAGCTAACCGAATCAGATTCTGAACAGAATAGATTTGTTTTGAGACGATCCGGCACCCGGAACAGAATACCGAGCTTGTCAACTTTCGCGCGAAGCGTGCCGAGAGTCAGCAAGTCGAGGACAAATTACAACCGACCATATCTCGTAGATTCCATCGATAAAAAGACAGCAGAAAACTTATTCCGCAACTCCACGAAGTCCACTCCATGCCCCGCTCACGACGAACCCTCCTCAGGACCGCAGGTCTCGCGCTCAGTAGCGGAACGCTCGCGTCGATGGCCGGGTGTCTCAGCGACCCATCGATTGGGAGTGAGAGTCATCCAGATAACACATCCACAGCGAACCAGTCAAAGCGAACCACAGCGCCGGATTTTGCACGGTGGCTTCCGGATCCAACGAAAACCCCCCTCCGAGATGGCTACGAGATTCTGTATTTCGACCTGAAAGGCATTCGTTCCCACCAAGATGCCATCCACGAGAATGCCTACGACCGCCTCAAAACCCAGATGTTGCGCCCCATTCCGAGCGATCACATCGATGTAACTGCCGTCGATGTTGCACTGAGCTTCGACGATGTGCAGTTGGTCCTCGGATCGTTCGATCCGGAGGCTTTCGGCGAAAAACTCACCAGTGACAGCCGGTCGTCCACCGCGACGACGATGCAGAGTTCCGAGACAACACAGTCCACGACAGCGACGGAATCCTACTGGGCGAAGCAAGAACGCTACAAGGGGTTCGACCTCTACGGGACAGAGTACGTCTACGCTGTCTCGGAGGACGCCCTACTGGAGGTGAGTCCATGGCGCGGGGCCGACCCGATTGAGCACTCGAAAGCGGTCATCGACGCATCGAAGGGGAAGATGAGCCACTACGCCGATAGCAACGAGTACGTGTCGTCGATGCTCGGAGTCGTTGATAATCCCGACGCCCTCTGGTGCTATCCGGAGGCGATGGACGGGTCAACATCGCGCGGCTTCCGGAAGGATGTCATCACGGGCGAGCTCAAATCGTGGCGGTTCGGAGTCGAGACGACCCACCTTACATGGGCAAACACCTATCCTGACACCGAGACGGCGGAGAGTGGCGAACTGACGGACTACATCGAATCGGAATCCGATCGATTCGGTGCGTACGAAGGGCTCACTACTAAAACTGAAGGCCGGATGGCCTGGACTGACGGCACGATTCCGACCAAGGAATTCGATCATCTGTCCCCCCGCAGCCCAAGCGATGGTGTCACCACCTCCTACTAGCTCTACCACAATCCCTTCTGACAGCTACCGGAACCACCTGCGGTGACGGTAACCTATACGGGCGCAGTTATTCCCATGCCGAATATGCTTCCTTGTGAACGAGTCTATGAGCGTGCTAACTACACTCCGCGTCGATTGCGTGTAGTCCTCCCGCTGCTTCGAAACCCGATTCGTGATCACCAACTCACTCGGATCGACCGCCCCACGCTCGAGCCGATCGGCCTGTTGGAAGAGGACGGGAATGAGGTCGCTCGTATTCAGGAAGAGTACATCCGGGTCAATCTCCGGGTCAATCGAACTCACACGAGCCGACAATGTTGCTAACACATCCGCACCACTCCCAGTCACTATCTCATCGTCGATCGTGAGTTCGGTAACCGTCTCACTCGCGAGTTCCGTCTCCGACACAGCAATCTGCATCTGCGAGAGTTCGTGGGTCGGCAGTGGGTCAATATCCTTTTCCAGACAGTAGCGGAACTCCCGCGAGAAGTCGATGGGTGTATACGATTCGTCGACCTCGCAGGTCACACCCGACCCAGTTACTGACCATCGGAGCACGTCCCCGTCGACGGAGCCGGGTTTGTATACCATCTCTCATTCCCGATCGTTCAAATCCTGCTCGAGATGGTCGAGACGGTCTTCGAGGTCGTCGATCTGCTTTTGCTGTTCGAGGATGATCGAGACGAGCGCGGGAATCTCCACGAGGCGAGGCGTCTGTAATCCGCTCGCATCCGCGTGTGCTCGTGCGAATTCGAAGAGCCGGTCGAACACCTGCTGGTCAGCACGACGGAGTCCTCGTCGATACTCTCCCCATCGGTTCTCCATTGCCCGGAGGAGGTCACGATACGTCGAATTAGTTCGTCCCATGGACGCTCACCTCCGTTCGAGTGTCGGTACTCCCACTCGCGAAAGCGGGATGTCGCGATGTGAGTACTCGTTTCCAATACGCGAATGTAGTCTGTAACAGGCCATTCTCTAACGGATAGACTAGCGTTTCGAAGTCATCGCCGGTAAATCGAGGGCCGAACGGGGTCCGTTCGCAGCGAATGACGTCGTCTACCGCCGCTCGAATCGGTGCGGTAAACGAATCGTCGCGATTCAGGGTCACTAGAATCGAGGTGTCGGTTTCAGCCGCGAATTCGGAGACGAACTCGATACCCGATTTCAACAACCGTTTTCCATCACCCCGGCCCAGATCGTCCGAGCGGGAGAACCAGTCGAACGCGGGGAGAATCACGAGCGTCGTGTCGTCCGTCACGGCCGACTTGAGGTCCTGCAGAAGGCTCGAATGCTGCCACGGTGTGAACGCACGAGCGATACGAATTCGATCGAGTAAGCGCATCGATGGTGCAATTCGTGCGAGTGGCTGTGTGGTTCCGTGTCCTTGTGCATCGACCCAGATGGCAGAACCGTCTTCGAGCAAGAGGTGGTCGAAAACAAGGGACTGAAGTGCACCGGTCGTTCGGTCATCGACGTTGAGGAGTGTTATTCCACTGCCGAGCGTCGGAAGCGTTGGTGATCTCTGACTCGTCATCACGAATAGACGTATCTCTCGGAGGAACTATAGGCAAGACCGGGTCGTTTCCGACGCTTCCGAAAGCGTGATTAGCGTAGTTGGTACGTCCGTGCCCGATTCTTCCCATCGGCCACGACGAGCCGATAATGCTCCATCTTCGAGAGGTGATTTCGGACCGTCCGGTTCGTTTTCGGATTCTCGACGCGTTCCTGATATGCCTCGTAGAGTTCCCCCGGATTGAGTTCGCCCTGTTCTTCCAAAATATCGTAGAGGGCGCGCTGATGAGCGTTGAGTTGATTGATCGTTTTCTGCCGAACTTCGCGCTGGCCATCCGGGATTGCTTCATGAACGATATCGGTCGAAATATGATCCAGATCACTCTGGTCGGCGCGACGTGCCGCATTTCGGAGGATGCCGATTGCGACCCGTGCATCACCCGCTGCTGCGTCCGCAATTAGTTCGAGTTCCTGGTTTCCGATTGCGCCTTCCGAAAGTCCCCACTGGACACGAGCACGAAGGATCGAAACGAGTTCGTCGAGGTGGTACTTTTCGAACGGAACGCGAACACACGTCCGCAACCGACTGGCCAATCGACCGTCGAGATGGGAAAATAGCTCCTCCTCGCGGTTCGTGATGAGTACCATCGAGATGGTCGGCATCCGATACAAATCGTACAAGACGCTTTTGTCTTCGAGTTGGTCGACTTCGTCGAGAATGACGATGAACTGCGGTCCATCGTACCGCTGGAGACGGTCGAGGAGTTCGTCTTTTGGTGTCGATCGACGATGGATGTTGACAGTTTGACCGATCCCTTCGAGAATACGATAGAGGACTTGGAATCGCGTGTAATCCTGCCAGCAATTGACGTACTGGCGGTTGATATCAAGAACGTTCTCACGTAGTCGCTCGATGGTGAACTTCGCGATACAGGTTTTCCCCGCACCGGACGGTCCCAATAGGAGCGATGTTTCGCCGTTTTGACCGTCCATGATCGGTTTGAGCGTATTCGAGAGCGTGTTGATCTCGGCGTTGCGATGCTCGACCTCTTCCGGGACAAACTGTGGTTGCAGGACGCGAGCATCGTGAATCATTGTGTTGTCCGTGTCTATTTCGGCCGCGATAATAAACGGAAGTGGGCAAGTTCCAATTCTTCCGAAAACATCGTTCGTTCAGGAGCGGTATCGACGACCCTCAATAAGAGGGAGTGGTATCTCAACCGTTACCCACACTAGAGCACAACGGCGATCCGGATGTCGTAGTCAATCGTGGCGCTGGTTCGATTATCCCCGAAACATTAATTACAAAAACATGGCGGCTTCGCTATGCAGACTTACAATCAGTGAGTCGGAGTTCTCCCTCGACTTCGTAAACAGGACCCTTGTTGTACAATCGTTCGATGATATCTTCGGCAGCAGGCCGCTCGAGATCTTCTTTCTCAGCCAGAACGGCATAGGCTTGCTCGTAGGTGGTGTGTGGATATCGCCGCAATCGAAGACGGGGTCTTCGGGCCCACGATCAACGGTCACTCACGCGATAGTGAAGGTAGTGTTTCCTTCCGATGCAATCAATATCAGGTTGAGGTTACCAGTGATGGGTGGATTACTGTGTCCGAGCCTACTACTCAAGGAGATGGGCCAGATTCCGAAAGGTTGTTATTTTGTTACATCCGTCTATGCTGGAGGAAAATGAGCCAGAGCGACGGCTAGTGGTGTAACTCAGGTATACTCGGATGACAAACCTCCTCTCGATATCAAGCTACTTGGTAACATGAACCACTCAAACACTATGTTTCTGGCATCCACTCACAGAGGATATGCCAACTTCGTCACCTTCGCACCCAGAGTCATCCCGCCACGCTTCAGCAACCGACACCGAGTCGATCACTGCTGCCGTGGTAACAGCTGTGACCGAAGCCACCGGCACGAAACCCGTGACATCTCTATGAGGCCATCGACCCCGATGCACTCGAGGATCTGTATCAACACGCCTCGCCCAAAGTGACGTTCGAATATGTCGGGAACCATGTTACCATTCACTCCGACCGAACCGTCACGGTATCCGAGCTGAATACATAGAAGAGCACTGCTAACAGCCACTACTCCTGTAGCGAGGGTTCCTGCTTCCCAGTCGACACAGTCACCAGTATTTGATCGAGTAGTGAGTCGACCTGCGGTGAGGCAGTGTAGGTAGCTTGCTGGGTTGACTGGTCATACTCGATTAGCCACATACATAACTATTATTAGAGGATGTTCTGTCATATTGCTAAATACGGGGAAACACCCTCAAAAGATCGTTCTCAAACACACCACATATGTGACTAGCGCAATATTCGGGTTCTAAAGTGTGGAATACGGATTTCTGAAGGTCGGGGAAATCAGCTCTCACGCCGCTCATCGGCGGTGGCTTCACTGAAGTGGAAATGATTGAAGGGCTGGATATGCCGTTCACGCATGATCTCGGAACTCTCAACCGTGAGCCCTGACTCGTGGAGTGTGTCCGTGATACGCGTAATATCTTCCGTACTCGTCCCAACCACTTCCACGTAGATATTCCGCCGGCCGACCAGCATCTCGCGCACATCGATCACACCGTGTACCTCAAGTATTTGCTGGATATATTCGGATTGCTTGGTTGCCGGCGCGGTGCAGACGAACAGCACACGCAGCGGGAGATTCGCTGCTTCATAGTCGATCTCGGGATGGTATTCCTTGATGACTCCACCGTCTTCGAGCGCTTCGATTCGGTTCCGGACAGTACTCGCCGAAACACCGACAGTCTCTGCAATCTCTTGGGTAGTTGTATTCCGTGCATCTCGCTGGAGATGATAGAGGATGCCACGATCCACGTTATCCAATGGTCGGCCCATAATGAAGAGTACGTCAAGTGAGCCTAAATAGAGTGTGAGAAACCGCGTGATTTCTCCACACAAATGCCGGTTTAACGTATTCACTCACTTGCTCAAACGACTATCAATCCGTAAAATCTACGGTGTTTAATGATTTGCAATGTGTTCTCGACAGGGACATCATGATGCTCGATGACCAGCTCACAGTACTCTCGAACGGTCATAGACGGCAACTCCTCCTTGCACTCACAGAGGAGTCCCCACAAACCATACCTACTGCCTCCACAGCATCCGTGGAAACCGACGATGGCGACCAAGAACGAGCAATTGCTATGCACCATATGCATCTTCCCCAGCTAGAAGATCACGGCGTCATCGACTGGGATCTAGAGACAGGGGAGGTAGCGAAAGGCCCGCAATTCGACGCGATCGAGCCGCTGCTCACAACACTTACGGAGAATCATACTGTAGGACCGCCTGGTAAGCCACCAGACTAGTGCATTCGAAAACTGCCACAAATGTGGCAGTCTGAGCACGGAGTGACGATTGGTTGGGACCCATCAAAACTCCGTGCCACATAGAGATTTGAGCTAGACCGGTATAACCCTATTGTGATTATGTGGGTTACAAATACTCCGTCTGATAAATCGTCGGAGGGATTTGTTTCTCGGAATACAGATTTCATACCTCAAAACGCTCTGTTCGGTCATGTAGTTACCGTTGCAGCGGGAACATCACCGAAATGAGAACAGTCGTTACCGATGAAACCGTCCCAGTCGAAGACGATTACTCCAGCACGAGGATGCAATAAGTGATTCGACCAGCAGACACCATACGAGGCTACGGTTCCGAAGGAGAGGGGTGTTCAAACACTGCGAAATGAGAAATTTTGTCGCATAATATTGCGTATTCAGGACCGATCCCCTGTGATTATCTGAGTGAATATAGAATGGACTGGTGAATCAGCAATTTGACAGTGTGGGCATGAGTGCCTTTGATACGTCTCGAAGAACAAGAGATACTGATGGTGAATCGTTCTGTCGGACGCGTTCGGTGGACTCAACACCAACTGACTTACGGGCGACGACAGAATAATCTGAACAACTCCGGGGAAACCGGACAAGTGGTTGGGACCCATGAACGAAATCACTAATCAACAGCAATCGATCGAAGTGTTACAGCAACTCGGGTTAAAAGAGTACGAAGCACGCTGCTTTGTCGCCTTAGCACGCCTGCCGAAGGGGACAGCAAAAGAAATCAGCGACATCTCCGAAGTCCCACGAACGCGTGTGTACGATGCGATTCGCGTGTTAGAGACGAAAGGATTGGTTGAGATTCAGCATTCGAATCCACAGCAATTTCGCGCCGTACCGATCGAAGAGGCCGCCGAGACACTGCGTCAGGAGTACGAATCACGAACGGATACGCTTGTCGAGGCACTCGCTGCGATTGAGCCGACAGAATTGAACGGTGGTGACGAGGAAATCACCCACGAAGTGTGGGCACTCTCGGGCACCACTGCGATTACGAATCGTACCCAACAACTCATTGATGCCGCTGGCCGTGAGATTGTGCTCATTATCGGTCGTGAAGAGGTTGTTACCGACGAGTTGCTCGAACAGCTCCAAGAGGCACTGGACACGGGTCTTGATGTGCTGATTGGGACCCAGACCGAGGAAATCCGTGAGCAGATTGCAGAGACAGTGCCTAACGCAGAAGTGTTCATCTCGGGGTTGGAGTGGTTGCACAGTTCGCCACTCGAAGTCGATGATGACACGACGATCAGTCGGCTGCTGTTGATCGACAAGAACACGATTCTTGTGAGTTCGGTCCACGAGACAGACGTTGGTGGGGTTGAAACGGAGAAAGCAGTGTTCGGACGAGGCTTTGACAATGGGATTGTCGTTATCGCTCGGCGACTGATGGCGACCGGGTTGCCACGGAGACAGGATCCTGACATGCCAGGCGATGAATAATTCTCATTGCTAGTGCATCATCAGGATGCTATTTTTCGAGAGATATGCCGAGGGCATAGCGGTATCTCACCAAGGCGTGTAGGGGTTTTGAGTTGGAGGAGGAGAAGCTCTTAGGCGGGAGTGACGTAAACAGAGCCGGTGCTTTGGACGGTGATGGAGTAGCCAGCATACGCAAATGAGATCGAAGCGGTCGTCTCGGTGTTTCTTATCCTTGGAGGTGCAAGAATTGTGTCAAAGGCTTCAGGATCAATACACTCGTAGAGCGGACTGAGTTCTTGGTGGTCACAATTCGCTGCCTGGGAAACTGCTTCGACGACAGCGACGCTCGGTTCTATCGACGACCATTCGTACTGGTTGTGAATCGCGTCGGGTGGTTCGTCGTCAGTGTCCGCATTCAGCGAATCCTTCTCATTCATGATTGGTATGCGCTACGGTGGCAATTGGCAAAAGCATTGTGTGAGGAAAGGGGTTACAAGTACAGTAGAGCGATTTTTGTGGCGAAATTCTGGCAGTCTTCCAGATACGAGAAGGTACGCTCGGTGTTAGTATGTAATACTAACCTCTGCACTCCTACTGAATCTAGGGAACCGATGAGAATCAAGCACAAAGCAGGAATGCGCGAAAATCTTCCTCGTATCTACTTCTTATCGCGAGAGCTACTTAAACGGGAATTGGTTAGCGACCATCGCCCTCCTCGACGCGTAGTGACCCACCGCACTCACTACAGCTGTATTGCTTGGGGTTGCGGACGGTCTTCGACCGGCGATACCGAACAATCCGACCACCGCAGTTCTCGCACACGAGCCACCACTTTGGCGTGGTGAATCGCTCACAGTGCTGCGAGGTGTCGAGGCGGTCTGTCCAGCGAGTGATTGTTGCGCCGTGATCCGCGTCGCCGAATTCGTGGTACTGTCAGGCGTGAATGAGTGCATGCCGGACGGTTTCGCTGAATTGCTCCCAGCCGTGGTGTTCGTAAGCCTTCCAGGTCAGCGTGATCGTGATCTCATTCGTTAAAGGACATATTTTATGTCCTATGCAGCTCTTGAACCTTCTGAACGCTTTCGGCCATGCGCTTATCCCTTCTCAACCCAGTATGAGTATTATTGCTGAATTCACAGTCCCAACTAGTGCTCTTGCACTCTCAGAGACGCTCACACAAATACCAGAAATGGTTGTCGAAATCGAGCGCGTTGTTGCTCACGATACTAACCGAGTACTGCCCTATTTCTGGGTTCGAGGGGGTGATTACACCGAATTCGAAGCGGCAGTGAAAGATGACCCTTCAACCCAAAGCGTAACAAAACTCGATGAATACGAAGATGGAACGCTCTATCGGGCCGAGTGGACGGAGAACATCGAAAGCATCGTCTATGCGTATCTCGAAGTCGGGGCGACAATCCTTGAAGCAACTGGACGCGCGGAAACCTGGGAGCTTCGGATGCGGTTCGATACTGAACATCTCGTATCTGATTTTCAAGATTTTTGTCGGCAGCATGAAGTTCCGTTTGAATTACATCGGTTGTACCATCCCTCTGAACCGAGGAGTGGTGGACAGTACGGGCTCTCCCCAAAACAGAGAAATGCATTGGTTACCGCAGTGGATCGCGGCTATTTCGATGTCCCACGTACAGTATCGATGGATGCCGTTGCAGACGAAATGGGGATTTCCCAACAATCGTACTCAAAGCTGTTACGTCGCGCGCATCGAAACTTGATCACAAACGTCCTGACCGTAAGCCACCTGGACGATGAGGATGCATAAAATAAATAGCGCGTATATACGCACCCCAGACTCTTTGTTTTATATGATCTGGCTCTATCAATGACTGATGAGTCGGAGACCTCAAATGGGATTTCTGAACTCGATGATGATCAACCAGAGAACCAATCATCGAAACCGCTCTCACGTACTCAACTAGAAGCATCAGACTGGGACAAAATATATGACGCTCTCGCTGATCGTCGCCGCCGATACGTCCTTCAGTGTCTCAACACATCTCGAACGCCGATGGCATTGGCCGACGTAGCTGATGAGATCGTCAGGCGGGAAATGGATACGGCACCGACAGAGATGCAAGCAGAACGTGAGCGAATCTACCTCTCACTGTACCATTGGCATCTGCCAAAGTTAACTGATGCAAACCTTGTTTCCTTCGATGTGACCGAAAAACGCGTTTCCCTGTGTGAGGATACCGCCGACTTTTCTCTGCAATTCATCGACCTAGTGCAGAAGAACATCCACAATGAAGCCACTGACACGAGCCGCGATGAATAGGCATGTACCGGTGGTTGATGACGGTTGCCGCATAGCGGTACACTCGGTCGAATAAGGCAGTTGGTGTCTTGAGAATAGTATTGCTCGCTGCATCCACACGCTTCATGAGCATTTGTTGGTCGGTGATAGCCAAGACCGTCACTTGGCGTACCATGGATGAAAAAACTGAAGCGGTGGATAGTCCGGCAGTTCTGTCCGTCCCGTTTGCACGTATGGCCAGCAGGGGAAGCCACCGAGGCCGTCGCAGTCACACATTTTCTCGAAGGAGAAAGCGTCGAGCGTGCCGTCGTCAGTGGCGTTGTCGCAGTCTATTTAAATAAGAAACAGCCGTTCTATTGGTCACGGATTCCAGATAAAATAGGCTGTTACATGATGACGGACCACTTAAATTCACAGAATAAGGAAACCGATGAGAGGGATAAAGGCGGCCAGTTACAAGGGCCGAGATATGCGACCGTTCTACTGGAACTAAATGATGAGAACGAGTCTGCAGACGATGATATAATACCAAGAAGATCCGCAGTCACGCGCAGACAGCTCCACCATTTCAATCTAGTCGATGACGAGACGGTTGTTCTACTCTACCATTTCCAAGGAGATCTCCAGCAGATCGAAACAATACTTGATTTAGCACCAGACGTATTGAACTACGATCTCGTCGATCAGAAAGAAGGTGGAGGGTTCGCGTATATCCACTGTAAGCTAAAGGATCCAGTTAGATCGATCATTTCAACACTACATCAATTTGAGGTTGTTCTCGATATGCCATTAGAATTTACACACGATGGCTCGGTTAAGGCAACACTGATCGGGGAGGAACCAGTGCTTGGAGAGGCACTTGAAGCGATCTCCGAAATTGTCAACGTTCATCTCGAGAAGACAGGAACATACCGACCTGGAGTTCGTGATCTCGGAGCAACACTCACGGATCGGCAATATCAAATATTGACAGTGGCCGTCCAGGAAGGCTATTACAAGGTGCCAAGACAAGCGACACTCGAAATTATCGCAGCGAAGATGGGGCTCAGCCGAGCAACTGTCGGTGAGCACCTTCAGAAGATCGAGGCAAACGTGCTCTCGCGGATTGTCCAGTGAACGCCACTTAGAATACTCGATCTCGCAACTCGTATCTCGGAGCTAGTAAGATAGATGATCTCAGCGTGTTGAGGACATTGGATGAAATAAGTAAGAGCCGAATATCTCCGGCAGTGATCCTATTGAATCACCCCACGACCAAGCAAGCATGCAGTTTACCCCAGTCAAGACGGTTCTTGCACTCACCATTGTCTACGGTACATACGTCGGGGTTTACCTTGTGAGTCCAGCACCATCATACGCGACAACGATTAATTCCCTTCTGTTCCTTATTTTCGGAGCCGTTGTGTGGTATATCGGGGCCCAGTTCGGTGCTTGTAGAATACACCATCAGAAGGCAGGTCACACAGCGCAAGCGAACCAATCGCAGACAAAAGCAGGCTCATCTAAATGAATCCAATAAGTATGCTCTTGCATCGCGTGTTTGGACAGCCACGTGGAATAGCTGGACGCATCGGCGGACGATTAATGACGGGAAAGGATAAGCGTGCGATGGCTGAGTGGGCTCTCTCGGAAATGGCTGTTGAGCCAACTGACCGTCTCTTGGAAGTCGGCTTCGGTCCGGGTCTTGGCATAGAGGTCGCGTCGGCTGCGACTCCGGACGGGTTTGTCGCTGGTATTGATTACTCACACGAGATGGTTGAGATGGCACGGAAACGGAATGCAGTGGCCATTGACGCTGGTCACGTCGATCTTCGATATGGTTCCGCTGACGAGATTCCCTCCGAAGATGCAGTATTCGATAAGATTTTCTCTATCAACTCGATGCAAGTGTGGCCCGATGCTGCTGCTGGTCTCAAAGAGATGCGACGTGTGTTGAAACCCGGCGGCCGAATTGCTATCGCATTCACACCAATTGCAGGTCAATCTCGCGATGAACTGCGACCACTCCTTGAAATGGTCGGGTTTGATGACATTCGAGTTGAGGAACGAGATATAGGCGTCTGTGCTATCGTGGAGAAAATGTCAAAATGAGATGTCGGGTAGTGAGTCTGTATCGTTCAATCACTTCTGTTAGCATCTGTTGACAAGAAAAAGAAGTCGAGGTTAGTTCGGCAGGTTCTTTCGTCCTATTCGTACACACGGCCAGCACGGGAAGTCACCGAGGTCGTCGCAGTCTCAGTCTCCCGGATCGGTATCGTATTCACACTCCGATGGGAATGCGTTGAACAAGCCGTCGTCCGTTGCGGTTGCAACGGCAGCATGTGCTTATCTGATAGCTTTCGTAGAATAGTGATTCGAGCGAAGCCGTTGCTGTCGACGACTAATACCCACTAATTCAAAATACTCTATTTACATCGAGCTCTTAATCGATACGGCCAAGACTGTTGGCATTCACCCAACAAACATGGCTGACGAGCGATCAGATGATTCGCCATCTGCAGAATTCAACTCTGCAGAGACATTTTCTCTCCTGGGAGATTCAACCCGGCTTGCCATTCTTCGATCGTTATGGGAAGCACAGAAAGACCGAGAGAAGAAAACAGTGCCGTTTGAGGTGCTCCGCGAGCGCGTCGGTGTTGCTGATTCTGGTCGATTCAATTACCACCTCGGAAAGTTAACAAACCGATTCATCACGCAAACCAACGATGGCTATCAACTGCGGTATGCCGGAACACGCGTTGTTGGTGCACTTCTCGAGGGAACCTATGCGCCTGGCAATGATCTTGATGTCCCAACCGAAGGTTCCTGCCCTGAGTGCAATAGTGATCTTCGAATTCGCTACCAGGACGAGCGAGTACATGTTGTTTGTTCCGTGTGTGACCATTGCCTCTCAGATTTTGGCATCCCACCGGGCATTCTCGCAGATCGTGACGAGGAAGAACTCTCGCGCATCGTTGATACACATCTTCGAACTCTGCTTGGACGAGCGCGTCGTGGAATTTGTCCGAATTGCTCCGGCCCGATGACGACATACGTTGGTGACATCGACGGGGTCCCACTAGCCTTTGAGGGGGAAGCAGAGCCACCATTATCGGATGGGCCACCCGTGTCATTACTCTGTGATCGCTGTCAAGACCTCATTGGAACAGTACCTGCTGGCCTCTTACTGGATGATCCTCTTGTTGTGAGTTTTCTCCATAATCATGGGATTAACCCTGAAGAGATGCCAGCATGGCAATTAGTGAACAAACTTGATACGGAAACAACAGTTACATCCGATGATCCATATCAGGTGGTAGTCGAGTTTGAGACTGAGAACGATACGCTCACGGTGACGATCGGCCGAAATGGTCAGACCATTTCTACAGAGTGTTCATAAATACTACAGAACAAGCATTCTGTGAGGTGAAAGACAGAAATGTCATTCTGCAAGAGTTTTTCTTATCAAACGAGTAGTCACTGGTATGCTCAAGCTCCTCCGGAATACAGCATTCCGTCGGCTCTTTTTCGGCCGGTTGATTACGAATGCTGGCGACAGTCTCTACGCTGTTGCCGCGATGTGGCTAGTCTATGAGCTCACTGGTTCCAGTACCTATACTGGTCTTGCTGGTGCACTCACAATGGCACCACAACTCGCACAGATGCTTATCGGCCCATTGGTAGACCACTGGCCACTCCGCCGACTGCTTATCGCCATCCAGCTCGTCCAAGCAACCGTCGTCCTCTTTATTCCGGCCGCATGGCTGTTTGGCATCCGCTCGGTTACATTGGTATTAGTTGTTGTGCCAGTTCTCTCACTCCTCAATCAATTCGTATACCCTGCCCAGAGTGCAGCACTCCCCCGAATTGTTGCACAAGAGGAATTAACAGAGGCGAATGCGGCGTTTTCATTCGCGTATCAAGGCGCAGACCTCGTGTTCAATGGTCTTGCTGGAGCACTCGTTGCTGCAGTCGGTGCCGTAGCGTTGTATACAATGGATGCTTTGACATTCGTGATTGCAGCTGTATTATTCGCTGGAGTCAATATTCCGACTGCAAGAACAGGTGACATGAGTGACGAGACGACAACAGTTGGTGAAACTAAGGAGGCTACAGAGGTAACCACGGCGACTGACGGCGGTGATACTAGTAGTTATCTGGCCCGACTTCGAGCTGGCATCGAATTTGTTCGTGGAACGCCACTAGTCTGGTTGTTAGGAGTTGGGGTATTTGCAAACGGGCTCCTTGGCGCATCAAATGCTGTTCTTCCAGCATTTGCCGATCAACTCGGAGGGTCAAGTGCATATGGGACGATTCGAGCAGGAACTGCCGCCGGTTTACTTGTAGGCGCACTCCTCGGATCGCGGATAGACGATATTCGATTTGGTCCACTCGTGGTGAGTGGATTTTTGTGTTCTGCAGGTGGCTGGTTCGCAGCGTTATTCGTTCCATCATTGCCAGCGACAGCATTTTGCTTTGCAGTTGCCCTTATTCCAGTTGGTACGACAAATGTGCTCATTGGAACGATGATACAACGGATGGTTCCTGATGCGTTCCTCGGTCGGGTGAGTGCTCTCCTTGGATCTGCGTCGGTTGCAGTGACGCCAGTTGGTATGCTTCTTGGTGGTACTATTGGGGAAAAACTTGGAGTGGCGGTGATGATGGCTGCTGGTGGGTTCGGATTGCTCTCGGTTGCTGGCTATGTTGCAGCAGTGCCAGCACTTCGCAGATTACCAGCGGTAAACGAGATGCGGACCATCCGATCAGGGTTAAACGAAGCAGATCGCCGTTGACGAAAGATCCCCACGGTCACGTCGTCGATGGAGACAGTGTACTGGTGGACTGCGGGGTTCTCGTCGCTCTCGTTGGTGATCCATGTAGATGTCGTTGCAAGCGATACTAAGGCAGATCCAATCGTTCATCTATCAGGCAACGTCGCAATAAAAACTACACACGATACTTAGATACGCTCCTCGCACAGAATGACAAGTATGTTCGAGGGTTCCATCGAAAAGGAGGATGTCTGGGCTCGTCATTCTAATCCGAAGAGTGGTTGGAGTCGAATGGCCGCAGGGTTCGTGATCGTCGCCGCACTCTACCATCGGAAATGGAAGGTGGTAGGACTCACTGTTCTGTTCTTACTACTCAACCCGGTGTTGTTTCGCGAACCCACCAAGGAATCAGACGACTGGATGTACAAGGTCGTCCAGGCCGAAGAACGATGGACAAATGACGGAAACCGTCTGATCGGTCTCGACTACCCGCAGATTCTCAACACAGCGAGTATTCCAGTTGGGATCTATGGTCTCTATGCTGCGTACAAGCGGAAACCGATCTCAACAGTGGTGTTCACGGTTGCATCACAGGGACTCAACCAGTTGTGTATGAAGGAGATCATCGAGTACTACAAGGAAGTTGATTCTCAGTAGAAAGTATCTTTGTCACTCATTGTCGGTTGTGTTTTGAGCTGTAGGTATGTGCCTGCAGAAGGCGTTGTGGTGGATATGGTACGGACAGGTGCAGGCCATCAGCTCGTCGGTCACGTCGTCGATGGAGTCAATGTACTGATAGTCTGTGGGGTTTTCGTGGCTTTCGTCGGTCACTTCGACCATTCCGGGGGCTTCGACGTCGAAGGAAAATTGATGAAATCAATTTACGAAAACTTCGTCGGGTGCCTCGTGGCTAATGGTCCGTAGCTGGTTTTTTCAGATCACAGTCTTCCCTGCTTCGGGAAGCGCGTCCTTGATGATTCTCCCTTCTGCTCGCCGGAGCGTTCCACTGGCCGCTGATTTGTTCACTCCAAAAGTTTCTGCTAGTTCCGTGAGTGTACACTGGCGAGGAGTCTCGTAATAGCCCCGAGCAATAGCTTCGATAATGAACTGTTCTTGGCGATCTGTGAGTAGTTCGATCGGATCATGGGATTGTTTAACTGAGAGAACCTGGTACGGAAGACCAGCGTTATCCAAGTTGTCTATATACTGTGTTAATCGTTCGTGAGAAGCACTTCGCTCAACAGTTAACCATCCATCCTGCATAGTGATCGGAAACAACGAAAGATTCCCTGATTCTCGATTTACACGATAGGAGTCAGGGATTGGTATTTCATATCGAAGCAGGATAGCTTGCTCATCTAGAGAAATCACCTCTGACGAGTAGACATCTGGGGCTTCTACGAAATGCTGAGCGAGGGCATCCCCATCCACCGTTCGAGCTTGCATGATTCCGACCAGTCGGCCTTCACTCGCATGGCTCGCTAGAATTTCGAACACTTCGTCCGGAAATTCGGTGGATACTGCGGCCAGCTGATCCTGAGACGCTGCGGCATTGATTTTGAGCTGAATACGGGCCATCGTATGGGACCGTGGATCCCGAGCGTATAACTACTTAAGCATCTGCACCAGTTCACCCGCAATCTCGTTACATCACCCACATCAATAGAAGTATGTCTACTGTGGAAATGACAAGATCGCCGGGATTGTCAGGGATGGACCTGAGGAGTCCCTTCGAGAAAATTCCTCCGTTGGTGACGAAGATCGCAGGATGGAAGCTCCATGACTGACCAGCAAACCGAACGCGCGCTGGTGACAGAAGGCGAAGGTACCCAGTCTATGAACTCGTGGAATACAAAAATACCTGCGTTTGTTTTATTACTGGTTTCTCCCCTAATAGCCGAGCTCTTTTGGGGTTCGTTACCGATTCAAGTAGCCTACGCACTTCCCCTTCTCGTACCGATGTATGGATGCGGTGCTCTACTCATTCGTGAACTGGTAAACCGTGCTCATCGTGGCTGGTCGAGTATTCTGATACTCGGCATTATGTATGGCATCATAGAGGAAGGAATCGGACTGCAGTCGCTGTTTAGTCCCACGATGTACAACGTCGCTGACTGGGGCGCGCGCGTTTTCGGTATCAACTGGGCGTACACGGAGATGATTCTTGTATACCATGCGGTCTTCAGCGTTGCACTTCCGATTCTTGTCGTTGACTTGTTCTTCCCAGAACATCGCGACCAACCCTACCTCCGGATACGTGGGCTGATTATCACAGCTATGTGCTTTATACTGGGTGTTGGACTTGTGAGACTCACAGTTGTACCAACGGAAGACCCAGGATACGTCGCACCAATCGGATATCTTATTGCTGCCGCTGCTGTCGTACTTGGAGCCAGCATCATCGCTTTGACCAAATTGCCTCTCAACGGATACCAAGGGGCTACAACCCAGTCTTCAATGGCTTCACCATCACCCTGGGTGGTCGGTAGCGTAGCTGGGATTGGTATGTTTCTCGCGCTTCGCCTGCCAGTTCCGTTACGGGGTGCGGTAAACCAGGGTCCAACCTTTGGACCTGGTTTGCCTGTCTACGTGCTTATCGGTGCATCACTCATGGCTGTGGCTGTACTTCTCGTAGTGTTGGGACAGTGGTCCACTCGATCTGACTGGAATGATCGACATCGTGTTGGCTTGGCAGGTGGCCTTCTAGTTGCTCATACTGCAGCTGGTGCCTCGATCTTTGGACCGACGAACAAGGTTGAACTCGTCGCACTTGGAGGGTTCGCGATCATTCAGATCGTTTTCGTATTTTTGTTATACGAACGAATACCTAGGTATGATGGTGACGAGGTCAAATCAGTGGAACCTCAATCATGACACCATCTCTGAGAGGTACCGCGGCACGAACGCTCCTTGTCGACATCACAGCCCCGCTCATTATTTACTACGTTTTGCATAGCTTGGGGACAAGTGACGTTGTGGCACTGACAACAGCCGCAGTTCCACCCGTCATCGGTGCGTTCTATTCCGCGATTCGGTATCGGCAGATCAGTCCCATCAATTTGACTGTACTCGTCACAATGACGGTTGGAGTACTGGTTGGACTGGTTACTAACAATCCACGCACACTGCTGGTTCGTGGAGCGTGGCTGAGCGCACCAGTAGGTCTTGGTACCTTAGCCAGTCTTCGATTCTCTCAGCCATTGTGCTATCAGGCCACCCGTGCACTACTGCCGCATCGAGCAGAGGTGATGGACACCCTCTGGGAGTCCAATCCACAATTTCGGCGCACCTTTCGCACGATTACTATACTGTGGGGAATCGTATTGCTTGTCGATAGTGGGCTTCGAGTAGTGATGGCTTACACATTGCCGATATCAGTAGTACCCATGCTTGATACCGGCGTGAGTATTGCCACGATCATTCTTCTACAACTGCCGACACATCTACTGTTGCGTCGCTCCGGCACTTGGCATCTATTATTTCAAAGACGTGCCGCTCATTCCGACTCCTCTATCAGAAGAGATGAAAATTGATCATCGCAGAACGGGGATTATGAAGCATTGGAGAACTCGATCTCTTGTGATTCGATATCAGGAGCGGCGAACATGAGTAGCCGGGTCCCCTCGTCAGTCAGGGAGGTATGATCTAGTTCGTCTATTGGTTCGAACGGCTCGATGAGGAGGGTCACAGCATCGCGGTCCTGTTGAATGCTCCAGAATCCTCGGACAAATCCGTCGATCAACACAGTACCCTTAGCTGAGCGTTCGTGGATGACACGTTTGCGGTACTCGATAGGAATAATGCGAGTCCGATCAGCGTGTGAGAGTAACACGTTGTCAAGTCGAGGAAGGAACCGCGGTGGAACGGTGATGTCCGGATCGGGCCGTGGAGCGTCGGGAAGGTCGAATAGTTCCTTTCCATCCGCGTCGGAAAACGTTCGCAAATTGGGTCGAAGTTGGTCGACGATATCACCCATACCCGTGAGACCTAACCATGTCCGCATGTCGGCGACGGTTGCGGGACCAAATGCTCCGAGGTATCGGAGGATCATTTCCTCGGGGTTCCGGTTCGTGCCTATGTTCTGTCCTAGCCAGTTTTCGACTGTGGTCATCGCAATCGGACCGCTCTTATCCCATATGCCGCGAGGCGGAACGTGAACAACTGGTAATAGGCCACGCACGGCATAAGCCAATGCCGCTGCATCATGATCGGGCCATTTGGGGCTTAACAATTCGCGTAGCTCGGCAGCGGACCGCGGCTCCTCTTCGAGCAGTGCCCGTCCAGCCGTTAATACGGCGTTCATGTCCAGTCCTTCGAGACGCTGCTTGCCGTAGGTACTGTTACTATACACATCCCGTTCCAGTACTGGTTGTACAATGGGACGCAACGCTACACAGTCACGAGCGGTGATCAGATGGATAGTAGCGCGCATCATCGATGCACGGACCACGTTTCGATTGATGAGAAGCTCGGCCAATTCGTCCTGATGAAATCCGTCCAGACGAGCCCATAGCCCGAAATAGGGGTCCTTCGGGTTCTGTGCCTGCATCCCCACCAAGTGTTCAATTGCTTCGTTCACGGGCAGTTCTTGACGACGGAGCAATAGCTGGCGCTCCAAGAGGGCGCGATTGAGGGCTTGCTTTCCGAGCGTGTCGGCCGTCATCGTAGTTGTCCAAAGAATTGCCGGATGTCATCGATCAACAGATCGGGTGTCATCTGAGCGGGGTAGTGCCCACCTGTGTCATAGGTGTTCCAGGAGATGATATTTTCATGGTCGCGTTCGGCAAAGGGACGGATAGACTGGAAGTCATCCGCGAAATTGGCGAGGCCGAGCGGTACAGTGGTGGGTTCGTCTGGATTGTCTGAAGTGTGCTCGTCTTCATAATACCCCACAAGAGCCGAGGAGCCGGCGGTATTAGTGAGCCAGTAAATCATAACGTTGGTGAGAATGTACTCCTCGCTAACGGCGTCACCAAATAACTGCGTACTCCAAGCAAGCTGACCGGCTGGTGAGTCGGCCAAGGCATGGGCTAAGGTTGCGGGCGCTTGGGATTGCAACTTGTTGAACGCTCCCATGCTCTCCCAAAACCACTCTAAAAACTCCACTTTCTCCATATCGTCCTGACTGAGTAACTCAAACTCGTCCGGCTCACCGGAGGGGAACGAAAAGATCTGTGTGACGTGTACACCGATGGCGTGGTCAGGGTCGACTCGACCGATCTCCGGAGAGATTTCCGAACCGAAGTCATTACCATGTGCACCGTACCGCTCGTAGCCTAGCCGGTTCATTAGCTCGGCCCACGCTGTAGCGATTCGGCGAGTATCCCACCCTGGCTCGGTGGTCGGTCCGGAGAATCCAAAGCCTGGAATGGAAGGGATGACTACGTGGAACGCGTCAGCTGGATCCCCGCTGTGCGAGCCGGGATCGGTGAGCGCATCAACGACATCTACATACTCCATTACCGACATGGGCCACCCATGTGTGAGAATGAGTGGTAGCGCGTCTGATTCTGGAGAACGGACGTGCAGGAAGTGAATATTTTGGCCGTCAATTGTGGTCGTAAATTGAGGATACTCGTTGAGCTTCGCTTCGTGTTCGCGCCAGTCGTAGGACTGCTGCCAATACTCGACCAACTCTTTAACATGGTCAACTGACACACCGTACTCTTCGTCGTTATCGGGGAATTCTGAAGTCCAGCGAGTGCGACCAAGACGCTGGTAGAGGTCGTCTAGTTCGTCTTGGGGGATCTGGACATTGTATGGTTCAATCTCAGTATTGCTCATTGACAGCACCCCCTTCCATTAGTAGTTGAACTGAAGCCTGTGCTAGTAGAACAGAGTACCTTGCAGGGGGGTTCGTTTCGACAGACGTCGGCAGTTGCATATCACACGCGGATGTCAAACAAGACATGATCATACTGACACACGAGAAGCTACAGCATTTCACGTGAACTAGTTCACATGTTTAAAAACAAGTTCGGATACAATCGTCTACTGCCAAAGAACTCGTTGTTACTCACTGGTCTTGTATCGGCATCTCGCTCGTGACTTCCAGTCGACGGTGATGAAAATAACCGTGAAATATTCAATCATATCTCACCGAAAGTAGAATTTGGACGTCTATCCAGATCCATATCTTGTAACAGAATTTGCAAAAGTGTGGTTCAGCGAGACTATTTCTCTCCCAACATCGATTGACTCTCGTATGGCACCGAACGATTCAACGCCAGAACAGCTCTCGGTCACCGTTCAGACAATCGATCACGTCAATCTGAAAATACCAGCCAACGGCATTGAGACGGCGATAGCCTTTTATCGAGATATCTTCGGGTTCAAGGTAGAAAACTTAGATCTCTATGAATCGGGTCAGAAGAGTTTCTTTTCGATTCGGCTCGCCAACGAGAATGTGATTCACTTTCGACCCGTCGAAGATTTCGAACCCCCCTCTGGCAATAACTTCGACCACACTGCAATTCTCATCGAGGAATCCATCGATGACGTCAAGGACCTCTTGGCGAGTAATAGCATAGACATTGAAAACGAGTCAAATCCACTCGGAGCAACCGGTACTGCTCCTGCAGTGTATGTGAAAGATCCCTTCGGCTACCTTCTCGAGATCAAAGAAACGAATTGACATCAACTACTTCCCAATCAAGGAATTAGAGAGAGCATCCGCTACACAGTCATCCCACTTACTTTTCCAGTAGGCTACACGATCAGTTGACTCCGTTTGGTGAAATTGAGAGGTCAGTGATGGCAAATTCTTCATTAAGGCTTACTCGAAGGAGTTGGTCGCCAAGTGAATACTCAAATTGGATCGTCCAAGGGTCCTTCGAGATGACTGTAAGATATTCATCACTCACACAGAAATCGATCTCCCAGCAATACATCTCTGTGAGATCAATTCCATGATTGTAAAAGAAGGTAACAACACCAGGATGGACGAGTAACAGTTCACCAATTGTCGTACTAAGAATTCGGTCATCAGACTGCTTGCAGATATGATTAACGTAGAAATTTTCGGTTGGTGCATCGGTTGGGTTACGCCGTTCCGTGTTTATTGGTCCAGAACAAGTTGGGCACACACCCTTCGCGAGGAGTGCAATGTCGGTTCGAACACGCTGATTAGCAGCATCGAGAAATGTCTCGACATCACGAGAAGCAAGTGCCGACGGTGGAATCGTGATTCGATACGAAAGATTCTCACAGGAAATACATCGGAGTCTGAGTCGACCGTCATCGTAACTGACGACGAGCGCTGCACCACAGTTGTAACACGAACTCTCAATTGGAATGTCGGCGAGTGCAAGATGATCTGGATTGTACTGTCCTGCAAGGATCGCTCGTCGAATGAGGCGACCGATATAGGTGAGATAATAACCGTCTTCAGTGCGAGTGATGAACTGGTCAGCGAGCTTACGAAGGTGAAAATTGAATTTGCCGCTATCGCGAACACCAGTCCGCTTCCAAAGAGTGGAGAACGTGACTGGTGTGGAAGTTGCACCCTCTAACTCACCGAGGTTAAGGAGGATTTTCAGACGTGTTTCGTGACCAAGGATGGCGTAGATCTCCTCGTTCACACCAATGTTGGAATTGTTATCATCCATATTAATCATAGAATTAGCGGACTATTCCCACGTGTCGGCAAGGACGGCCACAAGTTGGAGTGATTTCTCTCGGAGGAATATGTTTCCCGCGGCTACAGTACGGATTGGCAACAGTCCACGTTCTGGAAGGCTGTTCACATCGGGCAATGTAGGAGATTCCATGTCGCCTGTTGATGGCAGTGTTGGCATATCTGTACCAATATAAGAAACGCCTCGAATTTGTGTGTGAACCTGTTCACGAGTTTAAATGGCTACCTCTTCAACACTGCCGCTTCATCAGATTCACAGTTTCCAATAGAATCAAGGAATACCTACTAAATCCGATACCGATAGCTAAGAAATACGACTTCATACTGTGTTAAAAGATCGCAATTGCGTTTATTTCTGACGAGAGCTGCTCACTCCACCTGAATCATCGAAGGCATTTTGTTTAACCTATAGGTTTAATATTGAGTGTGCTGTACGTTCAACTGGATGGTTGAACAACAGCCGAACGACCAGGATCTCGACGCGATTTTTAAGTCATTAGCCCATCCGATTCGCCGAGAGATACTCGAACAACTCGCCGATGGCCCCGAAAGTGTCGGTGAACTGGCCGAACCACACGACGTCTCGTTGGCGGCAGTCTCCAAGCACCTACACGTGCTAGAAGATGCAGGCTTACTCGAGATTGAGAAGGACGGCCGGGTTCGACGATGTCACCTTGATGCCGCGCCGCTGAGTGAAGCCTTTGGATGGCTGACCCGGTATCGCGTGCTCTGGGAAGACCGATTCGACGCGTTGGCCGACCATCTGGAGCAAGAAGACCAATGATAGACAACACTGATAACGGGCAAGAATCGAGCACAGAGGCCAATGAAGACCGAAGTATTACCGTCAACCGTGTAATCGAAGCGCCACCGGAGAGAGTCTATGAAGCCTTTGTCGATCCCGACGAACTCGCCGCGTGGCTCCCGCCAGAGGGCTTCTCCTGCGAAGTTCACGAGTTCGACGCCACGGAGGGCGGCACCTTCCGCATGTCGTTCACTGCTGACATGGAGGAATTGGAGCCATACGCCCACACATTCCACGGAACGTACGAGGAGCTGTCTCCTGGCCAGCGGATCGTCTACACCGAGGAATTCGAGTCCGACGACCCAGGAATGGCCGGCGAGATGACGACCACGGTCACCTTAGAGAAGGTCTCCGACGGGACCGAAGTCACTGCTCACCAAGCAGGAATTCCCGAAAACATCCCGCCCAAGGACGCCAACGAAGGATGGAACGATTCGCTTGGGAACCTTGCGGAACTGGTCGAGGGGGCGTAAGATGATCGAAACCAACGAGACGAGTCTGACGATTCGGCGAACGTTCGACGCCGCACGCGAGCGTGTCTGGACAGCACTGACCAACCCGGAAGAGGTCGACCAGTGGTGGGGTCCGAACGGGTTCACTACCACGACGGACGAAATGGATGTGCAACCTGGCGGAGTCTGGCGATTTCTGATGACCGGCGCCGACGGCCAGGAGTACCCGAACCTGATTGTCTACGACGAGATCGTGGAACCGGAGCGCCTGGCCTACACTCACGGCTCGCCCGACAATCCTAAGCAGTTCCGAGTGACGATCACTCTCGACGATGTCGGGGACGCCGAGACCGAGCTCGCCATGGAGATGCGCTTCTCATCGGCGGTAGATCTTGACGAAGCCCTTGAGCATGGGGCGGACGAAGGCGCTAGACAGACCCTAGACCGGCTTGCCGACCACCTAGCGAATAATCGAGATGGCCAATGACTGACGACGAACTCGACGACCAACCGATCGAAGGAGAGACTACCGAACTGAGAATCACGCGGATGATCGACACTCCGCGAGCGCGCATCTGGAATGCGTGGACCGATCCAGAGCAAGTGGCGAAGTGGTGGGGCCCGAACGGGTTCACCAACACGGTCCACGAGATGAACGTGCGGCCGGGCGGTGTCTGGCGGTTTGTCATGCACAGCCCCGACGGTGCAGATAATCATAACGAGTTCGTCTACGACGAGATCGTAGAACCCGAGCGTCTGGTCTACACTCATCCCCCTAATGAAGCGAATAACTTTCTGCAGTTTCAGGTGACGGTGACCTTCGACGAGGGAGCCGTCGGTGGGACGGATCTTACGTTCCGGATGAATTTCGATTCCGCTTCAGATCGTAAGACGTTGGAGAAATTCAACGGTGTCGAAGCGGCAAAGCAGACCCTGGACTGTCTCGCAGGGTTCCTGGCGAACGACGGAGCCGGAGGTGCGAAGTAGCATGAGCGCCGTTTTCGTGGACATGTCGATGTCGCTCGATGGATTTATCGCCGGGCCAAACGACAGTCGGGAGAATCCTATAGGCGAGGGTGGCGAACGGCTCCACGAGTGGGTGTTCGAGCTGGCGAGCTGGCGTGAGCATCAGGGACTCGACGGTGGGAAAACCAACCCGGACGACGAAATCGTGGCCGAGTCAATCGAGCGCATCGGTGCTCACGTGATGGGGCGACGGATGTTCGACAACGATGATGGGCCGTGGGGAGACGAACCCTTCGAGGGTTATTGGGGCGCGACCCCACCCTTTCATGGCCCAGTGTTCGTCCTCACGCACCACCCTCGCGACCCGCTGGAGATGGACGGCGGGACGACGTTCCACTTCATCACGGACGGGATCGAACCGGCCCTGGAGCGAGCAGAGGCGGCGGCCGACGACCGAGACGTTCGGATCGCGGGCGGTGCAGATGTCGTCTGCCAATACATAGAGGCAGGACTGGTTGACGAGATACAGCTTCAGCTCGTGCCCGTGCTACTCGGCGACGGTATTCGGCTGTTCGAGCACCTCGCCGACGGGCCGATCGAACTGGAACGAACGAGAATGGTGGAATCACCCGACGTGACGCACCTTCGATTCCGAGTCAAAACTGACACGGCGAACGAATAGGAGAAAGTCCAATGACGATTATCAAAATAAATCGTTCCTCTTCACTGGCTCACGAATGAGGAGGTGGACAAGCTTTGGGCGGAGCTATAGCGTGATACCAAATTGCAGAAGTCGAAGCGAGGAAGCAGCTAATCGCGTGAATGGACGAAATATGCTTCACCGAGGGCGGCAACTTGCTCATTTCCACTGCCGCTTATACTGCCCACAGGAAGTCAATCAGCAAATCAGGCAAATTCGAGAAATCGAACTCACCGCCGTCGGACGTTCTACTTCGGTTATCAAAGCAGTCACGCAGCTTGAAATGCGCTGAAATCCCAGAATTCAGACTACTTTTCCTCCGATCATTCGCTTGTACAATCCGGAGAACAAAGAATTTAGTAGTCAACAATTAAAATGAGTGCTATTCGGTGAACTAATGTTGATTGAGAGTGGCGCAGTTTTCCTCGGCTATGCATTCCTCATTGGGCTCTGGTATGGCAGTATCCACTGGCTCGCAGCGCGTATCTACCGCAATCCAGCTGGCGATCCCCGAACTGCCTATCAGCTGCGTCGCCTTCGCCGTCGTGGCTATCTGACAGGTAGCATTGCAATTGTCCTTCTGGGATCGCTGTTCAATATTCGATCTTTGATTGGACGAGTCCTCTTCTGGGCAGGGTTCGGAACTCCAACCTCACCTGTCCTTACCGCGATCACGATGCTTGGGTTGCTTGCTGGCCCTGGGTTACTCATTGTTCTTGTGGTTCGGCTGGCTACACTCTCGTATCGACAGCAAGCACGTGAGTTAGACCTGTACTATCGTGAGATCAGCCAGTGGGTGCTCACACGAGGACTGAGTGGAATATCGCTACTCTTTGCCATCATCAGTCTTGTCTGGCTGGTGCCGCCAGGCTGGAGCCGAATTCTGATAGTTGTTACACTGGGTCTTGGGAGTACAGTGCTCATGCCGTACTTTTTGATCTATGCGACGCGAGCACGCCCCGTCACGCCACATGAGCAAGCGATTGTTGCGCCGGCGATTTCGGGGACGGATATCAGTGTGCGAGTAGTGGATGATCGAACGCGTTTTGGAGTTGCCTTTGCTGCTGGGATCGTTCCCGGCACTCAATTCGTGTTCATTACCGAATCACTCTTCGAAGTGTTGTCTCCTGACGAGGTGGCGGCAGTCGTTGCGCATGAAGTCGGGCATCACCAACACCACCATGTATTATATCGACTCTGTGTGCTTGGTAGTGGAATCGTCGCGTGGCTTGCTGCTGTCGAGCTGAAGGTTCCGTATGGATTTGTGGTTGGTGGCGTACTGTTCGTCCCGTTTCTCTTCGGTGCTTACTATCTGATTCGTCGCACGGAGTATGATGCGGATGCGTATGCGACCGACCGGTTAGGAAATACAGCACTCGGAGGTGCATTACTGCATCTTTCGGAGTTGCATCTAATCCTCAGTCAAACTGGAGTGTTGGGCACGGTTGTGTCGGTTCACCCGACCATCGCAGATCGAGTCTTACGCATGCAGCGGATATCACGTACACGCACGGCAGCTGATGATACGCAAGAGGCACTCACGCCGAATCAACGCGACTTCTGACTGCACTCGGGGAAGAATAAACCGGAAGGACGAATGGTGGCAATTGTTCGGCCTCCGAATGCCTTTGAACATGGCACACGTCAAGAAGAGGTATGAGTTCGGCTGACGAGTACACTATTACTGATTTTGCGGTCGACACAACCATCGTACTACCCACTCACGCCTACCAACTGAGAACGTCTGCGTACTATTCCGCGGAAACCGTTGCCGACGACTATCCAAATGCAACTATCGTCGATATTCCGACGCTTGATGAGCAGAAACACCAGGAACTCCTTCAGAGGGTTCTGCTGGAGGGAGAAGTCTGGACAAACGACATTCCAACTGGGCTTGGTGACCTCATCGAAGACACCGATCTTTTCACGTGGAACGAGGGTACGGATGCTGTCGTGACGCACGTTGGTGTTGTGCTCTACCGTCGTTCGCCGAGTGCTCTATCTGATCTTGCGATAACAGCTGAGCTGAACACTGATCACATTACACCAGAAACACCTGGGACGATTGAGTTTCGTGTGACGAATCGAAGTGACGAAATTCGTATGATTTCGAGCGGCCCATTTCCGCCATTCAGTGTTCTGTGGGCCGAAGCACGCGACAACGAGCATTCATTCTTACTGTGGAGTGAGTATAACTCGAGTACCGATGTGTCGATCACCGATCAAGGGGTGGAAGTCAACTCAGTCGAAGTCGAAACACCGATTGATCCGGGTGAGACGATCACTCGGACATACGAAGTTCGCACTGATACAGAGAGGATGATACTCGGCGCGTACGAGATTTCAGGAGTGCTCAATTCACGGCTTGCTGATGAACCACCATCGGAGGCTATTGAGTGGACTGTCACTTTCGCACTTCGATCACTCAGTCACGACGAGCCGTGATCCACTGATTTTGGTAAACCAGGTAATAGCCACTGAAAAGCGCAAAAAGAAGGAGTACAAGCACTGAGACACTCCGGCCAACAAAAGAGAACTCAATAGTGCGAGCTACTTGTCCGAAGGCGAGGAGTGCAACTGCGAGGATGACAAAGACAGTGGCGCCAAATTGAATTTTCTTCAGTGTCATTGGAGTGAATATTGGATTCAAACCGCTTATGTTTTAGCACACAGCCGTATTTAGTTAGTATATCATACTAACTCTCGTAAGTGACTGTCCCAGCCAAAAACGGGCGATTGTGAATCTGAGAGGGCGAAAAGCGTCGGTAGATGGAAGAAAATGGGAGGAACAAATGGCACTTTCGTTTTTAACAGGTTTCGTGAGTCGGAATAATCATGGGGATTCGACCACGTGATGCAGTATGGATCGACAGTCGGCCGTTCGAATGCTAGGGATATTGGTGGTTGTCCTTCTGGCTGCTGGATGTCTCACACAATCGATCAGCATCGGAATGACAGCCGAGAATAACACTAGCAAGGACAAATACGTCTGGATTGGATTACGAGATGCAAACAACGAGTCGATAGGCAGCTACGACTTTCTCCTGCAACCAAACGAGCGCGAAGAGGCTAATATAAATCTTGACACGAACACAGCGTCAGTGCTCATCGAGGCAAATAGCAGTACAAGACGGCTGAATTTCACTGAGTGTTCGCCAAAACAGATCGATGTCACCATCACACCCCCCAAGAAGATTCATGTCACTACGAACTGTAACAAGTCGTGAACCGGAGCCCTGTGCTCTGAGTCCTCTCACACACAGTCAGTGTTCGGCCGTCATTCGTCATCGGTCTCTTTGACTCGCAGCGACCCGGCGCAGTCGCCGCAACTGTACTTCTCAGGGTGCTTCACGACTTTTGAGCGCCGATAACGTGCGAACCGTTCGTTAATCTCAGATCATCCAGTTCGGGGTGAGGAAGCGTTGCGCACAGATTGATTCGGAGGTTCCAGGGCATAACTACTCCCGCTTATAATTTAAGAAAGGCTATGGGAGTCGCTGTTGCTTAGGAACTACCGTTCGATCCGCTGTATCACAGTATGACCCGTCTCACAATGATGGGCAACCGCCTGGGTATTAACATCAGAGCGTGTGTGGACGCCATTGGTGGCCGCTCGCCACTCACATATCACACAGTACAGTGAGAACGACTTAGTCATCGGTGGTGACAGAGATGGTCTGTTCGGGCGTGATTTCGATTTGGTAGCCGGCAAACTGGAACCGAATAGCTGGTGAGCCACGCGTATAGAGTGCGGTGAGCGCATCGGGATCAATTGCTTCATACAGGGGTGGAATTTCGTGGGCCTCACACCCTTCCATCTCAAGTACTTCATCGATGATTGTCTCGATTATTGATCCACTGGACATAGAGGGATGTACCGGCGACAGTGCCTCGTCTGAAGTATTAGCGTTAGCAGGCATGTATTGTGTTCCACTAATGGCCGCTGTATTAGTTGGCTACTAGGACTGACTATGTATGAGGTTTATATGTAGATGAAACACTGGTGCAATCGTTCACTGGTCAGTCGTCTCATGAAAGAGTGTATTCGCGATAAGATTTCGATGCCCTCGTCGGAGCCGTGCAGCAAGTGACTGTCGTGTGATGTCCATCTTCTGAGCGATGTCTTCGAGTGTTGCCTCACGTGGTTCGTCGAAATATCCGGCCTTGAATGCTGCAGTAAGCGCTTCTTCCTGGCTTGGCGTGATATGGTACTGTTCGCCGGTTCGTAGCTCCGAAAGTGCATAGAGGCGCGTGATGGTGATATCAATATTATCATCGTTGCAGTAGCGTTGAAAAGCTGTAATCCCTGTCGTATCGGCGGTACGCAGTTCGAACCGCCATTTAGATTCAGTCCCCGTTGCCGAGACCAGTATGAGGTCAGTCTCCGCGATTCCTTTCAAGACACTCTCCATATCGGGATTCCACTCGGCGCGAAACAGACCGCCCCCTTTAACCTCGTCAACAAGCTCGATCGAGTGTGCCACAGGGTGTTCTTTAAAGTGAGTCGTAATATCCGGTATATTCGGCCCCCAGACCCAGAAATAGGGGATAACTGCATGGTTCGTTGGGATAACGCGTTCAAGTTCGATCTCGACATCCGGAAAGTCGTGAAAGATATTACCAAGTGGGAACTCGTCCGCTGGGACCGTGAATTCGATAATCGTGGACACACTAGGTTGTGTGGACGTGACTGGGTAAATTCTGGGTTCAATTGATAACTGCTGGGCAGTTTCAGAACTTCACCACGACGGGCTTAGAGCCACTCATTTCACGGTCTTCGATACTCACAAAGTGCAGAAACTGAAGCTATGAAGCGGCTGTTCCGTGAATGGACGAAATATGCTTCCTTGAGGGCGGCAACTTGCCCTATTCCACTTCCGCTTATGGATTTAGGCGGTAGGAAATCAGGTTTAGTCTTCTTGTTTGTCCTCGTCGATAAGGACAGTGTCAATCGCATTGAGCAGACTACCGGATGGCACTTCTAGCTTGGTGGCGATTTTAGCCATCAATTTCCACGCTCGTTGTCACCGATCTAAATCATATTGTTTGGTGGGTTCATCGCTAGCCAGATCGGAAGTGAATACACTGAAGTTAGTTTATTATACTAACATCCGTTAGCACCTGTACCGCCGAAAATACCGAATACGTGAATGAGGAAGGGCCGAAAGCGTTCGCGAGAGTTAGTGAGCGTCAGCGAGGAAGTCCGTCACCCACACATCAGGGCGGGGTGGGTGCAAATCGCCCATTGCAAGCACCGCGTCCGGTGCCGCGAGACGATGGCCGTATGGACTCACATGGACCCGCGACGGACCCGCCACCGTCATGGTCCCAACAACCCGCAGACAATGTGGACAACGGTACTTCTGCGTCATTCGTCGTTTACCCCCTCGACGCGGAGCGACCCGCCACAGTCGCCACAACTGTAGTTCTCGGGCTGTTTCACGACCTTCGAGCGTCGATAGCGGGCGATCTTCCCGCCGCACTGCTCGCAAATCACCCACCAGTTCGGTGATGTGAACCGCTCGCAATGCTGGGTTGTGTCGAGAGCATCGGTCCACCGGTCGAACGTTCGCCCGTGGTCCGCTTCCCCGAACTCGTGATACTGCCATGCATGAATCAACTCATGGCGCACGGTCGAACTGAATTGTTCCCATCCGTGGTGTACGTAGGCCGTCCAGGTCAGCGCAATCGTGATCTCGTCCGTTGCAGGATCGTGTTTCGTGACGCTAGCTGTCGATGGGTGTGTTTTGCTACTTCTCAATCGATCGCCCTGCCCTGAGTCCCCCGTTCCTTGGTGGAATCAGTGCTATGGGGATAGTCAATTGAAAGCTATACCTGACGCTGACACAGAGCGAATGGGCGCGAACAGCGGTGTGATGATCGATGAAGATATCCGTGAGGGCTATGCACCTCGTGGTGAGTTCCGTACCGGATCCACCGAGATGCGTCAGCGAAGGACTTCTCTTTAGTCGTCATCGCTCGGTTGCGGACTCGGCGTGCCCTGACTCGCGCTACTCATCCACCCGTCGATGTGTTCGGCAACGTAGTTTCGACCACCCCAGCCGAACGCCACACCTGCGCCGATGGCGATAGCGGCCGCAAGTCCCCATGCAAGGGCACGAGCGAACAGGTAGAGAATACCCACGTCGATACCCATTGTGTCAAGACCGATGACGATGGCGGTGAAGTACAGGAACAGTCGAGTCCCCGTGGCGAACCAGTTAGTGTACGCGGTGTGTGTCGCCGTCCGTGTTCGCGTGATGGCATCACCAATGAAATCAGCCACCACGAATCCGAGAATGATGACTAACAAACCAGCGATTAGTGCTGGAAGGTACGAGACGGCTGTCGCAACCCATTGCGAGAGTGTTGAAATTGCGAGGACGTTTGCCGCTGCTAGAATCGCGAGTGCATAGACGAACCATGCGGCGAGTTTGCCGAATGCGCCCGATACTGCACTTTCGGTGCCGCCCAGCATCCGACCAAGCGGCGTATTAAGTACCATTCGATCGAGTTCGATTCGGTCGGCAATTCGCCGGACAACGGCTGCCACGGCGCGTCCGATCACCCAGCCAATGATCAGAATAGCAAGTGCACCAATAAGTCGTGGAAGCAGTGCGATGAATCCTGAAATAGGATCTTGCAGCCATCCGGGGACGCCGCTGATTTGTAGGACACTCTCCGTGAAGATGTTATGTTGTGTCATCGTATTAATCTCCTCCACGCTGTCGCGTGGCTCATCAGAAAAAAGCGAATGCAGGCAATTTGTTCTTGGCTGCCTAAATCGCGACGGTAAATGAGTAACGGAGAATGAGCCTAGTTGTATGTCATTCGTTACTGTCAGAGAGAAAGTGAACAAATTGGGGATAGTGGTAAGGAGTGGACAGTTAGACCGAGGTTGAAGCATGTGAGATAGCTCGACTGTTCCGTAGGTCACAGTCCAATTTAGGAAATGAGAAACGAACAATTACTCACAATTGAAAAAATATTGACTGGTCCAATCGGGTTTCGTACAACCTGCATACGCTCTGCAAGCGTTCGATGGTCAATTAAACAACTTCAGCTAGCAATGAGCGATTTGATTTTGACCAGAAGTATTTCTGGCTGGGTACCAACTTCAGAACGTCGGCCGAGGTTTCATTGATTCCACCGACCGCCAAACGTTTGCGATAACTGATGGCGATACGCAGTACATTTACCTACTTGATTAATCCGTCTTGGACCCACCTGAGCGGTAAAATGAGGGATTCTCGGCCCCGCTAGGGTAGTGAACGGTACTAACTACTGGTTCTGACCTCCATTCCCTTGTGGCGTACAGATCGTTGAGGGCTTGGACAATGGCTTCAGTTGAAAGCGATGTGGATTCCGCCGGTTGGAGTAATAGTGCCGCTCCCCACCCCGTGATCCATGGAATTAGATCGGGAGGAATGAAACCCGGATTTAATGGAATCGATGTCGACTCCGGCGAACTTGGAAGTTCAATATCAGATTCGTCAAGGTTCGTAAGGCCAAGTTCAAGCAGTTGATGCGGATCATCTGTACCGAACACTCGCATAAGTGTCTCAGCCCCGATAACAGCGGAGGTGAACTCGCCATCGACGTGGGATTTTAGCTCCTCTGAGAGCGATTGAAGCTCTGATTCAGTCCACTGGGGTCCAGCGATCCCAACGATGTCAAATCCCGCTGATGTTTCCATACCCGCTCTCAAGAGTGGACAAGAGGATAAGTATTGGTTGAATAATACTGTTTATGGAGTGTAATGACTGAAATGAACTGGGTCGAGAGATGACGGTACTGCCGACAACAGAAAAGTGCTGACCAACAGTATTCACGTCCTCGTCGGTAAGCCCCGTAGCATAGGAAATTGCTCGCAGCCTAGAGAATAGTGAGGCTCCCTATCCAGTAGGTGAACGTCACCGTGGTAAACGTCGCCGAACTCGTGATACTGCCATACGTAGATGAGTTTGTGCCACACGGTTTCGCTGAATTGCTCCGATCCGTGGTGTTCGTAAGCCTACCAAGTCAGTGCAGTCGTGATTTGAAATCGATTTCCAATGGCAGTATTACTGATCGTTGGATGCTCACCGAGTTTATCCGTTCGGCTAACGAAGAGGTAACTATGGCGGGCACAGTTGTCGAAGTTGAGATTCCTATTGATGAGTTCGCGCTCCGACAAACGATCTCTGAACTCCCATCCATTGACTTTGAGATCGAGCGAGCTGTCGCTCACGATGCTGATCGGGTGATGCCCTTCGTCTGGGTACAGAGCAATGAAATCGATCGTGAGGAATTTGAATCAGTTGTTGGTGACGATCCAAGCCTCGAACAGTTTGATCTAATTGCTGATTTAGACGACGAATGGCTGTATCGGATGGAATGGATTACTGAAATACAGGCCCTCATCCACATTCTCGTTGAAGAACAGGGAACAATCCTCTCCGCGGTCGGTACGCAAGCAGGGTGGAATCTTCGGATCTTGTTCGCAGACCGAGACTCACTCTCCCAAACATTTGATTACTGTGAAGCCCAGGGGTTAACATTTGATATCATGAACATTTATCAGTTTGAAGAAGGGCGTGAGGGTCGGTTGGGACTGACAGAAGAACAACAAAACACGCTCATATTTGCGTTCGAGGCAGGCTATTTCGATATCCCGCGGGAGGCAAATGCAAAAAAACTAGCTGCTGATCTCGACATTTCTCATCAAGCAGTTTCTGAGCGGCTGCGACGTGGGTACGCCAATCTAATCAAAAACACACTCATTATCGGGGACGGCGCTGGGAAAGAACGGTCCAAATAGAATTTGTTGTGCACCTTGTACAGCGGTCAAATTCTCCCGTCGGTGTCTCGGGAGTATCGTCGGTCTCAGTTTTCGCGCTTTCCGTCAGCGTTCGCTGGTCGGTGCTATCCGAAACCGTCACTTGGCGTGCCATGGATAAAAAGAGCTGAAGCGGTGGTTCGTTCGGCAGTTCCTTACGTCCCGTTCGCACGCATGGCTTGCACGGGAAGCCGTCGAAGCCGTCACAGTTACAGCCTTCTGGGTCAGCATATGACCTTCGAAGTTCGTCCGTTGATCGTCAGAATCAGCGACAACAGGGCTGATTTTCCTTTCGCGACGTTCGTACTCCTTCGAATCGAATGTTCTATTAATATAAAATTACTTCTGCAATGTTTATATGTTAAAATAAATATCTATTAGAAGGAAACGGCAGTTAATCCATCCAATAGCTAGAATTCTAAGAATTCAAGGATTGTATATCATCATCTCTGTATCTTTTCCATCTTCTAGCCGAACCGCTTGAACCCTCCATGACGAGTGAAATTGCGGAGGAGTTTGAGGGCCGCGGCGTCGGCCTGTGAGGTTTTAAACGGACTTGTCGAAGATAACGATTACAACGATGACGGTTCAAAGATTAATCGCCTGCCAACACATATAAGTAACCCATTGGCTAGTCCGTTAATCGGTGGGGGAAGATGACGGACAATACAGAAACGAACGACGAGACACGTATCACGACCGACCGCGAAACGATTCAAACATGGGCGGAGGAGAGTGGTTGGCAACCCGCATACCGGAACGATGAAGAGACTCAGTCACCTTTCGCCTATCACTCAGAGCGGCACTCTGACGTGTAAGCAGAAGAAACCGAATGGGAGACATTCTTCGAAACGTTCGAGAACGAAAACATGGCGCTCATCCGGTATCCGCCAACGGGCGAGGAGACAGAGCGGTACGAGGTCGTCCCGCGTTCGGAAGTCGCTGAACAGGCGACGCTCGAAAACGCGGACGTTGAACAAGCGTTATTGGAGGGTGAAACCGTCAGAAGCGAAATCACGGAAACCCGCGTTATCGAGCGCGAAATAGTCGAAACCGAAACCATCGAGAGCGAGGTCATCGACTCGGAAATCATTGCCGACCAGATAATCGACACTGACCTCATCCGCCGCGAACTGACCGACACCGAACCCGAGTTCCTCGACGACGACACCCTCGTTCTCGAATTCGATGAAACACGATTGGTTCGTCGCGAGGTCATAGAGCGCAAGCTAATCGAGAGCGAAGTCATCGATGTCGATATCGCCGAGCGCGACATCCTGGAGGAGGATTCGCTGGAAAGCGTAGTCGATATCGAAGGTGTCCAGCGAACCATCCTCGAAAACGATATCTTCGCCGAGATGCCCGTCGAGGACGTAATCGAAACGACGGATATCGAGAGTGAGTTCACCGATGACCGCATCATCGAGAGCGTGCTATTCGAACGACGGCTCATCGAGGATGAAATCGTAGACCGAGTGGAGAATGTCTACAACCTCGCCGAGAGCGAGGTCGTCGAGAGTAACACGGCGACCTCCGAACTCGTTGAAAGCGGTCTCGTCGATGTCGAATACGTCGAACGAGAGGTCGAGGTTGAGTCCGAACAAGTCACGATGGCGGACGAATCGACGACCTCAACGGAAGCAACAATCGACGAGGAAACGACGGCCACAGAGACGACGGAGTCGGAAACTGAATCCAGGACCGTCGAACAAGAAGAGACAACCGAAGCCGAGGATGAATCGATCTCGCTCGGCAGCAACGATTCGGGAAAGGACGTGGTGAACCGTGCGGGGGAGAAGATCGGAATCGTCTCCGAGGTCGAAACGGACATCATTTACATTAACCCGAATCCGAGTTTTACGGACCGAATCAAGGCCGAACTCGGCGTCGAGGAACACGCCGAGGACACCTATCCGGTGCGGGTAGACCAGATCGACGAGATCAGACCCACCGAAGTACAAATCGCGGGCTAGGCGTGCCAATTCAGTGTCGGAACTGACGGCCATTCTCTTTTCGGTGCGCTAGCCACCTCGGAAGATGACGTAATCTGTGACGCCAGATGGTCTATTCGAGCGGAGTATCATTTCGCGCAGCGACTAACCAGTTCATGCTCATCAGAACTCCATGCGAATTGGCAGAATGTAGCAGTCGCCACAGATCGATTCAGGGGTCCCGGGGGTAATCCGCTTCCGCTCTTGATTTTAGTTAAAAATATCTAATTTGTGTTTGCCGCTGTTGTGTATTCTACGTAGGAGTCAGTCTGGGGGAATCCACTGAAACCATACACAGCATCACCGGCATTCAATTCTGTGACGGGCCTCATATTGTTTCAGTTCTACGTCCGCGTCGGGACAGTCCAAGACCAACTGCTAACACTATCAAGATGCATACGTGGTACGCAATATCTGGGACTGTACGAGGGCCAATGCCGATGATAATCGTGAAGATTCCGACGAGCGTACCCAGGAATGCGAATGTTTGGACGATTATGGCGGTTGCGAACATCGAACGTGAACGGAGCCAGGTCATCACTAAGCCACCGAGCAGAACCGTACCGATTATACTCTCGGCAATCATCGCTTCGTGATGTTCATAGCCACTGATGAGCATCCCTGCATGGATCATAGCGGCGAGAAAAAACGATGCAGCCTCAACCCCTAGCAATACGCGCATGAGTCGTCTCATCGGGATTCCCTCGCTACTTCGGGTTTTATTACGAAATCGTGTTCCTCTGTAATTCGACTCATTCTTTGGTACTCCAGCAGCAGGTGATTTCATACCTTAGAGGACGATAGCAGCCACGAAGACTATTTACTCGAACATGTTCGAACGAATCTTGAGGGTATGAGAGCTCGTCTGTAGAGGTGATGGCTCCAACGTCATGCCCGAACCGACCCACATCCTGTGGTAGAGAACACGCAAAGACAAAACAGTGTGCAGATAGCGGGCGTTCCATGCAACGAGGTCCGCCTCGCTTTGTCGTCTTCGGACTCGGTGTCGTTCTTGGACTCGTCGCGGCGAATAAAGTAGCAAATTCAGGAGGGAAATGATCCCATGCCCGAAATCAATGACGAGAGGGTCGGTGCAACCCTTATCAACGTCTTCAGGATTGATCCCGACAATCAGCAACCACTCATCGACGAGATCCAAGAGAACGTCGATTCAATGGGCGACCTCCCGGGGTTCGTCTCGTTCAGCCTCCACCGCAGTCTCGACGGCGAACGCATCGTGAATAGAGATCTCCATCGATCCCGTCTCGTTCAATGATTCGATTTCGTGGCCGTCGGGACCCTTCACAAACGCATAGCTTCTGCCACAGGAATCGGAATCTCGATAGTCCTCAACTCCCGCACTATCAGTTTACTTCAGAAGGCTATGGCATAAGTATATTCGAAGAAAATCCATATTTGACATGAAAATGTTCTGATTTTTGATATATTCATGGGTTCTAACTGATATTTTATCACTGATCGAACACCACCTACTAAGATGTATATTGAAATCTAATTCATTTAGTTCTGTTTCTTACCGCCATAGGGCATGATGGATATGGATGACAGATCTTATCATTACTCACTACGGAAATTTTTGCAACGAAAGCTATCGTAATCGGTTGGGGAAATCCACGCTCGACATCAATTGAAAGTGACATGCAGTCGCTACACTTGCAACTCTATTCACCATTCATAGAGATCTCCGACATCATAAGTGACTTCCTGAAGTCGCTGATTCCTCCCATTAATCATCCCACCGTCAACAACGATTTTGGTCCCAGTAACATACGAGGACTCTTCTGAGGCAAGAAACAGTGCAACCGATGCCACCTCTTCCGGACTGCCAAACCGGCCGAGAGCGAACTGATCAAGCCACTCTTCACGAACCTCGTCGGAAGCGGAACTGTATTCGTGTACGTCGGTTGCAATCTCACCGGGGCAGATGACGTTGGCCCGGACACCGTGGCGACCATACTGCGATGCAACGAGCTTCATCATCGGGATGATTCCCCCTTTTGCGGCCGAATACGAGGTCAGCCCGAGTCCGATAAGTCCGTTGATGGACGACATCGTAACGATCCGGCCACCGCCTCCCTCGATGAGCAGCGGAAGCGCGTGTTTAGTGCAGAGGAATGGCCCCTTCAGATTCACATCGACATTTCTGTCCCACGTTTCCTCGTCTATTCGATGAAGATTGTCGTCGCCAAACGCTCCTCCGGCGTTGTTAACCAGGATGTCGAGTCCTCCATACTGCGCGCCAACAGCGTCGAAAAGCGACCGGACATCGTTCACATTCGAGATGTCCGTTTTGACGAACTCAACTACTCCCCCCGCTTCTCGGAGCGAGTCACGGACCGCGGTCCCATCTTCGACATTAACATCTGCGATAACAACTGTCGCCCCCTCGGCCACGAATCGTGTTGCGATCGTTCGACCGATACCGGACGCTGCGCCGGTGACGACGGCAACATCGTTCGCGAGTTGGTCAGTCATTCTCCCCTCCCAGGGACGGTTCTTATTTCCGCGTCGTACACCTCGCTTTTGAAGCCATGATCGTTCTCGCTCCGTGCGCCCTCTTCGGCGCCAGCCGTCATCCGTAGATAGCGGTGATTTTCCCGCGAGATGTAAACGATCGATCTCGTGGCGTTTCTCTGGGAGTGCGGATCTCTATTAGCTGGTGTCTCCTCTGTTTGGATCATTTTCATAGTTCTCGAAGTGGTAATATCGCTCAATTAAAGATGGTCACATCAATACATGAATCTTGTCTTCCGTCTATCAAACAGTTGCAGGATCGGGTCTCGTCAAAGCAGTCCTTTCGGAGCGACTAGTCCATCATAGATCGTCTATTGGATCGGTATATTTTCGGCTTCTTTCTCATCACACCCTCCGGTCGGTTACTTCCAAACCCCGGTTTTGATGACTTCGCTGAGCGGAGCGAAATCGCGAACTCACCGAGAACGTCGCTCCGCCCCGATCGTTGAATTCATCGTATAGATGCGGTTATTCGAAGCTATGGCTACTGGCTGGTTTCAGCTATTATAGAGCTCAGCGCTTGAAATTGTCAAATGTGTTTCCATCGAACCATCCATTACATGACAGATATCGCAGAAAACGGTGATGAATTTGCCTTCGGATTCCTGTTCTAACGCACGTTCGAACAATCACGTCTGAACTGCTTCCAAGGGGGTGAATTCACTATATCCATCTGTCGGTCAACGCCGAGTCGTTCGAACGCGTTTCCCAATAGTAACGATGACAGTCAATTACTGTTCTCCATTGCTCTCAAATCCGTTTAGCAAGCTGTTTGCATCCGATTTTCGTGTTATTAATGATGGTGATTGCATTTTCCGAGGATTACAACAATAGTCATGTAATGGGCCCGTTTCCCATAGGTAAACGAGCTCGCGACTCAACAAGGAGAACGAGAACACGACGGCGATTACCACCCCGCTATACTGCCGTCCTCGTGTCGCCAAAGCGGATTCTGCCAAGTCGTGTCTTCGCTAGAGAGTTCGCGGACGGCATCCTCGTCGATCTGGATGCCGAGACCAGGTTTATCTGGAACTGCCATATAGCCATCACGCATCTCAAACAACGAGTCGTCGAGAGAATAGCTATAGACATCCGAGGTTGGGTCGCTGTCACTCGCGAACCCGTGTTCGAGAACGAGGAAGTTTGGGATGCATGACGCAACTTGCATCGCCGCAGCCATCCCTATTGGGCCGTGTGGACAGTTGAACGCGATCGCTGCATCCCTTGTTTCGGCGAATACGCCGATCCGTCGACCTTCGGAGATCCCCCCGACGTGTGAGATGTTCGGCTGAACGACATCTACGGCGCCGTCTTGGAGGACGCGGTCGAACTGCCACCGCGTATACAAACGATCACCGGTTGCAATCGGGATATTCGTATGAGTGGCGATTTCGGGAAGCAAGGCCGTCTTTTCGGGACTCGTCGGTTCCTCGATGAACATGATCTGAAATGGTTCTATCGCACGCGCGAGCTGCTTCGCCGTCGCCTTCGACGTTCGTCCTCGAAAATCGACCGCGAGACACACATCGTCTCCGATATTCGTCCGAACTGCCTCGATACGGTCTACGGCGTGCGTCATCGTCTCCGGTGAATCTATGTGGGTGATGCGCTCGACCGCGTCCATCTTCAACACATCGTACCCCGCATCGACCATCGATCTCGCTTCCGATGCGATATCCGCTGGCTTTTCGCCTCCTATCCAGCGGAATACCTTGATTCGGTCGCGTGTACGCCCACCGAGTAACTCGTAAACGGGAACGTCAAGCGTCTTTCCCTTAATATCCCAAAGCGCTTGATCGATACCGGCGATGGCAGACATCAGAATGGGCCCTCCCCGGTAGAAGGAACCGCGATGCATGGCTTGCCAGTTGTCTTCAATGCGGTGCGGATCAGAACCCAGCAAGAACTTCTCCATCAGTTCTTTTACCGCTTGACTAACCGTCTGTCTTGAGCCTTCGATAAGGGGTTCTCCCCAACCTACCACACCTTCGTCCGTGATCACCTTGAGAAATAGCCACCGAGGGGGAACTTGAAACAATTCGTAGTCGACGATTTCCATGAAGGGGCGTAGTATGTACGGTGGCTTAATGGCTAGGGAACTCCGTCCTATCGACACTCATGAGAAACCATTAAGTACCGATCATGTGTACGATATCCGATGACAAACGAGATCGATAATAACATGATGATCGGGTCTGTGGAGTTGACGTTCACGGTTCTGGAATCACTCCACGTACACCAACCTGCACGAGTCATCACGTTGGCAAACGACCTCGACATATCCCGCAGTACCGTCTATAAACATCTTCAAACGCTTCAGTCGCTCGGCTACATTGAGAAAAACGGGGTTTCATACACAATATCCGACAAATTCCAGCGGTTTACCGATTCGAAACCGACGACGATAGATATCAATCAAGCCAATCAGAAAGTCGTCGACTCGATCACGAACATGACCGGGGAAGTATGTGGCATCTACATAATCGACGGCCACCGAGGGATCGACTGGTATCAGTCCGTCGCGAACGACGATATCACTCCTGTCGAACTAGAACCACATCTCCACAGTCACGCAGCGGGGAAGGCAGCCCTAACCACTCTTGACCGCACCGATTTCGAAGCTTTTGTCAACGAAGTCGAGTTGTCCGCCTTAACTGAGAACACGATCACGGACCCGAAGGCGCTCCGTGAAGAGGTTGAACGGATTCGCGATCGTGGAATCGCATTCGGACGAGAGGAACACGAGGACGGGGTTCGGAGCATCGCCGTCCCCGTTTCCGAAGAGACCGGTTTTCGAGGGGCACTCTACGTCGTCGGACCAAAAGAACGGCTGAATGGGAAAGGTTTCGACGAGCATCTGCCCGGTTTGCTCCTTAGTAACGTCGGGGAAATCGTCGCGGTTCCCCATCGATAATAGACGATCAATCGAGATACGTCAACAGTCGTTCCACAACGTACCTCGCTTCTTCCTCCGTCAAGCACATCGGGTTAATGGTGAAGGTATTGGCCTCGAGATAGTCGGAGCCGACGAAGATCCTCGGCGTCTCCTGTCGGAGTGCTGTTATCAGTTCGTCGGCGCTCATCGAAGAATCGCTGGTCAATTCAACGAACACCGTGGACGCACGATTCGTCTCCCCACTCTCCTGGATATGGACGTCGAGTCCGTCGGCGATCTCGAGTTCGTCACTGAGCCACTCTGCCTGCGAGTGCCACCCTGCCTCGACTTCTTCGTGGTCTATCTCGATAAACCGTTGGAGTGCTACGATAAGTCCGACGATCTCCTCTTTTCCAACTTTAAATCCCCGCCCGAGACCGTGACGCGGGACCCCGGGGAGTTTTTCGACGTCGATGAGGTCCGTAGATGGTGACCAGACGGATGAATCGGTATGCATATCGAGGTTCTGGAGGGCAATGGACTCGATGTACTCCCATTTTCCTGCAATAATCCCGGACGCCTGCGGCCCTCGAATCGCTTTTCCGCCGCTAAATACGACCAAATCGGCACCGACGTCGGTGAACCGAGAAAGGTTCTCCAACGGAGGTAACTCGGCCGCTGCGTCGACGATAACGGGAACTCCGTTATCGTGGGCCACCTCGACGACTTTCTTTAGCTCTGGTTGCGAGTATGACTTCTCCATGTACGCGACCGCAACCGTCTGATCACCGATCGCAGCGTCGAGTTCCCATAGTTCCGTGTTCTCTCCACCCGTTCCGAGGTCCTGGTCGCATCCTCCCACGTCGACGATGTCCGCGCCGGCGACCCGTAGAGCGTGATCGTATCCGTTGCGATGAGACCTCGGCATCACGATTTCGCTGGGAATCCCGTCCGTCTTTGGAAGGCAGTTCATCTTCACCAGATCGTGTCCCGCGATACAGGCGGCCGCACAGAGCGTTAGTCCGGCGCTTGCCCCGTTCGAGACGTATCCGGCTTCCGCTCCTGTTACGTTAGCGATGAGTTCGGAGGCCCGAGCCTGTAGATCCGAGATCCGAACAAACTTCTCGCTTGCACGGCGCATCGCACTAGCAGCGTCCTCGCGCATCAGACTCCCGCTGATTCGAGTCTTCGTTCCGGCTGCGTTCACAACCGTCGGGACGCCAATCTCTTCATAAATGCTTGCTTCTTGCATTGACGCTCACTGCATTTTTGAGGAGCTAGTATAAAAATAACACAGTCATTAATATGTCATGTGTCATCGCGGCCAATAGTCCGCTGTTAAATCGTCTTCGGAGAAAGGGTCGTTGACAGTTTTAGAATTTCCCGAGTCCGATCGAGAACCGCTGATTCCACCCGGTCGCCTTCCCATCCATGGCGATGATATCGGAGATCCCGGTGTACGCGAGACCGAAGTCGACGTGGTGCATCCCGTCGTAATTCCACTCGTCTCGGAAACTTGCTTCGACGATGGGCGACGTCGGATACTCTTCGAGTGCGTAGCCGTCGGATGTCAGTTCTGAAATCCGATAGGCTCGAACTTTATCCCCGTACGTGCGTCGACAATCCTGAAAGAACACGTCGACGTGCTCCTCGTGACGTATCGGACGACCGCCTGGACGGGCGATCCGGTTACCGGTGGCGATGGGACTGCCCCGGTGTTCGATCCATTCACCGGTGAGTTCGTCTGCGTGGTACAGACACAAGGTGTAGTCCCGACCATCCCCGACCGGAGCGACACCGCAGATCATGTACCAGTGTCCGTGATAACGGAAGGGAGATGGATCGACGAGTCCGTCACGCTCGATCGGAGTGGCAATCTGTTCCCACTCAGATGGAAACGACCGTGCCCGGAAGACTCGAAAGAGCCCTTCTAGACCGCTATCGGGTGTCATGTACCAATCATCGTTCCAGCAGAAGACGTACGGATATGCGAGGTGCCCTTCCACATCGAGCACGATTGAATCGTACCGCCAGCTATGACCGTTATCACTCACCGCGTGTCCAATCTTCTCCGCGAGGGTGTCGTCATCGCCTGGATCGTCTATAATCACTTCGAAGAACATGTGGTACCGATCCCCGTCGTGTACGACAAACGGATCGGCGGCTCCCGTTGGATTCTCACAGTCTGTTACGTCGTCACTGGTGAGCACGGGATTCGTCACCCGATCGGCTTGCGACACGACGGGACTCTTTCTTCGTACGATGCTGGGGTCGGTACTTGAAACGGCGCCGTTCCACGTAGTCATATATTGTTCACCTCCATCCGCGTTTGATACTCTCCTCTATTTTCCGAGTAATAATAACCTTATGTGGTTGCTCCGTTGGCAAGTTCGATCCGTTTACCGTGTTCTTCAGTTGATTTCGGCAGTGTGGATCGCTGCAACGTTGATGAGAACGACAGCGACGATTTGTCGATCAACTATGAAGTTACTCGGACGGCTCGTTTGGGGAAATGGCTCGCCAATCGCTGATCACCGATTCTGGATGTTAGCCTCCACTTTTCGTGTGAGTTAGTACCGAGTGAAGGGGACACACATCTTTATATAAATGGGATGAGCAGTGATTCGTATGCCGAAGGTAACAATAATCGGCGCTGGGAGCATGGTATTCGCTAAGAAGATAATAGGAGACCTCCTATCCTTCCCCGAATTTACAGACAGCACCATATCGTTGATGGATATCGATGCAGGGCGCCTCGACGACGTCGCGGAGGTGACGAAACGGATGATAACCAATGCGGGGTTGGATGCGGAGGTAGAAGCGACGACCGATCGTCGAACGGCCCTCTCGGACGCCGACTACGTGGTCAACATGATAAACGTCGGTGACGCGGACCCGTTTATCAACGAGATTCGAATTCCGGAGGAGTATGGCGTCAACCAGGCTATCGGCGATACACTCGGACCGGGCGGAGTGTTTCGTGCTCTCAGAACGATTCCCGTAGTTCTCGACATCGCGAGAGACGTCGAGGAGATTTGTCCGGACGCTCCATTCTTGAACTATACGAACCCGATGGTTCCGATTTGCTGGGCGGTCGATGAAGCCACAGATATCGACGTCTACGGGCTGTGCCACAGCGTCCCGAACACGGTGAACGCTATCGCGGACTACGTGGGAGTCGCCCAGTCAGACATCGACTACTGGGTCGCCGGTATCAACCACATGGCGTGGTTCCTCGACCTCGAACGGAACGGTGAAGATCTGTACCCCGATCTCGAGGAAGCGATGACCGATTCCGAAACGTATCAGCGCGACACCGTGAGATTCGAGATTCTGTGTCATTTCGGGGCGTACGTCACCGAGTCGAGCCACCACATGAGTGAATACGTCCCCTACTTCCGGACCGACGATGACCTCATCGACGATCTCACTGGAACCGATCACGCCGAGCGGATGCCCACCGCGACCTATCTCGAAGGGTGGCTCGAACGTTCAGAGGAACGAAACACGTCCGCCGACTTCGACGATGAAGATCTCCTGATAGAGCGCTCGGACGAGTACGCCGCCCGCATCATCCATTCGCTCGAAACGGATACGCGTCGGAGGTTCAACCTCAACGTCCGCAACGCCGGGAGTTTGATACGCAACCTTCCGGAGAACGCCTGCGTCGAGGTGCCGTGTTACGTCGACGCAACGGGAATCCATCCCGCAGTGGTCGGCGACCTACCACCGCAGTTGGCCGCTCTCAATCGAACGAACGTCAACGTGCAAGAGCTCATAGTGAAAGCGGCTCTCGAGGAGGATGTCGATTCAATCTACCACGCTGTCAAACTCGACCCGCTCTCGGCCGCGGTACTTGACCTCGATGCGATACAAGAGATGACGACCGACCTCATTCGAGCCAACCATGAGTACCTACCTCAAATCTCGGAGGAGAACCTCGACGGACTTGCTCCCACCGTCTCGCGATAATCGAGATATAGCAGACAACATCTCGAAACGTGATTGGGGATTCGTATTTTCTCCCCCACATATCAACTTATTTTCTATCGAACGGCTTTCGCACACAGAAACATTTAATTATGTATGTAATCAGAACTTGGTATGGGTAGTCTTCACATAGAGAAGCTACGAAAAGAGTTCGACAATGGCGAGAATCAGATCATCGCTGTCAATGATCTCGATATCGATATCGTAGATGGCGAATTTCTCGTTCTTGTCGGTCCTTCCGGTTGCGGGAAATCAACTACGCTTCGGTGTGTTGCTGGACTCGAAGATCCGACTTCGGGTGAAATTCGTCTCGACGGTGAGGACGTCACAAACAGAAAACCGAAGGAGCGGAATATGGCGATGGTGTTCCAGAACTACGCACTCTATCCCCATATGACCGCACAGCAGAATATCGGGTTCGGCTTGAAAATGACCGGGGATTTCTCCAAGGAAGAGATAAACGACAAGGTCAGAGAAACGGCAGAGATGATGGGCATCGAGGATTTGCTTGACAAAAAGCCGAGTGAGCTATCGGGTGGGCAACAACAGCGCGTCGCGCTCGGCCGTGCCATCGTTCGTGATCCGGAAGTCTTTCTGATGGACGAACCGCTCTCGAACCTCGACGCCAAACTCCGCACGCAGATGCGGACTGAACTGCAAAATATCCAACAGAGGCTCAATGTAACGACCATGTACGTTACTCACGACCAGACGGAGGCGATGACGATGGGTGACCACATCGTCGTGCTCAACGGTGGAGAGTTACAACAGATCGGGACGCCGCTGGAGTGCTACCATCAGCCCGCGAATCAGTTCGTCGCCGGATTCATCGGATCGCCGAGTATGAACTTCTTCGACGCTGTGGTCGATGGACGAACAATCGTCCACGATTCCTTTGAGTACACAATCACGGAGGAACTGCGCAAAGATATCGGCGATACAACCGAGATAGCGCTCGGAATCCGTCCGGAAGATATCGGTCTTGCAGACGAAGACGAAAGGAACTCGTTCGAATTCCCCGTCGATGTGGTTGAACCGCTGGGCGACGTCAGCTACGTGTATCTCGACATTGGAGGGAGGCAGTACACGGCGAGTTTTGACGGCGATGTAATCGTCGATGAGGGGAACACACTACCGGTTCGCTTCCCCGAGGATCGTCTCCACATCTTCGATGCGGAGACCGGTGCGACGCTCCGTAATCGCAAGGTGTTGGAAGGCGATGCGGCGACCATCAACCCGGAACGGCTCTGATCGGTCGAGCATTAAAAACTGCTGTCGAAGATCGGTCGACCCGAGAACGCTACATCAGGTGAATGATGAATATAGGTCGGGCAGTGAGCAGGTCGGTAACCTCGTTCGATCAGGCGGGTAGTTGATCATAATTCGACGACTTGGGATAGATTCTTTGGACTATCCGGGTTCAACCCGATGGCTATCGCTCGGTGATATCCGATGAGCTGGAACACCGGTGCGTAGATAGCCACGGAGAGCGGGTCGTGGGATGGGATTTGTACGGTGTGATCCGAATCGACAGCGCTAAGCGCGGACTCCGTACCGATGGAGAGGACTTCTGCTCCATACGATCGAATATCTTCGATAAGGGCGCTATACGCGTCCGACGCTCCCTGCGGTAGGAAGATAGTCACCAGCATGTTCTCATCAGCGATCGATTTCGGGCCGTGTCGGAACTCGAGCGGTCGGTAGGCTTTCGTCCATGAGAGCGTCATTTCCTCGAACTTGAGCATCGCTTCGGCAGCGACTCCATACAGCGATCCTCCGCCGAGGAAAACGAATTTTTCAAAATCCGTCCGAGCTCCGATCTTCTCCGCGACCGTCTCGGTGTTCTCGATCACTCGTCGGCTGTGCTCGGGAATCGAACGGAGACCGTCCGCGACAGACGTATGCCCATCGGCCATCCGCGCCACGCTCTCCAGTGCGACGAGCATCGAAGAATACGATTTGGTCATCACGACGCTCTCTTCACTCCCCTCGGGAGATAACAGCGCCTGATCGGACCGTTCTGCGATAGAACTGTCTTCAGAACAAGTAACCCCCAGCACCGTCGCATCCGGGTACACCTCGGCGAATTTTTCGGTAGCTCGGACGGTCTCCGTCGATTCGCCCGACCTCGAAACCGGAATGATCAGGTCGATCGGGAGTTTCGGTAGTTGTTCCGGGGACATGAACACCTCTGACCCGGGATAGGCAAAGCTGGGCGTTGACTCGTTCAATTTAGCGCTTCCCGAATGGGAGAGGAAATAGGAGGTGCCACACCCCGTGAGACAGATTCCCTTTGAGTCGGTCAGGAGTGGCGCGAGATTATCCTCCTTCCGTTCCACTTCATCGAGTACCGCTTCGATCGATTTCGGTTGCTCTACGATTTCTCTGATAGTCGCATGGTTCGACTCCATTATATGGGATTATTCTACTCGAGTTTAAATAACTACTAGATAACTGTTTATTTTTCAAGGTATTAGGGGGCGTCGTCACATTAGTATCAACGAGATCGGTTTCGCATGTGATCCTTACGAGTCCCCTAGGGGATTGACCGAGTGTATTAAGTCCCCCGACTACTTACCTGAAAAAGATAAAATGGAGGAATTCAACGTCCATTCGTGGTTAGAGGAATCCCGTTATGAATCCACTCAACTCGGGGTGTGCCCGATGTCTAAAGAGATCATCGAGGCCACATTTCAAGAAGCGGCGATGAATGCTAGCTTCGTTCCCATGTTTATTGCTACGCCCCGGCAGGTAGACGCAGATCGGGGTTATACCGGCTGGTCCCAGTCGGAACTCGTCGAACTCCTCGAGACGTCCGCAGCGGGGGCCGGCTACGACGGCCCCTACGTCGTCGCGAGAGATCATGGTGGTCCGTATCAAAGTATGCGCGATCGAGGCGATGCAGAAGTACCCTTGAAAGAGGCGATGCGGTACGCGAAGGAGTTGTTTTTGGATGATCTTCAGGCCGGGTTCGACGTTCTCCACGTGGACGCAACGGAAGATCCGAATGAAGATGGAGTTCTCGACCTGGCGGAAATCGCACGAAGAACGACCGAACTGATAACATACTTGGAAGAAACTCGAGAAGCAGAGGGACTTTCCGAGGTCTACTACGAGGTCGGAACTGAGGAGATAACAGGAGGGATGACTAATTCCGATGATTTTGAGCGGTTCATCGAACTACTGAAGAACAATTTACAGGAAGCCGGATACGGGGGTGTGATGGAACGGGTGCTCTTCATCGTCGGTCAGGTGGGAACGACGATGAGAATCGATATGGAAAACGATTTCGAGAGATCCAAAACGAGAGAGCTTACCAATATTGTCGAGAATCACGGTTTATTTTTGAAAGTACATTACACCGATTGGCTTGACGAAACCGATCTCTCTAGATTTCCCGAGTTGGGGGTCGGTGCTGCTAACGTCGGACCGGAATTTGCTGCAGCAGTCGTTCGCGGGTTGGAGACGTTGGAGAAAAAAGAACGCGAAGTACTGGAAGACGAACCTAGTGAGGCATCGGATTTCATGAACGTGTTAGAACACGCCGCTATCGAAGACGCTCCCTGGCAGAAATTTGCGCCGGACCGTCTGGACGATAACGAGCGTAAACCGTTTGCTCGTGAGAATCGAAGGAACATCGCTCTCTGTGTTGGCCGTTACGTGCTAAACCGGACCGATGTTATCGAGGCGCGGCAAACACTGTACGAGAACCTCCGGAGCAATCAGTCAGCCATAAATCCGGATCGGCTGATCGTGGATACCGTCCAGGACACCATTCACCGATATGTACAGGCCTTCAACTAGTATCGGAGCGGTAAATTTACCAAGATAGACTATGTATATCGTTGGAATAGACACTGGCGGAACGAAGACAAAATGCATCCTCGTCAATTCGGAGTACGATCTGCTCGGGGTCGGTGAAAGCGGACCCGGGAATTATCACGTCGCGGGGGTAAATCAAGCGCGTGAGAACATCGTACGGGCGATACGGGAGGCGCTCCGGGAAGGAGGAATCGATGAAACGGAAAGAATTATCGGCGGATTTGGAATGGGAACTCTCGATACGGAGAGTGACTACGAGATAATATCCGGTTTCTTGGACGAAATAGAGTTCATCGATCGAAAGTTCATAGAAAACGATGTAGTCATTGCGCATTACGCGATGACGGCCGGAGCGCCCGGAGTCACAGTCGTTGCCGGTACCGGTGCGATGGCGTATGGAACGAACGCATCCGGGGGGAACTGTCGGTCTAGCGGGTGGGGATGGTTGATCGGTGACGAAGGGAGCGGGTATTACTCCGCCAAGCGAGGGATTCAGGCGGCGGCAAAGGCGTACGATGGACGCGGTCCGAGGACTGCGCTATTGAACGCATCGATGGACCATTTCGATGTGGACGAGTTCGAGGACGTCCTTCCGACGATACACAATAAGCTCGACCACCCGAAAAAGATAGCCGCGTTTGCGAAACCGCTCACCGAAATAGCGGAGCAGGGCGACAGCGTCGCCTTGGGGATCATCGAAGAGGCCGGGGAAGAGCTTGCCAGTGCGGCAGTAGCGGTTATCGAAAATCTCGAGCTCACTGAACCGGTTCAAGTCGGGTGTGTCGGTGGATTCGGTACATCACCTCTCGTCACTGCCACCTTTCGGTCGGCGTTATCAGACGAAATTACCGATATCGAATTCCTCGAACAGGTGGATCACCCGGTTGTCGGAACTCTCGCATTTGTGACAGAGCGGTTGGGAGACGACGTGGAGAAATCGACGCTCCTTTGCCTCGATGATGAAATCGAAACCGCCGAACGTAACCACCTCGATACGTGAACGGTGAAATTGCCGTAAGCGGTTCATCCAATCATTAAGCGGACTATGGAGAAATGCGCAGGTTCGTTGAACGGAGCGAACCTGATAGTCAATATATTATATAGATTTTCTTAAGAAATGTTTATATAATATCTATTGGTACATTTGGTACGTCTAACCATGGCAGAAGGCAGTAGACTTCAAATCGATCGACGACAGTATATCACAGGGATCGGGGCCGGTATGGCTGCCGGGCTGGCAGGCTGCACCGGTGGTACTGGTGATACTGGTGATTCAAACGGCTCAAAGAACGGTGGAGGCTCCGACGGTTCACTCACGACCGTCACTCATTGGAGTGGATTTTTCGATGACCCCAAGGCACAGGCGTGGGTGGACTGGTATAAAGCGAAGGCGAAGAAGGAAACGAAAGTCAACCTTCAATTGTCCTCGTTCTCCTATATGGATATGCGGAAAAAGTATCTCACGGGCGCGAAAACTGGGACGCCGGATATAATCGAAGGCGTACTTTCACATGTCAATGAGTACGCTGTCGCGGGACTGATCGATCCGATCACGGACCAAGCCAAGGACCTCGAGTATTACGATAAGTTCTTGCAGGGAGGATTAGACTCGGTGACATGGAAAGGAAAACTGTGGGCGTTACCGATGAAGGGGAACGGCCGAACGTACTTCTATAGAAAGGATATATTCGAGGAGATGGGTTGGGAGGATGGCCCAGCCGAAAAAGCAGACGAATTCCTCGAACAAATGAGCGAGATCTCAAAAAGCAAAGATGGGATGTACGGCTTTCACAACACCACTAAGAAAGGGGAAGTACGTGCATTTCAAGAGTGGATCTCCCATATGTATCAGTTCGAAGATCACGTGTTCAAGATAAAGAACGGTCAGTGGACCGTGGTTCCAAGTGCGGACACGTTTGGGAAGGTGTTCAAATGGTTCTATGCCGATCCGTATCTGAATACCAATGCGGCGAATAAGGAGGATCGCAGTACGGACTGGCGGGCGAACGATGTCGGATATCTGAACGGAAAATACGCATGCGTTCCATGTGGGCCGTGGTTACTCGGCATGAATACCGAGGCCAAGGATCCCGATGAAGCGAAAGGCGTCATCAAAAATACCGCCACTGCACAACTTGCTCACGCGCCCGGTGCATCCGATCCTGCGGGAACATATCTCGAAACGGAGTCGAACATGATTAACGCGAACGCGAAACATAAGGACAAAGCATGGGAAGCGCTCGCGGTTCATGCCAGTCCAGATTCCATCAAGAAGATCGGAAAGAAAGATCCCTCGTATTTACTGCCGTCTCCGTTTAGTAACGTGGAGTCGGCAATCGATAGTCCGGATCGGAAGGAGATAAAAACTGCCTTCAAAAAGGGAAAGGGGCTGGCGTTCATAAGCTGGGGCAAGCCGAGGGACTCACTATACAATGAGATGCAACAGGTGATCTACGGCAAAAAAGATCCGTTCAAAGCAGGAAAAGATCTACGCTCTGACTACGTGGAAATAGCAAAGGACATGAACTCATAAACGCGATGTATAATTCAGAGAACCATGAGTGATTCAAATACGACTGCTGAAAGCAGTTTGAGCAGATATCTTGAAGGATTTTTCACACTCAAACGTGAATCTTGGCTTGGTCTGGCGTTAGTGTTACCGGGAGTATTCTTAGTCGCGTTTATCATTCTGTATCCAACGGTGACCGGGATATGGACGAGTTTTTTTGAGAAATCTTATCTCTATCCGAACCAGACGGAGTGGGTCGGTCTGCAAAATTACAAGGATCTCTTCTCGGATCCCATCTTCTGGACGTCACTGTGGCATTCAGTCATGTTGACCGCCTCCGCAGTGACGTTGGAGTATCTTTTCGGATTAGGGCTCGCTCTCGCCCTTAAACGCAAAGTTCCGGGGATTCAGCTGTTTCGGAGCGTCACGATGGTAACGTGGGTTCTGCCCGTCATCGTGATGGTAACGATCTTTAACTTCATGTTCCAAACGGATTTCGGTGTGATCAACATTGTGCTGGGCCAACTGGGTTTGCCGACTAGATATTGGTTCGGTTCACCTGACCTCGCAATGCCCCTCGTTATATTCATGCACGTTTGGCGAAATGCACCTTTCTTCGCGATCGCGCTAATGGCGAGCATGATGGCAATTCCGGACGAGCTGTACGAAGCCGCTAGAATGGATGGCGCAAGCGCGCTTCAACAGTTTCGATATATTACTATGCCAAATATTGCGTACACATCCATGATCATGATCGTTCTTCACGTGTTGTACACGTTCAATAATTTCGACATCATCTATTTATCGACCGGAGGCGGCCCGTTAAACAAGACCGAAGTATTGGCGACATACGTCTACAAGCAAGCGTTCTTCCAGAACATGCTTGGGTACGGCGCTGCCATCGGCGTCGTGATGTTGTTGATCATGTCCGCCTTTACCATCGTTTACGTTCGCTTGGAGGAAACGGAATAATGGAAGTAATACAACGATTCGACTCGTGGTTGGATTCGGAAGTGTCCTGGAGAACGGCAGTGGCAGTATATACGGTCCTTGGACTGTATTTTCTCGTCCTCTTGTTCCCCATTCTATATCTGGTGACGTCCACCTTCAAATCCGACCAGATACTGTTTGCCAACAGACTGATCATCGTCCCGCCGCTAGACCAGTTTACGATCGGAAACTACCTCGACGTTTTAGCCCGCGACGAGTTCCGGGATTATTTCGTCAACTCGACGATTATTGCGATGGCGACGACCGTTGTTACGCTCGTGGTTTCGACGCTTGGAGCGTACTCGCTCAGCCGGTTCGAGTTTCCGGGTCACCGCTATTTGATCGTTGGATTCATTTCGAGTCAGATGTTGCCGTTCGTGTTGATACTGATCCCGTTCTTTACGGTGATGTATTCACTGGGTCTCATCGACACGTACTTGGGTATCATCGTCGCTCACAGCGTCGTGACGGTTCCCTTCTCCATTTGGCTCTTGAAGGGGTATTTCGATGAAATACCTCAGACCCTCGATGAAGCCGCAATCATGGACGGATGTTCGCAGATGGATATACTGGGCCGCATAATTCTTCCGCTCTCGGCACCCGGTTTGTCCGTCGCTGGATTCTACACCTTCGTTGGGTCCTGGAACGACTACCTCTTCGTCTCTATGCTTTCTCAATCGCAATCGACTCGAACTCTCCCGTTCGGCCTCGCGCTGTTCCAATCGGCGAACGCCGTCGATTGGGGGGCGGTATTAACAGCCGCCGTGATTACGATGCTGCCGGTGATCGTCCTCTTCGCATTCGTGCAAAAGTACATCGTCGAGGGCTTGGCAGGAGGTGGAATGAAAGGGCTATGAGAACTCAACCATTAGATGGGAGTACAATTTAGCTCGTGGAACATTACTCTCTTGCTCTCTTTGGTCACGCTCGATAGCCAGTTCGAACCCTTTCGTTGTTTTTCACGGGCTTAGTTACCACTCACTAAGGTATCGATCTCTTCGCGCGGAACGAGCCCTTCCATCGGGCCTTTCCGAGTCGTCGCCATCCCGCCGGTCGCATTAGCGAACTTCCCAAGCTTCGATATCGGCATGTCTTCAAGGAATCCAACGACAACCGCCGCAGAGAATGCATCACCAGCACCAGTTGGATCTACCTCGGATACGTCGACCGCAGCGAAGTCGTCCGCACCGTCGTCGGTGTATATCGTTGCACCGTTGGCACCTTTTTTGACAGCAACTATCTCGGCATCGTTCCGTAGCAATCGTCGTGCACCCGTTCTTTCATCATCAGTTGCTGTGACGAGGCACAACTCTTCTTTAGTTGGCGTCAGGATGTCAGCCTTATTCACGATGGGTGCCAATAGTTCTCGCGTCTTCTCGAAAGATCCCAATTCTTCGCGAATGTTAGGGTCAAGAGAAACTACGAGGTCGTGGACAGCGGCGATATCCGCCGCTCGGTAGCACGCCTCGCGCATCGACTCGTTCGTTGCTAGCGATGACCCATTGAAGTGGATGATCGAAGCGTCCGTGACGTAGGACTCGTCGATATTATCGGTCGTGATGGTTCCCGCCGCGGAGTTACCCATATGGTAGATGAATCTCCGTGAGTCGTTATCGAAGTATGAAACGAAAGCAACACCAGTCGAAAGCGATTTCCGATGCTGAACGTGTGAAATGTCGACTCCGTCTAGTTCGAGCTGGCTAAGAACACAATCTCCAAAACCATCTTCTCCCACAGCACCGACAATTCCTGAACTGGTGCCGAGTTTCGCCACGGCATCGGCGAAAATTGCAGGCGCTCCACTTGGGAAGGGTCCGATGAAGTCGGCAGGTTCGGAGAATGAGATACCTCGCTTCTTGCGCATGACTTCAACGAGTATCTCACCAACGGTAATTACTTTGGGCAGTTCAATTCACCTCCCCAAGTACGTCAGTCGACTCCTTCCGATCAAACAAAATCGCTGGACAGCTCACCGATCGTGATGGTTTGCCAGTGTGTTTGTCGATTCCAATATTCATGGATCGATCTATAAACTTGTATTCGTCTTCTCGTCGTAAGTCAATTGCGGTGGGGTTTCCTTCCTATCGTACAAATATAGAACTCCAAAAGGGGGATGGCCCTTTCGGCGTCGACCATTTGGTATGTCGCTTAGTCTTCAATGGCACTGTCTAGTTACTCGACTTCGCACCTTATGCTGGCTAAGCGCGTATAGCTAGCGTGAATCGCTGATGCTTCCA
>NZ_JBXGLH010000079.1:0-249 GCF_056892285.1 Haladaptatus sp. HS23 | reverse complement strand
CGACAATCTCAATGCTGGTCGCCGGTTTCCACCCATCTGACGGGGCCACCCCAAGGACAGAGGCAACTCCATGAGCGAACAACAGAACATCTATCCGGTGAGCGATGCCATCGCCGCCAAGGCCTGGGCGGACAAGGAAAAGTACCAGGCGATGTACAAGCAGTCCGTGGACGACCCCGATACCTTCTGGGGTGAACAGGCCAAGCGCATCGACTGGGTCAAGTTCCCGACCAAGATCAAGCACACCAG
>NZ_JBXGLH010000078.1:0-255 GCF_056892285.1 Haladaptatus sp. HS23 | reverse complement strand
CTATGATTTATTGCCGACGGCCATTCATCAGGTGGGCAAAGATCAAACCCAAAGCATTGAGCGTAAGTCTAGGTGTTTGCGTTCCAAGCTTTGTAATAAGGGGCTTACATTCTAAACGAATCGATTGATCTAAGCAGTCAAAGTAGACCCACCAGGCATCTGTGATCCAACGGCTTACTCTAAGGCGGGACTCTTCGAGCAGCGCTAGTAAAGTTCGAAACGTGTGGTGAATACGTTGGCCAAACACAAAAGCGA
>NZ_JBXGLH010000077.1:0-255 GCF_056892285.1 Haladaptatus sp. HS23 | reverse complement strand
CCGCGGCACCGGGCTCTCGCGCCACAGCGCCGCGGGTCCCCGACGGGGAGCAGCTCACCACGATGGCCGCGCTGCTGCACCGCGACGCCGAGGGCGACGCGCTGGTCACCGCGTGGATCAAGGCGTCGCCGGTCGACGCGGCGACGTGGGTGCGGGCCTACCTGCGGGTCTATCTGCGCCCCCTGGTACACTGCCTGCACGCCTACGACCTCGCGTTCATGCCGCACGGCGAGAACCTGCTGCTGCGGCTGCGCG
>NZ_JBXGLH010000012.1:0-135565 GCF_056892285.1 Haladaptatus sp. HS23 | reverse complement strand
TCGACGGAAATATCGTCAAGATGGTCCATTAGAACACTCAACGTTATCCGGGCAGAAATTTCTAACGGCTACTATAGAGCGTGTAACCATTGAACTGAATTCTCTCAGCCCTGTTGCTCGAATGCATCCCATGCAAGTGAGATCGTTATCTCGCCGTTTACCGGATCGTGTTTCGTTGTGCCTGCCGTTCGTTGCGCTCGCATTGAGAACTCCCACGCAATCGCCTCAATCGGCAGATCGGGGAAATACTCAGTGACGACGTCCGCCGCGTGCTGTTGCGCTCGGTGGTCGGTGTGCCGTCTTCCCGTTCGGTCGCAACTTCCGCACATTCGGTTAGCGTTCGCTGGGCACCATCGGACAGCGTCGTTTGGCGTGACAGAAATGAAAAAGGGAGACGGGGTTAGCAGTAGTCGGTGAGTGCGCCCTTCCGGGTGGCTTCCGCGCCACAGTCCTCACACGTCCAGTAGGTGTGATCGACATTGCCGTACTTGTCGTAGCCGGTGTATGGGCCACTGACACGCTCGTCGTCCGATGGGAATGCGTTGAGCGTGCCGTCGTTAGTCGCGTTCTCGACGGCAGTCAAGTAGATCATTTCGTCCAAATCGACTATGTTAATAGCACTTCAGCACGTAGTTCAAGCTATAACTGATGGGGAAGTATTCACGCCGGGCTGTGCTGTCTTCTGGAATCGCTGCTGGAATCGGACTCATATCAGGCGATACACTCCTGGAGACAGACCCACCAGCAGGATCGCTGAGTGTTCAAAACCGCGATTCATTCCCTCATCTCGTGGAAATAGATCTTCTTGATGGGCCTCAAATCGCGGTTGAAGCCCAACCGGGGCTTGAGGGAGTTGTTTCGATTGAACCAGAGAGTGAGAAAACATACGAGAAGTTGTTCAATATAAGCGGGACCTACAGAATACGAAAATAGTGATCCAATACAGTTCTCTGTGAATCCATTTTCCGGCCCACACGGAAAACGTACTGAACCGTGAATTATGCGCGAACGACGTTCGTTGCGCGCGGGCCCTTGGGAGCCTGTTCGACATCGAAGTCAATCTTGGTCCCTTCTGTCAGATCTTCACCGCCGACGTCCTCCATGTCGAAGAATACGTCGTCGTCCGCATCCTCAGTCGTGATAAAACCGTAGCCGCCAGTGTCGTTGAAGAAATTAACCTTACCGCTTGCCATCATAACTAAACACAGACCCAACACACGGTTAATAATCCTGTATTCAGTTTTTAATTCGAGGTATATTTAGACAAACATCCAGAAAAAAGAGTTTCGGTATATATTCGGCCAATTATATAGTTCTGCGTAGAAGACACACCGGATTCACCAGAACGAACCGTTCCTTCTACCGAAGCCATAATTCTCGCTTTGCGGAAGCCTTTGTCTCCAGCCGCTCGGAGGGCTACAGACGCCGTCCAACTGTACTTCCTGTTGGCATCGCTATCTTCATTTAGTTCCTAGACAGTTAGTATGAAATGACACGCAATCTAAAAAATGTCGCTGAAGGCAATACCGCCATGGGAAATAAAACAGATAAAATCGACGAATTGAACCTTCTCGAGCAATTTACTGTATCTCGACGTGTCGAATTGGAGTGGACAGCATTCAGTAGTATTGGATTTGTTGCCGCCCTGTTCGCGTTTGGCGGTCTCTATACTGTATTCACAAATCAGACGGGGTATTTTTCGCTGACAGTTGGACCGGAGAATGCAGCGAGTCAGATTGGAATAGGCGTGCTCATATTCGGCCTCACACTTGGCGTCATCGTTATTCACGAACTTATTCATGGAGCAGTGATGAAGCAGTTTGGTGCAAATCCACGATATGGCTTCGGTGTAGCGCAGTTCGTCCTTCCGTATGCCTATGCTACGAGCGATGAATCACTTACACGAAATCAGTTTCTCGTTGTCGCCATTGCCCCGCTTGTCGTACTGACAATCGTCCTATTCACGCTCGCAATTATTTTTCAGTGGCCGATCTTGTTGGCTCCGCTTGCGGTGAATGCAGGCGGTGCAGTCGGTGACCTTTTGATGACCCGGTTACTGCTTCGGTATCCGGCAACTGTTCGCGTTGTAGACAACATAACAGGTCTCAAAATCTATGGCGATACCAGAGCCAATCGTTCAGTTGAACCACGTCGTGAAGTGCTTCATGGGATGATTGTTGGAATTGGAATCACTATCGGCAGTGCCTTCTTTTTGATGATGATAGCTCCGATAGTACTCGACAGCCTCGGCGTTACATCGTTTACACTTGGGATACCTGACTCTTTGTGGAGCCTCTACCACTTCGAGAAAAATGCGGAGGGAATCAATTCAGAAGTCGGTATGGTCGGATTGCTTGGAGTTGGTGCGATACTAGGTGTATGTTACAGCATTGTAGTACGAAAGTCGGTGGACAACAATTGAAGGAATTGTTGGTAACTGAAAGGTAGGTTTGTTCGGCAGTTCTTTCTGCCCCGTTCGAACGCATGGCCAGCACGGGCAGTCACCGAGACCGTCACAGTCGCAGTTTTGGGGTTTGGTCTCGTCGTCTTCGTCCTCGGACGGGAAAGCGTCGAGCGTCCCGTCGTCGGTTGCGTTCTCGACCGCGGCCATGTGCTTGCAAAAGGCATTGCGATGGACGTGGTGCGGGCACGTACAGGCCATCAGTTCGTCAGTCACGTCGTCGATGGAGACTGTGTATCGGTGGTCTACGGGGTACTCGTGACTCTCGTTGGTGACTTCGACCATTCCGGGGGCATCGACGTCGAAGGAAAATTGTTCCCACTGGGCGCGTTTCTGTGCCGTCTCGTCAGCTTCAAGTTCACTAGGCGTTTTCGTTGACATGGTCTTTCGCTGGATTTGGAAGAGAAATGGCGGCTAGTAATCCTCAATACCACACCAGAAATCCCCACTACCAACAGTGGGCTTACATTAGGGATGTGTTTAATTGCTGCACATTATAGCTGCTTTATGCTGGATATGAGCATAGTCATGACCGAGGAATCAGAGAATGTCAGAAGAGACAACGAAAGACGCAGAAAACGTCGAATCGAATGAACGTCGCTCGTTCATGAAGAAAGGCGCGCTCGCGACGGGTGCGCTCGCATTGGGATTGGGGAGTGCCGGCACCGCGGCAGCGCAGTCCAGCAACGTACTGGTCTACACCTACGACTACCACCCGAACGTGCAGTTCCGGGTCGTGAACTCGTTGGAAGCGGCCACGACGGTTCGCCTCCTCGAACGACCCGGCGGCGGCACCGTGCCAGAGATCAGCCAGCCGGATGACTACGACGGCTACATCATCCGCTATCTCCTCGGTGGCGGTGGCGGTGGTGGGCAGGGTTCGATCACCACGTTCATGTTCAAACAAGGTGGCCAGTCCCTAAGCCAGGGCGACACGCGGCAGTTCAGTGTGAATGGGTCCATCTTCAGCAGCGAACTCAACCTGCTCAGCACTTCGCTCCGAGGGTAGTTGAAACAGACAGACTACGTTGGAATCTAGTAGGTCATCACTTTCGCCTCCTTCTCTTGTTGTGGTTCGATCATCGATTTCTTGGCATCGTCCGACGCCACAGGATGACACCGTATACAGTTCCGAGGATTCGCGTGCCGAAAAACGCGGTTCCGACAAGACTGGTAAATGGCCTGATGGGAGTCCCAAACATACTCATTGAAAAAACGAGAGCTGGTCAGTGACCATCACCCTCCTCAACGCGAATCGATCCACCACACTTGCTACAGCTGTACTGTTCGGGTTTACGTACTGTGTTCGAGCGTCGATACCGAGCAATCCGACCGCCGCAGTCCTCGCATACAAGCCACCACTTGAGGTGTCTCCCCCATATCGCATTCGCCGTGGTCACCGCCGTTCTGTCGTTCGCTTTCTTCACCATTGTCTGGCCGCTCGTCGGATGAGACCGTCGATAGTTCGGACGGCACACTCTTCGTTATTCGGGCACCCACGACGATTGATGATCGTTAGCTGTGGATTGCATTCACAATTTCAAACAAGGAGTTCGTGGCGCAAATTCATTGTATGGGTCACTTTTATTCTTGTGATTCTTCACGGCCAGTTAGCCAGCAACTCGTCTCCGTGATTGACCACCAATCTGAGGAGTGATGCAATTTCATAGACGTTTGGTCCTCGACGAATATGGATGGTGTACTCAACAGCGGTACCTACAGCAACAAAGACTGATTTAATTCAGCTCCAGGGTAAAATCTGAAGAACCTCACTCGTAGACTTCTTCTTTCCGTTCGATCCCTTGGAGTTCGTCTATCTGTAGTTCCCACCCTTGGATTGATTCGATAGCGCTGGATCGTTCAAAGGCTCTCATGAACCAGCCGTTATCATCTAATGTGTCGATGAAGTGTTCCCACTCCTCTCCCTCACTATCGAGCGACCTAACTGACCCAGTGATAGCTATACTTTGCCAATTGAACCGGCCATGAATATCTGTCACGAGGAGCCGAGCGGTCACTCCTTCGTCAATATATTCCATTTTCGTCGGATTCGGGGTATCTTCGAGAAACCCGAAGTAGATGTGCTCACCGTCGTATCCGAACGAGATTGGGATACTGTACGGTTCTCCCTCTTTACAGAGTGACACAATCCCGTAGCCTTGTGACACCAGCAGCTTATCTATGTCCTCGCTAGTCATCGGTACCCCAGTGAACTGAGCGTATGGATTACTCGACATTTTGTCTCTCAATGGGAGTCAACTCCCAGCCTCAACAAGCTTTGGGTGGGCAAATCGGCGCTATTGAAACTATCAAGCGTGGATCGGTTCACACATGCCTGCTGAATATGCCGAAAGTCAGTCACATCGTCTCCATCAGTGTTGAAGAGAAGAAAATACCCATCCAAGACGCGTATCAAATAAGAGAATAGTGAAAAGCGACGTAACGATTCTGAGTATGGGTGGGGAGGTACATCTAGTTCATGACAGCAATCCTGATTGCGTAGGATGTCGCACATTGTCATAGTATGATATACTACGTCCATCATCCCGAAGAAGAACCAGAAGCCGGAAAAGTAGCTGACCAGATCGGCAAGCAAGTGGACACACGTGACGATTACGAATTCCTGTATCTCAAGGGTGCCGAAATAATCGAAGTACTCGGCTGATCGATCTACGCTCGTTACAGGATTGGATTTGGCTTGACCAGCGACGGGATTGTACAACCGGGCGACACCATCGGTGGCGTCGACGGTTTTCGGAGCGAATGTATCGTCGATGTGAAAGAGCATGTTGTCACCAATACCGACCTGGAGCTGGTCAAAGACGTACTCAGCGTGGCATTGAGCGAGATCGGTGAGCGATCAGTCAGCACCGGCAAAGAAGCGATCGTAAGCCTTGCGGGATTTCGCGCTCCCGCTGGGACACGAAATCCCTCGGGAGAGTCCACAACAGTCCACTGCGTTTCAGCGAGAATCAGCGTGCTCACGAGGTGTTTGAACGAATCAGCGTTACGGTTGTCGGAGAAGGCTGCCTCAAACGTCGAGAGAGCTTGTTCGAACCACAGTGGGGGCGAGTAACGCCGACCACAGTACGAAAACATCAGGTTCGCACCGGGAACCGCCGTTCGATGTTTCTACCTACTGCTCGCTGACTGGTCAGCGGGCGCAGGGGAAAATTGCCAAGCTGAGATTGCCGGACGACTGGCGTAACGTCTTCGACGCGGTGAATAATAAAGTCGATCTCACCGGTCGAATTGAACACGGGTGAGTTGGTCGGACTCCACCATCGATCCTCGAACCCTCCACCCTGGGAATTTCGTCGGAGAATCGGATAGTAGATGACTGACATTACGTCGGCTTCCCGCTCCGCTTTGACCCGTTCGAGTGACGCTCGCAACCGGGGAACTTCTTCAGGATCAGGATCGTTAGGGTCAGGGGGAAAGATCTCAAATGATGTTTTGCCGATAATCTCTGCTCGCTTCGTCATCGTCGCTTCCAAGTATGCATCGCTCACCGCGACAATCTCGTAGTCGCCCGGTTTCACGATGAGATAGAGCCCAGGTACGTTCTCGAACAGTTCGCGGAACGTCGCTTCGGTTGCTGCTGCTTCCGCCATAGTACCATCAGGACTACGTTCCTTCGGTGGCCGCCACCACACCCGCCCCCGAGCACCCACCTTCTTCGTTTCGAGGATGTCATTCTTAACGAGCGCGTCGAGTTTGTTGTAGACTGTTCAGTCGGTACAGTCGAATTCCTCAGCGACCTCCGGCGTCGTGAACGGGGTGCCAGGAGGACCGAGAGTGTCGAATACTTCGAGGACAGTGGTGGGTACCGATGAGATCATAGAGTAGTGTTAGCATGAGTCAATCAAAAAGATTCGGTCAACAGAAACAGACATCTCACGATCTAAAACGGTTTAACCCGTGATGACGAACAACCCCGATTATCCATTGTGCGTTGCACATGAGTAAAAGTCCGTTTGACCCGACCCGCTAAGCCGGTTCCAGAGTTTCTCGCTCTCTTCGCGAAAGTCCTCACGCAGGAAACATCACAGAGTAACTCTTGTCCCGAAATAGCCCACTGTGACCAATAACACGTTCAAGGAACTCAGATGAAAATGACCGACCGAGGGATTGTGGGTATCTTCGATGCTTTGAATCACGTATTCACCAACCAGATCGATCCTCCGCCCTCGGGGTGAACTCCCTCTTGATGAATCATACTCAGCGTTCGATCGTCGGTGGGATGGCGGCCGTCGATTGACTGCTCTGGGTGATTTCGAGGACCGTCATCAGGTCTGTCCGCGAAATCAGACCGGCGAGAGAGCCGTCCCCTTCGGTTACGAGAAGCCGACCGATATCCTCCTGTTGGAGGGTCGTGAGCGCATTCGCCGCCTCGCCGCCGGGTCGGACCGTCACCAGATCTGTCGACATGATGTCATTGACTGTCGTCTCATCTCGGCGGTCGGATGCCCGTTCTTGGACGTCTTCGAGCGTGACGATGCCGACGAGGTCATCGCCGTCGACGACCGGATACCCGGTGTGACGTTCGCGGACCATCCGGTCAAGCAAGGTATCGATCGACGTCTCGGATGCCAGCGTATCGAGTTCGGCCGCCGGCGTCATTATCTCCCTGACGGTCAGTCCCTCGAAGGCCGCTTGCATAACCACCTGGCTGGTCTCGCTCGTCGCGGCGATATAGATGAAGAAGGCGATGAGAATCCAGAACAAGTTGAACGTAAAGACCCCAGCGATTCCAAGCAGGAACGCGAACCCCTTCCCGACGGCAGCGGCGATGCGGGTTGCCTGCAGGCGCGACCGGTTGCGCGAGAGCACCGCGCGGAGGACTCGCCCACCATCCATCGGGAATCCCGGAAGCATGTTGAACGCCGCGAGCACCACATTGAGCACCGCTAAGTAGCCGATCACGAACCGAACAGCGGGGAGCCTGCCAGCGAGCAGTTCGAACGACCCGTAGAACAGGACCCCGAGTGCGATGCTAACGATCGGGCCGGCGATGGCAATCACGAATTCCTGTCGCCAGTCGTCAGGCAACTCCGCAAATTGTGCGAGACCGCCCAAGAACCACAGCGTGATCGATTCAGTCTCAAGGCCGTACCGGCGTGCTACAAGTGAGTGACCCAGTTCGTGCAAGAGAACGCTGGCGAAGAGGCCGAGTGCAGCGCCCACTCCCAAGAGCCAGGGGAGCAACCCCGCGGTAAGCGGGTCTGGATCAAGTGGGGTCCCGAAGATCCCGTTGATCAAGTTCACTGTGAGGCCAACCTGCGAACCGATGAGGTAGGCCAACAGTGGGAGGATTAACAAGAACGAAACGCCCAGTCTGATCGGGATGCCGAACATCGAACCGAGACGGAGACTTGCCATGTGCCTACTACAGGCTTAAGCCCTATCAGGTAACCCCCGGATATTGAACGTTGTTGGTTCGGTCGGTATCGCCCCAGCAGTTTCATTCGACAGTGACAACACATACTCGGCCACTATCGTCTCTAACGCTTGGGGCAATCATTCTCTAAGTCATATGAGATCAAATTGAAAATAAGTAGTGATGCCTGGTTTTACGATCAGGTCGCACGCGATATCTTAGAAGGAACCGAAGAATGGCCTGACGAAATCCGTAATTGGGCGTGGCAGCTCCGAGTTCGAGCATCAACCTCGGAGAAGCTTGAAGCGTTCAAGGAACTCATCACGACGACGAAGGATACCAGTGGGGAATACTGGCAAAAACTCGACGAACACCTACAGCGACTCGGTCCGATCTATTGCATGTACCAATTCATAAAGATCATTCAGTTCGTCTGGAAGTACTAGCCATTCCCGCAAATTGGATTTTTGCTTAACTGGCTGTGAGCCATGCACTGCAAAGGAGATCCTCGTTGGTTTCGAGTGCATCTCTGATCTGTGGCCACGTGGGTTTGCGTTCGTTATTGGCGATTGTAGTGGAGTATCGGTGATTGATTACTGTTATACAGGCACTAAATCACGATGCCGGAACCAGACATTGATTTCCTCGCTATCGGTTTCGATAGTCCTCGACCAGTGTCCCGCCCTCGCGCTCGAATCCTAGGCCGAGGAAGAACGCGGCCACCGTGTCAAGGTCATCGACGACAACTCCCACGTGATCGAGACGTAGCATCCCCATATCAGTCACTTCTTAGACACCGGTTCTATTGAACCTCTCACAGACGTTTTATCGGGGAGGTGGTGGGTTCCCACAGCTCATAGGTTCACGCTGCTGATGGGGATGTTTTGACATCATCGGATCTGGCACCATCACCCTGGTCCACTCTGCCCTACCACGCCCTGTCCTATGCGCTCTTTTATGGATCGGTAAGAGAGTCATCACAGGGAATATTCTTCGTTAGTATGGAATACTAACCAAAGTCGATTCTCAATTCGAAGCAAAAGCGATGACTCACGTAGAAAGGAGCAGTTCGCGAAAATCTTCCTCGTATCTATTTCTTGTCGCGAGAACTACTTACTCCGAATTCGGGCAGTGATTATCGCCCTCCTCGACACGGAGTGACCCACCGCACTCACTACAGCTGTACTGCTCCGGGTTACGTACCGTCTTCGAGCGTCGATACCGAGCAATCCGACCGCCACAGTCCTCGCAGATGAGCCACCACTTTGGCGTGGTGAAGCGTTCGCAGTGTTGCGAGGTTTCGAGAGCGTCCGTCCACTGGGCGAACGTTGCGCCGTGGTCCGCGTCACCGAACTCGTGGTACTGCCATGCGTGAATGAGTTCGTGGCGCACCGTCGAACTGAATTGCTCCCATCCGTGTTGTTCGTAGGCCGTCCTGGTCAGTGAGATCGTGATTTCCTCTGTTGTCGGGTCGTACTTGATGACCTCCGTAAGTCCCTGGACGCTCTTCGAAATCTCCCTAGCAAACTACTCTGACTGCTAGATCTTGAAAGTATTCTGCTGGAAAGTCATCGACGATGACCATCGGTCGGCTACCTACTCAGCTCAATCGGCGTGTTCGAGGACCTTCGCGATGGTCACAATTGCGTCAAGTTCGGTTGACGTCCCCTGAACGTTAATCTCTCCTTCATCGCGATCGTATTCAATCGAGTCAATTTCAGCTGTTTTCGGGATATGTACCTGGCGAAGAGAGAGTTCGATCCGATCGTACTGCTCGTTAGGAATTGTTTCGTCGGTCGCGTCGTTTTCGTTATTTGCAACATAATCCACAACCTCATCAACCGTTACTGTTCCACTCTGTTGATCGAGATAGTACAGTGCGTATCGTCGCCGCTTCTTACTGAATAAGTCGAAGATAGTGTCTAATGTCGCCATGTTTCCCATCAACGTATAGTCAATCGCCAACGATAGCGATTGTGGATTCAATCACCACTTTGAAGAAAATTTTTGGTCCAAATTATGATAATAATATATTATAAAGCTTGGATGGTTGTCAACCAAGAACCCTAATATCCCAACTCATGGGAATCCTCGCACTTTAGCGCGGGGGGAGAATGTCAAAGCGAACGTGGCCTAGGATGTCTGGGACGAACAGAGTATTAACAGCTGCCGTGATTCCGGAACTCGTTATGATCGCACTTTGAACACTGGATTGGCTTTGAAATGAACGTTGTACCACAGTCTTCACATTCAAAAATATCACCGGTTGCTTGGACTTGCTTTTCCGTTTGCTGACCGGCCTCTTCCGGACTGAAGGCGTCACGTAACCGATGAAGGAGTTCCATAGTCTGGTATGGGATACAAGCAACTCAGTCATAAATATTTCTCTTCTATAAATTATAAATTGATTTTTAATCTACCCAGCAATAAATATCGGTATATTACTCTGTGATTGGAGTTGTTTAACAAATTGGCGACACTGAAAATAATCGAGACATGGATTAAAACGGAAGCGCAGGTTAGTTCGGTAGTTCCTTCTGTCCCGTTTGCACGCATGGCCAGCACGGGAAGCCGTTGAGGGCAACATCAGGAGAACTAGACTAGAACTAGGGAGAGAATAGTAGTGAGAAAGAGTTACGAGTCGTGATCGTCTCCATTAGTATTTTCTGCTCCACCACTAGAGATATATTCTGACTGTAATAGTGTCTCAATTCGTGGCTGTTCGATATACGAAATGAGCTGGAGCGATTCGTTGTACTCAATCACACCATAATCCGCCAATTTGGGGAGTTGGAGGTGGTGAAGTCGTGTTAAAAGATGTTCTCGTTCAGTTGATTTATCTGGTTCACTGGTATTAGTCTGGGTCATGAGTTCTTCAAGAAGTGCTTCGAGCGGAATCGGACGGTCAGCGTTCTGGATGAGATAAATGAGAATCTGTCGGCGCTGTGCATCAGCTACAAGTTCGAATGTCTCATCAAGTGAACATTGCTGATCATCGTCATCGTCAGAAGAGGAGCCCATTTCCTAGCTACTATCGGATGTAGTTGTAAAAGGGCTAGGTCTGTTCAAACAGGGCCGTTTAAAAGTCAGGTGGGGAATGAAAGACAGTCTGAAATTTCATTACTGGGACGCACCGAACAGCACATACTCCACAACTGCTTCGATACTATGGCGAATCCGGTCAGACAACGATTGTTGACTGATGTCGAGTTCGTCCGCCAATTCCGAGAGAGTCACCTGTCGGGGAGTCTCAAAATAGCCACGTTGGAATGCAAGCACGAGTGCTTCACGTTGTTTGTCGGTAACGATGTTCGCTAATTGTGAGGCTCCGGCGTCGCTCAATGCTTGCATTTTACCGAGTGTGTATTCGATTCCGTTGTCGCGGCTCAAATTATGGAATCGCGTCAGCTGGTCTTGGGAGGGGAACAATAACTCAAACACCCAATCGTCATCGCCATAGCCATGCGCGTTCCGGATGATTCCTTCCGCGACAGTGAGGCCTTCGAGAAACGCGCCGGGTGGAATATCCCAATTCAGGAGATATAGACGACGATTTTCTACCTGGTCAATTTCAACGAATTGCTGGACATTTGGATCCTCGCGAACACGCTCTTCAAAACCATCTAAATCTCCATTCCACGCCCAAAAAATAGGCACGACATCGCCGCCGACTGGGACGATGCGTTCGAACTCGATATGCAGTTCTGTGCCGGCGGTGAGCATCGTTCCTAGAGGGAAGTTCTCGGAGGAAAGTGATAACTCGATAATGACCGCCATGTGTTCGTGGACTATCTATTCTTACCATCTTAGTAACTTGGGCAGGGGACTTGTAACTGCCAAGTGAAAGAGTGCGTTCATCACAGAGGAACCGCCGCTAATCTGTAGTTTTGAACCAGTCGAGGAACGCAATTGTTCATTCGTTGAGAGAATTTGGACCGACTGTGGTATAGCCGTGGCATCGTGAAGAATGTGTACTGGTGGCGGTACAGGTGCGCTAAAATCCACACAATTCAGGGTAGGCAAGGAATCACCCTTGGGCGTAAACGACCACGGGTCGGGTGACCCGTGGCTTTTCTTGTTCCCTCAGCCTACGTCGTAAGCACTCCACGCGACGCGATGTCGCGGGATGAGGATGGGCGGTTTACAGAACGCCCCGACCCGGACAGACGCACCAACCGAACTTGTGGTTGGGTTTTGTGAGTCCGGTAATTAACCGATTCAATATCTACGTTAGCGTGTTTCGACCACGCTCGCCACGCTACATTCACACTCGCGTTCCGGTCAGCATGGTCTTGCTGGACCTCACACGAATCATTCGTACACCGGAACCGCCGACCCTGACGGTAGCCACGGTGTCCACAGCACGAGCAGGACTTCGAGTTGTACGGCGACTCAACGGTCTCACACGGAATCTGATTCCACGTCGCTTTGTAGCGAACCTGTTGCTCGAACTTGTGGAACGGTAGTTTGTGCAACCGCCGGTTCATGTACGTTCCGTACTTGATAGCGTCTCGAATCCCGCTCAAGTCCTCAAACACGATAACTGGGTTCGGGAACTGTTGTGCGAACTCCACCACGACTCGGGACAGTCGGTGAAGAATCCACTCGATGTAGCGGTCTTCTTTCTCACCGAGCTGGTGGTGGATTGAGCGTTGGCCGTGTTCTTGACAGCGTTTTGTGATGGTGTGGTAGCGTTGGCGTTCGGCTTTCACCGAGCCGTAGTCCAGCACGAGTGTTCCGAGCGTCTCCATTGTCTCACGATTAAGAGCGGTGAGAGAAATGTTTCGCTCGTTAATATCGACGCCGACGAGTGTGTCAGCGTCTTCGGGTTCAGGCACTTCAACCTCTGTTTTGACCGTGACGTGTAGGTAGTACACGCCATCTCGGTACAGAAGTTCGGCCTGTCCCAACGACCACTCATCCTCCGTCAAGGCTGACTCGATAAGGTTGAGGTCTTCCGGTCGCCCTCGAAGGTGTCCGTTCACCTTCTTGTACGGCTTCGGACTCACACGGAACCGAATACGGTCGTTCTCGTCGTCGTAGGTGAGTCGGTAGCCTTCAGTATGAGCCATGACGAGCGGGTAGGCACCGTTCTTGTCCGTAGCTGGTGGCGACGGTTTGCCGACGCTGGTGTCGTCTTGGTCGTGCCACCAGGTGAGGAGTTCTTTGTAGGAATCCCACGCTTGCAGGGCTTTACCGACGACCGCACACTTGTTATTCCGAAGAAAGTCATCGTGGTCAACCTCCTTCTGAATCTCAGTACGGTTGTAGCCTTGTTGTTTGAGTCGGAGTGTGTCGTTGGAGATGTCTCGTGCAGTGAATCGGGCATCTTTGAGCCACGGCCGCTCACCAGACTCTATGCAGAGTCGAGTGCGTGCGGTCTTCGTGACTTCTTCGATACCCATACCTTGACTATCGAATCAAGTGCTAATAAAAATAGGGATTTGGATGGGAGAGCACCGAAGTCATGCACATTCGATTAGTTCGTGCAAGTATCATTTCGTCTGGTGTCCGAAGTATCGACACGGGTGCTGGAGATTGTTCGAGACGAAGTTGCAGAATTGTTCCGAGGAACTGCCGAGCGGTTCGGTCACGAGATTGTGTCGATGGAGATTGCCAACGACCACGTTCACTTGTTCGTGGAGGCAGACCCGAAATGGAGTCCTGCCGAGATAGCGAAACAATTCAAGGGCTACTCGGGTCGAACAATTCTGAAACATCACCCAGAAATCAAACAGCGGTACTTCTGGGAAAGCGGTTTGTGGAAGGACGGATACTACGTCGGGACGACTGGTGCAGTTTCCGAAGATGTGGTTCGTCGGTACATTGAGGAGACCGAACATTAGGCAAGCGTACGCGATTCACCCACGGGTCAGGTGACCCGTGGAACTCTTGCTGTTTTCTTTAGAAATAGCGATACAAGATCAGGTCTCATCTGCGTTGATCGGATCGAGATCAACCGTTCTGTCGGTGTTGACTGTTACCTCGTAACCACAGTAGTGAAAGGTCACAGTCCCACGACGTTCGGTACCTGCCTGTGTGGGTGCAAACAATCTATCGAGTGCATCTGGATCAATAACGCTGTACAATGGCGGACAGTCACTCCATTCAGATTGTTCTCGTGCTGTAATCGCTTTCTGAATGAGGACAGTGATGGATGGCTTTGTTGCTCTACTCTGGTCGTCATCTGGGGTATTGGTATTGCTCTCTCCCATTGTGTCTCACTCTCATTCTGAAGCCCCACATTCAAACCCCTCGTGAGAACTTCATCAGTGCTAAGGACGGTAGTTATAAACATACTCTGGCAGTTGATGGAAACATACGAATGATCATTACGTAGTTGTACTAGGAGAGTGTATCAATATCACAGCTGAAGTCAGTCAGTGAATTTCACTCGAGTAGGCCCTCTGCTAGTTTGTGTTCTCATTTTCGTCCGTTTCTAGATCGCACTTCGTGACCGCTGCCAGTCGTTGTACTCGATGTGAGACTTCTCAGTCGATTGCTTCGACAGGCAAGTCAGGGAAGTACTCGGCAGCGATGTCCACCGCATACACTGGAGAAATAGTGTTCTATTTTTGCTGGAGTTTGATATTGCCGCGCATCGATTGCGGGTGGTATTCGCAGTAGTACTGAACCATCTTTTTCGAAGCGGTGAAGGTTGTACTCACGGTCTTGCCTTTCTCTTCAGCGTCTTCGCTTTTGACGATCGGATTGTCTTTCTTATTGACGATGTAGAGTTCGTGTTCTTTGCCGTCGAGGCTCTCCCACGTGAGCGTGTACTTCTGTCCCGGTTGGAGCGTGAGTGCCGGGTTTTTCTTACCTTTGATGGACTTTGGCGCACCGCCCTGCCACCCGCTTTGTTTGGCTCCCAAGCGAATCTCCTTCCCCTTCTGCTTGTTCTTTGAACTGCTCTTTTGCTTGCTCTCACCGCTCCCAGGTAAGCTGCCAGTACAGCCAGCGAGAGCCGTTGCTGTGAGGGCACTGCTGGTGAGTTTGAGTGTGGTGCGTCGGCTGGTGCGGGGTTGGTCAGTCATGGGCGAGACGGTGGCTACCAGCGGTGGCATTAGATAGATTTTGGCCACAATGTGAAACTGTGAAATAAAATGAACGAGCTTGGTTGTTTCAGTATGCATTCGCGCGTGTTCCAGGGAGGTCATCGGTGGCGAGCTATACAGTGAAATGGATTCGGTGATGATGTCGCAGGTTGCCAATTTCGAGTGCGAATGATGGTTACGTGTTCAGTCGAGCGGTTCCTGATTCAGCAGGTGAACTAACTCCTGCATTCGGTTCTGGTTGAACTGAGTGAGATCATATCGATTGCTCGTATTTCGCTCGCTGTGGGTCACAAGAATCCCGAATTGGTCACAGAGTGTGAGGAGATTTCCCACTACTTGTGGTGGAATAGCTGGCGTATCTGGCGATGCTAATAATTGTTTGACTGTGGGGTAATTATGCGAACATCCTGTGAGAAGTACTTCGAGTTCTTTAGAATATGATCGGAGCATTCCATACTGTGCTGGAGAAGTCTCATAGAGACCCCGAATTTGATTGCGAAGCGAATCCGACATCACAGAGTACCTCTTATTGATGAATGTTCATTTTCAACCTTTCGAATCACTTCTATAGGCGAAAGGAAAAGATATTCTATAATTTTTTGTAACTAATTTTGGATATGGACGACATTTACACAGATAGGAGAAGTACAAACAGAAATTGATGTGTTTGCGCTCGGTCAATCAGGGCGCTTTGTCGTTGGTGTGTCGTCGCGTTTGGTCGTATCCGCACACTCGGTGAGCGTTCGCTGGACACCATCGGCCAGCGTTGTTTGGCGTGACATAAATAGAAGAAATGAGTGGATTAGCAGCAGTCGGTGAGAGCGCCCTTCCGGATGGCTTCCGCGCCACAGTTTTCACACTGCCAGTATTTGTGATCGACGTTGCCGTACTTGTCGTAGCCAGTGTACGGGCCACTGAGACGCTCGTCTTCATCCTCGGACGGGAATGCCTCAAGCGTTCCGTCGTCGATTGCGTTCTCGACGGCAGCCATGTGTTTGCAGTAGGCATTGCGGTGGACGTGATGCGGGCAGGTGCAGGCCATCAGCTCTTCGGTCACGTCGTCGATGGAGACCACGTATTGATGGTCTGCGGGCTTCTCGTGGCTCTCATTGGTCACTTCAATGAGTCCGGGGGCATTTCGAAGGCGAATTGTTCGGCCTGTGCGCGTTTCTGTACCGTCTCGTCAGCTTCAAGGGCTACGGATGATTGAGGTTAGCGAGTAAAGGACCTGATTCATGCTGATATAGGCCAAGTAGCCAGCGGCTGTACCACGAATCGAATAGAAGTGGCTACACAAATTAATCATGCGTCACCACCTCCGAAATCTATTGGACAGTCATGATATCAAACGAGTCTCATAATGACCTTCGATTCGATTTTCCGTAGATGCTCACCAACCGTCCCTGACGTGATATCCACTTGCTCCGCAAGGTCACTAAGAGTCGCACGCCGTGGCATCTCGTAATAGCCCTCTTCTATCGCCAATTCTAACAGTTCTTGTTGGCGATCCGTTAGCAGCGACGTGAGCTGACGCATATCTGAGTGATACTCGCCGATCCCTTCGAGCAAAATCTGTATCCCATCGGGAATTTCCGCGATTGCTTCTCTGATCTTCTTGTCGTCTCCAAGCATGGTTACCCGAAGCCCACCCGAATCGGTGTATTCCATCGGCCAGTCCACAACAATCTCGTACCGTCGGAAAATACCGAGAAGATCGGTCATGAGGGCATTTGCTCGAAAGTGGATGTAGACAAGCCCGTCCGATGCCTCAGACCGTTCGACAGATAGCACCTCTGGATCCGCCTCCAGTGCTTTCACGTTCTGTTCGAGGTCACCACGGAGTTGGTACAATGCGACGCCGGTTCCGTCTTCTAAGAGGTTGATGTAGTGAATTGCTTTCCCCTCTACCGCTGGATCGGTGGCGTATTCACCGTCAGTACAGCATTCATTGTCGGTCTGAGCAATGACAATTGTAATATATCTCATACTGTAATTCTTTATTTGTGTTCATAGTGCCCAGGACAACTGTAGTCGGTTACTCAGACTAGTGCCAAGTTGATTGAGCTACGTCTCACGGAATGGCGTATCGGAGAGAGTATGGGGCATGTATATTTAAACCCACCTCAGATGGATGGCGCTATTCGCAAGCTTCCATAGAGTGTCTATATCACCAACGCATGCCAAGTAGAAAAACGGAAAGAGGTACCGCGAACCAGACGGAGAGAAACCTACTGACTGCCGGGAAATCCTCAGGTGCTGATCGATTTCGGGGGTCTTACTGAAGCATGAACGCGAAAGCAATCGTGTTGACGATCTTCGGCGCCATCGTGGCGCTACTCGGGATATTTTGGTCAGTTCAAGGACTTGGAATCGTCCAGATAGATCCCATTTTGTGCGCTACAGATTGCGAACCGATCACTGGAAGATCAATGCAGTGGACGGTCATCGGTACGATAACGTTGTTTGTGGGAATCGTCATTATCTGGGTGGGGCTGAAAAGCGTAAATCATACATCGGAAGACAGCACGAGTCAGACGGCTGAAATGCAACAAAACGTCTTCACGAGGTTTGGTGTGCCGCGGGAAGTGTCTCACTGGTGGCAGCGGTGGCCGGGGTGGATCGGGTATGTGGCGGGCGCCTGGTCGCTGATGTATGGTGTGCTTGGGCTATACTGGGCGCTCGGGGGTGTGGGTTTCCCGTTCGGGACTGAAAATGACCCGGAAGGGGCTGCGTTGTCGATCCTTGCGGGTGTACAGGTTGGGACCGGTGCGCCAGTGATTACGGTCCTCGGGCTGGCAGGTACAGTAGTAGCACTAGTTATGGCCCGGACGTGGGGGCGTGGATTCCCGCGAACAGTGTTGCTCGCCATCGCATGGAGCTTCGGAGCCGTGCTATTGCTAGTAGTGCCGGACGCCCGCGGACTTCTCGCCACGGCTCTCGTACCTCTTGTGCTGATCGGTGCGCCCTTCGGTTGGCCGTCAGAGAACTTCTTTGACGCCATTCCTTGGCCAGTAGTGAACCAGTTTATCCTCATTAGCGGTGGATTCTTGTGGGCCGCAGCGGCCGTCGCCTACCAGCGCCAGAGCAGAGACGCCTGCGGGAATTGCGGCCGCACCGACACTGCCATCGGATGGACGACGCCAGGCGCGGCAGCACGGTGGGGTAGATGGGCTACTGCCGTCGCCGTCATTGTGCCCCTCGTGTATGCCACAACACGGTTGGCATGGGAACTAGGCATCCCATTAGGCATCTCCGAGCAAATTCTTCACACGGGCCAGGCCAGTGGGGAGCTCTGGTCAGGAGTCGCCCTTAGCACGGTGGCAGTTGGCGGCGTGATTCTCACGCTCGGGCTCATCCAGCCATGGGGCGAGGTCTTCCCCCGCTGGCTCCCACTCTTGGGTGGAAAGCGAGTCCCCATCTGGTTGGCGGTCGTTCCCGCCTCACTGGTTTCCGTCTTGGTGATCACTGCTGGTTTGATGTTCGTACGGAAGACGGTGCTCGGCACGTCATTCTTCACGCTCACTAACGGCTGGGCAGCCGTTGGACCAGTACTGTTGTGGCCTATCTGGGGAGCTACATTGGGTGCGGCGACGCTCGCGTACTACTATCGCAGACGAGGCCGGTGTCAGCACTGCGGGCTTGGGGGAGGGACGACAGCCGGACGAAACTGATCTGATCTCAGAGTCAGGTTCGTATATTCCAGCGAGTGATTCGATGATTTGGATGAGCCGGTACCGAACAGCAGCGATATTCCTCTTGCTCGCGGCGCTCTGGGGAGGAGGTTACATAGCGGCGGAAGTGGGACTAAAATACGTTTCACCAACGCTACTGGCCGCGCTCCGTTTCGATCTCGCGACACTCGTCCTTTTCGGGTACGTGCTCGCGACTGGATCGCGCTGGCGATTCCATACTGCCAATGATTTGTTGTATGTTCTCATCGGCGGGACGTTCTTTATGGGTAGTCATTACGCTCTCGTATTCGCTGGTCAACAGTACGTCACCGGGAGCATGACCGCTGTCCTGCTGGGCTTGATCCCTGTCATCACGCCGGCGTTGACGAGGGTATTCGTTCCGGACGAGCGTCTCTCTCCGCACGGTGTGATCGGCGTCGCCCTCGGCTTCGTGGGCGTCGTCGTTATCGCCGACCCGAACCCATCCGATCTGTTCACTAGCGAACTCCTCGGTGTCGGACTGGTGCTGGCGGCGGCAATCTCGTTCGCGCTCGGTGCGGTACTTACCTACAATCTAACGCCGACACTTCCACTCGTTGCCACCCAGGCGTGGATGGCAGCGATCGGCGCCGTGATACACCACGGAACGAATCTGATGTTGCCGGGCGAGATGGTGAGCAAGATCGTCATTACCCCAGAATTGATTGCTGCTGTCGTGTACCTGGGCGTCGTAGCCGGAGCGATCGGCTATCTATTGTATTTTTCGCTGCTCACGCGAATTGGACCGGTCGAGATGGGATTTCTCGATTACGTCCTGCCGCTGTTCGCGGTACTCTTCGAATGGCTTGTGCTGGGAGAAACAGTCGAGCCCACTACCATGATCGGGTTCTGCGTGATCTTTTTGGGGTTCATATTGCTCAAGTGTCGAGCACTTACGACGGAATTGAAACGTGCGTACGACGAGTACAATAGGCGTATGGACGGAAGATAGATCGTGAGGGACGATCTACTCGTAGGTCGTCGATCCCATGGCCATGGCACCCATCTCTTCAATGAACTGGAGGTAATCGTCGTTCAAGCCCTCGGCCTGCTCGATTTCCCCGAACGGAAAGAGCCAGTCGAGTGAGTTTAGTATACACACTCTCGTCTGATTGGCTCTGCCACTCCCCTTTCTGGTCAATGAGTGTTTCGAGTGTCCGGATGTGATTCTCGAATTTGTTTCGTCCCTCCACAAAGTGTCGTTGATACGAACTACAGCCAGAGAGTGCCTGCGGCAACCACAACGGCCCTTCCGGAGACATGAACGTGATCGCCGTCGATACGTACTTCGATCTGGCTCGGTCGATCTATCGCGTGGCCCTGCTCGATAAGTATAGGTATCGTGTCGTCGATGATATCATGTGCTGTAAGATAGGCGGCGAGAGGACCTGCGGCACTTCCCGTGGCTGGATCTTCCCGGATTCCAACTGTCGGATTGAAGAATCGAGTGTGGGCGGTCGCAGTAGAGTCGAGCGGATCTAAACAGAACAAGTAGCAGCCCTGACCATCCACTGTCTGGAGAATGGATGCAAGGCGTTCACTGTCTGGATCTGCACGTTCGATTGCTTCTCGAGTCCGAATTGGGACCAGTAAATGTGAGGCACCTGTCGAAACGACTTGTGCTGGAAGGCGATCCACGTTAAACACATCCTCCTCAAGCCCAAGGGCAGTCGCCAACTCAGAGAGGTTTTGGTGTATTGCGCCGAACGATGGTGGTGCCTGTTTCATTCCGATTGTCGTGGGGTCTCCACCGGTAGAGTTGATTTCAACGGGAAGTACGCGACCGCCGATTTCCTGTGAAAATATTGTCTGGGGCGTATCGAATGCTAACTGGCCAGCTTCTGCTAACCACCACCAGGCACCCAGTGCATTGTGACCTGCTCCTACAACCTCCGCACCAGTGGGCGTAAACGATCGTAGCCGCCAATCCGCTTCTGGTTGTGTCGGCGAAAGGAGGAACGTGGTTTCTGATTGGTTAAACTCACGAGCAATGCGTTGCATGCCGACCTCGTCGAGCTGGTTGGCATCCGCCACAACTGCGAGTGGATTCCCAGTAAGAGGTTCGTTTGTGAAAACATCAACAAGATAGAAATCATATTGATGATTATTGGTTGTTAGTTCAGTCATTAGCGGATTTTCCTCTTGTTCGGGTTTCGGATGAGTTGACGTCCATTACTTACCTTGCTCCTATCGTGCCAGTGTGGGCATAGCTGTACTGATGTGGGGGATATCTCGAATTTATGTGTGAACCTGTTCACGGATTTAAATAGATACTCCTTCGACATTGCCGTCTCGTCAACTTCAGAGGCTGTGGATTGGTTTGTGCCCATGGTCCCTGGAGTCGACGATGGAAAAACGGATTTAGTCCGGTAGTTCCTTCCGTCCCGTTCTCACACTCGGCAAACACGGGAAGTCACCGAGACCAGCGCAGTCACAGTTGTCGGGTTTGGCATCGTCTTCGCTGTCCTTTGACGGGAAGGCGTCGAGCATCCCGTCGTCGGTTGCGTTCTCGACGGCAGCCATGTGTTTGCAGTAGGCATTGCGGTGGACGTGATGCGGACACGTGCAAGCCATCAGTTCGTTGGTCCCGTCGTCGATGGAGACGGTGTACTGGTGGGCTGTGGGGTTCTCGTGGCTCTCGTTGGTGACGTTAATGAGTCCGGGGCATCGACGTCGAAGGAGAATTTGTTCGGCCTGTATGCGTTTCTGTGCCGTCTCGTCAGCTTCAAGTTCACTAGGCGATTTCGTTGACATGGTCTTCTTGGCGTCATCACGGAAGACCGGTGCCGGGTGTTAGAGCACCCGGCGCGTTTCTACACACACCCGAGGGCACCGTTCTTCCTTACCAAGTACTATATAGTACGTGCAATTAAATTCACCGATGTACTACGTAGTGTGTGGATTTAAGATGGTGGATAGTGAACTGATGGTTACGATGACAGACGAGAGAGAGCGCAATACTAGTGGTCAATTTGCAGAAGAAACGGCTGACGACGATATTCTGACGGCAATGCGCGAGTCAGAGTTTCCGGCTGTGACCGCCCGGTGGGTGGCAGATACGCTCGATATTAAGCGGCCGTCCGCACATCGACGGCTTGAAGCGTTGCATGAGGATGGAGAGGTCGAGCGCGGGAAGTTGAGTCCGCGAGTTGTGATCTGGTGGATTCCAAGGGAATAGTAGAATTATTTTTGAGTCTCCACTAATGCTTTACTATGGACAAGAGTATCGTATGTATGCCAAACCTCATGAGGCGTCTCATCGGTCTCTTGCTTGTCCCCCTCGGAATCGGACTGATGCCTCTGACGTTTTTTACTAGTAGTACGATAGTGGGATGTGATGGTTTTAACCCCGATTTTTTAGGCATTGAATTCAGTCGAGCCGAGATTACAGGAGTCAATTTGCAAACGATGACCGTGTATTGGTACGACGGGTGTAATGGACACACTGGCTCTCTTCTTCTATTTGCTGGTACGCTTTGTCTGGTGATTGCTGGGTTATCTCTGCTTGTTGGGCCAGTGGTACGCCAGACGAATTGAGAAGATCAAAAAGGCAGTCAAGATTGGGCGAGCTCGGTATTAGTATACAATACTAACCAGGCACGATCTGAATCTAAAAGAACGAACGGGATCGAAGCAAGAAAGAGGCGGATTTATTCAGGGACGGAAGCTAACGGATGTGTTCAAGGTCATGAAACCACTCGAATCCTCCATGGTGAGCGAGATCGCGGACAAATTCGATTGGTCCCAACGGTCGGCCTATTACGTTCTCACTCGACTCCATGAAAACGGCGAAATTCGAAAGAAGAAGCCCGAGGCGTGTCAGGTGATCTGAATTCAACCAGAGTAGCGGTCCGTCGTTAGAGAAATGAGTTCTGTGTAGCGACGAACAAAAACTAGTGATACTACGCTGAAGCGATGAGCAACTACAAATCGCGCGCTTGGACAGTTTTGCGATCGTTTTCTTCGGCTCGACGAGCAGCGTTGTCGAGGACTTCTGCGACTTCCTCATCGAGTGCATCGTAGAAGTCACTCGCCACATTTTGTCCTTCGAGCTGTTCTTTCATTGCGGCTTTGACAATCAAATCAGTCATACAAGCGTCCAGACGGTATAATACTACAAAAGAGCAGTGGCAAAAAGGTTGGAAAGGACACTGATTCGAATCACTAATGACAATATTGTTCAAGTGGTTCGGGCGTCCGAGTTTCCAGCACCCACTGAGCGGTCACTTGCAGATACAGTTGCAATGGAACGACGGCCAGTGCATCAGCGACTCGAGGAGCTTCATGAACGCGGTGCGTTGGAACAGGGGAAATTGAGTCCACGCGTTGTTATCTGGTGGATTTCAGAAGAGTAGTGAGTATATTAGCGTGCTTCACATGAGAACGATCATCAACCCGGATGTAGTGGAGTCACTGCTGATAGATCCATCATGTCTTAGACCACAAAGTCTAATATGGCACTATCTCGTAGTACGGCGTATGCCCGTGAATGAGGATGCGCAGCGTCGGATGAACAAGGACGTCCGAGAAAACTCTGCACTGTATGCAGCGCTCGCTGACGCTGACGACGACGAATAACTACTTATTCGCGTATTCTAATACATCGTCAAAATAGCGCCGCCAGACGTCATAGAGAGGATCTCTCTGATAGATGTCTGCAAGAGTAATTGTCGGTAGTTCACCTCGAACAGTGTGAGATTCGTCTCTCACTTGGCGAGTTCGTTCTGGATCCCAGTCGCCAGGAGGAAGATCGTTCTCGGCCATAATCTCACGAAGGATAACGACACCTGTTCGGTGGTTCGCATCCGGGAAAAAGTGCTTACCGACGAACGCTTGCATCCACAGAGCGCATTGGTCGTGGAGTGGTTCGTCGTATGGAAATCGTTGCAGGAGTTTTTTGATATTCCCATTTCTCACGACCCAGATATCATGCCGAAGTCGATGATCAAGAAGTCCTTGTCCAACGCGATACTCCATCCCATCCTGTTCTAGGAAATGCGTGTTTTGGAGCTTGATGTCCTCCGGATTGAGAAAGGAGAGATCCTCGATCTTAGCCGGGGAGTTATCGGGGGACACAAGCTGTCTTTTGTTGGTATTGGGTCAAAGAGTTTTCCCAGTGGCGATAGAGATCAGGAGTTTCGAGCCATCTCTTCTACCGATAGGTGATCGGTACCATCGTCCCTACTACAAACTCGAAAGAAAAAGGCCTTTGTCGGGTGCGTAGTGATATCAGAGTGCCTTGGTAGCTCAGGCTGGCAGAGCAACTCCTTTGTAAGGAGTCGGTCGAGAGTTCAAATCTCTCCTGAGGCTTCTAACGAGTTCTGGTTGGCTATTGTAGGTGAGAAGTTTCACCGTGGGTGTCTGAAGTTAGTATTGGCTACTAACCAAACTCCATCTGAATTCCGATGCAAACACGATAGAAATGACTCGGACAAGAAGCAATACTTCGCAATAATCTTCCTCGTGTCTAATTCTCTATCGCGGAGATTGTCCATTGCTCTCCTCACAAATCACCTACCAGTTCGGCGAAATGAACCGTTTACAGTACTGTGAGGTGTCGAACGTATCCGTCCATCGGGTTAACGTTGTGCCGTGATCTGCGTCGCCGAATTCGTAGTACTACCAGGAAGTTTTGCTGCAATCTTATTACTCCGCAATTGCTTTGAGTAGAATCGGCAAGAAACAGCTCTGCGGCGTGATCGTTACTACTCACAAATTATTTCTGAATGGGGTGTTTATCCAAAAATATCGATGGTAAGCCGTGAAAATTGGATAACAATCGCCTTTGTCGTCGTAGCCCTCCCCGCAGCATACGCAGTCGAATTCTTACTGAAATCAAATGGCATCGCTCAAGATACGGCCTTCATGATCTCGTTTTTCGTACTGCTCGTAGTTGGCGTTGGCCTCCCAAGACTTGCAACACACAGTGGATGATCTCGGTCACGCACTGTCTGTACTTGACGACATCATGTAGTACTGTCTTCGTCGTCAGAATTACGTCGTATCTGTTAGTCGTGCATCCGCGCTTTCTGTGAGCGTTCGCTAGTCAGTAATCTCCGAGAACGTCAATTGGCGTGCCATGGATAAAAACAGCTGAAGTGGTGGGTTAGTTCGGCAGTTCTTTTCGTCCCGTTCTCACGCACGGCCAGCACGGGAAGTCACCGAGGCCATCACAGTCGCAGTCGTCTGGTTCGGTCTCGTTTTCGCCCTCCGAAGGGAAGGCCTCGAGCGCCCCGTCGTCGGTTGCGTGTTCGACGGCGGCCATGTGTTTGCAGTAAGCATTGCGATGGACGTGGTGCGGGCACGTGCAGGCCATCAGTTCCTCGGTCACGTTGCGATGGAGATGGTGTACTGTGGCCAAGGCTATTACCGTTGAGATTCTCGGAGGATAAGCGGGCCAATCGCAAGCGTTCGCTTGGCAACGGGTGCAATGCGAAGGATGTAGGAAGTAAACAAGAGGAAGGGAATGAGTGTCACAGTAAACGCTCCACTCACAACCCATGTGATAGTGGGAATTGCAAGGAATGTACCACTGAACGTCTCAGACCCAACGAAAGTCAGCATGCCGCCAGCTACGATGAGTGCTGGAACAGCCGCGTAGAGAATATATTGAGAGAGATCAACAAGCGCCCACTGGAAGTATAGCGTCTTAATGTGCTCTCGGGCTGGTCCAAACATGGCCAACGCTGTCTCTAGATCATCGAAGGCCATTTGTTGGTCGTCAGTCAGCGAATCAGAAAACTCGTCAACCATTCGTTCGACTTGGTAGATCTTCCATCCATAATTGAAATTTAACGCCGAAAATAGGACATCAAACGTCCCAAACTGGGATCCTTCGAGCTCGTCCTGGACTTCTTTGGCGTTTCCATGCAGACTGTCGACGAATTCGGAAACCTGCTGGATTAGTTCTTCATCGTCGCTTTCGTCGACAAGGCGATCAAGAACCTCTGCTCGCCGTTCAGTTTCATTCACGAGTTCTCCAAGGAATGCCGAGGGATCAGCTGGAACAACAGAGTTGAACAAGTCTTTGGTGTAGGTGCGAAAGTCCATCGCATCACTCATTCGTTTTCGTTGATCACCCAATGGGCCATTTTCCTGGGAGAGAACAAGTTGGCTGATAGTGACGACGAGTGTTGTTCCGGTGACAATGACACCAATCATTGCAGAAAAGATCGTCTCAATCGTGTCTGTCGATTTGATCTCGCTTGGTAGCGACGGGTCGAGCGTGAGACTGAAGACGAGAAATGAGAGCAAGACAAGAAGGGCAAGCAATCCAGTCAGGAGAAATCGATTCATCCGAAAGAGAACCCACATTTTGAGTCGGCTCTCTTCGGACCGTCCTCGCATCGTATTCGCAGTCCCGATGTCGCTTTCGTTGGTACTCATTCAGTCCTCCAGTTCGTTTTCTACGGGTCGTTTCAAAACGAGGTACTTCGTGCCACCGCCCTCGTACTCAATTGTACTGACAAACTCCCATCCATCAGCACCCAGTTCGTTGAGTTTGTCTGTTGGATCACTCGCTTCTTTTTGTGTCTCTTCACGTGGGGGTCTAAGACTGCGGTACTCCCATTGAGTAGCGTTTTGGGCACACATCAGCATACTCTTCGATCTTTTATCATATTAGCTTCATTCGGAAATCCCCATCATGAAGAAGACCATATTCAACAACGTAGGATAATATCATCAGATATATGTTTTATAAATTTCCCAATTTCTATAGTAAAAATGATAAAATTGCAAGAACAATAAAAACGATCACGAGCCATTTTGCCACCTCCATCGACAAGCCAGCAACACCTCTCGCTCCGAGGACACCGGCGATGATTGCGAGGACGAAAAACGCGATTGCGAGTTCTATGATTGCCATAGATAGTATATAAGATATCCAAGTAGTTAAACGTCTTGCCAAGACCGAGAACCAGCACCAATAGACAGTAGAATGTGTATCATTCCAGAGGAGAAAGTGAGGGAGTAACTCGGTGAGTCGGGAGCATAGAAGATAGATGAATACAGCAAGGACACTATGATTAGGTTCATATATTTGGGTTCTGGTAACGCAGGTAAAGCCAGTGAATAGCTTCTAGACGGACGTTATGGGGGAAGAAACAGACGAGTTCAAACCAGAGGGGGAAGAGGAACGCGAGGTGGCTGAAAAAGCTGCATACGATCGCTCTGAGCTGCTTTCGCTGCTCCAGCAGTACTATCGTGGCGAAATGTCTCAGTCAGCAACCTTTCTTGGCCGACTCGATTTGACTGTTGATTGGGCGATTGCGGTTGTGACAGCGATTCTTGCGTTATCATTCGAAAGCAGAGGTTCTTACTTGCTTCTGATTGGAATGGTTGCTCTCACAATGTTTCTGATTTTTGATGTCCGCCGATATCGTATGTACGATGCCTATCGGGCACGGGTCCGTCTGATCGAAGAAAACGTCCTTGCGAACGCATTTGACCCGGAGGAGGTACCACTCTCCAATTGGCGCGAAGAGATCGCTCACGATCTAAAACATCCCACGTATAAAGTATCATATGTAGAAACACTAGCCCGCCGGCTTAAACGGATTTATCTGCCATTGTTGGTACTGCTTGGTCTCGCCTGGCTCTTCCGTATCACCATCTTTGTGCCTGATGAGACCTGGAATGAAACAGCAACAATCCCTGGGATCCCCGGTGAAGTTGTCGTCAGTATCGTCGGAGTTTTTTATGTAGTTTTATTTGTGCTGACGTTCTGGCCACGTGAGCGGAAAGCGAAAGGCGAGTTCCATGGAAAAGCATCAGACACGTGGAAAGAAGCAGACTAACTCTTCTATTTCAGCATTTATATTAAATAGGTATGTGATATACTTTTTCTTGAAGGGAGAAGTCGCGTTCGTTGGTTCTGTATCCCCACGTTCCACGAGCATTGGCTGGTCGGTGATCTCCGAGACCATCAATTGGCGTGCTATGGAGAAAAAAGACTGACGCGGCGGTTAGTTCGGCAGTTCTTTTCGTCCCGTTCGTACGCACGGCCAGCACGGGAAGCCACCGAGGCCATCGCAGCCACAGTCTTCGGGTTCGGTCTCGTTGTCGTCCTCCGATAGGAACGTCTCAAGCGTCCCGTCGTCAGTTGCATGTTCGACGGCGGCCATGTGTTTGCAGTAGGCATTGCGGTGGACGTGGTGCGGACAGGTGCAAGCCATCAGGTCCTCGGTCACGTCGTCGATGGAGACTACAGAGTGGTGGGCTGCGGGGTTCTCGTGGCTTTCGTTGGTGACACCGATGAGTCCGGGGGCATCGACGTCGAAGGAAAATTGGTCGGCCTGTGCGCGTTTCTGTGACGTCTCGTCAGAACGAACAGAGACGACGCCGAGTCACATAAGAACGACAAGACGTTCAACTACGTCGAATCGAGTACTGGCAGACGGGACATTGCTGTTTTTTCCCATCAGTCGTACAATTCGTTGCATTTCCAGTCCATCCACATTCAGGACATTGAGCGATGTCAGTAGTCATCTCAGCTTAGGCTAAACACTCCTCCACCAACTACCTTGGTCTAAAGATACTACTAAGTAGCTGCTCCAGCCACTATTCCACCAATCTCTCGAGTAAACATTGACTGTCAGGACATTACTAGTACACCAATGTCACTATTCGTTGTGAGAATGCCGACATATGGTTACTGCTTGCTACTCTCCTCAACGCGAACCGAGTAGCTCACATTGGCCAGTCAGGGAGTGATGGTTGGCTATCCTGCCAGTGGGTCGATTCTAATGCAGTCGGGAGTTGCTGGAGTCGGTTATCGAGGACAGTAAGAGGATGTGCATCAAGAAACGCAGCCTCATGCCGATCAACCGCTGCCTCTTCGAAATTGAGTTGAATGTGGCATGGACCCAAATCAGGGTGATCTGCATCCTGATGGAATCCAATCATGAGGTTGCGTGTTGGTTCTATCCAGTTGATTCGATAGTACTCATGGTCGACACCGACTGGATACCAAAAGCGAAGTTCCAGCCGTGCGTTCTCAACTTCGTAGGATTCACCAAGGAACACCGCTGTATCAATATCTGCGATTACGTACCGAGGACGACGACCAGATGGCCGATATTGGATATCTTCGCAGCCAGCTTGTTTTGAAAGGCGGTTATGAGTTTCTCTGAGGAGTGTACGTTGGGTGTACCGGTCACGATTAGCGAGGAAGATCATGGATGAGACAGAGAAAGAAATTAGCTTGTCGCTCGATCAACTGCGTCAGTCATCTGTTCGCGAGCCGTTTCAACATCTGAATAGAGCTCCAGTGCGTGCTTGATGAGTTGGCGGTCTTGCTCGTTTTCGCGCCAGAACGCAATCACATCGCGTCGTTCGCGGAGCTCGGCACTCGATAGGTCGCTATCCGCGAGTGACTGTTCGAGTTCCTCCCATGTCTCAACTGCATACATTTCCTGCCACGCCTCAATTTCCTCGGTGATCGCTGTTAGTTCGCTACGGAGTTCCTCGCGAGCGTTCTCTTCGATCAGGGTGCGGATCTCGTCGAAGAGTAGCCGAGTATAGTCCGGTTGATAAAGCGTGGTGTCACCAACCTCAACGCGCCGCAAACGATCCTGGTCAACGAGGTCCTGTAGCTCTTGGTTCGTCGTGCTCCAAGCTGCATCGGCTTGCTCGCTTATCCAGTTAATCGACTGAGGCTCACGAAGCGTTTCAACTACCGAGCGAATACGCTCACGTGCACTCATCGTCTCGCTCCATGACGTGACACCGTCCTGTGGTGGGGTAGCCATCTTCTTCACCTTGCTACAGTATTCGGAGCGCAGTCTCATATATGTTTGTGTGTTCTTGAATAATCGAGAATAGATGAGTGTCGATGTACAAGTGTAACAATAAGCAGAGTGTCGGGCTTCACCCCCGCGTCCGGTGACGCGGGGAACTCGCCCTTGAGACCAGTTTAGAGTAGCTGTGGAGGCGATATGCAACAGAACCAGAGATGACAGAGAGTCATTCAAGCAGATTATCAAACCTCATCGAGAACGTTCGCTAGTTGGTGACAGCCGAGAGATAAAAGGGCTAAAGCGTGGATCAGTTCGGCAGTTCCTTCCGCCCCGTTCGCACGCATGACCAGCACGGGAAGCCACCGAGGCCGTCACAGTCGCACTCTTCTGGTTCGGTCTCGTCTTCACTATCCTTCGATGGGAAGGCATCGAGTGTACCGTCATCGGTTGCATTTTCGACGGCGGCCATGTGTTTGCAGACGGCGTTGCGGTGGACGTGATGCGGACACGTGCAGGCCATCAGTTCCTCAGTCACGTCGATGGAGACGGTGTACTGGTGGTCTGCGGGGTTGTCGTAGCTCTCATTGGTCACTTCAATGAGTCCGGGGGCATTTCGAAGGCGAATTGTTCGGCCTGTGCGCGTTTCTGTGCCGTCTCGTCAGCTTCAAGTTCACTAGGCGATTTCGTTGACATGGTCTTCTTGGCGTCATCACGGAAGACCGGTGCCGGGTGTTAGAGCACCCGGCGCGTTTCTACACACGCCCAAGGGCACCGTTCTTCCTACGCTAAACTATGCATTAATGCATAGTAAAGCTACCGACTTTGTATTAGTGCATAGAATTGAAGTAGGCAGAGGTGCATAGATTGAACTATGTTGAGTCAGAAATCGCTGGCAATGAGTCGATATCGAGCGATCATGACGGAGACCGATCGAGAGCATATTAGTGGTGAGAATGACCCCTCGAACCAACAACGAGATCAGGCCGTTTATCGGGTGAGTAAGCGAATTACCGAGGAACTCCCGAAAGACATTGCTGTGCTTGCCGAGCATCGACCCGACAAACTCGAAGAACTCCGGGAGATCGTTTGTGAGGAAGTCAACGAAGAATAAGTGATCATACTGGTTTGTGGGCCAGGCATACCTGTTACTACATCTGCTATCGTTGAGTTGCCGATTGAGTCCGAAGATACGCGATGACTCGAATCGGGATTGCTGTAATGAATGTTGCAATGGCGACAGCGGCGTCTATTACATACTCTCTCCAGAGACGGGTGCTGAATCATCTACGGTTGGTGTCCCATTCCTGTTACTGGGTGTATTCGGATTTATCGTCTCCTTTGTGAGATTCGTCCGTCACTAGCTGAATCTCTCAGTACAGTGTTCACGATAGATTTTTGCTCATCGTGTGGCATACATTCGAGTAACCCTTCCACGAAGGATAGCCAAAAAGAGTCCACTACAGTGATCGACTTTAAACTACGTGCTGAATCCGGACTAGCGATCATCGATACCACGGAGAACCGACGATACGATTTCGATACAGCGACGTCAGTCACTCCAATACCTGCCGATGAATCTCAGTTTTACTTTCCTGTTGATCGGGCAATCCGAATTTCAACGAATACGGTGACTCTCGATAACCGAGTTGATGTTTTTGTCCGCGATACAACAGGTAAATCTCTTCTCGAAGTTGGTTCTGCTGTCGACGAAGATTTCGGTCCCGGTACATACACTATCGAGCTTAATGCACCGATCAAAGTCTACCTCCGAGTCAACGGCCCACTCTCGGTTACAGCAGACATTAATAACGTGGTCTTTGAATTTGAGTCCCCTACTGTATACATTGGTGCTCGCTCATATCATCGTCATCCATCTGTGACAGTGACTACGACGGAGGAGCCAGAGGATATGATGGCAGCCCTATCCACACTCTCGTCGGCGTTAAAAACCACGACGTGTGAGCGGTCGTATCCAACGCTCAGAGGTCATCCTCCAATGATTGAATATGGTGACAAACTACACATCCCTGATGAAATAGCCCAGCCGGAAACTGGCATCCGACTCGAGTTACCACCATCATTGGAGAACATATACACTGCTGCACCACTGGCGTACTATCTCGGAGCCGAATTCGTTCCGGGCGATGAACCTCGTCTAGTTACAGAAGAGTTCGAACATCTTCTCAACGATCTCCCGCTTGAGCAGGAGATAGAACGGCTTCTCAAACAAATCTTCTTCCTTGATTGTCTCACACGGACTCATGGATACTATCAAATAGACTTGTACGAACGCGAGCAAGTCGATCTTAAGTTAGATTTCGAGGAATTGTATGACAGATCGATCGCCGAGCAACTCCCGGAATATTTATCAATCTCATTTGAGAAGGTCGAGCCCTTCGTGCCACGATGGCCGCTCACTGCACATATTTCACCAACTCCTCACCGAGTTTCCGCAATCCCGTTCGTTCTTCACGATATCGGACTTATCCGAACTGCTCGTGGGTCGCCTGTTCCGGCCGATAGCATCCCATCGTTCCTTTTGGAATCTTTCTTCGAAACGAGAGGGAACTCAGGCCAAGATCGGTCGTTTATCCGGGTGGAACCCAGCAACTCACTCGAACAAGCGTGGTTCGCGGACGGAATACCGGTAAACGCGACAAAGGCGATACCGAAGGCATTCGAAAACAAACTGGAGCAGGAACCCACGACCGATGCTATCGAGATCGCGGTCGTTTGTAACGACCCAAAGATGGGAGCACACGAAAACGTAGAAGAGGTGTATCGATCTCGTGAAGACCTTGCTCTCACCGCAACCACCTATAATGACCTGTCAACGTCTGAGTTGCGCCTTGTTCTCGAATCCAATGTCGATTTTCTCCACTATATCGGGCATATCGACGATGACGGATTCCGGTGTCAGGATGGCTGGCTCGATGCCAAAACACTGGCGGAGGTCTCGGTTCCGATCTTCTTGCTTAACGCGTGCCAATCGTACGACCAGGGAGCCGCACTTATTGAGGCTGGCGCTGTCGGGGGGATCGTAACGTTTAGTGACGTTGTAAATAATGGTGCTGCCCACATTGGATACACTGTCGCACGGTTACTCAATTTGGGATTTTCACTCCGAGCAGCCCTTACGATCACTCAGGGAGAGAGTATCGTTGGCGGTCACTATCTCATAATCGGTGATGGAAGTACGGATGTAGTACAGGTTGAGCAAGGAGTCCCGATGATCTGTGAGATCAAAGCCACTGACGAACCGATTGATGTAGCACTCCATTCGTATCCTTCACGAGAGGGCAAAATCGGGACGATGGTCTATCCGTATGTCGAACCGAACGATCAATATTTCCTCACGCCAGGATTACTCCGAACATTTCATTTGACGACTGAGATGATACAGCAATACCTCCTTTGGCACCAAGTACCCGTAAGAAAAGACGGTAACCTCATCTGGGATGAAATTTCCTTTTGATTACGGTCCGTACACTGCCACTCCACCCGCTGAAACGGCTCCCGTTTCTCCTAAAAGGAGAAGAATCATGAATAAGACGCCGATCATTCGAGGATTCTCTGCCAGATAGGATTGGGGTGTTTTCTCTCTCATCAAAACTTGTAGCGACGGGTAGTACCTTCGGTATGAGCCAGTTGATGCGAGATAATCTGCGCCTACTTCCTATGTCTTGATTAGAGTATTAGACAATTTTTCACGGTCTCCAGTACCTAAAAGCACAATTTGGGATGACTTTTCAATCTACATATTTAGATAAATACTACAAAAATCTTAATACTGGCTGAGTAGAGCTAAAAACTGCTCACGAATAAGAATCCAACGTCCTAATTCATTAAGTAAATATAATAAGTCATCTAGTATCGATGTAAGTGATATTCTTTAACGTTAACTAGATAGTGAATCAAAGGATAGACTAAGCTAATCAAGATGTATTAGAAGAAAAACAGCTGCTATGGATAAATGGGCAAACAATGGAAAGAAGCTACACAAATATACAGATCAGTCAGGGGAGCAACGTTCTCGTCGGTCAACCATCAAGCCAATCGGATGCACGAAATCCAGTATTTGAATTCATTTCTCCTGAGAGTGTAAACTCCGTTATTGCAGTCACATGTGGCCGATCTACAGATTCATTCCTCCAAGGATGGCACAACGAGATTGGCACGATACCGTCATTCGCACGAGTGATTACTGTTGGGCAGTCAATGCGTTCTACGAAGATACAAACAGGCACACAGAACGTCGTGCGACCGATAAAGCGTCCTGACGACTTGACAACAGTGCAATTGGAGATCGCATCCGCACTACAGGATGCGCCCGAAGGGACAGTATTCATATTAGATTCACTCACTCCTTTTTTCGAGCATGCTACACTAAACGAAATCTTATCGTTTGTTGAGACTGTCTCAAAATACATCGTGACGACAAAGGGGATCGGATACTTCTCGATCGACGCATCAGCTCACGACGAGACGACTATCATGGCTCTCCGATCCCGTTTCGAGCTAATGATCGAGCAGGACGAACCAGGATGGCTGATACGATCGTCCCGAGATTGGATCTCGGGAGACGAATCACTTAGTGTGTTGTTCGATATTCTTCGCTCGAGACAACGACGGGAAGTACTTCGATATCTTCTATTTTCTGCGGAGACCACCTCCCTTAGTGAACTCGCGACCGCACTGGCAAAGCGGGAAACACAGGAAAAAGTAGTAACTGACGAAACACGTGAGCAGTACATGGTCCGTCTTTCACAGATACACCTTCCAAAACTCGAAGACAAGAGGTACATTTTGTACGATTCCGATACGCAATCGGTTTCGTGTTGTAAGGCTACACAGCGAGCGAAACCGTTTCTCGCTTTAGCAGAAGAGTAGATGCTCGATTCCAAAAACAGGCATCACGACGGTACTCTTCATCAAATTGTATTAGCAGACTACCCACCCTGCTCAGATTGACGGCTTCGCTGCGGACGGGGCTTTCTGCTTCAAAACGCGTTTGCAGATATAGGTGTATTCACAGGGAGCGCAGTCTTCACGGGCAATGGATCGAAGTGAACCACGATTTCGACGAACGGAGGTGGAATCGAACCACCGGGGCCATAGAGTGGCCGCCATCAATACGGTGTCGATGGTGCTTCTACCAACAAGCAACCCGTTCTCGTGAAATGGTGCGTGGTCGTGCCGGTAGAACCACGCATGGGACGTCAGGCATCAGACGGGGCGTTTATTCGTTGACGATGCTCGAGCGTCGCAGGACATGACGACCTGACTGGTAGAGTGCGACGCTCGCGATTTTTCCTATTGGGTGCTTCGAGTATTGTTATGTGGTGCTTGACAATGGAGAAAGGACTAATGGAACTCAGCAATATTCACAGCTGTCTCAACTATTGAAACTGAAAATGAGCCATCGTGTAGGCAAGCACTGCATGCTGGAAACCTTCATTAGTTTTGAAGTCACCTCTTAATCCATGGGAAAGTTAGTAGCCATAACGACCGATAACAAGGAGATAGAATGTCACGATATAAGAGAAGGAGACAATGGGTTACAACTTCGTAACGAGGAGAAAAATCTTGTTGGATATATCCCCTATAACCGTTTGTGTTACGTCGAAACAACGTAAATAGAATCGGTATATTGCTGTCTCAAAATATAGACTATCACAGTACCTGAGAAGAGCCATCCACTGCGCTGTCGGAGCAAACAGTACAACGACTTCTCACGGCGATACGAGAAACAGATCCCCCGGCAGTGATTATTCAGAGTTGCAAACAATAGCCATTGACATAACAAATTAAAACACTACCTAAGAAAATTCTATCAATTGTTGCTTATAATGACAATCCATCCCATCCGCTATTTTTAGCATCCACTTACGATCAGTAATGCGGATAGAACAAAGAGAATGATTACCGTGTGAACTACTATGCCCACAGATGCTACTATGCTTGAGCAAGACCTTGATGAAACGATCTCCGCTCTTTTCGAAGATGCAGATTCCGTTCTCATTGTGAATCCAGCCCCGGGTGTCTTTCGGACATTGATGTTGACGGCATCGACGTTCGATGATAAACTGCCCGAGTTGCAGGTGCTTGCTACTCCTGATGTGCTGAAGTCTGCGAGCGACGATTTTATCCTTGCAAGTCAAATTTCAGATTTGATCGATCAAGAGACACTGGAACTTCGAACGACGACTGACATTGCGCGAAGCTCCTTTCTTGTTACTGATAATCAGGTCATAACGATCGTATCGTTAGATGACGGGGTGACAGGACTCCACTCGACGGATGGAGAGTTAGTGGATAAGGTACAGTCAACGTTTATGCGCGATTGGGAGGCGGGGGATGCCTTCGGTTTGCGAACGCCGCCTCTCTCACGAGTTCAAGAAACACTCAGGGAGGATTTCGGTGATGAAGTCGCAGACGACTTTATGATGATACTTGAGTCAATGGACACAGTTCCCCGCGAAGACGATGAACTCGACGAAGTTGCAATTGCATTGGTTGTCGCCGCGAACAATGAACTGCTGCTCTATGATATCAGCAAGTGGGGAGAGGATACTGGTGTTGCAAGTAAAGCGACGTTTTCGCGAATCAAAACCCGACTGGAGGATCGTGGTCTGATTGAGACGGAGAAGGTGCCAATCGATGTCGGTCGTCCACGACTTCGGTTGATCTTAGTCGCTGATGACTTAGACGATGTCGACAGTCTGGCCGAGCAGACGACTGTATAGCGTATACCGGACGGAAACCGATCGCGAGTAGATCACCGATGAGAGTGATCCCTCGAACCAACAGCGCGATCAGGCCGTCTATCGGGTGAGTAAGCGAATTACCGAGGGACTTCCAAAGGATATCGCTGTACTCGCCGAACATCGACCCGACAAACTCGAAGAACTCCGGGAGATCGTTTGTGAAGGAATCGACGAAGAGTAAACGATCATATTAGAATCCGAACCAGCATGACGAGCAGGGATATTTCGGGTGTAAGCGAGTGAGAATGAGATTCTCAACAGTAGCGTCAACAATATCATTTTGGACAATTTCCGACGGGAACGCCGTGAGCGTTCCCTCTTCGGTTGCGTTTTCGACGGCGTCCATGTGCTTGCAGAAGGCGTTCCGATGGACGTGATGCGGGCACGTGCAAGCCATCAGTTCGTGCGTCACGTTGTCGATGGAGACTGTGTACTGGTGGTCTGCGGGATTCTCGTGGCTCTCATTGGTGACTTCTATCTGTCCGGGGGCATCGACGTCGAAGGAGAACTGTTCGGCCTGTGCGCGGTTCTGTGCCGTCTCGTCAGCTTCAAGGGCTGCGGATGGGTTTGTACTCGTGGTCTTCCATGGATTGGAAGACCTGTACCGGGTGTTAGAGTACCCGGCGCGCACACAGGACGTGATGCTGCTCACTAGTGTTCCTTCTTGTTGACCTATGTATGCGGTATTGCTAAGGCTACTGCTTTGGGTGATCCTTCACCTGAAAAATGGAATAAAGTCACACAGCGTCGCCTGATGGCGACTACGTGAACCGTGTATTATGCGCGAACGACGTTCGTCGCGCGCGGGCCCTTGGGGGCCTGTTCGATTTCGAAGTCGATCTCCTGTCCCTCTTCGAGGTCAGCACCGCCAACGTCCTCCATGTGGAAGAATACGTCGTCGTCAGAGTCGTCCGTCGTGATAAAACCGTAGCCGCCAGTGTTGTTGAAGAAATCAACCTTACCGTTTGCCATTACAACTAAATACAGACCCAACACACGGTTAAGACTTGCGCATTCAATTTTTAATCTGAGGAAAATTTAGACATATATCCATAAAAGACAGAGTTCATTATTTACTCGACCAATTGAGTGCTTCTGCGGAGAAGACGTACCGGATTCACAAGAACGAACCGTTCCTTCTACCGAAGCCATACTTCTCGCTTTGCCGAAGTCGTTGTCTCCGGCCGCTCGGAGCCACAGCCCCCGTCCAACTGTAGCTCCTGTTGGTGTCGCTATCTGTGGTGATCCGAACACTGGTGACATTCTATGGCAACTCCCAGAAAACGATCAGTCGTTTTTGGTCAGTGATTATCGCCCTCCTCAACGTGAATTGACCCACCACATTTGCTACAGCGATACTGGTCAGGGTTACGTACCGTCTTCGAGCGTCGATACCGGGCAACCCGTCCGCCGCAGTCCTCGCAGACGAGCCACTACTTTGGCGCGGTGAAGCGTTCGCAATGCCGCGAGGTGTCGAGGCGATCCGTCCAGCGAGTGAACGTTGCGCCGTAATCCGCGTCACCGAACTCGTGGTACTGCCACGCGTGAATGAGTTCATGGCGGACAGTTTCGCTGAATTGCTCCCAGCCGTGTTGTTGGTAAGCCGTCCAGGTCAACGCAATCGTGATTGCCTCTGTTGTCGGGTCGTACTTCGTGACGCCTGCCTGTCGCTGAGTATGCTTTGAGGGGAAATTGGATTCTGGATCGAGGCCATAGTGTATGCCATGGGACGTTCCATTCGCCAAGCCGCGGAAGAGACGGATCGGGTCATAACACTAAGTGATGGGGTCATTGCAATCGCAATCACATTGTTAGTGCTCGAGATTACAGTCCCAACCGTTCCCGCAGGCAGTTCAGTTTCGGTACTCCCCAAGCTACTCCTTGAAGAGTGGCACGAATTCTTTGCCTATGTGCTGAGCTTCTTGATAATCGGGTTGTACTGGATACTTCATCGCCGTATATTCATTCATGTCGAACAGCACACTCGTGGGGTAATCTGGCTCAATCTCCTTTTCTTACTTATGGTCGCATTCGTCCCGTTCGCCACGAGTCTGTTCAGCACCTATCCCGGCCAGTTCGGAATTATGTTCTATGCGGGTGTGCTGGCGCTCACTGGGTTCAGTCTTGCACTCCTCTGGAGCTACGCCTCACGTGAAGATCTCATCGAAGAGGGTGTTACGTCACGCACCGCGTTAGTTCAGGCAACTCGATTTTTCGCGTCTCCACTGGTGTTTGTCTTCTCGATTATCGTTGCAATCTTCGATCCGACGTGGGCCATCCTCACTTGGTTACTTCTGATTCCGATAAATGCCGTTCTACAGTCGCGAGTCGTCGAGAGTCTAGAGGAATCGTAGTTACAGTACAGTGTTTCGTACTCTCAGCGAGTGTTCGCTGGGCGGTGAGATTCGAGACCGTCACTTGGCGAGACATGGATAAAAACAGCTGAAGTAGTGGTTAGTTCGGCAGTTCCTTCCGTCCTGTTCGCACGCACGGCCAGCACGGGAAGTCACCGAGACCAGCGCAATCACAGCCTATATTTTGAGTGGAGAACTTGCTACTAGGCAGGGTAGTTCCCGCAGCCCTATGATTTGAAATTGCCGAGTCGCAAATTTTTTCGAACGTACTGTAGCATTGAAACCATGGACTCATCAGAGACTGCTGCAGTAAATGAACTTGAAGAACAAGAGCTCTATGAGTTGGTTCACAGAGCAGTTGAAGATGCCATTTTAGGAATGGTTGGGACGCTCCTCTTAGTTGGAGTTGCTATAGTTCTGGTATGGACTGGAGTAACCATTGCCTTGTATGGTACCTCACTTGTTGGACTCGTGGCAGGGATTGCTGCCATTGTTTTCGGCCTCTATCTGGGATTAGCAACCCTAGAGATTATACCATCGGTACGGGAATGGTTTTGAGCAAAGTACTCAAAGCCCCTCCTTTTTCTGCAACTGTGAATACGAACACGGGATACAGATTCTACATGAGAAGAAACGTAGGCAACAAGAACATCAATCGCGGTACCACGGATAAAAACAGCTGAAGTGGTGGTTAATCCGGTAGTTCTTTCCGTCCCGTTCGCACACACGGCCAACACGGGAAGCCACCGAGACCGTCGCAGTCACAGTCTTCGGGTTCGGCATCGTTGTCGTCCTCCGAGGAGAAGGCGTCGAGCGTCCCGTCGTCGGTTGCGGTTTCGACGGCGGCCATGTGTTTGCAGACGGCGTTGCGGTGGACGTGGTGCGGGCACGTGCAGGCCATCAGTTCCTCAGTCACGTCGTTGATGGCAACTGTGTACTGGTGGTCTGCGGGGTTGTCGTGGCTCTCGTTGGTCACTTCGACCATTCCGGGGGCATCGACGTCGAAGGAAAATTGGTCGGCCTGTGCGCGTTTCTGTGCCGTCTCGTCAGCTTCAAGGGCTGCGGATAGGTGTGTCCTCGTTATCGATTCAGTTATTTATGAACTTGTGCACACCCCCGAGTCGGTATTGGAATTGCGATGGATAAGATAGCAATGGGGATCGTAATTGGGCTGGTTCGGGGAGTTGCAATGAGATCGGCATGGCGGTGAAATTGACCTCTGTTCAGCGAAGTGAAAACGGAAGGCTGAAAAGCTGATTAGCGGAAACAAACAACTAAGCTGTGCGCCCATTTCGAGCAGAAGAGTCGACCTACGAGCGATCCATTGTGATCGATGCGAGTACCGTAGGAAACGTTACAGTCACAGTTGCTGCGTATGCAGAACGAACGGACGAAATTGCGGTTCTCGATAGTCTGTATACCGCTGCTGATGGACACTCCTTCTTCCCGTTCCGAGACAAATCCCACAATCTCAACCACGAAGACAGTATCGACCTTTTTGAAAACGCTATCGTTGCTAATGGGCATCGATTGAAGGCAACAGCTCATCTGGGACATGACGGCTCAGATCAGGAGCGAGTAGAAGCCGTCCAATCGGCAATTCTCGTCACAGAACTGCAAACACCAGAAGCGATAGTGATTCTCGATGGCAACGAAGATAAAGCGAATCGATTTGGTAACGCCATTCGCGGGATCTCATCTACCATACCACCGATTGCCACCTGCATTCAATCTGAACTCTACTATCCGACAGCCCTCCTTGCTGATCTGTGTGCCAGCCATCTCGCACACACAATTGAACACCCCCGTCATTGCGTTACTGTAGAACCACCTGCACCAATCTCGAAAGAAGTGTATCACAACTACTGGGGCAAAGCATACAACTCGATGGTGAACTCATCACATCGGGTTACGACAGAATGTCTTGAACAGCGTCGCGCAGATACCGTTAGTCAACGCGTTCGTTGCTGGTTTGAAGGCTACATGGGTGGCGGAGAGCCATATTCGTTTGAGCAATCGCTACAACCGATTATTCGGTATGTGCGCGAGAACGGGTATGAAGAGCTGGCGATGCAACTCTCTGAAATTTAGAGACAGGTGCATTTCCTGTGCCCACGTCCGTCGTCAACGCCCATCGGCTTGCGCCTCCGGGCTTCCGGGGCATGGTCACACAGGCTCCACGCAGCACCTCCGCGCTCGTATATACACAGGAACTGATGGCATATAGACGTTTGGATGAACGACGGTATGATCGTGGACTCAAACGAGAGACGAGCCGAGCGGGGTTAGTTCGGTAGTTCTTTTCGTCCCGTTCGCACACATGACCAGCACGGGAAACTACTGAGGCCGTCACAATCGCAGTCTTCTGATTCGGCATTTTCGTCCTCGGACGGGAAGGTGTCGAGCGTCCCGTCGTCGATTGCGTTTTCGACGGCGGTCATGTGCTTGCAGTAGGCATTGCGGTGGACGTGATGCGGGCACGTGCAAGCCATCAGTTCGTGAGTCACGTCGTTGATGGAGACGGTGTACTGGTGGGCTGCGGGGTTCTCGTGGCTCTCGTTGGTGACGTCGACCATTCCGGGGGCATCGACGTCAAAGGAAAATTGACCCCATTGTGCGCGTTTCTGTGCCGTCTCGATACTATTGGCTACCAAAGCAGATCATCCTCTTATCGTCCAGCGTCGCTTGCCAGAAATTTCATCGTCGCAGTTAGATTGCAGCACAGTGACGAGCCCATCAAACTTGCACGTGATCGCTCGACCGAGGCTCCGAACGACAAGACGATGAAGCAGCGACTGCGGTTGGTCAACGAGAAAGAGGTGGCCACAATCATACTGCTGAGCAGCGGTGAGTAGGCGATCAGTTTCGCGACCAACCATCCCAACGGCTGTGTAGTCGATGCCAAGCGGTTCGAGCGCTTGTCGCCCAAGCTTGAGGGCGTTTTGTCGGCATGATTCTTCTGCCTGGCGTATACTGTACGTCGGAAGATGAGCGATCGGAGCGTACGCTCGCTGTCGCTCCATAAATTCACCCGTGGCCATTATGCTCACCAGTACGAGTTTACCACCCGTGCCGACGACGTACGTTCCTGCTTCACGAATGAGGCGCTGATCGATCCCGGTATCAGTGAGATGTACTATTACATTTCGTGAACGATCGTCGATCGTAACTGTGTCGTCAAACGCCTCGACAGTGACTGTTGCCGGTGATTTGGCCATATACCATAATCACTTGGAAGCTCCATAATCGCGAGCCATACCCAGAGTGAAAGTGGTTTCGTCTCTCTTCAAGAGACAGTATATCGAACGGCAGAGCAGCTGATGAGCCACTTTCACTGACGGTTTTCGGGAGTGTGCTCCGAATATACTTCAACCCAACAAGGATCCTTCTGGAACTAGCGTGTTTCGACACGTCCGAGGGTACTGTTCTCCCTTCCACGTACTATGTGATACTTGGCAATAAAGCTACCGAGGTACTACGTAGTGTATGGGATTAAGATGGTGGAAAATGAACTGACGGCTACGATGACAGACGAGAGAGAGCACGATACTCGTGGTCAATTTACAGAGGAAACGGCTGACGACGATATTCTGACGGCAATGCGCGAGTCAGAGTTTCCGGCAGTGACCGCTCGGTGGGTGGCCGATACGCTTGAGATCGAGCGGCCGTCCGCGCATCGACGGCTTGAGGGGTTACATGAGGATGGGAAGGTAGAGCGTGGGAAGTTGAGTCCGCGGGTTGTTATCTGGTGGATTCCGGAGAAGTAGGATGTAGTAGGAGATAGTCGTCGTACACTTCACAACCAATTCGTTTGTGAAATGGAGGTCAATCACGTTTGCGATCAATGTCAAACATAATCTCTTCCGAATTGTTTTTCTACCAATAGATGAAAGAAAGATATATGGTGACCATTCTCAGCTATACTCTGGGTATCGCAATTGTGCTTGCCTGCATGTTTGCCGTGACCTTCGTTGCGGACAAACTGTTCACTGATATCGGGATCGTTCACTCAACACCAGCACGCATCGCGACAGATTTGATCGGAGGCGGTGTTGGTTTTGTTATAGGTGTCTCGCTTATGACTGTTGTTTCGATATAAGTTCGGCTGAAACAAGAAAGTCAATAAGGCACGTGCTATTCCAATTATTTGGTCACAATTGGAGTCTACTATAATTCTTCACTTCTGGATTCTAATATAGAGTATATTGAACCGAGAACTCTATTCGACCTTCTCCCTGTCCGGTAGTATTTTCAACATCTGCAGAGAACTAGTGAGTATGGCGACACGTACTGAATCTCGGGGTGGCCATTCAAATGGCGAACGCCCCGATACGCTCTATGCGTTCGTCGCTGGTCTCTACGTTGCCATCCTCCTTACTCCGATAGCCATTTTCGGGATTTCAACAGTTAGTACGGATGGTGCCACCCTGTACATCAGTTTTCTTGTTTCTATTACTCTCTTAGGGATCATTGCTGGGTGGCTTATTTCTCACACATCTGGACTCGCAGTTCGGCTTGGTCGCCACGACCTGATTTGGCTACTCGTCGCCATTCCGTTTGTCCCATTCGTCGGTGTTTTTGCAGCATCAGGAATCGGAATTTCACCACCCGGTATTGCAGTTGTACTTGCTATGGTGACGATGATCAGTGGGATGTTTACGGGTCTTCCTCTTGTCACGATGAGCCGGAATAGATACACCACTGCTGCGCTTGCAGGAACAACTGAAATTACAGAATGGGAGGGACGGTGGCCACAACGATGGCGATGGATCTCGTATGGCGCGATGATAATCGCAATGGTCGGTGGCGCTGTTGGAATGGTCGCTCAAGTTGTGTTTGGAGTTGACTGGGCGGGAGACCTCTACTTGCTGCTTTTTGTCTGGGCACCGCTTGCAGGCGCAGCGAACCCACGGACGTTTCGCGTTACCGAGGCTGGTCTCGTTGTTGATCGACCGATGCTGCATCGATTCCGATCGTGGACAGCGTTCACAGGCTATTCACTCCGTGACGATGCGCTGGTGATTCACCGAAAAAGATGGTGGCGTCAGAACCTCCGATGTGATCGAGACGATATCGAGGATGTTGATGCAGTCACAGCAGCACTCGAGACGGTGATGGCTGACCGCACTGGTTCATTCTCAAAAAATATGTGACTGTCTTATTTTTTAACAATAACACAAAGCATTTACCGAACCCCGCAAAGGATCAGTTGTGATGTGGTTGCCTCTGACACCCTGAATGGGTCCACACTGTGGGTCTGGCGCCATCACTCCTGATCCACACGTCCTTTCCCTCACCACCCCCTCCTCCCTGCTCGCACGCGTGCCATGGCGTGCCTCCGAGGATATACAACTGATCCAGTCATGTCTCTATTACCCAGTTCGACGCCGGAGATTGATACTGAGCAAGCTGGTGATATCCAAATTCTTGGTATTGATGAGAAGGATACAGATGCGGTCTTTGAGACGCTGTCGTCTGCCACGGCTCGTAACCTTCTCGTGACAATCAATGACGAGCCAGGAACACCGTCTGAACTCGCCGATCGCCTTGATGCATCGATTCAAACCATTTCCTATCATCTTGATGCACTCCTCGAGGCGGAGTTGATCCGAGTCGCGGATACACGATACTCCGAGAAAGGTCGTGAGATGAAGATCTATGCACCTGGCGAGAATCCGGTCGTGCTTGTCGTTGGGACTGAAGAACGCACGCAAGGGATTCGATCGTTACTCAAACGATTTCTTGGCGCAATTGGTGCCCTTGCACTCCTCAGTCTTATCGTTCAAATTTACGTGGAGGGGTTCCCGTTTACGGCTTTGACTGCAGGCGGTGGCCAACCAGGGCCAACCGGGTGGCCGACAGGAATGGCGTTCTTTGTCGGTGGTCTTGTGGTCCTATTACTCGTCTTTTGGTGGCAAGCATCCAGATACTGAGCAATCTTCGGTGCAGTACTTTGGATGGTAAGCGATGCGGCTAGATCTGGTCACGATACTATATGTGGAGTCGTTGTATTCCACGGCCAAGGACAAACCCGAGCCCAGCAGCGAGCCCGATAGTGATTGCCATGAACGGGAGTGTTGTATGGAGGAGCATGGTAGTAGTTGGTTGAAATATGGGTGACGTATACAGCGAACTCCCAAGAAACGCACCAACGAGTGGACTCGCAGCGAGGACAATGCTAATGAGAAGACCGTCGTTCACAGACGCATTGAGTGCTGCGGGGATAAGCATGAAGACAAAGAGGATTGGAAAATTAACGCCGAATCCAGTGGGAATTCCATACGAGGCGAGTTCGCTGGCAGTGGGTGGTGCATGGAGGACAAAGAGACAGACGAAAAGGACGACCGCAAGGACAAGAAACCACAGTGATCTATGGGAGGATTGGCCGAGCCAGAGCGACAATCGGCGGTGATGGAATGTCATAGTCAAGTAGTTGAAAGAGAAGTAGTAATCCGTTTGGATGGTTCAAAATTGATTTTGAGTCTCCGCTATCGCTTTATGATGAACCAAGAATAACCTCTGTATGTCACCTCTTTCGAGGCGTCTCACCGGTCTCTTACTTGTCCCTATTGGAGTGGGACTGATGCCATTGACGTTGTTTGCTGGAGCGAGTACAGTACGAGGGTGTGAGGGTTTCAGTCCGGATTTTTTAGGCGTTGAGTTCAGTCGTGCCGAGATTACAGGCATTGATTTGCAAGCGATGACGGTCTCGTGGTACGACGGATGTAACTGGCACAATGGCTCTTTGCTTCTATTTGCGATTACGCTTTGTCTAGTTGTTGTAGGGTTGCTTCTGGTTGTTGAGCCAATGGTACGCCAGACGAAGTGAGAAGATCAAAGAGACGTTCAAGATCAGGAGGCTAATCGAAGTTAGTATTATATACTAATCTCGGCATCAATACCGTGGTTAGAGGAGTCACCAAGAACGGGATGAAGATTATTTGAAGACATCAATGAGTGGGTGCGAGGAAAGATCTTAACAGTATTCTCTTTGTCGCACACAGGATTATCTCCGTGTTAAATAGAAAGGAGAATACAACGAGAAGGCCAGATCTCAAGGATCTTCTAGGCGATATTCTACTTCGACACCAACCGAGACTTCGATCGGGCCACTTTCAGGACTTCCCGAGGCACCGGTATCCATCGCCAATGCCTGACCGGCCCGCAAATGATGAGGACGCGAGCCGGAATCAGTCACGATCGATTGCACACTCCCAACGTTCAGAATCTCAGCGGCGGCTGCAGCAGTGGCGTTCTTTCGCGCTGTGTTGACTGCGTCCGCGATTGCTTCCTGCTGGAGGTCTCGTTGGGTTTCTGATTGGAACGTAAACGCAACCTCGTTGATCTCGACGCCAGCGTCGTCAACAGCAGCCGAGAGTACATTGCTGAGACGATCAAGCTCGAAGAGAACGACAGTGATGATCTCGGTTGCTCGATACGGTTGGGCCTCTGGATCGGACTCTGATGGTCTCCTATGATCTGGTGGACGCTGGCGGATTCGGAACTGACTCGTCCGGATTCGCTCGTCGGGAATCCCCATGGCTTCGAGTTCCTGTCGAAGCGCTAGTGCTTGATCTGCCACTGCGCGACGAGCAGTCGTGACATCCGGGTCGGTAGCACGGGCTTCAAACTGGAGGTCAACTTCATCAGGTGAGGCACTTGTTCGGCCAGTGGCAGTGATTGTAATTGTCTGGTCGGTCATACTCGCATATTGGATTACGGTTGTGAAATCTGTTATCGTGGTTGTTGCAGAAGGGGTGTTGACCCATTCTCGCGATCATACCCGGAGAGTTTGAGTTATTGGAGAGTCTGGGAACCCATCACTACTGACCGGACACAACTAACAAGGCGTCTTCGAACTTGCCACATTCTGTACCGATTGTCAGCGGCGCTATCTTTTTCACAGCACATGAATTAAATGAAAATATGATTGCACCAGACGATGCGTTCAGAGAATTTGCAGAAGAATTCTTCGAGAAAGAATACAAGGATGTGGTGATCTACGGCGATTTTGACGAAGACGAAGTACTCCACGAAGGGCCGATACGCATCCAGGCAAACGGCTGGATTGAACTACCGGCAGGTCGGCTCATATCGCCAACGGCAATTCACCATCTGAATATTATCGAGAAGTGAGTTAGCAACCAATCAGTGGTTTGAAGACGTGAGATCGGAAGAACAGATTCAGTATGTTCTCCAACTGAAAACGAGACTGGACGACGAGCAGGGACGATATGGTGAGAAAGCAAGTAATGATGGAGCTCTCAACAGTCGCATCAAAACATCATTCGGGGCAATTTGTCGTAGAGAAAATCGCAAGGTGAGGGTTTTCTAAATCACTACCGGGATCACCGATTTGAACGTCTAGACCAACACATTCGGCATCCTGTTCAGAGAAATCAAAACTTCGTGCATCCTCCTGTGCTTGGTTATCTTTCCAGGCATGGACGAGATACGGAGCCGGTTTCAACGGATAGCCTTCGAACATGATTCCAGTTGCACCATTTGAGGGAGCAGCTTTCATTTGCTTTGAGGCTTGCCAGACTGCTTTTCCATCTTTTTCAATCAGTACATGGACTGTATGTGGTTTGTCGTCGAGATTCAGTGCTTTGAGTTCGCCAAGTCGCGGGAGAGTCGCCTGGGATTGTTGTCCAAAGCTTGCACAGCCAGCAAGACCAGTGAGACAAAGCGTACTAGTGTACTTAAGAAATACTCGTCGTGTTCGGGAACTCATCTTCAGTGGGTTACATAGAGTACAGTGAGCATATCCTTTCTGTACTCTTAGGGATGAAAGTCAGCTCTCTTCGGTGGTTTTCTCTATTTTCTCGAATCGATACGGTCGAGGTTGACATAGAAGAGGTAGATGATAACAGACTGAGCGATGAGCAGGGATGATTTGTGGAGCAAACGAGTGATGGCGATATCTGTGGGATGATCTATATCCCAATGAGCTGGGAGTTGGCTCTGAGGGTCGAAACATAGAGGAGAGCGAGTAGAGAGTCAACCAATCGCGAAAGACTGTTTTTTGAGCAACTGTAAATCTAAATTTCTTACATCATCAAACATTTTATACTCTTGCAAAGAGAATGATGATTATGGCTACTAGAAATCAGAGATCACCGTACAAAATTGGTCTTATCGTGGTTGCTCTCGTCACACTCCTGTACAGCGTATTTCTGCTCGGTGCACCACTACTTTGGGCGGGAGTAGCCACGTTAGTATTCACGTTCTATCTCGTCTGGCGGGCAGTCCGTGCGCTGGAACGGATTGCGTCGGCAACAGAACGGCTTGATGCACAACTCGGTGATGTTGGCGGTAGAAGGGAACGATAACTCCACGTAGACAGAGAACGAAAGTGAGCGCGACGAGCAGGGACGATTTGCGGAGCAAACAAGTGATGACGATATTCTTCGAGTAGTTCGTGAGTCAGAGTTTCCGGCAGTGACCGCTCGGTGGGTCGCAGATACGGTCGAGATGGAACGGCGGCCAGTGCATCAGCGGCTCGAGGAGTTGTACGAGCGAGGTGAGTTAGAACGTGGGAAATTGAGTCCACGGGTGGTTATCTGGTGGATTCCCAAAAGCGAAAGAACTGCTTGCGGAGATTGAGACTAACTATGCCGCCACGGATCGCGGGATGAGCGACAGACACATCCGACAAGTAGAATATTTGTTATTTTGTCTTGAGACCGTGCTAGCCGATATCATTATTATATCCGCCATAAGAGTTGTCCAAGTGGTGTGTGAGGATGTGGGCAACAACGACACTCGAAAGACGTTCCGATGGGGGTATAACACCAGTCCATGAAACCGTCATCAAAGCCCTCGAACAACACGACGGAATTGACGTAGACTCGGGAGAGTGGACACTTTACGATTACATCGATCCTGACTCCCTTGACGACCTCTTCAGCAAGGAAGGAAATACCGTTACATCAGTGAAATTCACGGTTAAGGGGGCGATCGTTACAGTCTGGCAAGATGGCGAGGTTCACGCGAAGGTGGAGTAGGAGACCCCCTACCGTCTACGATGACAGACGAGAGAGAGCGCGATACTCGCGGGCAGTTTACAGAGGAAACGACTGACGGCAATGCGCGAGTCAGAGTTTCCGGCAGTGACCGCTCGGTGGGTGGCGGATACGCTTGAAATTGAGCGGCCCTCTGCGCATCGACGGCTAGAGGAACTGCACGAGAATGGAGAGGTAAAGCGGGGGAAGTTGAGTCCACGGGTGGTTATCTGATGGCTTCCGGAGAAAGAGTGAATAGATTCCCCGATTCACGAATTACGTCGAAATACGTAGTGGCAGACAGGACACTGTCGTTCGAGTTCATCGATCACGCAATCACGTGTCTTCCCGGTCCATCCACAGTCAGGACATTGAGTGAGGCCAGTACTCATTTCATTTCACAAGGGCCCCCTGTACCAACTACTTTGGGAACGCAAGAGATGTCATGATTCGACGACCGGATCGACGGGTATGTCCCCGAAGGCACAAGTATGTGATAGTATATTAATAGAAGGTTAATAATTGAGATCTAAGGCTGGATACAGGTGTTCTATTCCGTGATACTACCTACGTGAGCCCATATCAATCCGCAAACCTAAGGTTGGAATAGTAACATTAATAGAGATAACATGGTAAGTCCAGTTTTCAGTCGTTTGAAGCCGTGAAAAGTTACATTTATGATTTCAATCCAGCCTTAGGATTCTAAGGCTGGATTTTATGGCCGGAAACCAGCCCTAAGAAATTCTATTCAATTTTAAAGCCGTCAAATGCCAATCTGTACCTCCAAATTTGTCCAAAGTAATAGGGGGGTACGAACAAATGGAACGAGGATCGACACTGATGGGAATATCATGAGGGCAAGACCGTTTTGAACAGATGTATTTTCACTATTTGAGAACAGCGACTGGCCAGTAAGTAACTGATGACAATCGTTAGTCGATGTATCTGTATCTTCCCCCCGGCCTCGCTAACATACGGGAATGGGGTGAATCACACCGTATTATCGGAGCTCACTCATATATCCCCTGTTCCAACAGCCCGAAATGTTTTGTCACTAGTATATCAACCCGAGTATGGATGAAGATCTCGATTGAGTTGCAAGACGGTCACGAGTTGGAGCTCACAGATGTGGGAATTGAAACGCACGAACAATCCAATACAATAGCGCTGAGCGTCGATGCCCTCATTAAAGGACTTGACGATGAAACGCTCGGCGCATTCGAAGACCAGAAACTCCATCCACTCTCCCTGGTCTTCGTGAGCGAGGACGAACTCCCAATTGATGACGATGATCGCCCCGGTAGAAAATAAAGCACACCAGAACCCTTCCTTGCGAGTTCGATGGTGGGCATCATTTGATCGCTTTACAGTCAATTCCGTCAGCGTTCATTGATTGTAGAGGTCGAGAGTGTCGCGGCCAGACATCGATACCGAGTAAACAAGTATGATATATGCATATAAACTCTATTTTAATTGCACAAATATACAGCCAAAAAACTGATTCAAGCGGGAGGAATAGCACCGTTTGTCGGACCCTTCATCCCATGGGTGTGATTGAAGTGGTTAGCTCCTTTCCGACACCCGTGAGAAGCCTTCCTGTGCACCCAATGGCTCCTCATGGTTTTCGATACTGACATCCTCTATGACGAGTGAAATCGCGGAGGAAGTCGGGTGGTCACGGCGGAAGACGTATATGGTTTTGAACGGGCTTGCAGAAGAGGTCGAGATTCGCAAGAAGAAGCCAAAAGCGCGTCATGTAATCTGGATTCGACCAGAATAGCACTCGTTCGTTGGTACAGGTGATCGTGATATAGCGGGAGGGTAGCACTCTTAAACACAAGAAGCATTCAGAGCGTGATCTGCGTACGCGCTCGATTGAGTAACGTCATTCGAACTCATCGTTGAGACGCGCATAGAGCAATTCGCTCACAGGTCCACCGATACTGCCGACTGTCAGAACCGCCGTGCAAGATGTAGAGGATGAGGTCAGCACACCACTAACTACTGGACATCCTTATCGTGGTGTGGTACCTCATTAGGGTATGGTTTATTCGCTCCAACGAGCGGTGGTCGGGGACTACAAGAAATGGAAAGCAGTTGTGGAGGAGTTAGAGGATCTGCGTGCTGAACACGGATCTCAGGGGGGGCGTGTCTTTAGATCACCAGCGAATCAGAACGAGGTCGTCGTTCTCTTTAAGTGGAACTCTGAAGAGGAGGCTCGTGAGTTTATGGATGAGGTCATCCCTGCGAAACAATGGGACAGCGCTCGTATCTACTCGTATGAAATGCAGTTCCTAGAGCACGTCGAGGACCTTGATGCCTGAGTAGCAGTCTCCCTCACTCCACAACTCGGATATGATTGTCACCGGTTTCCCTGGAGGCGAGAGCGCAAGATACGCGCCCTGTATTCATCACGCAGATTCATTCGAGTCCGAGAGCTGGTACGATGGAAAGTGCAAAGACTTCCGCAAATTACTATGAGAAGACGATCCTCGTTGACTTCGAGTGCATCTCTGATCTGTGGCCACGTTGGTTTGCGTTCGTTATCGCCCATTGCAGTGGAGTATCGGTGATTAGTTACTGTGATACCGGTACCAAGTCACGATGCCGGAACCAGACATCGATTTCCTCACCATCGGTTTCGATGCGGTAGCTGTAGGAGTCTAGTTCGCGCCCAGTCTCGTCTCCGAGAGTGTCCTGCAGGACGTCCGTGATGGTGCCTTCTTTCCCGTGGTGTTAAAGAGTATGTGTGTACTTTCGATCCCCCTCTTGGAACGTACAAGGAATGACGGCGTCTAACTGTTCTTTGAGTGTGATGTCGTCGTCCTCGGGTAAGAAACTCGGACGTAACAGGAGTGATGACATATATTATAATTTTTAATTAGGATGAAAAAGTATTTCTTTCACGCTCACGCACAACATGAAGCGTTCTCCAAAGGGGTACGATCTACAGTCGCTCTGGTTAGCTAGAATTTATAACATTCTCAGATAGAGATTCATGTTATGCCGTTCATCGCTCGGAAAGGGAACACGATCGTCATTCCAGAGGGAGTGAGCGATGGCGTTTCAGTCGAATGTACCTCTTGTGGGGAGGAGATGCGTGCCCGCGGACCATTCAAAGATGGTCGAGCGCGACACTTCTACCATATCTCCACAAACAGAGCGGGTCAGAACTGTGGCGGGACCGGGGAATCTGACGCCCACCGAAAGATGAAATCGATGGCGGTGTCAGGACTCAGCCAACTGTCCAACTCGTACAAACAGTGTGAGCCCGAGGTAACACTTGATGTCACCCAGACAGAAACCGCCCCAGACGTCCGAAGGGCCGACGCTCTCATAGAGTTCGAAGGGTCGGATGCCAACTACGGGAAAGGCATTATCGTCGAGGCCCAGTACCGGAATGAGAATAAAGATATTCGAGCGACAACTCACGACTATCTCAAACTGGGCTACAGCGTATATTGGGCCACTGAAGACGATTTTACGACCGACCGCTTCTTGATCGACCGTCTCACGAAAGCTTTTCGCGAACAGAACGAACCAATCGCGTACTCGCCATCGTATTCACGTCCTCCAGCCTTAGCGCCGTGGACTACACCTCGGGAGACACCATCAGACCCAAAGGGTCGTTGGACACCGATTGATCCGGCTCCAGCGTGCCCCCATGAGTTCATTCATCGAGAGGAGGGCGGGAATCGGTGTCTTCGATGTGGTTTGCGTGCTGAAAGTCTCCTTTATGATGAAGAACAGAACCGATACCGCCCTTCGAGTCCACTTGTTAGGTCGCCGGAGTGGAAGTCACACTTCGTTTTCGAACGGGCATCTCTCGCTGAGCCACACAAACATCGTGAATTTAGCGAGAAAGGACACACAAACCACCTCCATAGCTGGAGAGGGAAGAACCAGATATTTGGTGGAACCAAATACTCGTGTCGTTCTTGTGGCGCGATGATGACCGTCATGAATGAAGAAGTGTATATCGACCATGACGCTGGCGATGAGTCAGATAATCAACCTAAGTGGCGACCAGTCAGTTCTTCAAATCAAGGTGAGGACGGCTGTCATCACGACTGGGAGAAACGTGGATTCACAAAGGTATGCACCAAGTGTGGAAAAGAAATCAAGCCGTGGAATGAGTAAAACGCCTTAACTCACGCGAAGGTGATTGGTCCAGGGCTCATATGCTTCACCTTTCTGTTTCAGCTTGTCGATTTCGTGTTCCATCTTCGACGGGTCTATACCAATTTCGTCAGCGCGGTCGATTACTACTTCAATCGGTGCTCCTTTCGAGTACTCTTTTTCGATATCAGAGATGAGCTGTTTAACGTTTTTAATTCGATCTCTTGCCGATTTCGACGTACCTGTCTCGACGACATCAGCATCGAATTTTTCATCCTCTAAATCTATCCCCCTATCCCCTAAAGTGTCCTCAAACAGTGAAATTACCCGGTCCGCATCTCCAGATGATACCGATTTACTGAGTCGAAGACGTGCGTGTGCTTGTGCAAACCGACTCAACGACTCCTTCAACCGAGTTGATCCCACCGTTTGATATTCTTCTTCCGAGATGAAGTCCTCAATACGCTCGATAAAGTCCTCAATCGTGCGTTCGGCTTCGCTACTCAACGACGGTTGTTTTGACCGAGCAAGGTGAAGATACTCACGAGCGAGCTCAGGGGCGAGGGGTTCTACCCGCCCATGGATAGCCTCGTTGAATGAGGTTGATCGGTCGGTAATATTGGTCGTAACGAGATCAATGCTACTGCTCACTTCGGGTCCGAGATTGAGTTGATCCCCTATTGCTTCATACTGATCCCATTCACCATATCTCGGATTTACCGCAATTGTTACAGACCCACTTGCTGGCACCGTCTCTCGATAATTTGACTTCGCGAATGAATACGAGTTTGCATCGAAAATCTGTTGGAGTGCTCCACGGGTGTCATTATCGGTTGCGTCCAATTGCTCAATGAATGTGAACTCAACAGAGTGGTCAAGAAGGGGGCCTGGAGTTAATTCACCACCTCTTACCGTGCCAATAGCTCCAGCGAGCGTTGTACTGGTCCCGTTCAAATGGGTTGATTGGGGTGCAAGATCAGCAACGGCGGAGATGAACCGAGACAAGTTTGCTGAGGAGCCAGAGACGATAGCGATGTGGATTGAACCACGGGTGTCCGCACCGAAGTCGTTGGATTCGCCGGTGCCACCAGTTAATTGGAGTACGCTCGCTTCTACAACTGACTTATCGATATCTGGTTGAGAGAGGGTCAAACAGAGCCGTTCAAACATATCTTGGTTGTTTCCCATCGTTTTTAGTTCGTTCTCATTCATAATCATGAAATTGAAATGTGGAAAATTATAGCTTTGGGAAGCAAACCCACTAAATCACTTTTTTACTGACTTTGTCACCTCTGGGTTGGATAATTCGACGTCTATATTCATTTACATCCCGAAACCAGCTTGTAATTGCCAGTCACACTTCATCAGTATTAGCGGACGATGTCTTTGAGATACCAGCTAATCGATGCGGGTGGTTCGGTAGCTCTTCTAATCCTACGTCCAATATGGTCTCCTCTGCTGGCTCCTCACTGTCTGGATCACTACGGAGCAGGATATACCGCTCGCCATTCGTGACGAGCCCCCAATCCGTACCGATGAGACGCATATACCGCTTCGTCTGCTGAATTCCGTCCTGCAACGAGCGACCGGCCCGTTTCGCCTCCACGATCACCGCGGGACTGCCATCACGGAATAGAACGTAATCCGCTCGATCATCAATTGTGTCATCGTTCCGTGGATACTCCATTTGAACCTCCGGTGCGTACACGTTCCAACCCAACACATTGAGAAATGGCGTGATGATTTTGGTCTGTGTACCGAACTCGTCCAGCATTGGTCCTTCATCCAGGATTTGCCGACTACGAGTGACGAATGTCTCCAGAGAATCCGACTCAAGTGGCTCAATGGGACGTTCCACGTCCAAGTATTCGCCCCACTGTGCCCACTCAGCGGTATCCTGGGTCGAAACGGAAATAGCATCAAGATAGGTATCGAACCGAGAGCTATTCTCTTCTTGCTGCAGATGCAGTATACCAACCACCGTTACCCGATCCTGATCAATGACCAGACCAGTGATATCATCTTCAAGACGAACAGGAAGCTCGGTCAATTCCCTATCATCTGTGCCTGGTAGGTCATGCAAGACCAGTTCTTGAGCATCGATTAACTCGGATTGGTCAAAGTTGATCCTGAACGACCCCCGCCGTTCGCATCCTTGACATTCGTGGGGTTTCTGAATGTCGTTTCCACCCTGTGGAATATACGTCAGAGTACCACATCGCTGGCATTCAAACGCGGCTTCTTGGATTTTGGGCTGGACATCGGACGCGTCCACAACGACGCCTTCTACCGCGACTAGTGTATTCACATGCCGAGCGCGGAGCGAATTGATACCAGTCGTCTCGGGGAGGTTTCGAATCCGAACGTGTACTTGTCCGAGACTGATGTCCACTGGAAGGTCGTACAAGCGGAGTGCTTCTTCGGCGTACTCCTGTATCTGCTGTGGTTGTGCGAGGTAGTCATCCGCGATATCCGCGTCGTATCGATACAGGTCCTCCCAGTCGATGTACAGCGAGCGCTTTTCGTTCGGGTACTGTTGGGCGAGTTCTCCAATCATCTCTGCATAGTAGTCGCGGTACAACTGTTCGAATCGGTTGATGAGTTCCGTATTCTCCGCACGTGCCATACAGGACTGTACAATAGCGAGTCCCTTAGTCTACTGAAAGAACATCGAATACTTTTGCTAATGTACTCTGAATTTGACTCAATGACCGCTGATGAACACGAGACAGTGCAACTGAGATTCGAGGATGGGGATCTTATCAAGCAGTCGACGGAGTGTAAGCCATCGATCGACGACCACACCGTTGACCCAATCATACCGTGTGAGCAGACTGGATTCGTTGTCGAAGTGGGGGCGGGTACCATCGATGTGAACAGCACGCTTCCTGACGTCATCGAAGCTTACAGTCGGACGTTCGAATTCGGGTCGAGATCACACGCCGAGACCTACGCGAGCCAACTGTCGGCACTCGATGGTTCACTCAAGATTCAAGCCGCACCGGAGAACGAACCCGATGATATCGATGCCTATCTTCTTGCCGACCACACGCCGTCAATTACGGAGCCTGCTAACATCGATGGACAGACGTGGACGTTCGACGTCGGTGCGAATCTCTTTGGAGCACTTGGAGAGGCGATTCTATTATCTGCTCCGAAACCCCACGCGCTCTACTACTTCGTTCGACAAGATTTGGCAATCGACGACGATAAGCTAGAGTCGAGACTGATCCTTGAGGTCGATACTAGTTCGCCGGTCTCGGTTGATCTTCCAAACGGCACGAAACGGTGGACGCCCGACTGTATTGTACAGGCCAGGGATGGGTGGAGTGGGAGCCTACTGGCGAGGTACTACTGTGAGATCAAGACTGGAAACGCGTCATTCGAGCGGTCACAGGTTGCGGTGATGGGGGAGTTAGCAAAGCAAGAACGAGTGTTAAAAATACGGATTAACATCGACCATCTCCCAGAGCAGTACTCGCTCCAAATCCACGAGATCGTGCCATCAGACTGATGTTTGGACGCGGCGATGGATTTCATCCGCCGGTGTTCCGTCGATTCCCCGCTTGACCTATCCTGACACCCACTCGGCGGAATTGTCGGATATCAGAAGCACGGACGGCGAACGAGCCGTTTTGGTGATGGGAATCGCGGATGCTAAGTCGGTTGTATCAGCCTCGAACGGAGTACAGTGCTCACCTTCGATACGTACGATGAACGGCATGTTTAGAGGTCATTCCCCGATATCGTTCGCGGTTTGGAACTCGGTGTCGGGTACCTCGGCTTCGTCAAGATGGGTTGCTGCGGCGGACTCTTGGATGTCAGTAGCGCGTTCCCGGGTAGTCTCGGTGGCATCCTCGAAGCAGTTCTCGATCTGTGTTTCAAGCTTGACGAGACGATTCGATACGTCGTCGCGATAGTCCTTGAGAGCGTTGCGTTCGTTTGTGATACGTTCTTCTTGAGAATCAGCTTCCTCACGGATGGCTGCGAGTTCGGTCTCTAAATCGGCGTCAAGTCGGTCGAGAGCTTTGATGTGATATGCGAGGTAGCCAAGGTGGTCTCCGAGGGCGCGTTCGTTGCTCATCAACTTGGAGTATATGTTGACAGTATAAAACTATGTATCTCTGATGGCCATTTTTTGTCTAACTCTACTGTATCTTCCATTGCCGGTATTTGGTTCTACGGAGTGGCCAAGTGGGCAGCGGCGAAATCTCATTATGTCTGAAGAGTTCTTTGTGGAGTTTCGATTTTACAGATACAGTTCAATGAATCCCCTTCTTGACAACCCCGTTAATGATCCCCGATAACGTGAACGCAATGAAGAGAACAGCCCCAAGGGACCCAGATCCTGTTCCATCACCTCATCCATGAGTTCTTTTGCCAGCTCGTAACCAAATGGGGAGAATCGGTAGAGCAAACTAACCGCCAAGACACGGGCTTGGTTTTGTCGGTTTGACAATATTGCCCTGTTCCATCCTTCTGGAACTGACGAATTTCGGTAAGAGTGCAGTCTTTTCACCTTGAAGGCGATATTCTGCTGTGATCTATTGGCGTGTTCTTTTTGCGCCTCCGAGATTGATAGATTTCAGGAATCGTACCGAATACAAGGCGTGAATTCAGTACTCGCCCTCTTACTATACATATATGATCATAGTGTACAGATCCCTCAACTATTCACAACGGGAAGTTAATCGTCGATAGCCCTTTAAGTATTCCTAGCTACAACACAGGTAAATGAAGGGAGGAACGCTATCGCGTTCCCAGTATTTTACTGCGCGCAACGCTCATACTGAGGCGACTCTTTCATTCCGAGCTTCTGCCTCGCTTGAAAACGCTACTTCGACATCAAGCCATGTGTGTAGCGATATCGCGCGTATCCCTGCAAATGTGAAATTCAACCTTAGTTACAACTATGGAACCAAATGATGACCCCAATTATGGGCATGATAGCGACGTACAACCGATTCCAGAAGAATTGCAAGACATCTCGACCGAGGAGATTGTGGAAGCAGACTACGAAGTTGTCTCACAAACAAGTACGGAGGATGGTAGAGATAGTGGACAAAGGTACCACGATGTACCTATAGTTCATCCACCAGGGCGAACTCACCACTACGACAGTATCAATGCCTCGTCCGATGAGCCTGGCGGGAGTCCCCATAAAGACGCATACAGCGCTGGATACGTCAGTCCGATGGCAACACGCATCGGAAAGGAAAACGATGGTGATAGCGATGCCGAGCGCCTTCGGGAACTGCACGACGGACGACACCATTCTGATGGCAACCTCAGTACCCGACAGAGCCAGTGGGACAAAACGCGTATTGCGGAGGCCATCTGCTCTGCACTGCCCTTAGCGCAACATGAGCGAGAAAAGGTTCTCGGTGTCGTCGAGAGCCTCGATTTCTCGAAATTCGGCCAGCAAAAGGGTATTGAACGAGTCACCCTTGGAGTTGTTACAGTCGTGGTTGACGAGAGGCACCGCCAACGAGACGGTGTAGACGGGGAAATCATCTCGTTCACCGACAAATACAGAGAGATATGAAACTCCCTTGATGTATCGATGAGCGACCTGGGTACCATTAAAGAAATCGTCCGCGAAGCGCTTGACGAAGGTGATACAACAGTGTGGCGACAAGAGCCTTCCCGCGACCCTCTTCTACCGGACCCGACTCCAATAGATGAATATCCTAACGACTACTGGGACAACATCACCCCCGAGTATTGGGTTCATTTCGCGAGGACTTGGTCAAGCCTTCCCGATGAGCTTAAGGAAGCTATCCCTGAGAAGTATCGTAATATCATCGAAAACCTTCGCCAGTGGGTGCCATGGGTAGACATGGAGGACTCTGGCGATTCCAATGAAAATGTCGAGTTAGTTTCCGAGAAACCGACGGACACAGACGAGATCGGCGGTTTTCCGACGAGATGAGTGGCAGATCGACTGAGTAATTATAGTAGAGTGAACAATGATTCTGACAGCAATCTCACCTTCGGCAGCCGTGCTTGTAGCGTTCGGGGTGTTTGCCCTTTTCATATTGTTGGCGTTCACCTTGGCCTACGCGAAACGAGATGTCCACATCTCGATCACCTTCCTTGAGGTTCGCCAATAGAGGTACACACCATTTGAAGTAGCCTGAGCGCAGGGCCGAAGTTGGGCTATAGAGACATCTATAGCGATTCAGCGAGTGTCTATTTATGGGAGGCGTGGGGGTGGCGATAGTTCAGTATAACAAGAGAAAAGTGTTGTGCAGACATAATATAAATCGATAGAAATGGAGAACTTAGTTCTCATCGGAGCTGGTGCAAGTACGGGAGTAGATAAGAACACAGGAAGAATTTATCCCGAACAACCTCCTTTGGGATGGGAGCTATTTGACCGGCTATCATCGAAATATCCGCAGACTTGGGGTACTTTACCTGACAGCGTCCGGGAGGAATTCATCAGTGATTTTGAGCAGGGGATGGAAAAACTAGGCGAAGATCACTCACACCTGTATGCACCCTTGTACAGGGCGATGGGAGACTATTTCGCAAAGTTTCGAATCCTGTCACCCCCGACTTGGTACGACCGTTTAATATCCGAACTGGGAGGCTCGATCTCAAGCGGCGAAACAGCATTTGTCTCGTTGAACTACGAATGTCTACTAGAGCTAGCCCTTGTCCAAAATGGATTCGGTGTCAATTACTTTCCTGATCAATTGTCTGACCCAGTCGTCGTACTTAAACCGCATGGTTCGTGCAACTTCATCTCAAAGTCAATTCAGGCTCAAGGAAACGTCTCATTTACAGAGGGAGTCACGTTTTCAGGCGGTATTCGAGCTGTAAACCTAGACGAAGCAATTCAATATTGCCGAAACGATACAGCTCTATATCCCGCTATGTCGCTCTTCCGTCCGGACAAACATATTCAGATCGGTCACGGCGCTGTACATAGCCTTCAAGAAAAATGGGCCAACGCAGTACAAGAAACGAGCAAAATTGCGATAATTGGTGTGAAACCCAGGGAAAGTGACGAACACATCTGGGGAAAGCTATCTGAGACCGATGCAGAGATCTATTATATCGGTGGAGAAGAGCCATTTTCTGATTGGCTAGAAGACAACAGGGAGGATTCACAAGATGAATTCATATCGGATAGATTCCATACTGGATTTGCAGATCTCACCGATCGACTCTAATTTACCAACCAAAAGATGATTTTATCAACTGATGAAGTCCACTGATCGAACGTAACGAAGTGGAGTGAGAGAAGTGGGCTCGCCGGGATTTGGACCGGCAGTCTCCCTCATTCCAAAGAGGTGATTCATAATTATCACACTGGTGCCTATCAGAAAGATATATTTCCTGAACCTATCGTCGTTCAGTATTTTCACGAGGGTCGGTAACGAATCTGTAACTTCCTGAGTCATATTTGTTTTCGAGATGTGTGGCTAGTGCAAGACGTTGGATACGATTCTGAACTGTTTGGCGTACAGGATTTCCCAACTTTTCCAGAGTTCCCTGTTCATCAAGCGCACGATAAACTTCAGTTGGTGTTGCTTTTCCCCACGGGTCACCTGTGTCGCGACCTTCTAAAAAGTAATCGAGAATGGCGGTATCAAGCTCATCGATATCGTCGGATGACAGTGGCACGGGTCTTGAGTAGTTTTTGCTCATGATGTTGTTAATAGCTATCGCATTAGCATTACTAATTACTTTGGTAATAGGCTATGTTTTGACCTTGCTAATAGCAATTACTAAGTGGGTAGACGATATAGTATGAACTAGAAGCGCGGAGTGCCTTCGCAGAAAGGCCGGTGGTAGGACACCGACCGCGCTTCGGAGCCTACCGAAGCATGACTAGCAATACCCTTTCCGTAGAAAAACGCATCGACTACCAACCACCCCTTTTCGGAGGACAGGACTAATGGCGTCCTTCGACGAGAAACCCAACGGCGGGCTCCTCTCCCTCGAGGCCCAATTCGGCCAGAAAACCTTCCACCCCGTCAAACGCCTCGAACCCACACCCGACACCGCCGCCCAGGACCCCGACCAACCCACGCCCACTACCGACGAGCCAATCACCCGCGCGTACCTCGTCGAACTCCGTGTGGGCTTTCAAACCCGCACCAAGACCACCAGCCAAGAACCCTACCTGTACTGCATCTACGCCACGCCGGACTGCCAGCAATTCTTCGAACGGCGGCTCTCGATCGACTACGGCGAAGAGGGCTTCCAAATTCCCGAGGACACCGACACCTACCGCTCAGTCACCACCACCAAGACGGGCAATCCAAACCTTCCCTCGACACCACCGGGCGAAACCCACGCGGAAACCCGCGCACACTACCAGCACATCCTCGCACGGTGCTACGACATCGACGCCACCACTCACACCACCACAACCGAGGTGCACGCCTAAATGGCCTCCACAGAATGCCCTTCTCAGAGAGCGACAGCCATCGGCGGTGCTGGGCGATGACCCGCACGTCCACCTCGATCACCCCCGAGGAGATCGAGAACACATTCGAACGCTGTCCGGACTGTGGCACCTACGCGGTGCAGATCACCGACTCCCATTACTGTGACACCCAGTTCACAAGCAACCTCACCGATGCCGAACGCGACCAGCGCATCGCTGGCGACCCGTATCCTGCCGATGAGACGGTCGCTATCGTTGATCAGCTTGCAGGCGACGCTTTCGCCTATCACGAACTCGACGCGGACGACGAGCCACACTGTACGCTGCAGACCGACAATCCACTCGCCTATTGCACTCGAGAGGAGGCACAAGACGATCAGTATGCACCCTGCCAGCTTTGTCAGCGCCTTCGCGAAAAACGGGAGGCTGATCGATGACCGACCAGCGAACGGTCCTCGCGCTAGAGTGTACAGACCCGATTCAGATCCACACGCAGACACGCACGCTCACGGGCATCATCTATCAGTGTGAGCATTCGGAACCCCAACTCTCCTGTCGTGGTCCCGAGCCCGGTGAGCACGTCCTGTACGTCGCCACACCGTCGAACGATCTGTATCGGCTGCAGTACTGCTACTACGATGAGTACGAGCACGCCGACACTGAACTTGATCAGTACGGTCGCACTCCTTCGGGTAAGTACGCTTGGTTGCGTACGTATGCCACTGTCGAGTGCATCGTCAATCCCACGGGAGGTGAACAGGCGTGAGTGGGTATGTTCCGACGCCGTTGAATCCACGCGATGCCGACACGCTCGTTACACACCTCTCGTCAGGTGATTGCGTTCGTATCACCACGACGAAGTCGCCACGAACGATTTGCACGGTCAAAGCAACGAACGCACCGACACGCTGTGGACCGCATCTCGTTCTGACGGCTCCACCGATTACGACGACCGCACAGGACGACGTTCAGCAAGCCACCTTCCACTGCACCAGTCAGCCCGATTCTGCCATGACTGTTCTCGAGTACACTTACACCGCCAGCGACACGACTGCCCGTTGTATCGGTTCGCTCACCACCATCGCCCACCTGCCGCGCCTCTCCACGCCAGCAGAGGACACTGCGGTCCCAGTGGAGGTGCCCGCCAATGAGTAACACCACCACGTCCGGAGCGTCCAGTGTTCTCAATGACGGCGCTTCGGTCAGCGACCTCACCAAGCACGTTCAGTCGCTCACCGACCGCATCGATGACCTTGAGCAGGAAGTCGCCGAGAAAGACAACCGAATCGACGAACTCGAATCACAACAAGACCAGCAATCGGCCATCGAATTGCGAGGTGCAGAGTCACCCTCAGACGCCGAGATCGAAGACATCTGGATTGCCGGCCATCCCATCGGGATCATGCTCCAGAACGCAAAAAATCGCGATAAGCTGTTTCGCAACGCGCTGCTCTTGCTCGCGGGTTGGGATCGGGAGATCGTCGACGAGCACACCGGCACTGATCTTCCTGACGGCGCACTCGACGATTGTGAAAATGCCGCCAATGGGAGTACAACAAGCGGCACCGTCACAGCTGACCCAGAGCAACTCGTTCCAATTCATCGCAAGACGAAAGCACGGAAAACCGAGACCCACGACCTTTCGGGGAACAAGTATCGAGCGACCTTCGTGTGGGAAGCATTCCACGCACGAGCGGTGAAAGAACAGGGCAAGTGGAAACTCTCGTCCGCACAGGTGCGGAACATCCTCGATGAACACGGGCTCAATACGAATCGGAACACAGTGCGCCGAACGATGAAATTCGTCGCGAAGCTCTCGAGTGAGAAGCCCCAAGCCGAGCGAGATCCACACGACCAGGACAATCTGATTACGCTCTCAACGGGCGGGTCGAAGCTCACGCTCGTCGCCGACCAAGACGAGTGGGAAACGTACATGAGTCGAGTCAGCGACCATCTCGAGAACAAGAAACGTACCCAGAAAGACGATCGATTAGACGCGGTTACAGCCGAGGACGACGCTCTCTGGGACGCAACCCCAGTCACGAGCGCAACGGACGACACGGTCGGAATGTCAGAGGATGCCACAGATACGGAGGTCGTTACACTGTCGTAACGCCCTCCCACAAACGGGCGTAACACCACCGCCCCCACAGCACCAGCGGAGATGAGGACCGGACGCAAATTGCGTCCGTTCTGATGCGTAATTTCCACTTGGTTACTGTGGGGTGTAACGAATCCTTCTTTTCTCCTCGCGTTCGCGAGACGAAAGAAGGACTCATTGTGCGTTACACTGGCCGTTCGGGGTGCGTTACGACAGTGTAACGCGAGAACTGTTCACCGAGTACGAGTATGATGGGTATGAGGGTAGAAGAGGACGGTTGCGTACCACCGCAAGAAATCCGCTTTTGAGGAGTGGAACGCGTCTATGTTAGTAGCTAATACTAACCACTAATTGGCGCCAACGATCGTCGAAAACCATCGCAATCCACGGCCATATGAATGAACAACCAAATCATCTCTGAGTCTCAACTACCAGTGTAATGTCTCGGAACGGTGAGCCAAACGACGCAATGCTTAGAGAAGAGCTAGGCGAGTTCGGATTCTCTGACAAGGAGATCGATGTCTATCTCACTCTCTTAGAACTAGGTGAAGCAACCACAGGTACCATTTCGGATGACGCTAACGTCACACAGCAAGCAGTGTACACCATCACCGATCGGTTGGAAGATCGTGGCTTAGTTCGTGTTAACGATCACGCGTCGCCGAAGACAATTCGTGCCATACCCCCGGAAGAATCGATGACAACCCTCACAAGTCGAATAGATTCAATTACACCGGTTCTCAAAGAACGGTTTAACGACACAGAACCTCGGACTCCCGAACTGAAGATGGTAAAGTCTCAAAAGACCGCAATCAAACGACTGCGAGACGCCATCTCGAAAGCCCAAAGAGAAGTCATCGTTGCAATTCCGGAACAGATATACCCAGAAATTGAATCAGAACTAAAAGATGCAGTCGGACGAAACCTTCTTGTTTTCCTCCTCGTCCAAGACGTGGGTGACCTTGAGGAAGCACAAAATCGATATACAGGTGCCGCAGATGTTGTTCGGTGTTGGAGCGAAAATGTCCTATTTCTGTTTGCGACAGATACCCAGTCAAGAAAGCATCAGTCAACACAGTCGGTTTTGATAGGTGATGCTCAATTATTGTCTGGAACTCACGATCGCGGCGACGGTGTCGCAGTCTCGGAACAACACTTAGCAGGCTCTGTTCGCGGAATGTTCTTTAGCGCCTATTGGCTGGCAGGGGAGGAAGTCTTCGTCACTGAACCAGATTCGCTCCCGAAAACGTACGAGTGGTTTTGGCAGGCAGTCCTTCATGCACGGCTTCATCAAAAGTCAGGAGTGGACCTCTGGGCGGACATCGAAACGACCGATGGACAGATGCTCTCCGGGACAGTGAGCCAAATCCGTCAGGCACTCATCGAACCACCGACGAACGAACATACATTGGAAACAAGTCTCTACATTGAGACCGATGCAGGCGAGGTCAGCGTTGGAGGACAAAATACGATTTTGGAAGATTATGAAGCGACGTCGGTCACTCTTCGACCTGATTAAACAGTTGACTTATTCACGGGACAAAGTACCCTCCAAGTCGCTTCAAGTTCTCGGCGCGCTACGGATGTGTCGCATTTTACTGATATTTATCATTCACTAGCCACGTTAGAGTGACAGGTGATATCAGAGATTCACGAATTGTATTAGCGAGTTACGACCTTAGTAAATATGTTAGATAGCATTCGTAAGCATCGTTATCTCTATAATCAAAATTCTCGCCAGAAACTTATTCAAGTGATAGATTAAAGATTTGGTTGCGATGGTAAACGAGAACGACTCTCCGAAAACGAATCGCCGAAGTTTCATGCAAACAGCCGCTGGTCTTGGTGTTGCCAGTCTGAGTCTCTCATCGATGAGTGGCTCTGCAACTGCTGTTGAAATAGGGAATACCGACCAATGGACACGCACAGAAGCAGAGCAGATCGAGCTAACTGATGCTACCACTGCACCGATAATCAGCGACAATCCAAACTCGATTTCCGATCAATATTGGATTTGGGACACGTGGCCGCTTCGGACTCGTGATGGATCCATTGTGAAGATTGACGGGTGGCAAATCGTCTTCTCACTTACAGCACCCAACGACCTCGTCCCAGGTGCCCGTCACAATGCAGCCACCATCCGGTACTTCTACTCACGGAACGGTAAGAATTGGCAAGAAGGTGGGGAGGTATTCGATGCTCCACTTGGCCATCATCAATGGGCTGGCTCTGCGATGTATGATCAGACCGAAGAGCGGATTTATCACTTCTACACGGCAGTGAGCCCAGAACCCGAGTTCCGACAGCGGCCCGCAGTGGGCATTGGGGCTTCCATCGAAACGAATCCCAAGGGTGTCGAACTGACGGGCGACCAAGAACACGTCATCATGGGAACGCCCGACGGAGAGATGTACCAGACACTCGAGCAGTCTCGGGAACAAGGTATCGTCTATGCATTCCGTGACCCATGGTATTTCGAGCATCCTAAAACAGGTGAAGACCTTGTCGTGTTCGAGGCGAACACGCCAACTGGAAGTAAGGATCCAAACGACCCAGAAAGTTTCAATGGAAACATCGGCGTCATGCGAGCGACGAATGATGAGTTGACTGAGTGGGAACTATTGCCGCCGGTAATGGAAGCAGTTGGGACCAACCAGCAGCTTGAGCGTCCTCATTTCGTGTTTAACGACGGGAAATGGTATCTGTTCACCATTAGCCACAAATTCACCTTCGCACCTGGTCTGAGTGGTCCTGACGCACTATACGGGTTCGTGGGCGATTCACTGTACGGCGACTACGAACCACTTAACGAGAGCGGACTAGTTATTGCGAATCCAGAAGAAGCACCGTTCCAAGCGTATTCGTGGCTTGCGATGCCGCAGGGTGACAACATTTTGGTTGAGAGCTTCGAGAACTTCCGGGGGTTAGACGATACCTCGCACGGTTCGATCAGTCTCGACGAAGTCGGAAACCTCCCACCAGAAGAACAAAAGGAGCTTTTTGGCGGAACGCTTGCTCCCAGCCTGAAGGTCCAACTCAACGGTACAGAGACAGAGATTGTCGCCGAGCTAAACGACGGTCACTTCCTACCGTCAGTCGGTCAATCGAACTGAGACCCCACTAAGGGATCAACCTACAGAATTCGGAATTTTTCAGTCACACTGCGCCACAAGCCCATCGAGAGGCGATTACTCGCAAGACTTAACCGTCTGATGACGCTTCGACGAGCTCCAAGCACGAGAATTCGCTCGGGACCACAATATCGAAGTTCACGGATCGATTGGCGTGATTGCATTTTCGTGTAATTGGGATGCAGTATCAAGTGATGATGTGCCTTGCTCATGCAGGCGATTCAAATTTACTCAAGATATCAGCATTAGACGGAAGCGCGTTGTTTGGTGTCCAGACCCATATTGAGAAATGTCAAGAGAAACTCAGCCCGAATCAATACGAGAATTTTAAACTATATTTTAATATTAGTAAGTACTAAATATATTGACCAGAATGGTAGATTTGCATATGTCACGAAAGTTCAGCCGACGATCAATCGTCAAGTCACTCGGAGTCACAGCTACAGGGCTCACTGGAATGGCAGCACTGAGCGGATCTGCAAGTGCATTCTCCGATGGAGAACGGGTCGCCGCCACGACAGGATTGAACACACGAGAACAGCCCGGACTCGAATCCCCAGTGGTTGCCACGGTATCCAATGGCGAGGTTGGCGAAATCATGAACGGCCCGACGACCGAAGATGGCTATACGTGGTGGGGTGTCCACTGGCTCGACCGAAACGTGTGGGGTTGGTCTGTCGAACGATACCTTCAGTCCACATCCGGTGGCGGCAGTGGGTCGGATTTCGATTGGCCGATTTCAGGCTACATCACATCGCCATACGGTGCACGTCCCGGCCATTATGCAGTGGACATTGGCGCCAACGGCAACATTGGGGAGCCAATTTATGCAGCTCACAGCGGTACCGTCGACGTCCGAGCATTCGAAGCAGGAGGTTGTGGTAATTACCTCAAAATAGGCCATGGAAACGGCTATCAGACAATGTACTGCCACCTAAATAGCTTCGATGTGGTCGAAGGTGAGAGCGTCTCGCGTGGTCAATTGATTGGTGGAATGGGTACCACTGGAAATTCGACTGGCCCACACCTCCATTTTACCGTCGAGCAAAACGGCAATCACCTCTCAATTCCCGGCGCTGACGGCGAGACTGTCACAGCAGGAACGAAGATTCCAAAAGATTACTCTGGCATCTGAATCTACATCCGCCACAGCAGTCGAATTTTTTCATCCATTCTCTTGATCATTCGATAAAGACACTATGAGAGGTATATTCTAAAAGGCCCGGTTGAAGTATCTATGCGTAGTTAAGATAGCGTTCAACCGACCAGCCCCACACGTTCCGATCGAGCCAGTGAACACCCCACCACGTATAGCCACCCTTGTCGATTGGGCCGTTCATGATTTCGCCGACTTCGCCTGGTGAAATCGTAGCCACAATGGGCTGATCAGTTCCAGGCTGTTCCCGTGTATTCAGATTGGTGGTCGGCGTAACGCGGTCACCGTCAGCGAACTTGTTACCGCCGCCGCCATTGCTGCCGCCGACAAGGTCCATGAAGTAATTCCAATCCCACGTCGAACCAGGGTCAGTGTGGTCATTGTAATTGCAGTCAGATTCAGGCACCTGGTGGTGCCCGATGATACCGCCACCGTTGCGGGCGTCACACGGCGCAACGCCAGTGGGGCGCTGTTTGGGAATGCCGTAGGTGTCGCAAGCCCAACTGACAATGTTGGCGGATTTCTGGTACAGTGCGTCGGTGAAGTTCGTCTCGCCGACGAAACCCTCATGTTCGATACCAATCGAGTGGAAACTGTAGTTCTGGCCACCGCCATGCCATGCACTGTCTTCGTTGTGGACCATCTGGGTAGCATGGCCATCGGAGTTGCGAATCACATATTGAGTACTCACGTCGGAGTCGGGATTCTGAAACCAACTGACGGTCCCTCCGTAGCTTCCCTCCGTGACATGGATAATTATCCAGTTGATTTCGCTCGCGCTCTTGTTGTCGTTGGTGTAGTTGCTAGAGTCCGCTGCAATCCATCTGTCGGCGTAGGGATCTTGTACATGTGCGCTCGCCGTTCCAGTCAGCCCGACACTCCCAAGTCCGGCTGCGCCGATCGTTCCGAGTTGCTTCAGTACGTCGCGCCTATTTGTGGGCATCACGATAATATTACGGACAAAATATTATAAAAGTTTCTACTATATGTAAGTAATAATATATTGTACTATGTTGAATTGCCCGCTCTTGAGACGGTAGACATTGCGTTGTTGAGCGATGATCTCACCAAGTTGCCGTATCTCGCTGGATTGTATCAAACAGCAACGTCGGTGATTCGCCAGAACATCGGGACAAGTCTCGGTATCAAAACGCTGCTGGCAATTGGGATGCCGTTTGGCCTCGTGAACGTCATCGTGGCAGTCGTTGTCGGCGACATGGGGATGAGCATTAGTGCGAGGGCAAATGCGATGCGACTCTCGCGGCTCAAACCCAGCCGGTTCTTCTGAGGATATTCAAGTCGGGTCACAAATCTCACCCGAACGATTGTAAACTTGATTCAGTATACTGGCCTAACTCCTGTTCAATATCCAATTCACACCACCCTAAAGGCGACAACACACTTGCTGCCGTACGAACCAACAATCCCCGATAGAACCCGGTATCATACTCGTCTAATCTCTCACTCGCTAACATCACCCGCTCACGCGACTGCTTTGCATCATCCATCACCATATACGACACACTCTGACCAGGCGCACGCCCCACCCCAAATCCGCCGCCCGCTCTAGGCACTCACCGCCATTGAAGGCGAGAAACCACATGGTACCACTGTCACCCGCGTCTGGGAGAAGCTTGTCGAGCTTGGTGGGCACGATGTTACCGAAGCGACTCGCCAGGTCAGTCGCCGACAGGAGAAAAAAGAGATCATCGCGATGGAACAGAACGCAGCAGAACGACTGCTCGAAAGTCGGTACGTTGGTCTCGATTTGGTTGAGACCACAGACGAGAAAACGATCACGGTGGAGATTACGGTGTCGTAATCACCACCGAGCCACCGACCGTAATCGACGACCCCCAAGAGATGAAGAGGGGGTGCAAGTTGCACCCCCTCTAAGGGCGGAATGAACGGTTGGCTACTGGAGGGTGTAATTGCTTCTTCTTCTCTTCGCGATCCGAAGAGAAGGAATGAAGCAGTGCAGCTGATTACACTGGTTGGCTGAAGGAGATTACGACAGTGTAATCAGTTCGCGATCACCGGTCGAGAATCGAATCTTTAAGCGCGACAATCTCAGCCATGATCGTGTCGACGTTTCCCTCGTCACTGCTGCTCGTTGCTGCTACCAGTAGCGATTTTCTCTGAGCGACGATTTCTCCAGAGTTCACCAATAGAACGAGGTCATAATGTGAGAGTTTAATACTCTTAGTCTACAGTTCAAATTAAACATGTATCCACAGCATGAATGGTTGTAATGATGTGTCATTTTGTATGGAAAAATAATAAATAATTCCCTACTCAACAGGACTTTGGATTGTTAAACAATGACAAAGATCAACCGACGGACTACCCTCAAGTTACTGGGTAGTACAGCCGTGGTGGGCAGCACAGGACTCGTGAACGCAAAACACAAACGAGGAAAACCCAACAAAGGACGGATTCGCAAGCTGGGCCACTCGTTGCTGTCGGATCCGCCAGGGGAATTTGCAGAAGAGGACATCCGAAATGATGGGATGTACGGCGTCGTCGGAAGTTTCTTCGGCGAAGGTGGTAGCTTCCTGGTCGATCTCCGAAACCCAACCAACCCAACGGAAGTCCACCGACTACCGTCTTCAGCAGATACGCGCAACGCCGACGTGGCGTTTGATCCACGTGACGGACTCTACTATCGATCCCAAGAACCGAACAACGAAAACGGGGTCGGTGGAGTCGAAGTCATCGACTACGGCTATGGCGACGCAACAGCTGAAGAACCAGAGATCATCAGTCGGCTCGATACCGGGCACACCCATAACATCTTCCCGCATCCGAATGAGCCGGTTCTGTACGCAACAAACGAAGAAGCAGGTGATCCAGGTCTCGACATCTGGGACGTCAGCGACCCATCAGAGCCAGAGTTCCTTGGTCAGGGTGGGCTCCAAGGTGGATTGCACGACATGGTGGTCGATCCGGACACTAACCTGATGCATTGTGCATACATCTTTGCGGACGAGGATGGCTTCGAGGGATATGCTATCCACGATGTAAGTGATCCGGCGAACGTTCAACCTGTTGGCGCGTTCGATTACTCCACCGCACCCGATTATTCCGCAGTCGGCGAAGAAGGCTTCGAGTTGTGTCACTACGCCGATTACGATCCTGAACGAGGACTAGCGGTTGTTGGTGACGAAAAAGGAAGCGGCATACCGGGCGGCAAACATATCTTCGACATCGGGTACGAAGAAGGCTCACCCGAAAATCCGATTCCCATCGGGTTTGCAGTATCACCGAACGCTGAATTGATGGACGAGTCGGGCGAGACCTACGACTGGACGACACACAATCACGATGTCATTCCAAAAGGAGACACCACCCTTCTTGTAAGCGGAGACTATCACGAAGGAACTGTCGTCTACGATATTTCTGATCCACGCGATCCAACGCCAACCGATCAGTACCGAACGGACGACGATTTGGACGAAGTCAGTGAGATTCTGTTCCCACTTGGAGATCCTGCAGCGCCGATGGCGTGGGGAGCCAACTACAGCGAAGAGCGGGATCTCGTGTTCACGAGCGACATGGTTACTGGAGTGTACACGTTCAAAGTAACGCCTGGACGTGCAAAATGAAGATGAGAACAAAGGGTGACATCGATGTCTAGTCCCCGGCGACAGTTCCTGAAGGTTGTCGGGACAACTGCTGTTGGTCTCGGAACTTTGGGGATGGCGAGCGCGCGGAAGCAGACTCACAAGTCGGACACGTTGCGCTTGGTCAGTGAGGTCGCTGTCGAGGGTGCCGAAGAAGTCGTTGCCCAGAACAAGTGGGCGTATGTTGCAACCGGTGATGGCTTCGCCGTCGTCGACTGGCGAAATCCGAATCGACCTGAAAAAGTCGTAGACATGCATGCACCAGGTGTCGGTATCGCCGATGTCAAGGTCGAAGGCGATGTCCTCGCAGTCAGTAGCCAAGGAAGCGAGGAGCACGACCATAGCGGTGGAGATGGTGGAAACACAGTCCCCGACGAGGAAATCGGGACCCACTTCTACGACATCAGTGACCCAACTGACCCACAGTATCAAGGGACCTTTCAGGTGCTCCCGAATGGCGTCCACAACTCACACTTGGACGGCGACATCGCCTACATCTGTAAGGAATCACCATTCGATGACAGTGCGCTGTTTATCGTCGATATCAGTGATCCGTCGGATCCGACCGAGCTTGCTGAATGGCGGGTTGAAGATGCCCATCCCGAGCTTGACTCTCCGACGAACTTTGTCCACGACGTATACGCACAAGATGGGTATGCGTATCTCGCTTACTGGGACGCTGGAACGCGAATCCTTGACGTGAGCGATCCTGCGAATCCGGTAGAGGTCAGTGCATTCGGTGAAGCACCCGGTGCCGATCAGGGGACTAGTGGAAACGTCAATAGCCGAATCTATGGGCCACCTGGGAACGCACACTACGTCCAACCATCGCCCGATGGTAACCACGTCTATGTCGGTGCTGAGACGTATACGACCTATTCAGGCGGCATCAAGGTCTTCGATGTGACTGACTTCGACGCACCAGAACAGGTTGCTCGTATCGATCCCCCAGATGTTGACGAAGGAATCTTCGGGGAGACGTCGCACAACTTCGACGTGACCCGAAACCGTCTCTACACGTCGTGGTATGATGGCGGTGCGACGGTTTTCGACATCACTGACCCATCCAATCCAGAGCAAACGTATCGATACGATCCGCCAGGATCGTCGTTCTGGACGGCCATCCGTCAGCGTGGATTCGTTATCGTGAGTGACATCGGGAGTGGAATCAAAGTCCTCAAAGCAGACCACGGCCAATAGAAAGGCCGTAATCGCAGCCGGGGGCTGAATCGTCTCTCTCGAGACGATTCGAACTACTGTATATTGACAATGCCATAATGGAAAAACTGACAAGAAGACGATTGTTGAAAGCAAGCATAGCCATAGGAGTGACAGGGGGAGTATCTCAGAGTATCGGACAGGTTTCCGCAGAATCCTCACCTACTCTTGCAAAATACGTACAGCCATTACCGGTCCCAGCAGTACGAGAACCGGATGGGAAACGAAAGGGAGCAGAGTATCACGAGGTATCGGTATCGGAGATCACACAGAGCCTTCATCCTGAACTTCCAGATACGACACTCTGGGGGTTCGACGGTGTTTTCCCCGGTCCCGTCATCGAAGGACAACAGAATCAACGGCTGAAAGTTCGCTTCGATAACAGTCAACTGCCGACGGAACATCTTTTCGGTGTAGATAGGCGGATTCACGGAACCGAACCGGAGGACTATCCTGAATACGATGGTCCCGTTCCAGAAGTCCGAACGGTGACGCACTTTCACGGACTCAATGTTGCGCCTGAAAGCGACGGGCAAGCCGAGATGTGGAAATCACCCGACGGGATCACGGGCCCTCGATTCGTCAAACACGTACATGACATACCGAACCGCCAAGCAAAACTGACGTCGACCTATCACGACCACACACTCGGTATCAGCCGTCTCAATGTCTATGCAGGGCTCGCAGGATTCTACTTTATCCGGAGTCACACAGAAGAAAAACTCAACTTACCTACCGGCGAGTACGAGATCCCGCTGATGCTCCAGGACCGGACGTTTAACGAAGACGGGTCGCTGTACTATCCGGAGTCCTTCGTGCCGAATTTCGCTGGCGATACTGCCGTCGTCAACGGAGCCGTTTGGCCGTATCTGGACGTCGAACCACGTCGATACCGGTTCCGGTGTATTAACCAATCGAACGGTCGCACGTTCAATTTCCGACTGAGTAATGAATCCGGTACGACCGTCCCGACTCTGTACCAGACCGGGGCCGGCCATGGATTCTTCGAGTCGGTGGTTCCGATCGGGCCCGACAGAGACCTCGATTCCCTTCTACTCTCGCCGTTCGAACGTGCCGACATCGTCGTCGATTTCTCTCAGCACGCAGGCGAGACGTTCACAGTCACGAACGATGCTGAATTCCCATTCGAAGGAGAGAACGAGGGGAGCGAACTCGGTGAACTCCTACAGATTCGGGTATCGGAGACGAACAAGGGAGAGACTGACACTAGCGCGGGTCCCACGGATCTAAAACTCCCAAACACCTCTGGACTCAACGACCAGCCTGTAAAGGAGACCCGGCATATGTCCCTGAACATGACGGTCGACAAATATGGACTCCACAAACACCTGCTAAACAACTCGGGGTTCTTCGACGAAACGCGTGTGAAACCGCAGCTCGGAACAACCGAAATCTGGGAGTTCAAAAACAAAACACATCACACGCACCCGATGCATCTCCACTTAGTCGACTTCCGCGTTATCGGTCGTGGACCAAATGGAACCGAAGAGCCTGCTCCGAACGAGCGAGTGGGAAAGGACGTCGTGCGAGTCAATCCGGGAGAAACGGTACGTATTCTCGTTCGGTTCAGCGATTTTACGGGACAATATCCATGGCATTGTCATATCCTTGAGCATGAAGATCATGCCATGATGCGTCCGTTCGAAGTCGTAACGGGAAAAGCCGACGAGAAACATGGGAACAACCATACCGATCGCGGAAAAGGAGATCAAGAGAAATCCCAGTAGTGCAGTAACACTCCTAATCAGTTGCTATCACCTCGGGAATCCCGTTTTGTCGACATTGATTGTGTACGAGTTATCGTGAACCGCTTCAGGGTCACGCCCCGGGCATTCGCCTCGGTCGTCTGTAAAAACGAGATGACAATGGTCCTACTGTGCTGTACTACTGATCGACAGCACCCATTCCTGGATTCTTGGGATGATCTGATCCACTGAATGCGGGTGGTTGTTGTTTTCCGTGATCAGCATGGAGGAACACAAGTCCACCACCGATGTCGCTACCTACCGTGAATCCACGGCCAGAAACGGCAGTCCAAAATGATGTTTCCTCTGTCGCATAGTGACCAAGCTGTTCTGGGTTTGCTGGATCTGTGATGTCGAAGATAGCGATGCCACCGTTGTACCACGATGTGTGAAGTCGATTATTCGTTACGTCGAAATTATGTGACGTTCGGAATGCATCGATATTTGGCGGGGAAATACGAGCGACTTGTCGTGGATTATCATAGTCCGAAACATCAAAGACCTTGATTCCACCATAATCGTGGTCATCGGGATTTTCGACGAAGTCACCTGGAAACGTCTCTGCACCCACATAGACATGCTGGCCATCTGGCGATGGCTGCACATAGTGAGCATTTCCAGGGAGCGTCAGATATCGCTCTGTCCGCGAGTCGCTTGGATACGGCATATCACCGTTCGGTGCGGCACCGAAGTGCGACAAAGTCGTTGGGTTTTGGGGATCGCTCACGTCGGCAATGATCGTCCCAGCGTCCCAATATGCCTGATACAGCAGTTTGTCCTGAACGTAGACATCGTGACACGGATTAACACCCGAAGCAGCATATTCAGGGAAGTGGTCTTTGAGACGATATTCACCGACTTTTGCCGGCGCAGTGGGGTCACTCACATCAACGATTTCACAGCGCGCTTCGCTGAACGGGGTATCACCAGATTCGTTGACAGTGAGATAAGCGAAGTCACCAACTAGGAAGTGATTGTGTATCGAATCACCCGCGTTGTAGAAGCTAAGTTCGGTCGGATTTTCGGGATCGCTGACATCGATAAAGGTAGCACCAGGGCCACCATTACTTGCAAGGCCCGCAAGATTACCATTGACCTTCACGTCGAGAATCCCACCGGCAGGATCGGAGGCATCGAGGCGAGCTACCTCTTTGGGGCGGCCAGGATTCCGCCAGTCAACTACCGCCAAACCAGACCCAGTTGCAACATACGCATACTTGCCTTGCGTGACGGCTTCAAGCGCCCCATCTACAGCTACATCACTGAAGAGCCGAAGTTGACCTGAATGGGCATCATCTCCTTCCCCATCACCAGGTGGATGAGCACCAACGATGTCAGTAAGGCCTGCCGCTGCCAATGAGGTCGATCCAACTAGCTGCAAGGTTTTACGTCTACTAAATTTACTCATTTTTCATCACAGCATATATCAATAATATCTAATCAATTAAAAGTATATTGTATTTAAATATACTAATTAAATATGAATCTGACTGAAGAGAAAGTACAGAATAATGGGATGTCGGTAGGTGAAGTGAACGACGGCAGAAAACCGAGAACGTGTCAATCAGGAGTGAAAATTCAAACTCTCCTGTCGTGGTTCCCGAGCCCGGTGAGCACGTCCTGTACGTCGCCACACCGTCGAACGATCTGTACCGGTTGCAGTACCGGTACTACGACGCAATCGAACACACCGAGGCCGACCTCGATCGGTATGGTCGCACACCTTCGGGCAAGTATGCCTGGTTGCGAACGTACGCGACGGTCGAGTGCATCGTCAATCCGACGGGAGGTGAGCAAGCGTGAGTGGGTACGCTCCGAAGCCGTTGAGCCCACCCGATGCCGACGCACTCGTTCAACACCTCTCGCCCGGTGATTGCGTTCGCATTACGACCACGAAGTCGCCACGGATGATCCTCACAGTCAAAGCAACGAACCCACCAACACGCTGCGGACCGCATCTCGTTCTGACGGCTCCGCCAATCACCACGACTTCACAGCCCGAAATCCAGCAAGCCACCTTTCACTGCACCAGTCAGCCCGATTCTGCCATGACTGTTCTTGAGTACACTCACACCGCCACAGATACGATTACCCGTTGTATCGGTTCGCTCACCACCATCGCTTACCTGCCGCGCCTCTCCACGCCAGCAGAGGACACAGCGGCCACAGTGGAGGTGCCCGTCAATGAGTAACACCACCACGTCCGGAGCGTCCAGTGTTCTCGATGACAACGACTTCTCGGTCAGCGACCTCGCCAGGCACGTCCAATCGCTCAGTGACCGTGTTGACGATCTCGAACAGGACGTCGCCGAGAAAGAGGAGCGAATCAATGAACTCGAACAACGAGTTGATGCCAGAGAAGACAAGGCAGCCAAAGCGAAAGCCCACAGAAAGGCACTGGCCCGCAAAACGCAGTCCGCTGGCGAACGTATCGACGAGTTGCAAGCTCGCGAGTTCGAGAAAGGTGCCCACTTGCTTGTCGACAACGTCGACAAAGAGCGGATCACTGTCGAAGGCAACAAACTCGAACGGATCACGAAAGACGATGGCAACACCTACTTCCGACTCCCCGGTGAGGAAGACGCGCTCGGTCGCGGTGGTGCCGTCGCTCATTCGACGGCGGATCTCCTGCCAATCCAGCGATTTGCTCGGTATGACGACGAGATGCTTGCCTCCGTCACCAATCGCAAACCCGACGAACTCGCAAGCAAGGCGTGGCGTGAACGCGATGAGGCCGGTCGCTACTCACTCTGGTCGAAGGGAAGTGGCGAGATCCGAGCCTACCTCGATGCGTCAGAGCTAGCTGATTGGATTCGCCTGAAAGAGTCCGGTGTGAGCAAGAAGTACAGCCAGGAACTCGCTCGCCGGACGATGGACGCAATGCACGAACTCTCGAATGGCCGACTCGGGAAAATCAAACGTCAACGGTCCAAAGACGGACTAAGCTACCAAGAGACGCGTCTCGTGCTCAAGTCGGACGTTGAGCTACCTGGAGAGGTCATGAACAAGAACACGGACGATAGTCCGACCACAGACGGGGTTGCTGGAGAGTAGCGTGGTCGGGACGATAACACGCCCGAGAGGGACACGAATCTAACACGAACACCAACGCAAACGCGGTCGTGGACGTCCCGAATTGACACAGTTCGGGACAGACGCCGTACGGCTACTCGTAAGTACGGTAGTTGTATCGGCATCTATCGGCTCAAAGCCAGCGGGAGGGGGAGAGCTGATACCGGCCACCGCGTTTGTGGTCGGAGCGGAACACCGAAATCCCGTGATTGCTTGAGTGCTACGCCTGATTCGCAAATACGGGGGAAGGTTTCTTAGCCTGGCACACAAATGGCTATGTAATGAGTATCTTAGCGAGCGACTTCACGGAGCTGACGAAAACCACCGATGAAAAAGAGCGATTAGGTGACGCGCTTGCTGGCGAAGCAAGCGAACTGGACGTGGATTCTGTTGCTGCGGTTCGAGAGCTACGGGAACGCGAATGAGGTACTTTGTCGATACGAATATTTTCATTGCGGCACTCACCGACGAACCCAACCGAGGAGATGTTGCAGTCGACTTCTTGAACCACGAGGCAGACCTCTATACCTCGCTGCTGAATGTGATGGAGTTGCGGAGTGTTCTTGGCAAAAAGAAGCAGCTCAAACAAGAGCGTGTGGCCGAATTGGAGCGACGGGTTACATCCCAGGTTGAAATTGTCGTTCCGGATGCATCCGACATGCTTGCCGCAAATAAACGACATCAGGAGACATTGCTCTATCCGATGGACTGTCTTATTTTAGCTTGTGCCGAAAGCCAAGACACGACATTAATCTCGTTCGATAAGGAGCTCATTGAAGCAGGAGCGCGCTCACCGGAAGAAATCATCGACGATTCATAGACAACGTTATCGAACCTGTAAGCATCGGCGTTTGCTTCATTTTAACGCAGATAAATACCCAGCACGTCGAGGACAAGTACTTGAACGTCCTCGAGCACGCGAAGAACGTCGCCAAGACGAATGATGCAATGGTTGCACGATCAGGCTATCGAGAAGTCGCGACACACTATGGCTGTGCGTACAAGAACGACGGTTATCGTGTGATGGAGGAGATGGCCGAACGGGTGCCCGGCGTAGCCTACAAGGAACCTCGAACGTTGTCGATCTGTTCGTTGATGGTGATTAATTGACCTCAGGTAGACTTATAAACCCCATTTGTCGATTAAACTCCAGAATATGGTTGTTTAGTGAATAACACGGTGAAAATCAACAGCATGTCTAATTTCGCTTGCCTTCACACGACCATGGGCCAAAAATGGTGCAATCACATCAGTTTGATATCGTAGCTTTGATTTTGCTTCCTTCTCCCAATCAGCAGTTGAAAGGATTGCGAGGAGCATACCTGCAGAATTTCGATACTCGATCGAGTTATCCACTCGCTTTGAGCGAAGACCATTGACTGAGTTTATGATGAGTTCGTGTGCTTCTTCTTTTTCGATATCAAGATAGATCGTAACAAAGGTCATTCCCAACATAGAGATCAGATTTGGAGTCGTATAACTCGTCGGGGTCGAAAATGTCGATAGATCATATAATAAGCTCGTAGTTTGTGAAATATATCGGAAAACCCCAAAGCGAAGGTTATCAATCTCCAACAGAGATGCACACTGTATGACGGTCTACGAAACTGAAGTTCCGGGTGTCGGAATGAAATATGAGGTCGACACTGATGAACAGACACGGTTAGTAGTACTTGTACACCATGATGGTCGACGAGAAGTGTATCTCCGCCCTGATGAAGACGCTGATAGTGAAAAGCTGTTCTCTCTCACTGGAAAGCAGGCACGACAGGTCGGATCGATCCTTGAAGGAACGTACTTCCAGCCAGTTGAACTCGATGAAGTCACTGTTCCTCTTGGGGATGCAATCATTGAATGGATTGATGTTCCTCCACACACCAGCATTGTTGGAAAGACTCTTCGCTCACTTGAGCTTCGCAGTCAAACTGGCGTCTCAATCATTGCAATTCAGCGAGGAGAAGAAACGGTCCCGAATCCAGATCCAGAAGAGAGAATCCAGGCAGACGATATTCTGGTAACAATTGGAACTCGGGACGAGCAAGCAAGCCTCTCTGAACTAATTCGTGCCGACTAGTCTACGCAGCAAAACGGATTGGGACCACTACTAATGGCCAACGTACTCCTCATCGAGATTGGCATCGCACTAACGGCGATCGCACTAGCAGGTGCGCTCGCAAATCGAATTAGCCTCTCTGTGATACCTGCTTACATCATTGTGGGAATCATTATCGGACCTCACGAACCAACATCGATTGGTGGGATTTCTCTCCAGCTGGTTGAAAATAGAGAAGTCATTGATCTCTTGGCAGAACTTGGAATCGTCTTTCTCTTGTTCTTCTTAGGCCTCGAGTTCAGTATTAGCCAACTTCTCGAGGCACGAACTCAAATTGGGAAAGTTGGACTCATTGACTTTCTGATTAATTTTGGAATTGGAATCGGATTGGGAGTCTTGTTCGGATGGTCACTGCTCGAAACACTATTTCTTGCAGGGATCATTTATATCTCATCAAGTGCGGTTATCACGAAATCGTTGCTCGAAAATGGGTGGATTGCGAATCCAGAAAGTAACCCAATTTTAGGAACGCTCGTTTTCGAAGATATTCTGATTGCAATCTATCTCGGCAGTAGCACTCGGCAGTGGCGATTTTGCGAGCGCTGCCGTGTCAGTCGGGACAGCATTCGTCTTTCTCGGCGTGTTGACAGCCATCGCGTGGTATGGGACTGGCCTCGTCGAAGAATTATTTGCAACAGAGTCAGATGAACAGTTCCTTCTGCGCGTACTTGGTGTGACTATCCTCATTGCTGGTGCTGCGCTTGCAAGCGGTGTCAGTGAAGCTGTCGCCGCATTCTTCGTCGGAACAACATTCAGCCAAACAGCTCACTTAGAGCGAGTCGAGCGAGTTGTTTCACCGGCACGCGATCTCTTTGCAGCAATATTTTTCCTCTCGATTGGCTTGACGACAGATATCACCGTGCTTGCGGACGTCATCGGATTGCTGGTCGTCGCAATTGTACTCTCGGTCATTGGCAAAATCATCAGCGGCACAATTTCTGGACGAGCCTACGGACTGAGCTCGAAACGATCACTCCGTGTTGGGTTTGGAATGGTCCCACGAGGCGAATTCTCGTTGGTGATCGCGGCGCTTGCTGGAGGAGTGAGCGGTGTTGCGTTCCAATCTGTGATTCCGGCGTTCACCGTCGGATATGTGTTGTTCATGAGTATTATTGGAACAGTACTGATTCAACATGCAGATCGGCTTATCGAAGGAATAGTTTCAGCTGTATCCCAATTGTCATATATCGATGACATATGAGTGAGTATAAGCTTCGGAATGAGATTGGAGTACTTTACGAATCATAGCTAGGATAGACACAACTATTTGGAAAAGAAATTTTCAGTATAGAGAACTCCCCAATGGGTATGAGTTGTAGTTTTGAGAACGATTAGACACCAATTTGACAGACAGAGGAGTCTAAGGGAATGAGCACAAATTATAGAGACACCATTACACAATGGACCAGTTACAAGACTTGTACAAGGAAATCATAGTGAATGTTGACACTACTTTGTTGTTTAACCCTACAAAGTCACAATATGACAGATGGGAAAACGATGTCAATACTGTCGTTGTGGGAATAGAGAATGATTTTGACGAAGAGCAGTTTATCGAACTACCCATAGAATTTCAAGACACAGCCAAACTCTTTCGTTTTGGATTAACGGGTGCATTAGATCGTGAATTTATTACTGACAGTGACATCGTGGTTTGTGCTGCACAGCTCTTTAACGATAGCATTGACACAGTTACGCGGATTGACGCTGATCGAAGCGAAACAAGCAAACTCTACGATTTCTTTTTCCACTCGAGGGCAGAACAACCAGTAATCAAAGCGATACTTGAGTTAGCGATCGGATTAGGAAAAACTGGTCAGAAAGGAAAACCAGTCGGAGCCCTATTTACGATCGGCGATGCAGGCACTGTGATGAATTCGTCTCGCTCGCTCTCATACAATCCCTTTGACCAATCTCACGTTCATGCTGGCGACCCAATTGTCAGTGTGATGCTGAAGGAATTCTCACGTCTTGATGGTGCTTATGTTATTTCTGGTGCGGGAAAAATAGTAAGTTCGCATCGGTATCTTGAACCGGCGATTGATAATCTCGATATTCCAAAAGGACTTGGGACACGACACAACGCAGCAGCCGCGATTACAGATGAAACAGAGGCAGTCACGATTGTTTTGAGTGAGGGAGATAGTCGTGTCCGGGGGTTCAAAAATGGAGATTTGATCTTCAATATCGATCCGGACCAATACTGATCTTCATATATTCACGAGGTCACTCTAAGAATATTCGAAACGATTCATCGCCAGAACAAAACACGAACTTGTGGACTTCCGCGAAAAACGTGCCGAGAGTCAGCAGGTCGAGGACAAGTACCTCGATGTGCTCGAACACGCCAAGAACGTCGCAAAGACGAACAACGTGATGGTTGCACGACTGGGCTATCGGGAGGTTGCGACCCACTACGGCTGTGCGTACACAAACGACGGCTATCGAGTGATGGAGGAGATGGCTGAACGTGTGCCCGGCGTGAGCTACAAAGAATCGCGAACGCTGTCGGTGGACAATGCGATGGGTGTCGGCGGCCATCACATCGAGATCACGTTCGCCCATCCCGACTTGGCCGGGTGGATGCGCGCCCACGAAGCTAACGCGGAACGAAACGGAGGGCGCTGATTATAGCGTTGTAATCACGGGGGTTCACAGAACCCCCTCTCGAACCACACCACCACCCGAGATTCACACCGCGTTGCCGGTGACACATGGTGGTACTAGTGGGTTGGTTACGGTGGAGTGCGTCTATTTCTGCGTCTATTTCTGCGAAATGGAGGGGGTCGCTCTCGCGATCCCCCTCTATTACAACGGTATAATCGGCAGGTAGTGCTTCGTGATTTCGCCACCGGTTCTATAGGATGAGTCTACAAACGAGAAGGCAAATGATAGCACCAAAATCAGGCGATCTAGTGGCTGATAGCCACAGCATCACCAATTCGGATGCCCGATTGGAAATAGACACTTCATTATCTCGAACAGGGAGTTCCTTCGAGGCGGAACCGAGTACCTTCAGTTGGTGAATGCCCTCACCAATGAATTGAGTACGAGTAACAAACGTAAACAGCCTTACTACAACCACTGTTCAAACATTCTCTCGACAAGGAGTGGTAATTCTACACCACCTGATATCGGCCGTATAGGTCTGCTAACCACAAATAGCGTCGAGATAACAAAGGTCGAAGAAGAGAGACTAGGCTGTAGAATGATTTCTGTAGCATTCGACCCAATCGCTGCCCTTCGAGGAAAGTGACATGAAGGCATTCATTGAGCAAATGAACGATTCAATGAACCGAGATGAACTATCTCAAGATCAGGTGTTCGAGGTGTTGCAGAGCATGCGACGACGATATGCGGTTCACTATCTACGACGAGAAAATCGCACTGTCGACTTTACTGATGTGACTGACCATGTTGCTGCATGGGAATACAATACGACGCCAGCAGACCTCCTCAGCAAACAGCGAAAACGAGTCTATATTTCGCTGTACCAGACCCATATTCCGGCACTCGCCGATGCTGGAATCATAGATTATGACCCAGAGACCGGGAAAATACGGCCAACGAGCCGCATACGACTGTTTGACAACTATCTGAACGTGTTCACCAGACCAATGCTTCCCTGGGATCGCTACTATCGTGGACTCGCACTAGGGAGTGTACTCCTTTTCACGGGAATCTGGATACAGTTCTATCCAGTAGCCGGTCTATCCTGGTTTGTAGCGATCCTCGGGGTTCTAACTGCTTTCGGGATACTGTCGGCTACCCACTATTGGTATACACAGAACACAGTTCCGGACACACCACCAGAACACCACTCTGTCGATAACTCGAAGTAGTCGCCGTAACAGAGGTAAGTAGTATAGTACTAGCCAAGTCTGACCCGACCGGTTCTCCGGAGAATCTTCCGGTCGGGTCGTACATCTTATCCGAACGACGCCAAACTCGACTCGGTATACTGCCCCAATTCCTCCTCAATATCCGATTCACGCCACCCAAGCGGCGACAGTACACTCGCCGCAGCACGAACCACCAACTCCCGATAAAATCCAGTATCATACTCGTCTAACTCCTCACTCGCCAACTGCACCCGCTCTCGCGACTGCTTCCCATCGTCCACCACCACATACGACACGCTCTGCCCAGGCGCACGCACCAACCCCAAATCAGCCGCTCGCTCCAGTGCCGCCACGCTCCGTGTTGACTGTGTGTAGTCCTCTTTCTTCTTCGAAACACGATTCGTGATCACCAACTCATTCGGATCAACCGCCCCACGTTCAAGTCGATCGACCCACGACCGCAACACCTCACAAACCGCCTCTGGATCACGATACGCATCCACCGCTCGAATCAACTCCTTTTGCGCCTTATCGATATACGACGGCGTACTTCGCTGGCGACACTCAATCCCGCGATATTTGTACTCATCCTCACCAGCGACCTTCCCGAAGTACTTCGTCAACGCACCAGCATCCGAGTCACGTAACGGCACAAACGATATCCAGTCGTAGTGAGCTTCATACTCAAGCCGAATCTCCACCTCCTCGGAAATCCCCGATACTAGCGCAGACAGCGACGTCTGTTCCTCGCCTTCGATCGGCGTCACCCACACACTATCGACGATGCCATGCACAATCCGCCATCCATGCTCCTCGAGCACTGCTTTCGTCTCCAACAGAATCTCTCGTGCATACGCGTTGATCGCCTCGTGGCACTCAATTCGCCCGAACTTCGCGTTCGAAAACCCCTGATAGCCGAAACAGGAGACCAGAATCCACTTGATCGCACTGGATTGGCCTTCCAATTCCTCGCGACGTTCCTCGTCCTCAGTCTCGCGAATTTCGGCTTTGATCGCATCACGATCTTCGATCAACGGCTCAAGCACGTCCGGCAGATAGCCCCGGTCGTCGCAAATCGAATACCCGATGCCCGGCACGTCCTCCCTCCCAGAGTGACACTCACAGCAAATCTTCTCGGGACTCACGTTCCGCGTGACGATGATATTCGGGTACAGTGAGGAGAAGTCGAGTTCATGCACGTCCTCGTGCAACCCGACGTCCGGTGCAAAGGTGAACCCACCTCGGTCGGCGTCGTGCAGTTGGCGCATCGTTTTGAACTTCTCGTGACGCCACGAACGCCACGGGACAAGCACGTCTCGCCTACGTGCTTCCTGAATCTGAATCCCAGTTAGAATATTCCCGATCGACGACCACGCCAACTCCTGCAGTGGTTTGCCCGACTGCTCGACAAGATACAAACAGCCATCGAGGTTCGTTTGATTCCACATGAACGTATTCGAACCGTCGATGATCACTCGACCGGGGAGATTGTACCGTGCCGGTGAATGCCCGACCTGCCCGTAGCTTTCGTAGGTTGATTCACCCGCCAGCTGTTGCCATCCTGACCGTCGTCCAAGCTGAAACTCCACGTCAAGTCGATCAGCTTGCTGGAAGAGAACGGGAATGAGGTCGCTGGTATTCAAGAAGAGAACATCCGGATCAACCGACTCAACACGAGACGATAACGTCGTTAGCACGTCTTGGCCATTCCCAGTAACCGTCTTATCGTCGATCGTGAGTTCAGTAACTCTCTCACTCGCGAGTTCTGTTTCCGAGACAGCAATCTCCATCTGTGAGAGTTCATGAGTAGGAAGTGGGTCAGTCTCCTCTTCGAGACAATACCGAAACTCCCGCGAGAAGTCGACGTTGTAGCAGCGATACTCACCAGGCGAGCCCCACTTGCTCACCATTCGCGCCACTGAATTGACCGCCTTGGGGTCGACCACGTCCACCTGGAGTACTTGCTCAGGGTCGTGGCGAAAACTCACGCGTTCATCGACGACAGTAACCCGAACAACAGCAGGATGGTCACGAAGTGCAGCGTGTGCCGTCGAAAAGTCGCCGTCACCATGCACCGACACGTAAATTGTCGGTGTATACGACTCATCGACCTCGTAGTTCATCCCGGATTCAGTTACCGACCATCTGAGCACGTCGCCGTCGGCGTAGTCGATTTTGTACACCATCGACTTATCCCTGATCGTTCAAATCGTCTTCAATATGATCGAGCCGGTCTTCCAAATCATCGATCTGTTTTTGCTGCTCGATAAGCATCGAGATCAGCGCTGGAATCTCGACGAACTGGTGATTCTGAACCCCACTCGCATCCGCATGGGCGCGAGCATATTCGAAGAGCCGATCGAACACAACTTGATCAGCATGTCGGAGTGCCCGCCGATACTCCTGCCACCGCGACTCCATCGCTCGGAGCAAATCGCGATACGTTGTGTTAGTACGCCCCATTTGCGCTCACCTCCGGTGAAACGTCAGCATCAACAATCGCCGGATGCCGATTCGCCAGCACACGCTTCCAATACGCGAGTGTCGTTTGCACCAGTCCATTCTCCAACGGGTACACCAACGTCTCGTACTCCTCGCCTGCGAACCGTGGGCCAAATTTGGTCTGTTCACACTGAATCGTCTGATCAGCGATATCGTGAATTGGTGCTGTCAGGGTATCGTCCGTCTGCAACGTCAAGAGCACTGGAATCTCAAATCGCTCGGCAAGCTCGTCGATCCGCTTAGCCACGGTCGAGAGCATGCGCTCATCATCACCACGGGGAAGATCCTCCGACCGGTAGAACCAGTCGAGAGCGGGTAAGACAGCGATCACCGTCTCGTCCGTAATCTCTTCAGCAAGATCCTGCACGAGACTCTGGTGTTGCCACGGAGTGAACGCCCGCGCAATGTGAATCCGATCGAGAACACGCATCGACGGCGTAATCCGCGTCAGCGGCTGTGTCGTCCCGTGCCCGTGAGCATCGATCCAGATGGCAGAGCCATCATCCAAGAGCAACTGGTCAAGGACAAGCGACTGTAATGAGCCAGTCATGCGCTCGTCGGTTTCGAGCAGTGTAATTCCAGGCTCAAGCGAGGGAAGTTCTGGTGATTTCTGATGATTCATCACAGATTGTATTTCACCGAGGTATCAGAAAGGCAAGCCAGGGTCGGTTCCGAATATTCCAATAGAGGGAATGTCGATGGGAATCAGCATGAGTACTGGTCGTAGTGGTCACCCACTATGAAGTAAGAGCGAGATTCTGTTACCGGTAGTTTGGAGCAAATTCGCACCGCTACATTCAGAACTGCCTGTCTGGGACAGATCTCAGAAAGTTCCGATAGAATCGGTCGTCAGTAGCCCTGTTGAACCGTTTCCGATTGGGTTTTCCGAAAACGCAGTTCTCCCACTAACGCTCACTGGGAGAAAGGCAAGGAAAGCCGACCGCAGGGCCCTCACAATCAGCCAAACCTTGAGCGTCGCATGATGGCGCAGGGAAATTGTGTTGGCCAAGTGTGAGAGCGCAGGTAGAGCATCGAACGGAGGCATAAAACGCGTTCCGATAACACAAATATTGATTGTAGTAACTCACATTCGCAGCCGTTGGTATCAGGTTGCGCGTCTCGACAGCTGCTCAATTTTGAAGCGTAGCATGACTATCTACACGCTATAAGTTATAGGTAGCATTTTCAGGAGTTATATGGTGATAATTGAGAACCTCTAGAGTAGCTATGCAGAACTCTTATGTACCTACGCCCCATTTTATAGAATAGATTATGACAGGATATTATGATCTCATTCTTGGGTTGATCCCACTCGCATTGATTGGTGTTACCGGCGCAGTCAGTGCTGCTGGGCTTTCACTGGCAGCTGCAGTTCCTGTCGGTGCAACTGTTTCCGTCCTCCTCATCGGGCATGCACTATTCGTGAATGGCCCCGTCGATATTTCTCCTGAATCGACATCCGCAACTCCATCTCCTCGGATGAACTCGGCGGACTAAGTTCTCTTCTCTGCAGTCTAGTTTTCGGTATAGGCATCAAAAGATCTTGCTCGCGGCTAGTTCGAGCAAAAAAGCGACGTCAAGGTTCACTTCACTGTTGAGGACTCTCTCGTCACCCTCTGGAATGAGAATACTGTTTTCCTATACGAACTGCTCGGAGCACGCAGTGGTGTTAGTGAGAAATCCCGAAACAAGTAGTTGGCAGGAGAGGGTGTGACGAGGCGGGCTGCAGTAGGTTAGTATAGTATACTAACCTTGGCCATACCGCTTCACCTTCGCAATGAGAGATACGTAATTAGGGAAACAACCGCTCGCGATCGGTGCTATCCCCCTAGCTTATTACCCATGGAACCCGAATTACCGACTATGAGGACGAAGGGTCAACTACAGCGATTCGAAAACAAAGCGCAGTTATTGCGCCACATCGCTGAAGAGACGGGAAGAGACCTCGATTCGCTGTGGGAAGAGTACGACGAGAAGGTTGAATAACTCCGTTTTATCTGATTTTTACTCGTGTGTAGTGACGCCGATATCGAAATTTCATTTGCAATTGATGCGGACATAGTTTCACTAAGACCAATCGGTGACTACAGAGTCGAAGACATCGAAGGCCCGACAGTGTTTGTGGGCGGTGCGATGTATCGGTCGCCTCCCTTGAGTGAAATGGACGTCGATGAAGTCAGAGACGCACTCCAGCAACTCACCAACAATTCAGACTTCCAATCAATCATCGACAACTGCCCCACTAATACGCCACTTGTTTACGACGACATCGACTACCTAACCCGACATCTCCCAACAAGTGCCCTTGAAAAGTGCCAGACACTAAGTGAAGAGACGCCCTTCGAGAACGAATTGCTGTTACTTGTTGCGTACGTCGAGCGCCAGAATGCGCTCATCGGGCATTCCGATAACGTCCTCGAATACTATCTTGAGCAACGAGACGAGGTCAAAGAACAGCTTCAATCAGGTAGCGACCTCGACGGACAGCTCGAACGATCGTTTTTCTCCTATCTGCTGCTTGCGTCTGCACTCATTGAAGAACTGACGACCGAAACGGTCCTCAACGAGTTGTTCCGAGAAGAAGTCCGCCTCAACAGTATTTCCGAGTTTGTTCAAAGTGTGGGGCATGCAAAGCGATTGAAAATCCTTTCTGATATTCAGATCTTGGAGTCGGGCAGAGACAGTGAATTAGTCGAGGTGAAAGACCGACGCAATAGTCTCGTCCATAACGCCCAACAACGAGCAGGGCTCGGGGATCTCGGATCTCGGCGGGAGATAGCACGGATCCTTGAAAAGACAGACCGGTGTGCCGATATCCTCCTCACAGTATCGGGAAAGAATATCGAGTCGATAATCGCAAAGCGAGGATGCGATGAGTACATCGACCATGCACAGAATGAGGCAATTGCTGATACCAGAGCAACATGGGAACAAGAAAATCCGGAGAAGCTAGCCACACTCGAAGACTGTGACCGTGCTACCATCGGAGACTTCCGATGGGATGTCGCAGAAAGCACGTCCGAATCATTCGATATCACAGAAGGGTTCGAGTTCCCTGGATTCAACGATGAAGAACTGTATGCGATTCTCACGGCGTTCATGCAAGACGCGTCCGCTGCGTTTATCGATCGTATTGACGCGGATGCAAATGAGAGTAATCTCGATCGGTTTGATTTCGCAGTGCTGCTGCTACTGTGTGCCGGTCACGAGTACACCGAAATCGCTCGGTGGCTCAAAACGGATGAGAAGTACATCCAGCGCAAAGAAAATGTGATCGCATGGCGGGCGTCAGCATTCGAAAAAGAGCTGGTTGACGAGATTCCAGAACCGGACAATCCAGTTTGGCCTCACTGACGAGACCATCTTCGCTACTCAGATCCGTAATCGGTGAGTCGGATCTTCCCCTCCACCTCATAGAGATGGCCCTTCATGTAGAGTCGTTCGATGATATCCTCGGCAGCAGGCCGCTCGAGATCTTCTTCCTCTTTCAGAATCGCATATGCTTCCTCGTATGTAAGTTCAGCCTCATCCGGGAGCCTCCTTGCGAGTGCCTCAAGCGCTTCTTGCGCAAGTGGGGAGAGGGGTGATTTCCCATTTGGACCCATTCGTACTACCGACTTGGAGGACGCGACAGGTAAACCCTCGGACAGAGCCTCTTCGTGACACTACTTAGCTCATCGTGACAAGGGGAAAAAGCAGACAACATGGGAGGATGGGTTGGTCTGGGCACAGGAGCCCACGTCGTCTGCTGGGGTACGCTGACTGCACTTGACGCTTCGTACCCGATGGATAAAGACATCAGCCAACCAGAGCGGAAGTGAAACTGAAGACATGTGAGAGGATTTGCGACCCCAACGCTTCTCACGTACAAGCGAATACCGATGTCAAGACAGTCGGAGACACATTAATAGGTCAGCCACTCATTTGTTCAAATAGAATCTATGGCTACCGATCGCCGCAGTAATACCGTGCAAAATAAAGAGGAGCTCGCGACGACGATCGGGCTCTACGTCCTTGGTGAAATCTCACTCGGGAAGGCCGCAGAGCGCACTGGTGTTACTCGCTGGGAGATGGAGGAAATCCTCCAGGATGCAGGCGTTGAGCTTCGCCTCGGTCCGCAAACCAAAGACGATCTTGAAGACGAAGTCGACGTTGCACTTGATATTGAATGAGCAAGCCATTCTCTCGCCCTCTTTTCCTTGATGCAACAGTTCTGAGTAACTACGCGAGCACCGACTCTGTCGATTGGCTTGTTTCGACGTTTGATGGTCTCCAAACCGTCCCTGCCGTCAAGGGCGAAATGTCACAGGGATACGACGCAGGGTATACGTATCTGAAAAATGCGGTCGACGTGCTCGAGGCGGGTGAGATCGAAATCAAGGAAAGCGCAGCCACAGAGCTTCAAGAGGAGTATCCAGAAATCCAGCAGCGGCTTGATCTCGGCGAAGCGGAGGCGCTTGTAGCTGCTCTCACGAACGGTGGAACGCTCGCCTCAGATGATGCACAAGGGCGTTCACTCGCATCGTCGTACGACGTGCCCGTAACTGGCTCAATAGGGCTTCTTGTCCGAGGAATCGTTGAAGGACAACTAACTGTTGAGACAGCAGATGAGTGGTTAACAACGTGGGTCGACAAGCGAAACTACTTTTCGCCGGTTGAGAGCGTGATGGCAGTACTACCGGACGGATTCGAGAAGTAATGGGTGCCATCCTCCACGGTATCCGCGTAATCTTTTCCAACGGAATGTAAGTCGTTCAGTCAATTATTTCCCACAGGGAGAAGGTAGTGAAGTACCACGGGTCGGGTGACCCGTGGCGTCTCCATCTTGGGAGACGGTCCAAAATGGGACCGACTACCGCAGGCGAATTTAATTCCCTTCGCGCTCCCTTTCGGTCGCGTGGAAGCGACAACACCCGATTCGATGTATTCGGTCGTATCGGCACTTCCGTCCGACAGCGACCTCACCGAACCGTGAAGGTCGGCAGCTTCACTCACCGCCCGACACCACCAGTCTCACCGAGTTTGTTGCAGTCGGATTTTGAGAGGCTGTTAACGGTGGCTTCCAGTTGAAATACCGTGCGAAGACGCCCTAACTCTTCCGATTGTGGCGATTGCGTACGCGATTCATCCACGGGTCACCTGACCCGTGGAACTCTCGCTGTATTTCCTTTAGAGCAACCAATCGATTATTCGTGTTCACGAGACCATGAAAGATCTTACGTTCGTTTGTGCGGACAAAAAGCTCGTTGACGTTGCACAATCAAAGAAGCTTCCAGCGATCAATCCTACAACAGATGACATCCAGTGACCGCCGGAAACAGATGGCACGAGCGCTAGCTCGCGGTGGAATGGAAGGCGTCCATGTCCTGAGCCACGAAAGCGCGGCTGAAATCCTTACACCAAAACGACGTGACCTCATCACATATCTCGCCGAGAACGAGGTTGCGTCAGTCCGTGATCTCGCACGCCAGCTCGACCGCGATAAGGGGCAAGTGAGTCGTGACCTCGAAACACTGGCCCGCCATGGTGTGATCAGCTTCGAGACGGACGGGCGTACCAAGAAGCCGTATCTGCAGCACGAACACGTTGCTGTCGAGCCAATCGTTTAGTTGCGATGGTTGAAGCCTGGGACAATCGTGGCAGCGCAATCCTTACGAAGAACCCAATATATCTATATGCTACATCTATACTCTATTTCTATATGCTATATCCATATGCTATAGGAGGTTGTCTGCATTCTCGGTTGCATATCGTTTGATGGCTTCCTTGTTTTTCGCCTCAACATCCACATCCAACTGTTCTAATCCACGCCACAATGCAGTGCGGATGATAGCCGATCGATCCACTTCCTCCATATCCCATTCAGACAACTGTTCTGGATCCCGTTGAAGAGCGACCATGACTGCTGAAAGTTTTGGATCGTAGAGCGAGAGCGTTTTACTCGCATCGCCGTTTTGAACCTCGTCGATTGCATCCACAAGCTCATCAACGAAGTCACGAGAGTTTCTACTAGCACCCTCTTCAACACGACTACCACGCTGAGTACTTTTCTTCAGTTCTTCGAGTTCATCATTGCTCATCTATATCAATCTCCTGTATCCAAATTCTATATCTATTTTCTATAGCCATATTCTATATCTATATGCTATACTCGCTCGACTAAGGCTCGGGCGTTCGACCGATAGGCGTCAATAGCCTCTCTCGCGGTTCCTGACGGCTCTTCGAGTGCAAAGATTGTCTGCCCGTTTTCGGTGGCATTTCTGATGTCCTGGGACATGGGCACTGGCTCAGGGGCAAGTGCATCACCGAATTCGTCTTCGTATTGCTCCAGGTAACGACGCGCAAGTTTTGTTCGCATGTCGATCTTGTTCGGAATGATCATCTCTAATGAGACATCACGGTCGTATCCATCAGAGAGCTTTTGCAGGTCGTATTGAAGAGCTCGTGCCTGATCTGCCTCGAAAGAGCCTGCTTCAACTGGGGTGAGCACGTGTTGGGCCGCCCACACACCATTGTAGGTGATATTGTTCGCCATTCCCGGCAAGTCAATGAGAACAACATCATATCGTCCGCTGATGAACTCAGTGATGAACTCATCCAATCGATTGTACTTGTTCGGACCGCTGTATTTGCTTTCGAGTTCGATGTCAAGCGAATCCAGACCTTGATGAGCAGGTATCAAATCGACACCTTCAGCAGTCTCGTGAATGAGCTGGTCGATCGCGTCATCGCCGAGTTGTTCAACGACACGTTCCCATTCCGGTTGAAACACAGTCGAGATGTTGGGCCAATCTTCCGGGTCTATCTCATCAACAATGCCGAAGAGTTTTGCGAGATCGCCTTGTTTTCCGGCGAGGTCGATGAGGAGAACGTCATAGCCTTCTTCGGCGAGTGCTACGCCGAAATGCCCGATACTCGTTGTTTTCCCCACACCTCCTTTATCGATATAACCGCACGCTGTAATTGGTCTATTGGACATGCATATAGCTATAGCATATAGATATACATAAGCCTACGTCAGACATTTGTGCATCAAAAAGAAGATAGACGAATTACCGAGATTCACAGATACCTATCGTACACATTTCGGTGGTGGCCAATCGCTAGCACGTAGAAAGTACCTTCGAGTTCGCGACCTCATCCACTCTCAATAATACCAATATTTAGTCATAGCCGTCAGACACACCAGTATTGCCAGTAAAACCACCCGGCTTAGGTACCCTGTAGAATATTGGCAACGGTGGTCCCACCACTAACATTTCAACATAGGAAACAATTCTATCTTTACTGGCAAGAATGGAGAGGGTACTGGCAAAACTGGCATCACTGGTCAAGGAATACTGGCAGAAGTGGAGAGGATACTGGCAGTACTGGTTGTACTGGTTCCCCGCTCAATCGAGAATACGATTTCGCTTAGCAGTTTCCCGAATCGAATTTTGTTCTCCTAATTCGTTTTCGAGCGCATCTAATGCAGATGAAAGCGACACATCGAGTTCATACTCATTGTAGTTCCCACGCCCTCCTGAGGAATCGACAAGTCGGAGGATGCCGTGCAAACTCAAATCAGACAAGTGGTCATGTACTCGGCGACGTTTCAGCGGATCACTTCCGTGACTACGAAGGACCTCACAATAGCGCTCGTAGATTATTTTTGTACGCTCTGGTGTCTCACCTTTTGCCGCCAGCTGACACACCGTTAATAACACATACTGCCCTTGGCGAGTCAATGAATGCATTCCCTCTACAACCTGCTGACGCTGGATTTGATGTTCAGCCTCTCGAACGTGGTCTTCTGAAATCAACGTCTCACCCTCATCTATCGCTTCATTTTCTGCGATATCAGCAGCCTTCCGTAGTAATCGGAGTGCTTGTCGAGCAGAGCCAGAATCCTGTGCTGAAAAGGCAGCACACAGTGGAATTACATCGGACTCAAGAACGTCATCATGAAGCGCAAGAGAAGCACGCTGCCGGAGAATGTTCCGAAGCTCGGACGCATCATACGGTGGGAAGAGAATTTCTTCTTCACAGAGTGTGTCCTTGACCTTCGGACTCAGATTATCCCGGAATTTGAAGTTGTTCGAGATGCCGATAACACCGACCTTCACATCAAGATCAAGTTGGGAGCGGGCCCTCGGGAGTTCGTACAAGATGTCGTCGTCACTGCCGATATTATCGATTTCGTCAAGCACAACGAGAATCGTTCCGCCAATGGATTCGAGGTCGTTGTAGAGTTCGTTGAAAATACGTTTTTGCTGGTATCCAGTTTCGCTCATCGGCTCTCGAGGAGACGTAACCGTCGTAAGTGGATGGGTCGGTGAACGTATCTCATTCACCAGGTTCACTGCAACTTGGTACGAGGTCGTACAACCGGTACAGTTGAGTTCGATAACATTGAGATCGACGTCGTCATATTCTTCGGAGGATGCTTGGAGTTCTTTGAGAAGATCGTGAGTAGCGGCGGTTTTCCCAACACCCGTGACTCCATAGAGAAAGACATTGTTCGGTTGCCAGCCTTGAATGACAGGGCGGAGAGCAGCTGCGTATTCATCGAGTTCTTCATCTCTTTCTTCGAGCGTTTCTGGCTGATAATCATCCCGAAGAACATCCTTGTCTCGGATGATGAACGATTCTCGATTAAATCGACCCATGTGAATACTCATTGAGAGTATTGCTCATAAAACCACGGGTTCCAGTATAACCACTAACCCACCAGCGCGACCAGTACTGCCAATATTCACTCGGCTTATAAACCACACACACTCCACTATTGCCAGTAAAACCTCTGTAACGATTGGAGGGGGGTCACCGACCCCCTCTCTAGTAAACGATGGCTTTAATACTTAGTACGTAAAACCTAACCCGTACTAGATTAACCACAATCGGTTTCTGCTGTATTTGATCTAGAATTGTTCTCACCGCTAACGATTACCATCTATTTCCCTCCTTTACTGGCAATAGTGGAGTGAGAGTGGTATTTAAACGAAGCTATTACTGGCAGTACTGGCACGGGTGGTCTTCCAACTACCGAGGTTTCCATCTACCTTCTGATTTTCCAGTTGAAATCTTGCATGGTACAACCTTTGACGACATCCCACTGAATACTGGAACTACATTCTGTCATTCGATGAGTGCTCATTTTCTCGAAGATTCATGAGCTGAGTCTCAACTGTGTCTCTCCAGGAGTTGTCTTGAAGAGGATGACGACGATATGCGGCTCTGTTGGTTCGGAATGCTGTGTCATTGTCGCTTGATCCCGCCGGTTTCGGCAAGCGAGCGGTTGCTCTGGGTCTGTTCGTGATGCTTGTCGTTTCGATAGGCCTTCGCTGGTGCCATGAGCTAGAGAACAGGGTGGAGATTTGTGAGCACTAGCGTGAATATATTCACAATTATGTCAACATCCAAATAGGAGGGTGATGAGAGTTTGGGATAACTCCCCCTTGGAAAGCACTACTAGACCATAGGCCCGTGCCGAAACAGAGGTCTCAAGCAGAAGCGTTTATTCTGGCATTCGACTCTCATCTACTTTGACTGCTGACTCGCCAATTGCTTCCTTGATAATAGTTTCTTCCGCGCGGTGGAGTACGCCGCTCGCAGCCGATGGATTAACACCGAATCCCTCCGCCAGCTCCGTGAGAGTACACTCACGTGGACTATCGTAATATCCACGCTCGACCGCTTCGGTGATGAATTCGTGCTGTCGATCCGTGAGTAGCTCGCTTGGGTCATACGCTTGTGTTATCGACTGGATTTGATACGGAATACCTGCAGCATCCATCTCTGTCGGGAACTGGGATACCCGCTCGTGTGCAGCAGTATGCTCGGCTGTCAACCATCCATTCTGCAAGTGTGCGGGAAATCGTGGAAGGACTCCCGAGGCGCGAAGTGCTCGGTTCGATTCTGTTTCCGGAATCAGGTACTGGATCACCACCGTCTGCCCGTCGTTGTGCAGCACCTCGTACGACATTTCTGAGGCGTCCTCGAAGTATTGAATAACGGTGTCCGGCTCCGAGGTGTCGAGTTCAACAAGCCCCAGTATCCCATCGTCCGTGGGATGACTCGATAATATGCTGAATTCTTCGCCGGGCAGCTCGGTCGAAATCGCAGCCAGTGGATCGTCGTGTGCTGCGGCGTCGAACGTGAGTTGTACGCGAGGCATACCGCTCACTAGTTGCATGACGACCCTCTTAAGTATGTGAAAATGTTCACGCTCAAAATCACGACGATGCTCTTCCACTAGTCGTTCATGGCAAAAATGACTGATGTCGCCATCGTTGGCGGTGGTCCAGCGGGACTGAGCGCCGCACTGTTTACCGCGAAAAACGATCTCGATACCGTTGTGTTTGACGCTGACGAAACTTGGTTGCACAAGTCCCATCTTTTCAACTACCTCGGTATCGAGAGTGCGGACGGCACTGCATTCATCGAGACGGCGCGCGCACAGGTGGACGAGTTCGACGTGGATAGAAGGCAGGGTGAGATCGTGACAGACGTCAAGAATGGCACATCCGGTTTCACCGTCACGTCCGACGAGAACGGATACGTGGCCGATTATGTCGTGCTGGCGACAGGCGCGAAGCGGAAGCTTGCCGAATCCCTCGGTTGTGCGTTCACGGATGAAGACATCGTCGATGTGGATGTGACGATGGAGACGAGCGTTGCGAACGCCTACGCGACGGGGGCGATGGTGCGTGCCGAGGAATGGGAGGCAATTATCTCTGCCGGAGACGGCGCTGCTGCCGCGCTCAACATTCTCACGAAAGAAAAGGGTGAGCACTTCCACGATTTCGACACCCCCGCGGACGCAGAGTGAACGGGCTTATGCTCGCCTAAACTCGACGTTCGTCGTTTCGGAGTCATCTCCCCACGTTCATTCGCTTTTCAGCTTCGAAAAAGGAAATACCAGTGAACAAAAGAGACTAGCCATTTAGTGCTAACTCTATTTGAGCAAACCTCGCTTGGCTTCCTCACGACCCACAGGTCGAGGACCACATAGAGGAGGAGGTATTGCAATCGGAACGAGGCCTCTTATACCTCCCCTACTGATTTTGAGGTAGATCGGACGCTGATGAACTCTCAAAAAGACGTACGGGTATGACCATCACCTCCGGAGGTGAATATATTCACACGAATTTCCACAGTGCACTCTCCCCATCTCTCACTCATGGTGCCACCAACCCACCATCGAACCGGTAACCCCCACGAACAGACTGAGAAACACCAGTCCAGAACGCAAATTCAAAAAGGAGCTGAAAGACGATGACCGCTCCCTCGCTGCAAATCCTCGTCGTACAGGGAACGATCCGGGAGGGACGGAGTTCGATCCACCCCGCCCGATATGTCACTGACCGCTTCCGTGAGAACGGTCACAATACCGAGCTGTTCGATATGAAGGACTACGAGATTCCGTTGTTCAGGAACCGGCGCGATGCGGTCAGCGACCCCCACCCCGACGTGGACGCGTTTGGCCAGAAAGTCGAGGCGGCGGATGCACTCGTGATCGTTGTGCCGGAGTACAACCACTCGATTCCCGGCACGCTGAAGAATCTCCTCGACCACCTCTATCCCGAATACGAGAACACTGCGTTTTCGTATGTCACCGTATCGGCGGGTGGATTCGGTGGCGTCAGAGCGCTCGGCCATCTTCACGATATCACCCTGGAGTTCAACGCTCATCCTGGTCCCGATTTGCCCGTCTCGAACGTACGTGATGCCTTCGACGAGGACGGCACCCTCATCGACGAGACATACGAGGATCGGTTCGAGGAGTTCGTCGAGGCGGTCGTTGACCATGCCGAACAGTTTGTCCCATCTGCTGTCGGTACTCTGGAGGCTGGCGTATGAATCCGATCGAATCGACCGTCAGTGCGTGGTCTGGGGTGAAAGTCGATTCCCACGACCGTGGCGGCGGGCGTGAATTCACTTTCGATGGGCGGGAGATCGGCCACATCCACCGTGGTAAACTCGTTGACATCCCGTTCACCAGGCGCATTCGTGATATCCTCCTCAAGGAGGAACGGGCGGAAAAGCATCACGTCATGCCCGATTCTGGATGGGTTTCCTACCGCATCCAGTCGGATGAAGACATTGATAGAGCACTTTGGCTCCTCCGCGTCGCATACCTCTACCACGTGGTCACGCTGCAGAAGCGTGAGGAGGAACCCACTACGGGAGACACGATCGATATTGACACAGCACTCGCCGAGTTGGACATGAGCGACACGTTGGAAGACGTATTCAACGAGGTGAGGGCCGCATGAGCGGCGAGACGGAACTCCCACACCCGCGGATCGCCCAGGGAACGCTATTACTCGCCAGCATGCTGACCATCATGGCAGGAGCGACGATTTCCCCGGCGCTGCCCGCGATTCAGCGAGAGTTTGCGAATGTACCGAACGCGGGAGTCCTCGTTGGGCTCGTTCTCACGATGCACGGGTTGTTCATCGCAGTTGGTTCACCCATCATCGGTGCGCTTGCCGATCGATACGGACGCCGATGGTTGCTCCTGGTTTCAACAGTCGTCTACGCACTCGCCGGTGGCTCAGGATTCGTGTTGGATTCATTGATAGCGATCCTCGCCGGTCGAGCAGTGCTGGGGCTGGCGGTTGCAGGCGTGATGGTAACGGTAACCGCACTGATCACCGACTACTACGAGGAGAACCGCCGGGATACAATCCTCGGACGACAGGGTGCGTTCATGTCCATCGGCGGCGTCGTTCTGTTGCCGCTCGCGGGGATACTCGCGGATATCGGCTGGCGGATTCCGTTCCTCGTCTATACGGTAGCGTTAGTGCTCCTCCCGGCAATGGCGTTCTGGTTGCCAGAGCCGAGCCGCCGTGAACCCACTGGAGACCGTCCGACGAGTCTCGATGATTTCCACCGGACGTTCGCTCGACTCCCACTCGGAATACTCGGACTTATCGTCGTGCTCGGGTTGGTTGGGCAGATCATTTTCTACATGGTCCCGGTCCAAATCCCATTCTACCTCGAAACACGGACAGGAGCAAGTGGGACAGTGATCGGTGCTGCGTTGGCGGCGTCAACGGGAGCTGGTGGGGTCGCCTCGCTGCTATATGGTCGCATCCGTCGATCCCTGAGTGTGATCGGTATCGTTGCGATCACATTTGGATTCATGAGTATTGGATATACTGTGATCGGTGTGAGTGGGACGATTCGCGGTGTTGTCGTTGGTCTTGCGGTCGCGGGTGCTGGCAGTGGATTCCTCCTGACGAATCTCAATGCGTGGATCGCGGCGGTCACTCCCGAGTCTGTTCACGGTCGGGCGCTCAGTGTTCTGACGAGCGCGTTCTTTCTTGGTCAGTTTCTCTCACCGCTGGTGGTCCAGCCAGTAAGCGATACTTTAGGTCTTGGATCGACATTTGCTGGGGTCGGAATAGTGCTGGCAGGTGGAGCGGTTGTGTTCGCTCTCGCAGCTGTGTACATTACGCCACCGACTGAATCTGATTCAGAGCCCCCTGAGCACCCAAGAAGCTCATCCGAGAAAGCACTCGACTGACTAATCAGTGTCTTATCAGTATTCTTGAGAGGCAGATGAAATAAACACCAGATACGTGTATTGACCAGATGCTTCGCTAACCCCTGGTTGTATAGAATTTGGGTGATGTAAGCGAACGAAACTTGCATCCTCGAAGATGACAAGTCGATTAGTAATATTGCCGCTCAATTGGGAGGCGAAATATCCGTTTCTAGCTGAATTGTAAATGTACTCTCCTCCGACGTCTCTTCTCCCTGTTGTAGCAGGGGCCCTGTTATTCACACAGTCACGAACAGCTATCCATAGCACATACCGAAACGGCGGATTGTTCCTCCTGCTGTCGATCCTGTGGGGTATCGCATTCATGGCAATCAAAGCCGGGCTGGAGTTCATGCCGCCGGTTCTCTTCGCAGCAATTCGCTACGACATCGCGGGTGGTATCGGCGCTAGTGCAGGTCTCCGATTGTTCACCATGGGTTTTGTTACGAATGAAGCAGGAGCTAGTTCGTCGTTTATTGCCGTTGGTACGGTCATGTTCATTGGGTTCATCGTTGGGATTCCACTCGGCTTGATCGGGTATAGTATCGGACGAACGCTCACTCACTGACTCGATACGTAGTCTATCCTGAAATTAATAGGTAAGGTCTTGAGACCATGGTATCCACCTTCTTGTTCATGGGTTCGACGAGATCATCCCGTCGCGATGTTTTTCGATCAATTGCGACAACCTCGAATTTTCACTGGCCAGCCTACGACTCAACCCCTTTGTATAATCGTGGCTCGCTTGACGCGCTTGAAGAAGACATTCGGACTATCGCAACAGTCTGGTTCTCACACAAGGCACACGATTCTGTCGATGATTTCATCAGTGAAATCCCCCTACAATACGTCAATTTTAGCGCACATGATCGATACAGTGGTCCAACAAAATTCGGGATGGGTCTGTTATTCCGCGTGTTTTTGCTAAAAGAGGTCTATGGATGGGACCATGAGACGGCACTCCTCAAGTACCTCGCACAACGACTTTCAATCCGACACAAACTCGAATTAGAGATTCTTCCTGATCAGTCGACGCTGTGGCGAACGTGGCACTACCGCTTCCCGACCGATTTGAGAGAGACGATTACCCAGAGTGCACGAACGATTCTCAGACAGGCGAATCGAAGAGATGTCGAAATTCCACGTACGCCATCCCGATCCTCGAGCCATCATGAGGTGGATGATGAGAACAATTTCGGTAGACAAACGCTACTCGATCGCGCTGACAAACTCACAGAGCACCTTGCACGAGTCGTTTATCCCGTGTTCTCGCTCGATCGTGATGCCCACTGTGAGATCCACGCGAATGCGTTCTGGGACTTGCAGACGTATCTCGGGCTGCGCGAGAATTTGGCCGCAAACGAAGGAGCACGAAGTTTCACACTCGAATCTCGGCGAGACCGAACGCCACTCGGACATACTCATCGAACACACCTTTGTGACCTCTCTATCAACGAAATCCGCGAGATGTATCGTGGGGCAATTGGCCGGTTACTAAATCGAGTTGCCGAAACAGATGCATTCCATCGGGCTGGCATCGTTGCGATCGATACGACTGAGGACAATCCATTCACCGGCGATCGAACAGGCCATGAAAAGGAGATCGTTGGGACGAAAGACGGTGAGTACGCTTATCAGTGGGCGACGATCCAACTCGTCGGCAACGCAATGCCGATTGTTTTGGACGCTCGGCCGGTTCAGAAGGGCGACTCCCGGTTGGAGATTGTGCGGGATCTCTTAGATCCCGCTCAAGAGCAGGTCCTCGTCGATAACGTCTTGATGGATCGAGAGTTCGATAGCCAGCATATCTTGGAGGAAATTGACCAGCGTGGGCTTCAATACGTCGTTCCAAAGCGAATGCAGACGAGTGAGCAAGCCCAAGCAAAGCGATTACTGCAGTGGGATCAAGATCGGTACGTGACCGATCGGAATCTTCTGTTAAACGACGACGAGCGACACGAAACAACGCTTGTGTACCGACACAGGGCCAACTCCAATTGCACGGATTATCGCCAGTATTCGGTGTTCATGACGAATGACGACCCCGGTCTGTTGCGTGAGTATTCATATCGCTGGGAGATCGAGAATGGCTACAAAAGTATCAAGCGGTTCATGGCCGCAACGACGTCGAAGAATTTCGTCTTACGATTCTTCTACTTCGCGTTTGCTTGCTTGCTGTATTCGATTTGGCGTGCTGTTGATCTGCTGGTGCAGATCGACGTGACCGGTGAGTACAAGCGGTCACCAGTTGTGACCGCAAACACGGTCCTTACACTGTTGAAGCAAACTGGGATCGGCTAGAACAGATTTTGAGCCGATGAATGCCAGGTGATCAGCGGCAGCGCTGATCCGGCCGGTCACGAATTCGGGGAAGAGTTAGAATAGTAATCAAAATCGATCTCTGGACCTCAATTTGAAGCGCTTGCAGCAGGTGAATTGGCTAATATCGTGCATTCTGGGCTCTCTATACTGGGTGTAGTCTCATCTTCCAGCCGCAGACGGAAGTTGAGACTGGCGCTCTCAATGTATGAACTACCCTCGAACAAATCCTGGTTGTTTGAGGATTGATTTGCAGCGCTTCCAGTTTTCTGACGGCTAAAATCGACCTTCTTGGGGTCGTTATCACCAGTCTGGTCTCTTTTGCAATTCCCAATGATTGTCGGCGATAAATGTCTCAATCTATGCAATTCCTCGAATGTACGGTTGGTCTTCTGAAGGAATGCCATACTGAGAACGCACACCGTGAGTGGCAATTAGAGAACTAGATTGGTCGTCCAGAGAGCGAGGAGTCCAACACTGATGGTCCAAAGCACGCTATTCGTACGATAGGCAACCCCCGCTGCAATGATTCCTGCGATGAGCTTCGGTGTGTCAAAGATAAGTGTCCCGTTTAGTTCTGTTGAGATCACGAGGATCGAAGGTGCAACTAATGCAGCAAGCACTGCAGATGGTACAAAATTGAGAATTTTTGTAGCTATCGGGTTCATCTCGTTGACTCTACTGAAAATCAAAAAGAAGAGAAATTTGAGCACATACGTTCCGATACTCGCTGCAACGATGATGACCCAAATCATCACTGAATCGTAGCCAGTCACCATCAACATCATCTCTCACCTTTGGGAGTGTCCGCATCTTCGTCCTTTGTCAATTCTAATCGCGATGAAGACGGCTTTGTTCGAGAGGAGATTATTACTCCAGCCGAAACTCCTCCCATAACAGCGACGATGAACCCAAGATTGAGTGGAATATTCGTACCGAGAATGCTGACAACAGCGGCTACTATCGCGGTGACTCGAAATGCACCGTCGGTGAGTGACGGCATCAACAGCGCTAAGAACGTTAGCGGGATGATGAAATCCAGAGAAATGGGCTCGGGGATATTTGCTCCAAAAACAGCTCCCGTCAATGTTCCTGCTTGCCACGTTATCCATTGTGCACCAGCTGCACCAATGTAAAACCAAATTCGCTGACCAACTTGAGGAGTCTCCTCTCGAAATCGAGTGAACGTTACTGCATACGACTCGTCAGTGAGGAGATACGCAGCCAGTAGTTTTCTTGGCACACTTTCCTCATCAAAGTGTGTGCCAGCTGAAATACTATAGATGACGAGTCGAACGTTGACAACGATGGCCGTCAGAACAACCGCCCCTATAGGGGCGCCTTGCTTCATGAGCTCGATTGCAGCGAGTTGCGCTGTCCCAGCGAACATAAATAGGGACATTCCAACTGCCTGACCTGGGGTCATGCCAACGCGTACTGCTGTCGCACCTGTGACGAGCGCAAATGGAACAATTCCGACAAGAAATGGACTGATCGTTCTCGCACCGATAAAGAATGCTCGCCAAGCTGGCACCTTGTCTTCCCTCATAAATTGTATTCTGTTCACAGTTCTTCTAGAAGACGATAGCCAGTAACAGGACGACCTGCTATCACCGGTTCCATCTTTATCGATCTCTTGCGTGTTGTTATTGTCAATGGCGTACGAACTATTCGCCCGTCAAATCGAGTTAGACCCCACACGGATTGCTGAGTCACGGCATACCATCAGAGAACAATTGGCTGAATACGAGAACGGTCGTCGCCGTCAGTTCGAACTCACGTTCGATTTCATAGACGGATTCACTGGCGATGTTCATCGAGAACTCTGCACGATCGCATACGGCGACACCCGAACCTACGGGCAGATAGCTGAACGATTAGGAACGGCACCCATTGCTGTCGGCCAAGCCTGCGCACAGAATCTGATTCCGGTGGTCATTCCTTGTCACCGCGCTGTCGGCACAGACTCCCTCGGCGGGTATATCTATCCTGGCCTCAAAGAGAAGTTACTGAACTTTGAGCAGGCGAACACGAGGTAAACCAACGTCGCAACGAACACAGGAGACACTACACATGATCGCTTCCGAACACACAGACAGGGCCCTTTGCGTTTCTCTCATGGTCTGGCACCCGGACTGCTGGGTCATCGAGCTGACAGAGAAGTTAGATATTGGGTTGATTGGGTACGGAACGCGGACGAGACAGGACGGTCGGACGACGACACTCTATACCATCTACGCGAACACCGAAGAACAGATCTTATCGGGGATCGAACAAATTCGTGCTCATCCACAGGTGTACGTCGTTTCAGAAGTGAACCAGATGCACCGACTTGAAGCAACTTCGACGCCGGGGAACGCGACGAAAGGACTTCTCATCGACCACGACGGAACGACACAAATCAGCGACGAGTTCCTCTCTCGCGGGTTCGTCCACGCGGAGCCCGTGGACGGTAACAACGGTGTGGAGTATTGGCGACTCCTCACTAACTACAATCGGGAAGAGGTAGAGTCGATCATTGACGAGATTTGTAAGTCTGTAGGTGCAGAAATCGATGTACTGGGTGTCACAGAGGCGGCTTGGGGGACGGGATTGGGAGGATTGCCACTTCATCGACTGACTCGCCGACAGCATGAGGTTTTTCAACTCGCGCGACAGGAGGGCTACTACTCGACACCCCGGCGCATCTCTGCAGACGGATTGGCTGATGAATTGGGCATATCAACGTCAACGTTGCACGAACATCTTCAAAAAGTGGAGGCGGAGTTACTCGGACCATAGATAACGGGACAGACGACGGTGAGTATGCTATCAGCGGGTGACAATGCAGCTCGTCGGCAATGCGGTACCAATCGTCTTGGATGCTCGGCCGGTTCGGAAAGGAGATTCTCGGGTGGTGATCGTCCGAGATCTCTTGGATTTTGCCCAAGAGCATGTTCTCGTCGATAATGTCCTGGTGGATCGAGAGTTCGATAGCCAACATATCTTGGAGGAAATTGACCAGCGTGGGCTCCGGTATGTGGTTCCAAAGCGGATGCAGACGAGTGAGTAAGCCCAAGCACAGCGGTTACTGAAGTGGGATCAAGACCGGTACGTTACTGATCGGAACCTCCGCTTGGATACCGACGAGCCGCACGAAACAACGCTAGTGTACCGACGTCGGGACAATTCCGAGTGTACGGATTATCGGCAGTATTCGGTGTTTATGACGAACGGGGATCCGAAACTGTTACGAGAATATTCGTATCGGTGGGAAATCGAGAGTGGGTACAAGAGCATCAAGCGGTTCATGGCTACCACGACCTCGAAGAACTTCGTGTTACGATTTTTCTACTTCGCGTTTGCATGTCTGCTTTACTCAATCTGGCGTGCGGTCGATTTACTGGTTCAAGTCAACTTGACTGGCAAGTACAAGCGATCTCCGATAGTGACGGCAAACACGTTCTGACCCTGCTGAAGCAAACAGGAATTGGCTAAAGCCGTCGAATACCACAGTGAACGCCCGTGGATGAGCAATAGCTTTGGCTCAAATAGTCCGCAATCCCTGAAAAAGTTGGAATTCTAACTAAAATCGGCCTTAGATTCTGGTTTGAAATGGTTTCAAATCTGTGTGTCAGTCGAAATCGTGCATTCTGGGCTCTCTATACTGGGTGTAGTCTCATCTTCACAGTTTCGGAGGATGGATTTGATGCGTGTCTTAATTTCACCCTTATATTGTGGGAATCGTCTTGTTAGTGGGATTGAGAATATGTCCGTAAATATTAGAAGTTCTCACTATAGTTAGGTTACTTGCTACAATACACCTAAACTTCGAGCGATAGAGTGTCCACAGATCACTTCAACGATTGGTCGACTTCCGCAAGAATACTTTCAAATCAGTAAAACAGAGGATCGTAACAATGGCGTTTACAGAGAAATTCGATGCTGCGAACCCGACACACAGCCTCGTCACTCGAAGTTTATCCGGTGTCATGGATTGGGATGAATTCGGCGGTGTGACAGTCGAGAACCGAGTCGTTAGTGTTCTGGTGGACTACGGAACCACTGTCCACCTAGAGCTTGATCCAAAGCACGATCAATTTGAGACTATACAACGAGAACTATCACGGGTTCCCGACTCCGAATGTGTCTTTGTCCGTTCAGATCAGGAATTTCGGGCGTCGCTTCCCGAAGACCGGGAGGTGATTGAGTCATTACTCGAAATCCCAGACAGTGATACTGATGCGTGGAGGGACCGCATGTTCTACTTCGTCGAATTTGCAATTCTGACCGAACAGTCGTGGCTGTATCGCTCAGTGCCGCATGAGACCCATATCCGGGAAATCAACGCGGGGGGACACGAGGGAGTAATTAAGAGATTGAACGAGACGCTTGATCAGGTACGAGGTTCAGCTGTTGTCCCGTTTAGTGGACTTGCCTCATGGACAACTAATGGTACCACGTATGATTTGAAATGGGACTCTCTGTATTGCTCCAATAAAGAGAAGAGCGCATCATATGATTTGGAACGATTGAGGAAGGTGACTGCACTGTTTTCTGAGAACCTTCTTCGTCTCGATTGGAAGCCGGTGTCTGAGGAGTCGTTACTCCGTCGAACGGTCTGGCGAGTCCTAAATTCAGAGAGTGCTACTCCACCAGCACGAGTCGAAATCCCTGTTGGTGAAGATGGAGAAAAGATACTGGATGCGTTCCGTCAGCTACGTGAGAAACTTGGATATTCATATGGTGTTCAGACTCCTTCGGATTAACACTCTTGATCAGCTTAGACTCGATAATTGGTTCGTTTGTATATCGCGGGATTATCAAGGAGAAAGAGCCATCACCGTTGTTTCTTATTTGCTGGTAAGACTATCCGATGGAACAGCGTGGCCGCCGATTAACTGACGCATTTGTCGCTGCTCTCAAACTCCGCAATAACCTCCGTGAAGGAACGGACTTCTGTACCGCACTCACCGATCTCAGCCTTCAAATTGAGACGCTTGTGGACGACTATCCAGAGTGGCATCCTACATCGTACTCGTTTCACGGTATGCTCAAGCTCTTCATCTATCTGGAAGTCACCGGAGACAGCTATCGGTCCCTCACGCGGCACCCAGAACTCACAGGTGTATTCGGTCTCAAGCAAATCCCTGACGAATCGGTCCTCTCGCGAACGTGGCGCAACCGGTTTGACGACGATGTTCGTGGGTATATCACGGCAAGCGCACACTGCTTGGTCAAGGAAGTTTACTATGAGAATCTCTCTGTCCCTGAAGTCCGGCCCCTTGAGGAGGTGGAGCAGTCATCCAAGAAGGACTCTGAACCGACGGAGGATGTAACCGAATTCTCCAATGAAGAAATCTATCGAATAACGCGGCTCGCTCGTGACCATGGTTTCGGTTCGTTCGACTCTGGGAGAGCTCAGAACGCGACCTACGAGGATACACGATTCTTTGAGCTTCAGACGTTCATCGGAATGGTTCACTGTGGTACTCCACAGGGTGCGGCTCGATTCAAATTCCGTCGCGGGAACGAGTACGGGCCTCACGGGGATACACATCTCCGCGCCGTCAAGAAATTCGATCCAGAGAGCATACTTGATGGATTTCAGCAGGCGACAGAACGGCTTCTATCAGTGATTCAGTCGGAATCCTCGTTTCGCCGCCCAGTTACCGTAGCGATCGACATCACGACTATCCCTTACTACGGTGAGGTTGAGGGGATGCCGATGGTTAGCGGGACGAAAGGCGGAGAGGGCCGAGCGTTCAAGTTTGCGACCCTCTCAATTATCGGTCGGAATATCCCGCTCGTTCTGGCTGTTGAGCCGGTACGTGAGAGTTCGTCGTGGGACGAGAACCCGCCGAATCAAATCCATCGTGTCGTCCGCCGACTCCTGCTACGAGCGAAAGAACACGTTCCGATCGAGACGGTCCTCTGCGACCGGGAGTTCGACTCGATGCGCGTTTTCCAAACGCTATCGAACCTCGGCATCAACTATCTCATCCCAAAGCGGATCACGAGCTCGGAACGCGAGGTGATCGCGCGGATGGAAGAAGACGACCAGAAGGTGGCTGTTGAGACGGCCTCGGTTCATGTTGAGGCAGGGTCTCACCCGCTGCGCTTCCTGTACGTGCCGTCGACGAGCGGCGAGGGAACGACCGTCTTCACGACGAATCTCCGAGTGAAACCGGATGAGGCCGAAACGTTCTGTCACCGCTATAGTCGTCGCTGGCAGATCGAGAACGAATACAAGAGCATCAAGAACGATTTTCTCGCAAAAACTTCTTCCAAGGACTACCGCGTACGGCTGTTTTACTTCGTGTTCGCGGTACTGCTACACAACATTTGGCGACTCACCGATTTCCTGCTGAAGGCGGGTGTCCGCGGAGAGATGGAGTACGCCCCAGTTCTGACGGCTGGCGAGTGCGTCGAGTTGGTTTGCTCAGCGTTACTTCCGCCGGATTAGCACTGTACACCGACTCGGATCGCCCATTGTGAGTGGCGACGCTCTACGATACCCCGACTTTTAGGCTATTTTCGTTCACTTGGGGAGATTTATCCGAGAGTGGCAGTTGTGTCCTCACCAAACGAGCCCAATAATGCCGCAATTGACCCAGAAAACATCCGAAAATGACTCATCTTCCGAAACTGTGATCTTCCGGGGGCTAAGCAAAAGGTGTAGCATCATACGGTTTATAGAATCCAAAACCACCGCGAAGACGTCTTCTGAGTGCTTTATCCGGGGATTTACACTCGTCAGGTGGTGTGTAGTGTACTTCCGGTTAAAATCATAATAGAGCGAACGGTATAGAATTCCGGATCAATTGATCATAGAATGGTACATATCTGCTCTTTGCTTCAATATATTCTCATAAGGTTGCTAAGATTATCTCCGAGGGTATTTTCACTGGATGAAAACGCTCGTGGCGAACTATACCCCATCGCGGTCAACCGCCACTCATGAAGCCCAACTGGCAACGAATCGGACGCCTACTCCTCATACTGAGTATCGTCTTTCTGATTGCTTCACCAGGTTTTGCGATGGCAAGTAGTGAAGATCATACAACAACGTCGACAACATCGAGCCAAGACGATGGCCACCATGATGGGGGACGACATGGTACAGAGACGACAACCGAATCAGGACATAGCCCCGGAACAGAGACCACAGTCGAATCTGGTGGCGGTCATGGAACCGAAACAACCACTGCATCAGGACATGGTCATGGTGGAGAGACTGACGCAGGGGACGATCACGCCGAGGAAGGTCAGACCAAATCTGGCCACAGCCACGAGGGGGAGGGACACAGTGGTGATGAAGAAGGATTCGTGAATGGCTGGCTGCTGATGGTCGGTGGACTGTTCCTGTTAGGGACAGTTGCAACGGCACCAGTGTATAGGTACACTAGTACACGCCGGCAGAATTTCACCGTCTCTCCGACTCACTTTGGCGTCGCGTTACTTGCACTCTTTACTGCTGCCGTGCACTTCTATCTCTATTTCGAACATGGCGAACAGATCATGGCTCTTGCCGGACTCGGATTTCTCGGTGGTATCGGTCTGTTCTTTATTGGCGTCAATCGATTGTATCTCTATGGTGTGGGGATTCTCTATACGGCTGTTCAAATCCTCCTGTGGATCAATGATGGAATGCCCCACGTCGGGAGTTTCGGTCTGATCGATAAAGTGGCACAGGTACTTCTCATCATCACTCTTGGCTTCCTCATTCTGCGTCATCGACAACGCGCCTGGCACTGAGCAAAATAATAGGTTATTTTTTCTCGACTATTCACCTCCTCAGCAGAGACTTGAACCGCTGTGAGAAACCGATGTCATTGGTGATGTCGACCAAGGTCTCCAAATCAGTAATTATGAACCTCCGTTATTGCCACTTTTGTCTCCGTGGCCGTGATTTTCGGTGTTACCTTGATTGCCTTCTCCACCATGATTCCCGCTGTCACCGCTTTGCTGTGTCATTCTCACCTGGCCGACCATCGTTGTTGGATGAGTAGTACAGAGATATTGTTTGACGTCACGAGTGGCGACAAATGCCAGCATTTGAACCGCTCCTTTCTTCGCCAGTTGCGGTGTGACTTTGATCGCATCCTTCGGAGGTTTCCCCCCGTTTTGGTGCTCACCCATCATCGGGCCATTTTCTCTGCCCATCATGTGGCCATCCTGTCCCCCCATCGTTGTTCCATTTTGGCCACCCATCATTGGACCACCGTTCTGCATCGTTCGGACGGTCGGAAGTATCACGGGAAGATTCTTCCCGCTCGAATCTCGCAACGCGAATGTGTGCGGTTGTCCATCCAGGTTCTGCCACATTACTCCGTATGTCCGGCCGGGTTCGAGTTGGAGTGTTGGATTCTTTTGTCCTGCGATGGACTGTGGACCTCGTCCTTGCCAGCCAGAAACTCGACCACCAAGAGCAAAGCAGCACATGCCTTGGTGGTTATCTCCCGATGACGTTTCTTGTGCGGCCACGGTGGATGTCAATCCAATCGTAGCACCGCCTACAACACCGAGGAACTGTCTGCGTGTCTGTTTCGTAACTCGTGGTTCGTTGGGCATGGAATTTCCCCCCAAAGGGACAACAACCGAACTGACAATAAAACAAATTATTTGTTGGTTATATGAGTTCTATCATAAGGCACTGTCTAGTTTAGCTCCTCTTCGACAGGCGTTCGGTTGTTGAGCGATTGATGCGGTCGCTGATGGTTATAGTAGTGCACAAACTGTTCAAGCCACCGCTGGACGCTGGGCCGACTGCCCACCCACGACGTATGGAAGCGGTCGACCCGCTGTTTGAGCGTGTGAAACCACTTTTCGATCAGGTTTCGCTCTGTGTAGTCGAGCCGACCGCTTAACCCAATTCGAAAGAGGGCAGTCCGATATCCATAGCCATCAACGAGAAACACGGCGTCCGAAAGATCGTGTTTCTCGGCCAATCCAGACAAAAACGCAGCCGCCGAATCAGTGCCATGCCGATCAAACACTTGGATACTGAGCAGCAGCTTTGTATCGGTGTCTATTGCAGCGTACACCCAAGACCACTCGCCGTTAATTTTGACAGCGGTTTCGTCGACCGCGACCCGCGTCGGCGATGCCGACGGCGGGTCGGACACGCTGTCAGATATCCGATGAACCCATTGAAAAATCGCTTGATGTGACCGTTTTACGCCGAAGAGCGCAAGAATTGCTTGTGTTTCTCTGAGTGAACACCCGGTCGCGTGGAGCCGGACGGCGAACGCCCTGACGGGCGTCCCCAGAAATCGGAGATTTCTGGTGTGCGAACGAGACGCGAAGCGTCTCGTTAACGTCGCCGTCCGTTCACGCTCCCAACATTCAAGATTCGCTGTCTCTAACGTCTCGCTGAGCAGTTCTTGGTTGAGCATAGACACCAAAACCACTGAACTGCTCGCTTCTCAAACTGGCTTAACTAGACAGTGCCTATCATAATATATTTCCTCGGTATTGATAAAAAGAGGCTCCTTGTTGATTCAGTTTTGTGGGCCCTGTTTTCACACGGGTGATTGTAGCTGAACCACTAATTTCACGCTTGCATCGAAACTTCTAGATTCGTGATACGGATCGACACGCAGCCCAGAGGACCCGGCATCTCCTTTTCACACCCCGCTTTTCAACTCGTCATATCGGTCTCGGAAGAGTGATTCACACGATGGACAACAGAGATAGTATTGCTGCTCTTCAGTATCGAGTGTTATGCCATCTCCCTGAATTGGCTTTCCACATTCGATGCATTCGATCGCTAAATCGGATCGGCTGATCTGTGGCTTCCAGACGGAATTCGCTATCTTCCGTATCTCGTAACTCTGGATGTGCTGACCATCAAGTGTTTCAGAGAAGAGCTGTTTGATCTCTCGATCGTTCATATACGCGTGAGCACTGATTCGCATATCGACTGCTTGTAGGATGCATTCGACTGCATCCACATTCGATAATGACTCTACAATCGTCTCCTCACTGCCCGGCTGTGCTTCGATTTCGATCAAAATATCATCGCCTGTGGCGAGCATTGAGCGATCGATATTCACAGTAAAGCCGTTGATGACCCCGAGTTCTTTAAGCTGCGTAATACGGTTTGAAACGCTCGGGGCCGACAGCCCAACTTGTTCACCGATATCGGTGTACGAGCGACGTGCATCGTCCATTAACAGTTGCAGAATATCAGTATCCGTTTGATCGAGTTCTACCATGATATCTATCCCTCGTCCCGAACATCTACCAGCGATCATGTAAAGCGTGTCGGCAATCTACATCTGAAACGCTAGGCGCCTTTTTATGTCCCTGCTTTCTCTCCCCCTCTTTCGACGCATCGTACCTTTGCCCTGTTAGCAACAAGTGGGGAAAGGCAAGCCGTTGAAGTAATGAATGCGATGGCACTATCAGAACTCGAACTGAGCGATACCGGTGAAAAGTGTATGAACGACTGCTTCGAGGCGGTTCAGGCGTGTGAATGGTGTGCCGACGAGTGTCTGGACGAAGAGATGGACATGTCACGGTGTATTCGCCTGTGTCGAGATGTGGCCGACCTTGCCGCCGATCACGCTCGATTCATGGCGCGTAACTCCAATTATAGCCCGCAACTTGCCGAGGCCACTGCTGGTGCGGCCGAAGAATGTGCCGAAGAATGTTCCCGACACGATCATGAGCACTGCCAGGTCTGTGCCGAAGTTCTCGAAGAGTGTGCAGAGAGCTGCCGTGACATGGCGTCCGCGTAAGGTCGGAATTCGGACGTTCTCCCGGAGCCCAATCCGCTTTTTTGAACATGCGTTCGTACGTAAGTAGAACAATTCGAAGGGTGAGAACCAACCATACTTCCTTTACGCGTGATGACGTAGGTGACTCTTCGAGGTTCAGTTATGGACGAGCACGACAACTCAACAGGGGATGGAGAAAATATTGAGGATGAAACCAATCACCACATGCACTCAGATGACGAAAGATATCAGTCTAAGCAGGGACGAGAGGTATCTCATGTAGAGCGTTCGCTCGTAGAGGATGAAGCACGAGACACGGAGAAACCAGAACACGAAACTCACAATCGACACAAAGACGGAGACCAAGACCACGATGGCCATGGCGGGATGCACGCTGGCCACGAGCAGATGTTCCGCCGGCGCTTTTTTGTGTCGACGCTCCTTTCGATCCCAGTTCTCCTCTATAGTGAGGCTCTCCAGCAGTGGCTTGGGTTCTCGGTCCCCGCGTTCCCTGGGAGTGAATGGATCAATCCCGTGTTCGCGATAATTGTGTTTGCCTATGGTGGTGTGCCATTCCTCAAAATGGCACTCCCGGAACTGCGAGATCGTTCACCAGGCATGATGACGCTCATCTCGATGGCGATCACCGTTGCCTTCGTCTACAGTCTTGCGAGCATCATTCTCCCGACGACATCAGCATTCTTCTGGGAGCTGGTGACGCTGATCGACATCATGCTGCTGGGTCATTGGATTGAAATGCGGAGTGTCCGGCGCGCATCTGGTGCACTCAATGAATTAGCAAAACTGCTTCCCGACACTGCAGAACGCATTCTTGACGATGGCACTACGGAAGAAGTCCCTGTTAGTGATCTCCAGACCGATGACCGTGTTCTTGTCCGTCCGGGTGCGAATGTTCCTGCAGACGGTGTAGTAGCGGAAGGCCACTCTGAGGTCAACGAATCGATGATCACGGGAGAATCCCGTCCTGTTCTCAAGGAGTCTGGTGATGAGGTTATCGGTGGGACGATCAATGGTGATGGCAGCCTTCGCGTTCAAATCACGGCTACTGGCGATGATACGGCACTCGCCGGTATTATGCGACTCGTCGAGGAAGCCCAACAGAGTAAGTCTCGAACACAGGTTCTTGCTGATCGAGCTGCAGGATGGCTATTTTATGCAGCAGTTGCCGCAGCGATCATCACGGCCATCGGATGGACCGTTGCTACGTCGTTTAGCACGATGGTGATTGAACGAGTTGTTACCGTCCTCGTTATTGCTTGTCCCCATGCGCTTGGCCTGGCAGTGCCGCTTGTCGTCGCTATCAACACCTCACTCGCAGCTCGAAACGGGATGCTTGTTCGTGATCGGATCGCTATGGAGCAAGCGCGTGAAGTCGATATTGTCGTTTTCGACAAAACGGGCACTCTCACGAAAGGTGAGCAGGGTGTCGTTGACGTTATGACCGTCAGTGGAATCAACGATGATGAAGCTGTTGCAATGGCTGCTGCTGTTGAACGCGATTCGGAGCATATGATTGCCCAAGCACTTCGTGACGCAGCAGCCAATCAGGGACTGTCTGTCCCACAAGCAAGCGATTTCGAAGCCATCAAAGGTCGTGGTGTCCGCGCAACCATCGATGATGATGTAGTCTTTGTCGGCGGCCCAAATCTCATCGAACAGGAGGCTATTGAACTGGCTCCTGAACTCACCCAATTCGCGAATACTGCTGGTAAAAACGCACAGACCGTCGTCTATCTACTGCGGGATAACGAAGCCATAGCGGCATTTGCGCTTGCAGATGTAATTCGAGAAGAAAGCCGACAGACAATCGAAGCACTTCACGAGTTAGATATCGAGGTTGCAATGTTGACCGGTGACAGCGAAGGTGTTGCACGAGCCGTGGCAGACGACCTTGGTATTGACACGTACTTTGCTGAAGTGCTTCCTGAAGATAAGGATTCGAAAATCACTACGTTACAAGAGCAGGGGAAACTCGTCGCAATGGTCGGCGATGGAGTTAATGACGCGCCAGCACTCACTCGTGCCGATATTGGTATTGCAATCGGGAGTGGTACAGACGTTGCAGTCCAGTCTGCGGATCTCATCCTCGTTCAGAACAATCCCCTTGATGTCGTGCGACTCGTTAAACTCAGTCGAGCGAGCTACCGAAAGATGCAGGAAAATCTCGTCTGGGCAGCCGGTTACAACGTCTTTGCCATTCCACTGGCAGCGGGGGTCCTTGCTCCAATTGGGATTCTTTTGTCCCCTGCCGTCGGTGCCCTTTTAATGTCTCTCTCTACCGTCGTCGTCGCTGTCAATGCACAGTTCCTTCGAAGAGTTGATCTGGACCTTCCGAATTTACCTGGTCTTCCCTTGCCGCAGGAACCACAGTCAGCAGAGTAGCTTTTCTAGCCCAGTGCTGTTCAATGTTAATCATATACTTGAACACGGTAAAAGGTGAGATGAGGATAGCTTAGTTTTCGATTCGCACGTCAAACGAGGTCGAAATGAGATTGCCCTCTGGTTTTGTCTGAAGAAACAGCCGATACCGACCCGACGTTGGGAAAGTCGCATCGAACTCGACACGGCCCGGCTGAGATGTTGTTTCTCTTGGATGCACGTGAAGATATGCGAGGTCTCCCTCACGAAGGGCAACCAAATGGCCGAGTGCCCCAAGATACGGTTCTAGCTCTGCTACGGATCCATCGTCGCGATGCACGTCAAATAGCAATCGCGTAGCTTCACTAGCAGTAACGTTGTCTGTGAGTAAGTGGATCTCGTACCCTTCACAAGTGGCCTGCCGTGACGTGCCAGGACGCTCTTCTACAGTTGCAGTCCCTGGTGCGAAGAGGTCAAATCCAAGCGTCATTGAATGGCCCTCAATGACTACATCGACAAATGCCCGGTATACGCCCGGCTCAGGCAATGAAAAACCTCCAACACTGCATGTCCCGTCCGATTTGACGTCAGGATGCAGATGCTGAAAATGGGTCATATCTCGCCGAACGACGATGAGATGCAACACTTCACCGTGTGCTTCGTCAAATTCAGTTACTGCTCGTCCATCCTCAGTCACGATCCGAAACGACCAATTGACTGTTTCACCGTGCTTGAACCGTGTTTCTGATGGTACCAATCGCAACCCTTTGCTGTGGAGTGATAATCCTCCTATTGAAGCGTGACCTCCTGGTTCTTGCCTAAGTGATTCTCTAGTTGACTCAGTTTTGTCTTCCCCATGTTTCGAATGATCCCCCATACCTTGCGGTTCGCCAGCAACCATCTTACTCGTTTCTCTAATTCGGTCACCCCGAACACTCGGTAATTGACTTAAATATAACCGCCTGTTCTATGCACTTCATGACCGTCGGGTGGAGTAACAACCTGATAACGACCACTGTCTTTGGAGCGGCTTTTTTACTCATACATGTGACTGGATTAATATCCCACAAGGGTTTTCTTCGCATCTGTTTTAAGTTTGATCTGGTTTGCATTACAAACCTACAGCTGTAATTGACTCTGTATTCGTTTCGGATTGTGACACTGACCTCGTAGCTTCTTCACTCGGTATATATTATACGATATGGCTCTTCTTGAAATTTGTATTTCAAACGGATTCCAGCCCGCAAACTCCATTTCAGAAGATAAAGCTAGTAGTATATGAATGACCTCGGATCGAGATGTACACGAATTAGTGGTGTAATAGGAGGTTTAGACGTCGCTGACTCGTTCCGTTAGCTCTTGTGGTATAGTAGCGGAGATTACTTGTAGGAATATACGTCCTGGAGTTGTTTGATTGGACACTACACTTTTCGGTCTTTCTACCGTATGGTAGTCGATGGCAAACGAACACTCCGATATCAACCTCCGGGTAGGGAGAATCGCACGAAAAGACGTGGTGAGTGTCTCCAACGACGCGGCTATCGAGACGGTCGCCCAGACGATGGTCGACGAAAACGTGGGCGATGTCTTAGTCACCGAGAACGGAGATCTCACCGGAATCATCACCGATCGTGATCTTGCAATTCATCTCCTGACAGACGAATACGGTACTAACGTTCTGCATGATGAACAGTCGGGAGCAGACCTCACCGCGGAAAATGTAATGACTGAAGACCCACTTACGATTGACTCCCAAGCACGCCTTCCACACTTACTCCATCACATGGATCAAGTGAACGCACGACGAGCACCTGTCGTGCAAGATGGGAGCGTTGTGGGAATTGTCACGCTTGATGATCTCATTGTTCACTTAGCTGGTGAGAGTGAGCATGTGGCCGCACAGCTCGAAAGTCTTGCTGCTATCGTTCACTCTGAATCACCGCAAGGTGACTGAGACGCTACCATCGGATGCATAAAGAGTCAGGTATCGCATGTTACTCACTCTTTTCTTGTTCCTTTCAGACATTCGCTGTGTAGCCTGCGTCTTCGACGGCTTCAACGAGCTCTGAACTGTTAGCATCACCTTCGATAGTTGCCTGCTCGGCCTCGTGGTCGGCTGTCGCATCGGTAATACCGTTCACCCCTTTGAGAGCTTCCTCGACTGTTTGCTCACAGTGTCCACATGACATTCCTTCAACGGTGATAGTGGTTGTCATACACTCTGAGATACGATCTACTGTCTTTTGTGGATTCTCCTTTAAATTCTGCATCTGTATTGCACCTACTACACTAGAAACAAAAGCCAAAAGCGCGAATCACTTTTGCCCCTCGATGACGTAGCACTACTATGCGCGATTTGGACGAAACCGACCTCGAAATCCTCCAGCTATTGATGTCGAACGCTCGTCGTCCGTACAATGACGTTGCGGAAGCCGTTGACCTCTCCCCACCTGCCGTATCGGACCGGGTTGCTCGACTACAGGAGCGAGGAATCATTCGTGGATTCACGCTCGATATCGACCGATCTCAGTTCCGTAAAGGAATACCGGTTCTGGTCACACTTAAAATCGCTAGCACACGTGATGTCTCGTCGGTCAAGGAGACGCTCTTCGATACCGGTGCAGTTGAGTACGTGTTCATCACTGCCGAAGCCGACATTGTAGTCTATGCACGAGTACCAGACAACGACGTCGCCAATTGGCTCGACGACATCTTTGACGAAGGAACGATCGATAACTTCGAAGTGAAACTTTTGGCGGGTTCGGATTGGTCTCCCAACCTCGGTGGGATGGAGTTCGCACTTTCCTGCGCGCAGTGTGGCAATACGGTCGATAACGAAGGAACAGCGGCTCGTTTCGATGGTGATCTGTATCAGTTCTGTTGCCCGTCGTGTGAAGCTCGCTTCGGTGAGAGGTACGAACAAATCCAGAAGGGTGCTGACTGATCGATATCGAGGCAATAGCACTTTCGATCCAAAGCTTCCCCGGTCTCCCGCCTGAACATTCTAAAGAACAAATCCATTGAAGAGGGAAGACGTATAATATTGTGTAATGAGTCAGAGTCGAATTCACATCGATATCCAGGGGATGAGCTGTGCGAATTGCTCACAGACCATTTCCGATGCCGTCACTTCTCTCGATGGGGTTTCAGAGGCGAACATTAACTTCGCCACTGACGAAGGGACCGTGGAGTACGATTCGGACGAGGTTTCGTTGAAAACTATCTACGACACCATCGATAACGCTGGGTATACACCAATCACGGAAACGACAACGATCGGCATCACCGATATGTCGTGTTCGAACTGCTCGGAGACGGTACAGAACGCACTCGAGCGAACACCGGGTGTCATCGAGGCCGACGTCAACTTTGCAACTGACGAAGCACAGGTCACGTACAACCCCACTGAAGCAACTATTGAGAACCTCTACGACGCTATCGAAAACGCTGGCTACGCACCCATCCGCGAGGACAACGAATCCAACGCTTCTGCAGAGGATCGCCGCGATGCCGCACGCCAGGCCGAAATTCGCAGGCAGCTTCGCCTCACACTGTTCGGTGCTGCACTCTCTGCCCCTCTTATCTTCTTCCTCGTTGAGAAGTTCATTCTCGGCGGCGGAATCCTTCCGGAAACGATTCTCGGGATTGAGTTCGGCTGGGTCGAGTTCCTGCTTGCGACGCCCGTTCAGGCTGTTCTCGGCTGGGAGTTCTATAAGAACTCGTACAAAGCACTCGTGAAGAACAAGACCGCCAATATGGACGTGCTCATCGCCCTCGGTTCGTCCACGGCGTATATCTACAGCGTCGTGGTATTGCTCGGTCTGATCTCGGGCGGGCTTTACTTCGACACAGCTGCGCTCATCCTGGTGTTCATCACGCTCGGTAACTACCTTGAGGCTCGCTCGAAGGGGCAAGCCAGCGAGGCACTCCGGAAACTCCTCGAGATGGAAGCTGACACCGCGACGCTCGTCGATGAGGACGGCACCGAACATGAGGTCCCTCTTGAGGAAGTCACGGTTGGCGACCGGATGAAGGTCCGTCCCGGTGAACAGATTCCAACCGATGGCGTCATCGTCGATGGTCAGAGCGCTGTCGACGAGTCGATGGTCACCGGTGAGTCGGTGCCCGTCGAGAAGAGCAAGGGTGACGAAGTCGTCGGGTCGACTCTCAACGAGAACGGTGTCCTCGTTGTGGAGGCGACAAAGGTCGGGAAGGATACTGCCATCCAGCAGATCGTTCAGACCGTCAAAGAAGCTCAGTCTCGCCAGCCAGACATTCAGAACCTCGCTGACCGTATTAGCGCCTACTTCGTGCCGGCAGTTATCCTGAACGCTCTCTTCTGGGGTACTGTCTGGTTTCTTTTCCCTGGAACGCTCACTGGGTTCGTATCTGCCATCCCGCTCTGGGGCCTCGTCGGTGGAGGGCCGGCCGTGCTCTCGACATTCGAATTCGCTGTCGTCGTCTTTGCGAGTGCGGTGCTAATCGCCTGTCCCTGTGCGCTTGGATTGGCAACGCCGGCAGCGACAATGGTCGGTACGACCATCGGTGCCCAGAACGGCGTTCTCTTTAAGGGCGGTGACATCCTTGAGCGGGCGAAAGACGTAGACACCGTCGTGTTCGATAAAACTGGGACGCTCACCAAAGGCGAGATGGAACTCACTGACGTAGTCGTTTTCGACTCGAACGGTCAGCCAGCTACCGACGGTGGGGACCCGGTGACCGATGGTGGAGCACTGACCACGCGCGATCGGCTCACTAAGGAAGATGTGCTTCGAGTCGCTGCTACTGCCGAAAGCGGGAGTGAACATCCGCTTGCTCGGGCAATCGTCGACGGAGCCGAAGAGCGCGACATCGATGTGGCGGACCCGGACAGTTTCGAGAACGTCCCTGGCCACGGGATTCGTGCTACTGTCGACGACAGCGAGGTGTTGGTCGGTAACAGGAAACTACTCCGTGACAACAATATCAATCTCTCTTCCGCCGAAGAAACGATGGAACGCCTCGAGAATGAGGGGAAAACGTCGATGCTCGTTGCCTATGAAGGCGAGCTCGTTGGTGTGGTCGCCGACGCCGATACAGTCAAACAGAGTGCGAAAGATGCAATAAGCGCACTCCAAGAGCGTGACATCGACGTGATGATGATCACCGGTGACAACGAGCGGACCGCTCGCGCCGTCGCAGAACGGGTTGGTATCGATCCAGCCAACGTCCGTGCGGAAGTTCTTCCCGACGAGAAGTCTGACGCGGTCGAAACTATCCAGGATGAGGGTCGCAAGGCGATGATGGTCGGTGACGGTGTGAACGATGCACCAGCACTCGCCGTCGCGTATGTCGGGACAGCTATTGGCAGTGGCACCGATGTCGCTATTGAAGCCGCCGATGTGACGCTGATGCGTGACGATCCACTCGATGTCGTGAAAACCATCCGCATTAGCGATGGGACCATCGCAAAGATCAAGCAGAACCTCGTGTGGGCGCTGGGTTACAATACAGCGCTGATTCCACTGGCGTCGCTTGGTCTGCTCCAGCCTGTGCTTGCCGCAGGTGCAATGGCCTTCTCCAGTGTGTCGGTGCTCACCAACAGCCTGCTATTCCGCCAGTACACCCCTGATCATGACTACCAGCTCCTCGGGTGGCTGCGCTGATCATCGATATTCCGATTCAACATGTCGAACATTACCCGTCAAACGGTTCGAGCGTATCTTGTCGAGAGAGCCGACACCGAGCCAACGTACCTTCGGGCTCGCGATATCGCCAGCGAACTCGATGGGTCGCCGAAAGCCGTTGCACAGTATCTCAGTCAGCTTCAAGACGAACTGTCGGATATTTCGCTAGAGCAATGGGGCCGCTCGAAAAGTATAACGTGGCGAATCGAGTTGCTGGAGTCGTAAGTAGCACACCAGGCCAATGAGAATCGACCCAGATCTTCAAAAACCGACTCTGGGGAGTGATGGACGCTGTCTATTCTGGCCTTGCAATGCTCGCGTGGTCGTTCCCAATTGCAGCATCGATCTGTCGAACACTGTAACGTTTTTCGCAGCAATGTCGGACAGATCGCTAGGGGTAATGTATATCTCGAACAGCGCGATACTCGGTTGGCCTAGTTTGTGCCGATCATCGTCGTTACTAGAGAGACGGGGGATCGAGAGTGCTAGTCGGCTGATTGTGCTTGACCCTGACCCATCTCTGCAGGATTCATCATGCCTTCTTTCACGCCGAAGTGGACGAGAAGCGCATTGATCGGGAATGCGAAAACGAATCCAACGGACAGAGAAAAGGCAAGGGCACCCCAGAACAGCAAGTCACCTATCTTCGCCTGGCTGGCAATCAACAAATCCGTACCGATTGCCGAGATTTCCATGATGGTGATGCTCGGCGTTTCGCTGTAGAGGGCATCGAACATTGCCTCACGGAAGCCGACACCCTCCTGCATGAGTGGGCCGACGGTCAGCGCGTAGCCGAAGATGTATGCGAGCGCGAACGTCCCTAGCGTTGTGATGAGAGTACTCTGTAGCGCCAGTAGACCCGCGAGTAGTGCGAATCCGAGGACCTCGCCTGCGCCACACCCTGAGTAACAGTGGGCAGTTGATCGGAAGCCCCGCCGCCACAGCGAATCATGACTGATCTGAGTTCGCCCGGTATACCAGTAAACGGCAAGACCGAACGGACCAGAGTATAGTACGACCAGTGTCCAGACGCCCTTCATTAGCGACGGTAACGCCTGGTTGCGTCGACGTATGTCCCACAGAAGGGTGCCAACAGAGACAACTACGAAGAGTGCCCAGACACCCATTAGCACCGGGTCCGACAGGATCGGTTTCATCACGTGTCGAACTGGGGCGAGCATGTGTTCGATCTGCTTCATGAGCTGATGGAGTTGCATGGTCGTTGTGATGACGTTGGAAACTGCATCAGTTTCTTGGCTGTTCGGCGACTCATCGTTGTGGAGATACGGTAAAACACGATTTGTGTTGGCGAAGATAATAATATTGTGGCTGCTCTCCCAAATTGCTTAATGTACAAAAATTCTACACTCTGGAAGTAATTAATACAACTTAAAGAAATATCGGTTTTAGGATGGCTTATACGGCCTCTGGATCGCCAGTAAATGCATCCTAGATGAACTCCGATCTTAATAGATCGGTTGTGTCCTTGATCAACACCTCTGTTGGTGAACCTCTACACAAGACAGATATTCGAAGAAGTTGTTTCTTTAAATGTGGCATGGTAGCACCATTCGTGGCAAATGTCCTCGAAGCGTTACGCATCGGAACCGGGTTCCTTTGGACGGCAGCGTGGGCCATCATCATGGGATTAATCATCACGAGTTGGGTGCAAGTCTACGTTTCCAAAGAACGAATGGGTAAACTCCTCGGAACTGAATCCCTCTCGAGTCTCACAAAAGCGACTGGATTCGGCGCAGCGAGTAGTGGCTGTAGTTTCGGTGCCGCAGCGATCGCGAAAGGCCTCTTTCGAAAGGGAGCTCATCCAATGAACATGCTCGCGTTCATGTTCGCGAGTACGAACCTCATTATCGAACTCGGATTGATGATCCTCATTCTCCTTGGCTGGGAGTTTCTCGTTGCCGAACTCCTTGGCGGACTCATTCTCATCCTCGTGATGGGTATCATCATCCACTTCACCCTTCCCGAAGAGATGTTTGAGCGAGCTCGCGACGAATTGAATGTACGGGATTCCGAGGCAGGAATCGAAACAGATCCCACCTGTGGAATGGAAGGGAGTGAAGAGTTCACTCTCGCTACTGACGGAGGAGAGACGCTCGAATTCTGCTCGCAAGGGTGTATGGAGACCTACGAACAGAAATTGGCGGGACAGGGTGACTGGCGTACCGAACTCACATCGTGGGGCGGATGGTATAAACTTGGCAATCAGTACCGCAAGGAATGGTCGATGCTATACAAGGATGTCATCGCTGGCTTTCTCATCTCTGGGTTCGTCATCGTGTTCGTCCCCCAATCCGTTTGGAACACGCTATTTCTCAAGGGCAGTAGCACGTTTGTGAGTGCTGAAAACGCGGTCATGGGTGTCGCTATTGCAGTAATCAGCTTCGTCGGAAGTATCGGCAACGTCCCGTTCGCCGTTGCACTTTGGTCAGGAGGTGTGAGCTTTGCTGGCGTCATTGCCTTCGTCTATGCTGATCTCATCACGATTCCAGTACTGAACGTGTATCGGAAGTACTACGGCTGGCACGTCATGCTGTACATCTTCGGCGTCTTCTTCGTGACGATGGCGTTCACGGGATTTCTCATGGAGGAACTGTTCGACTTATTCGGGATCATACCGAATCTCGCCGGTGGCGAAACGGCAACTGAACAGACGTATTTCGAACTCAATTACACCTTCGTCCTCAATGTAATTGCGTTCGCTCTCTCGGGATTCCTCTATTACGTCTATCGGAAAGGACTCGGCGCCCCGAGCCAGTTTCGCGACCCGGTTTGTGGCATGCGTGTCGAACCGAACGGAATCTCGGCAACGCACAATGATGAGACGTTATATTTCTGCTCGGAAACGTGCAAGCGAGCCTTTGAGCGAGAACCGGATAGGTACCAAGCCGACTTGCCTGAAGGGCGTCCGTCGGACTCTACGCATCCTCACGATCACGACCATCATTGATCAAACGACTTCTCTTTGACAACTAGTTTTGTCCTGGTAAAGACCCAAGTATGTCGTTCACGTAATCAGTTTTGAGTATCATGGGGGGCACGAGTATCTTCGCAGTTGAGACGGGAGTACTGTTTTTCATCTTATTCGGCCTGCTCATTGGGATCCTATTCGGATTCTTCGGGCTCGGTGGAAGCTTCTTCGTTACACCAGCGCTCCTCGTTCTCAACCATCCACCTGCAGCTGCAGTTGGATCTGGATTGGTATTTGTTTTTGGAACGTCTCTTTCCGCTGTTGTCTCCCATCGGCGGTTAGGACACATCGATTACAAACTCGGTTGTCTCCTGATTCTGGGAATGACGATCGGAATCGAGGTCGGCAAACGTGGGCTATTTATTTTGGTTGCAAAAGGAATCGCAGATCTCGTTATCAGTATCATCTACGTCGGATTGCTACTAGTTGTCGGGCTCTTCGTTTTGCGCGATGCCTCCACCAACCAGCCCGAAGAAGATGGTGGTGTTGATGAATCACTCATCCGTCGTATCGGTACAATCCAGTGTCCGCCAATGGTATCATTCAAAGGAAATGTTACTGCCTCCGTTTGGGTAGTGCTACTGATTGCATTCGTAACCGGTGTGCTAGCTGGCTTTCTTGGCGTTGGTGGTGGGTTTCTTGTTCTCCCGAGCCTCCTGTATGGTCTCACACTTCCCGAAGCGATCGCTGTCGGGACGGATATCTTTCAAATCGCTGTTTCAAGCGGGTACGGAGCCTTCCTCTATGCCCAAAGTGATGCAGTTCATTTGTCGGCCGTACTCCCATTACTCGGCGGGAGTGTCTTTGGCGCCTACTTTGGCTCACAGCTGACGGAGTTCGTCGATGAGACGAAGTTTAAGGGGCTTTTTGCTGGGATGCTGCTAATCGACAGCGCTGCTGTTGCCAGCAAGACAGTCAGTCACGCGTACGGTATTGCTTTCCTGCATGTGCTCAGCCTCGTACTTCTCTTCGGAACGGCGCTGGTCGTGACCCTCATCGTAGTGTCGTTCGGAACAAAAAATTATTTCCAAAATCAACAACAGGTCGGATGAGCAAAAGCTATGAAATATGGAATATATTTATTGCCGATTGGTGAGTGATTTCATGTAACAAAGCTCATAATTGTATGTCTCGTAGGTAATCTGTTGGTCCGAGCTGTTCGTCGGGTTTTCCTTTTCTCTAGTTCAATCGATCTATGATTGGGTTGCTCGTTATGGAGGGAACTTGTATGTGTTCGCGGAGTCTATCTCTACCTATGACGACAGCAGATCAGAGCGGTTCGTTCGTCAGAATCGTCTTCATAGTCCTTGCCGTCCTTCTCCTCGTCCCAGCCGTAATGATGCTGGTTGCGTTCCCACTTATGGGCGGATGGATGATGGGACCGAGATATGGCGGTGGTGTCACTCCACTTTGGGGATGGATAATGATGCTCCTTCCACTAATCGTCCTGCTTGGTGGGGGCTATCTCCTCTATCGTGGCGTCATGAAAGATGACCTGGGAACCGACCCGGCACTTGAAGAACTTCGGCTGGCATACGCACGAGGAGATCTCTCCGAAGAGGAGTTCGATACCCGTCGTAGCCGCCTTCGACAGAAACAGAATAACCGGTGATGATTCACACAGAGTACAGTAGTTGAGGATTTGTTTATATTACCTCACGTGTCGGGATCGGTCATAGAACTCCATCTATTTCTCGCCGATATCGGGGTATTTTCCGGTTCTGTGACGATCTTACGTTGGTTGATAGTAGAGAGAGTATAGAACGAAACCCATCCCGATGATCACAATTACCGACTGAATCATACCCGAATAGAAGATGGAAACGTTAGCGATGTCGAACAGTATTCCTTCAATTACTGCGCCGATGCTGATCGTCACGAATCCAATCGCGAGATAGAGCATCGGTTGATTGTTGTATCGCTTGTACGCTCGATAACTTTGGAGCGCAATAAGAACACCAAGTATTATCACGATGATTTTCGCGATGATGAGCCCTGCGTGCATTAGGAATCATCCCCTCGGATGTCGTCCCACAACCGATTGAACCGCTCTGGAGCATCGGTCGCTGGCTCGTCTCCAATATCTACCTCGAACTTTCCCTGATAGAGGCGGACTCCGATCTGCTCGACTGCCGCTTCGTACTTCTTATAGTGATTTCCATCGGGTGCTATTCGGTTCTGTTCGGAAAGCAAATTGTGCTCAACTAGCTCCTCGAGTCGTCTATACACAGTTGGTAATGAAATACCACAGGTATCACTCAGTTCGTTCGCGGACATGGGTTGCTCACTCGTAACAGATAGTATGGCTTGGACGTGTTCGTCTCCTAGGAGGGATAGGAGTTTACGGGGGGAACTGTCCTCACACACAACCGTGGATGGTTGTGATTCGGTTAAAGACGTATGGGTTTTGCCTTCCTATGTTTGCAATCAAACTTGGCATTTCGAAACCACCTTAATCGGGGTTTTCAGCCGATGCTTTCGCCCATTAACTCACCAGGTGTCCCGAGATGACGTGGCTTACATCATTCTACAGTTTGGAAACTAGAATTGGTGGTCCAAAATAGCTAGCGAAAGGCTGTTCCTAGTCCTCATCGCCACTGGTGTATTAGACATAACATGATTAGGTGGGACTCCCGTATCAAAGGATATGGAGAAAAAAGAATATGCGATCCTCGTCGTAATTGCCCTCGTGACTATCGGTATCGGCGTATTCACGACTTCGAAGCCGCTGGGTACGTTCTTTATCGAAAGCACGAAGCATGCAGCGACGACGACTGTCGCAATGGCATGGATTACGTGGTGGGCGCTCGTGATCGGATTCGCCATTGCAGGGGGTGTTGAGGCGTGGACGTCAAACGAAGAAGTCGCAGACCTACTGGAGGGCGATGGCCTGCGTGAGATCGGCTACGGGTCACTCTTTGGATTCATCTCCTCATCGTGTTCCTATAGTGCCATCGCCACGGCGAAGAACCTCTTCAAAAAAGGTGGCTCTGCGGCAGCCACTATTGGTGCATTCATGTTCGCGTCGACGAACCTCGTCATCGAGATCGGTGCGGTCATTTGGATCCTCCTCGGGTGGCAGTTCCTCGCCGCAGACATCATCGGCGGGTTCATGCTCATCGGGTTGATGGCGTTCGGGTTCATCTATCTCGTCCCTGACGAAGTGCTCGACCAAGCCCGACAGAACGTCCTCGACGAAGGAAGTCCAACTGTACAAGACCCAGTCTGCGGGATGGAAGTCAATCCCGAAGAGGCCGACTATTCGACGGAACACGATGGACAGACCTACTATTTCTGCTCGCAATCGTGTAAGGAGAGCTTCGACCCCGAAGAGGCCAACACGACCATCCGTGAGCAGGCAACGTCGCTCTCCGGGTGGAAGGCACTTGCCGACAAACAGTGGAAAGAGTGGGGGATGCTCTGGGACGAAATCGCCATCGGGTTCATCTTTGCCGGTCTTATCGCTGGATTCATTCCCAAGCAAGTCTGGACGTCAGTCTTTTCGGGACCGGTATTCGGTGTGCCGGTGTACATCTTCTGGACTGCAGTGGTCGGTGCTAGCATCGGTGTTGTCACGTTTGTCTGTTCGGTTGGGAACGTTCCGTTCGGTACCGTCCTCTGGACGAACGGTCTCCCATTCGGTAGTGTCCTGAGTTATATTTACGCGGACCTCATTGTTCCGCCAATCATGGACGCCTATCGAGAGTACTACGGGACAAAGTTCGCGGCCATCCTTTCGGGGATGATTTTCGTCGCAGCAGTCCTCACTGGGTTTGTCATTCACTTCTTGTTCCTCGGTCTCGGTCTTATCCCCGACCCCTCGACCGCTAAAATCGCCGAGGTCAAAATCGAGATGAACTACAAGATGGTACTGAACGTGTTGGCGACTGGGTTCTTCTTGTTCCTCTACTGGCTCCATCAGTCCGAGTCCACGGAGGACCACGACGAACACATGCAGACGGCGGACTAACTCTCCACTGGTAATCCGCCTTCACCACGCGATCGAATGACAAGGAACCGTTGTCGCTAACTGGACCCAGAATGGTCGACTTCGAGAACGAGAGCTACGCTTTCGTCTGTCGACGCACGGCGGATAACTCCGGACCGTAACGCTCCACTTGAGGGTGAGGGATATCTCGCGAGGAGGCGGCCGACATCGTCCGTTGCAGACCTGGACGAATTTGGATCCTCTCCTAGTGCGGACGTCTCAGCAACGATAAACGAAATAGCCCATCCTCCGAGACTATGGTGAGCTTTCCTCTAAATTCTATATCGCAGTATGTGATTTATGGGGAACTATTGCGCCGTATTCGGGAGGTAGGGTTGTTATCTCGGCTAATTTCACTAGACGTAGTGGTGTCCCACCCACTTCCGCCTTAGGTTGTAAGCGGAAGTGAAATCCCCCCGGCACCCCTACATCAATCTGTGCGCAAGTCGTGGTGCGAATCTCTCGGTGACGAAGTTCCAATCCGAAGAGTCGCTCTCGGATGACAATCTCTACGAGCCACCATGAATAATCTGCTACCATGACCGGTTCCGAAAAAGGTGAGGAAACATTTCATGTGTCGATTGACCTCTGGTATCCCGATTGTTGGGAGATCGAGGTTACGGAGCAAGTTGCGGTTGGGTTTCTTGGGTACGGAATATATTCAACTGGAGATGACGTTGCAACACTCTTTACGATCTATGCAGATGACCAGGAGACAATTACAGAAGGAATCGAAGCGATAAACGTATCAGAACATGTCCACTCAGTGTCCGAGATGGCCTCTGGCTTCCGACGAACAGCTGTGCCGGAACCAGGGAACGCAGTGCGGGAACTCATCGTTGATCACGACGGACGCAAACAGATCAGTCAATCTCTGACGTCTCGGGGATTCGTCTGTACTGGTCCGATTGATATCCGGGACGGTCGAGAATATTGGTCACTTGCGACAAACCGTGATCGGGAGACGGTTCAGACGAAATTTGAGCAAGTCCGGGAGGAGATGAATGCGGAGATCAACATTCGTAGCATGGAACAAAGAAGTCGTCAACCAGCGACAAATGCGCTTCCTCTGGATCATCTCACGAAACGCCAGCTGGAAGTGTTGCAACTCGCTCGCAAAAGAGGATACTACGAACACCCGAAAGAAACGTCGGCGCGAGAGCTAGCGAATGAATTGAACATTTCTACGTCTACCCTGCACGAACATCTCCATAAAGTTGAAGCGAAGTTGTTGGGACAAAACGGGCTCACACGGCTCTCGTAGGGGCTATTCTTCTTACATTCATTCTTCGAGGTGCGGGTTATACTTCAGATAGTAATATGCTTCTCGGTCGCAATCGCAGGAGACCTGCTATGTCCGGCTCCCGGTTTAATGGTTCGCCAGTACCGTACTCATCTATGGAATTCGAACTAACAGAGACCCAACGGTCGCTTCGAGACGATGTTCGGGAGTTTGCAGAAACCGAAATTAGACCCGAAGTGAAACGGTTAGATCAGCAAGGCGAGTATCCCAGCCAAATCTTCGACAAACTCGGTAATCGTCGCCTCGCGGGATTGACACTGTCTGAGGAATACAACGGACGTGGGGAAGGTCTCGTCGAACTTGCGCTGATGATTGAAGAACTTTCAGCTACATGTATGTCTGTAGCCAGTGCTCTCGGACTGCACATCGGCGTCGCGGCAGTCATAGAGCGCTTCGGCTCCGACGAGCAACGTGAAACATTCCTCCCAGAGATGGCGACGTTTGAGACCGTCGGTGTGCTCGGGCAAAGCGAAGCCAACGCTGGCAGCAACAAATTAGAGATGGAAACAACGGCCGAACAGCAGGGGAACGAATGGATACTCAACGGCCATAAACAATGGGTGACGAACTTCTATGACGCGGATTACGTCCTCACGTACGCGAAGACCACCCCCGATGAGGCCGCACCGCACAACATTAGCGCGTTTCTCGTGCCAACCGAAGAGTTCGACCTAGAAAACGATTGGGACACATTAGGTGCGAACAGCGTCAAATCGCCGCGCGTTTCACTTTCAGACGTCCATGTTCCTGCTGATCGCCTCGTTGGCGAGGAAGGAGAGGGATACGTCGAGCGTGGCGAAATTCATACCGGTGTGAACGTCCCCGCTCGTGGTGTTGGTATTGCCCGTGCTGCTCTCGAAGACACAGTTTCGTACACGAGTTCAAGAGAGCAATACAGCCAGCATATCAGTGACTTCCAGGGCGTGCGATGGGAGATCGGCGAGATGGCAGAACGTGTCGACACAGCTCGATTGCTCACACTTCGAGCAGCTGACCACGCTGATCGGGGCTACGATGTAACCCGCGAGTTTGCCATGGCGAAGATCAACGCAACGCAGGCTGCGGTCGACAATGCAAATAGAGCGATTCAACTCCACGGTGGTCTCGGATATACAACCGAATACCACGTTGAGCGCTACCTCCGAGATGCGAAACTCCTAACAATAGCTGGCGGTCCAAATGAGGGTCACAAAGACACGCTTGCAAAAGCTGTGATCGAGCGGTACGGAGAGTGATTCCGTATGCCTTTAGTTACAATTTCAGTTCTGGCAGGCAAGTCCGGCGAGTATCGAAATACAGTCGCTGACGCGGTCAACACGGCAGTGCTCGATACGCTTGATTTCCCACCAGATGACCGCTATCAACTTATTCAAGAACTCCCTTCGCAGGACCTCGAGTTACAAGATCGAGACGGGGATCGAGCTGTGCTTGAGTTGACAATGCGTGCTGGCCAAGATCGCAAAGACAAACAGGCGTTTTACGCTCGTGTAACGGAATTATTAGAACAGGATCCGGGGATCTCCCCAGAAAATGTGATGATCGTCATCACTGAGAATAGTGAAGAGGACTGGTCTTTCCGGGATGGTGTGGCCCAGTTTATAGCTGATAGCTAATCCGATTGAGAGCAAAATGTACGCTCCCTAATCAGCATAAAGCCGAATTTCTTCCGGCCAATCGCTTAAGCGGAAGTGCAACTACCCCGTGGGTACCCATCGAAATTATGTGCGAACGTTACTTGACGAAAACCCAGCCGTCAGTATTGCTTGCTCTGCGGCGCAGGATCGTCAATTGAGGCTTCCTCACTTCCCCCGATTACTGGTTCCAGAAAACTTATTCCAGGCGTGTAGAAGTCAGCAAGTATGGGAAAACCAGTCGCTATGGCTATCAGAACGGTGCTGGCAGCTGTTGGCTTGCTCTTTGTGTTGGCGGTCCTGTTTGGGGGTGACATAGACGAAGATGCCGGCGTGTTATTGATTCCTGAACAGTAGGCCGGTCCACTTTGGTATAATCTGAACCGTTCGGCTTCAGGAGCGTCTGCACAGTCCGCACAGAGTATCCGTTTGTCTCCCCTCGGAGAACATGTGAGATTGCGGTGCACACTGGTAATCTGCTGTGGTGTCTATATTGTTGCACTCGGGAAGTCGATTTTCTGCCGCCTAAATTAATCGGAAGTGGAGATCCCCCGGGACCCTCGAATAAATCTGTGCGAAAGCGCTACTCACCAAACGTATCTCGTTAACATTGCCGTTCGTGCTCTCAACATTCGAGATTTGCTGTTTCTAATGCCCCGAGAATGATCGATTACTATAGCACGGTCTATACCATTCCAGCGTCCTCAAATGCCTGTTCAAGCGATTTTCCTTCACCAAGTAGATGGATTACCCCTTCTTCAGTCTTCATCACTGTCTCAGCGCTTGAGATGACTTCCTCAACTGCATCACGTTCGATTACGACCGTTCCGGATTCATCACCGACCAGCACGTCTCCCGGGTTAATCGGTACATCCCCAACAGTGACCCGAACATTCTGCTCGGCTTCTTCGTTTCCGCTCGGCCCGCGAGGCGTAACTGCCCGTGAAAAGACTGGAAACCCGATGTCTCGTATGCCGGCGACGTCCCGCACTGCTCCATTCGTGACCATCCCTCGCACGCCAGTAGCGGTTGCGGACGTCGAGAGTAACTCGCCCCAAACGGCCTCATCGACGTTATCATCGGCATCAACCACGACGACTTCATCTTCGAGAGCAGCATCAAGGGTCTGTACGGGAGCCCAGAGTGCTGAGGGGTCGAGCGTAACGGTCCGGACTGTCCCAGCGAATGTGCAGTCAGTATGAACTGGTTTGATCGCAGAGGACAGTGTTTTCACGCCTTCGTGTTTTGTATCTGCTATTGCAGACGTAGAGCATTCCTCTAGCTGATCTAGTACCGCACTATCGATTGGTTCGTTAGTCCGTGGCATACCTTTTAGATGAGCATCGTTTGTTAAGTAATTGGGCACCTCCATCCAATCGGATCGGGGCTGCGACTCCTTCGGCAATTCTTACCAGATAGTCAAACTGGGAGGATGTATACTCGGCTGGCTGGTGTTGGTGCACCTTTCATACTTATCGATGTCCTACTTTCCCTGAGGGCGGCGATATGGCCAATTTCACTTCCGATTATTAACCGGAAGTGACCAAGACACCACCACTGCCAGTGTAATCACCCGGTAAAGCCCTCTATCGTACGGTAGTAGTTTTTCAACCATCTACAAATCCCATATCGCTACATCAAATATCGTCCTCACCAGTCCTCACCGTGCATTGAGTACGCCGGTCTCAACTTCTACACAACCGTAAAATGGGGATCAGCAATCACGATCCGTGCAATCCAGCTGAATCGTACCAGAACCGGTTCGCTATCTCATTTGGGTTGTTCCTTCGCCAACTCTCTTGAGTCGGTCTCTACTGGCTGTTCAACGTGAAGCATGTACTTGCAGGCGGGACAGACCTTGTCGCTCGGTGAAACTTGGGTGCCACAGTGCTACAAAAGACCACGCCGCCTTTCGTATCGACGCGATACTCCATCTCCGTTTCTGCAGCATTTGGCGCATCAAGGTCGTCAGTGATTCCTCTTGTACGGAAGATCGTGCGGGCTTCGCGAACCTCGTCAGCGGTGCGAAGCGTCAGTTTCGTTTCGATTTATCCATTCGCGAACAACGAGAAAGGGTCATCACTCGGGAACCACCGCCGGTCGCCATCGCCCACTATAGGTAGACCGCTACCGACGTCATGGGTGACTGTGAACTCCCGTTTGTCTGTATCGAGAGTTGCGTCCTCGATCGTCGATATCGGGATGGCGGTTTCTCGAAAATGGCGTAGCCAGAACGGAATGACGTTGAACAACACGAGAAAGAACGAAAAGAAAACAACCAGTTCCATAGACAGTCCGGAGAACGAGGTCAATTGAGCGACAACGGAGAACGGAATCAAGAGGAGACTTCCGATTCCGATGGCAGACTTCAGTTGCTGCCAGCGAGTCCCATTCTGCCAGCGTGAGCGCTGTCCTTGAAGAAACTTTCTGGGAGATCTGTGGATCCGAATCGCGTCGTCGCCGACGATTATCTCGCCCTCAGTAGTGCGAATCGTCCCCCATTCATGCATCATATATGCAATATTTTACCATAGTAATTAAAGATGCCGCACACTCCCGGTTGGATTACAGCTGTCTTTAGAAACATCTGCACGAGGCTACTCTCAACCGTAGCGGGGGCTGTAGCAGAAGAGTGGTTGGTACTTTAATCGAACCCAGATCAGTTCACAGCTGACTATGTATTGGGACCCTCGGTCTCAACTTCTGCTCGAGGGTTGCAAGATGAGACTACACCCAGTATAGAGTGCCCAAAATGGGCGATTTTAGCCAATCAACCTTTCTGCAACACTTCAAACGGAACCTCGGACCCGTTTCTAATTACTATTCTAACTCATTCGTCACAGAATGACTGTTCAACCCAGAGCTGTGGCTCATCGACCGGCACTCATTGGCCTCTGAACCGACGTTAGAAGATCACGTACTTTGAAAGTCGTGCGATGTTTACAATTCGTACGAATTGTAGAATTCGTTAGAACAGCTTTGTTTCTCACTATCTGGATCAACGACAGAAGGCCTCGCACTGTGGGATTCGAACGATGTCTACGATTCTCACGAATCGTGGAGTTCGCTGGGAAGGCTTTGTTTCTTAGCCCATGAACCGACGATGGCAAGTCTCATAGCCTAAAAGAGATACGATGTTTGCGATTCGTACGATTCGCAGAGTTCGTTAGGGGCAGCCCACTTCTCAGCTTGTGAACTGGTGAAGGAGATTTCGTACAGTGAACCGCCTCGGGGTCAAGTCCCGAGAGTGAAGGACGTACGCTCCGCCTGTAGACTTCGTTCGATGTTGGCGATTCTTGAAATTCGTACGATTCGTACATAACGTTTATACAATCATGATGAGATGGTCGGAGCATAGGCACTCGCGAAGTTTACGAACTTCGAGATTCCAACGAGGTTTGCGATTCGTACGAATTAAACGAATCAAACGATTCGTAAAGTTCGTAGAGTGTAGGAGGATCAATCATGACAGAGAAACACAACAGCGGAGAACCGCGCGCCGTTTCTGTCGGCGTACTCAAAGGCGGGTTCGGAAAGACAACGACGGCGATTAACCTCGCTAGTGAGTTAGCTCATCGAAACGGCTCAGCTCTCGTTGTCGACCTCGACGACAACGGCCACATGAGCCAGAACCTCGGATTCACAGAGCAGTATAGTGCCGAAGAGAATCACGCCGAAGCCGTTCTCATCAACGGTGAGGATCCAACGCAATACATTCAAACAGTAAGCCAAGGGCTCGATATTTTCCCTGCCCACGTGCAACTCGAAGACGTCCAGAGTGGGCTAAAGGAAGCGACAATGGGAACGACACGACTCAAGGAGAATCTCATCAATCCGCTACTCGGTGCCGAGTACGAGTACATCGTGGTCGACTGTCCAGCAAATCGCGGGAAGTTGAACGACAACGCCATGTACGCAACAGGGAACATTATCATCCCCCTTCGTGCAGAGAGCGGATATGAAAGCGGGCTCTCTAGCACTGTTCAACGGCTCGTTCAAGAAGCACGGCAGTACTTTGAGTTGAACATCCTCGCGATTACACCGACGGACTTACACGATCGTATCGACCAAGATACCCGCGACCGGTCGCTCCTCCAGGAGATCAACAATCGGGATGGTGTTTCGAAGCTCGTACCGAACTATGCACGAATAACCAATGATGATTGGGAAGCGATCGACCAGGGGGAACAAAACGGGAATCTGCCGGGGATTCGACACCGAGCGGCGATCGATCGTGCGCACGATGAAGGCGTTCCACTTCGAGACTACGATGAGACGTGCGATCAGCTCGAAGCCTACGACGAACTCGCTCAAATCGTCGAGCAGGGGGAGGTGATGCACGAATGACGGCGTTTGACGATCTCGAAAATGTAATCAACGAGGGAGCAGAGAAGACATCAACTTCGAGCAGTTCGTCCGAGTCTGGCGATTCTGAAGAATCGCAAACATCGAACGAATCGCACGAGTCTCGCGAATCGAAAACGTCAGAAGAACCAAAAGATCCACGAAAGACACCTGCATTCGAGTTCTCTTCAAATCTACGACGGAGTATCTACACACGCGAAGAATCGTGGCAGGAATTTGAGGATGGACGAGATTTAGAGATGACGCGAGAGTTGCGGGATGCAGGCATTCGGAATCACGAAAGTCGTGAGGTTCACGATGCGATGGTTCGGTTAGCGGCGAAAAATCCCAAAGAGATGGCACAGTTAATCCTTGACGCTCGCGGTGTCGACGAAGAACAGTAGCTAGGGGAGCGCTTCAGCACATTCTAAAAGTACGTCCTCGGTCTGCCAAACACACAGGCGGCCTGCATCATCTAGCATATCAAAGATTGCAGTCTGCATTCCACTATACGGCTTCTCGAGATCGATGTTCGTATCAACTTCATCAGGATCTATGTCGGAATAGTCACGCTGGAAAACACGCGTCTTTGTGAAATAGGTCTCTAAAGCAGTGAAGTACCCTGCTCGACAAGAAAGCCACCACGATCGTGCTCGGTTACACCGACGATGGAATCGGTATAGTCTGCCAGAAGTCGGATTTTGACATAGGTGTTGACCCATTCGCTACGGGGCACTGTCTAGATAAGGACGAGCAGGTCGAAGAGTTAGTGATTGATGCTACTCTCAAACCTGCTCAAAAAGAGTTTAGAGACGGCAACGCTTGAATGTTGGGAGCGTGAGCGGACGGCGACGCCCGTCAGGGCGTTCGCCGTCCGGCTCCACGCGACCGGTTGTTCACTCAGAGAAACAAAAACGATTCTTGCGCTCCTCGGCGTAAAACGGTCGCATCAAGCGATCTTTCAATGGGTTCATCGGGTATCTGACAGCGTTTCCGACCCGCCGTCGGCGCAGCCGACGCGGGTCGCGGTCGACGAAACCGCTGTCAAAATTAATGGCGAATGGTCTTGGGTGTACGCTGCAATAGACACAGAAACAAAGTTACTGCTTGGTGTCAAAGTGTTTGATCGGCATGGGACCGATCAAGCGGCTGCGTTTCTAGCTGATTTGGCCGAGAAACACGATCTCTCAGACGC
>NZ_JBXGLH010000011.1:0-144243 GCF_056892285.1 Haladaptatus sp. HS23 | reverse complement strand
TTCGACGGAAATCTCGTCGAGATGATTCACGATCTCTTGCAACAGTCTCTGAGTGAAAAGTTCTAACGGTTACTATATTGTTGAACTCTCACTTCCAGCCACGGAGTTCCCACTTGGTCGGTTACTCACTGCGGGAACAGAGACACAAATCGAATTTGAGCGGATCGTCCCGGTTGGAACAAATACTATCCCTCTGTTCTGGGCCTGGAATACGGATCTCGATGATTTCGAGCATCGCGTTGGTGCTCACGAGCAGGTTCTGGAACTTGTAGCGGTTGAGGAGGTTGACGATCGTCGATTGTATCTCCTGAATTGGGACGCCCCTGAAGGCGAAATTTTTGAGGGATTCACGGCTGCAGAGACCATTATTCGGAGTGCCTACGGCTATAACTCCCATGCGTGGGAATTTGAGGTTCTCTTTCCTACGCAAGCAGATCTCACTACGTTCCATAATCACTGCCGTGAGAATGATATTCAGTATACACTCGGTCAAATGCACACGCTCACCGAAGCCGGTGATCATCTCATCAATGGTGTGCTCACCGAAAAGCAACGCGACGCACTGTTATCCGCCCTCCAACGAGGATACTTTCAAACCCCTCGGCAAGTCACACTTTCCGAGTTAGCGGAGGAGTTCGATATCAGCCAACAGTCGCTCTCCGATCTCATTCGACGTGGGAATGAAGCACTGCTTACGCACGCACTTCTCGATGTGTCTGAGTAGGGTGTTCCCTACATAGTTGATTAAAAATACCGCGTGTGAACAGCCCATGTGCTTGTACTATCTGTCCTGGAACATCCGACACGATGGCCCATCACAATCGTCCCTCCCTGACGCTAAGCAAGGCGTGTCAGATATTGTCTAGCCAGTATCGACGTCAGATTCTCTTGTACCTTTCAAGGACAGATCGTGGCGTTGTGGAACTCGATGAGCTTGTTGAACACATTCTCGAAGAAGATGATGAAGCAACAACTACCAATCGAGTACGACTCTTGCTCATCCATACACACATTCCGAAACTCGCTGATTACGGGGTTATCGAGTACGGTCGGCGAAACAAGGATATTCGCTATCGTGCCATCACGATACTCGAAGAGATTCTTGAGATTCTGCCTGCGAATAATGACTCACTGTAAATTCTCCTCGGGTGTCGCTTGTGTCCTCCTTCTCTCCGACCACAAACGCGGTAGCTGGTACCACCCTCTTCCCTTCTCGCTGGTTTGTAGCCGATAGACACTGATGCAACTGCCGTACTCACAAGTAACCGTACGGTCGGCGACGTTCCCGCCGAAAATAGAGACTCAATTATACCGTTGTAATAGAGGGGGATCGCAAGAGCGACCCCCTCCGGTTCGCAGAAATAGACGCACTCCACCGTAACCAACACACTACTACCACCATGTGTCACCGGCAATGCGGTGTGAATCTCGTGTGGTGGCTTAGTTCGAGTGGGGGTTCGCAGAACCCCCGTGATTACAACGCTATAATTAGCGCCCTCCGTTTCCTCCTGCGTTTGCTTCGTGTGCTCGCATCCACCCCGCCAAGTCGGGCTGGGCGAACGTGATCTCAATGTGATGGCCACCGACTCCCATTGCGTCGTCTACACACAGCGTCCGCGATTCCTTGTAGCTCACGCCGGGCACACGTTCGGCCATCTCCTCCATGACGCGATAGCCGTCGTTTGTGTACGCACAGCCGTAGTGGGTCGCAACCTCTCGATAGCCCAACTGTGCGACCATCACGTCGTTCGTCTGTGCAACGTTCTTCGCGTGTTCGAGGACATACCAGATAGTATTTCACCGGTAATGAGGCGTGTATTTCCGGCAATGAGACTGAAATAAGAGGAAGGGAAATCCATGCTCTCGTGATTACGGTGGTGAGAACGAGTTAAAGCGGCGAATTGCATCGCGATAGGCGGTAATCGCACTGAGGACACCACCGATGCCAATGATACCTAGCGCGCCTGCTCGAAATGTGGTGAGTGGTATCGACTGGACTGTATCCCCAATCGTGATAAACCACGCCGACACCCCAGCAAGCGGTTTCACCCCGGCAGAGACGAGCAGTTTGAGTAAGAATCCGGGAAGAGCCCCGATAAGAACCGAAATAACTGTTTGTGCAAGGTCGGGCGTTGCGACGAGTAGTGCCAATAGACTGCCGGGAATGCAGACGATAGCCCCATGAACTGCAACAGCTGTTATCCGTGGTGGCACAACTTCCTCAGCCCGCCCAATACTGATCGATTTGAACCGAGGGAACAGCATCCCAATCTCTGACCCGAGTGCTGCTGATACCACCGTGAGATAAATTGCAAGTACGACGAGGCCGAATCGAGCTGGAATCATATATGGTGAGAGGAATCCAATAACACTGGTAAGTACGATTGCTGTTGGCAGGCCGAGAATGAGACCTGGTGCCAGTAAGCCACGGACGTAATTCGTTCCTGTTATCGCAGTCAATGTCACAGGAAGTACTGAGCCTTCATCTCCGAGTGGATTTAATGGAAAGAGTGCTCCCGCCATCCACGGGATAAGTACAGCACTTACAACTGGCAAGACAGCGAATATATTCATATTCTCCGTACTACCGATGAATGGCCCTGTGAAGGTGATTACGGGTATCAGAATGAACATCAGTCGTTGTGGATCCCGCCATGCTCGGAGGACGACCATTTGGGCAACTCGTCTGGTCGGGAGTGAGAGAAAATCAGCACGGAACGGTGTGACGGTAGTAGCGAGGTAACTTTCCGCTCCTTCTGATCGAGATTTCCTGGCTGATGTTTGATCGTCAGTCGTTGTGTCTGTCAGTATTGGACCGTCGGAGAACCAATACGATTTGGTCTCTAATTCAGCAACCCATCCGACACCAATGATAAAAATACCACTTCCGATGAGTAACCCGACTACCCGAACGAGAGAACCCTGAATAGAACTTCCCAATACAGCAATATCTGCGTACCAAGCGGCTGGAAACCACGCGAGTGCTGATTGACTGACCCCGGTTATTCCTGAATATTGGAATCCCACATAGCTGAGCGTACCGAGTAAGACGAGTGGTATACTAAGGGCGGTCTTGTGTCTCGCTATAAATGGCGACGATGCAATCAATAATGCGATTCCATACCCAATAGCGGATCCTGCGGCTGATACTGTTGCCGCAAATAAAATCATGGCTATGGGGATCGTGATCAGAAACAGTGGTGCGGTCAATGCGTATGCGAGCAAACTGCTCACGACGAGTACCGGAAATGCGAGGTAAGAAATCATTCGCAGGAATTCTGCAATCAGTAGCCCCCCGACGACTGTTCGAGCTGATACCGTCGTCAACATGAGGTGATCTGATTCGATTCGTGGTTTTGCCGACGCAACGCGTTGCGTGACCAGGAATACTCCGAATAACCAGAAGAGAGCCACCATTCCTCGCAGTTGGTCGGGAATCGCACTCCCTGCAATGTCGTCAATGAAGCTGACTAATAAAAATCCAACACCTCCAAACATGATTGTTGGAAGCGCAACGCCGAGAATCATGAGTGCAAACCGTGCTCGGTCCTGCCGAATCGCATATACAGATCGGCGGAACTCGAATTTGCCGATCTGAATCGCATGAGAGATCCACTGTTGTTCAGTCATGCGTTGACGCCTCTTTGATCGGATCAGTACTCGTCAATTCAAGGAATGCATCTTCGAGCGTGCTGTCTGTGGGCTGTGATGTCCCATCGGTGAGTTCGGCTGGTGTTCCTTCTTCGACGAGGTCACCATCGTAGAGTATGCCAACCACGTCCGCGACCTCCTCGACAACCGGTAAAATGTGGGTTGAGAGGAACACTGTCGTCCCTTCGTCGGCAAGACCACGGATCATCTCTCGAAGGGTTTTGGCGGCGCGTGGGTCAAGTCCGGATGTTGGTTCGTCGAGAAACACGACATCAGGTTCGTGAAGAACAGCCTGCACGTAGGCAACTTTCTGTCGCATTCCCTTCGAATAGTCACTAATGCGTTCTGAACGACCAACATCGAGATCCAGCGCATCAAAAAGCACGTCCGCGTAGTTGTGGACTCGCTTTGTCGGAATATCCCGAAGGCCACCGATATATTCGAGCTGTTGGTACGCTGTTGTCTCTTCGTAGAGTGGTGGGTCCTCGGGGAGATATCCGATATGAGGTCGGAGAGCATCACGATCACTAATTGGGACACCAGCAATCGTGGCTTTACCACTCGTTTGTTCCAGGAGGCCTGTAAGCATACGCATCGTCGTCGTTTTCCCGGCACCATTTGGACCAAGAAATCCGTAGACGGTCCCGGCTGGAATTTCAAGATCGAGAGCGTCAACGGCGGTTGTTTGTCCGTAGCATTTCGTCAATGATGTTGTTGAAATGATTTCCTTCATTGCGGGGAGTAGGGCTGATTGTGAGTGGAGGTTCGTAGTTTCAGGTTTTCTGTGAGTTTCTTTGCAACATGATCACGAAATGGATTTCTCCCGTATCGTCAAATAGTACCTTCTGATTGATTGAAATTATATGTGGCGGTTTCACCATCCGGAATGTCGTTATCTCTTGATCGACAAAGAAAGCGGCGCACCAAGCAAATCAAATATCTTGAAATTCGTTCCGAGGAGGTTCGCCTGTTGTGAGTGGATACCGTGGGATGCTTATCTACGGATTTGTCGCTGTGACCGCTCACTTAGACGGGAAGACATGATTCGGTTTTCGCCCGACACACGGACCAACTTGTTCTCCTGTTGTCGCATATCGGTACAGAGCGGTTCGAGCGATCATCCCGACAACTTGTGTTGCAACCATTGAGGCGACAATGAGTACGAATCCGAAACTGCCAACGACGTATGCCATAGTCCCACTTGCGAGGAAATACGCCCATCCTATACCGATAATCCCGAGAACTGCGATTGGGAAGAACACGAATGAAACGCCGAGGGATGCACTAACATTCTCACCCCACGTTTCGCGGAACGCCGACCCGCTTTGTTCTAGGATCGGACGAAGACCATCTGTGTCTTCAAGCACGATAACAGGGACGACAAAGTACGTTAAGAGTGCCCAGGCAATATCAAAGAGGAACCGTGCAATGCTTCCAAGTGGTCCAAGTTTGTCGTCAATTATGTAGAAGACGGTTCCGAGCGTAGCTGCCGTCACTGACCATACTGCGATTTTCCATCGGACCTGCCATGCGGCAGCGAGCCCTTCGCGAACCGACGGATCTTCGCCGTCGAAGTACTGGGATACACAGTGAACAACCGCGGCATTAAAGAAGACGCCAACGCTTGAAGAGACAGCCATTACGATGAATATGGCAGCATATTGAGTGAGGTCATTTGTGATGAGTGTATCCAGACTGTGATACTGGAGTACTACACCAAGTACGACAGCGAAAGCGCTCCCGATTGAAAGGAGGCTCAGGAGCGGGAGGAGGGCGAGGCGGAGGTTGTCGCGGAAGACGTCGACACTATCGTCAACGATTGAGAGTCCGCGCTGGAAGCGTCCAACCATACTCTAACTATAGGCCTTCGTGAATATAAATATTCTCAACACTATCCTCTCAGAATTGATTAATCAAAATGTGATCTCGGGATCTCTCATCTCTGTGGTAGTCAGGAAACCCTGCCGTTTACGGCGGACGAGGATGTCCCTTTGCGGTACTTTCGCTCAGTTCCCACACAGACAATCCGAAGTTCGGGTGAGATTGACAACTTCCTCATGGAGATTTGTCGCCAGTTGATAGATCGTTTGAACACGGTACTCACCAGCGATACCGGTACGGTAGTACGATTCTGATCGATTTTCCTGCCAGAGTGCTTCGAGACGATCTGCGACATCGTCCGAGAAGAGTCCTGCCTGCACCCCGTATTCGTACACTTCGGTATGCGATTGTCCAGGAATATCGTAGCCACTTGCTTCCACGTAAAATTGGATTGAGCGCTCGATTGCAACGAACGACGCTTCGATAGTCACTGTATAGTGGCCATTGCGATCGATCAGGAATTGTGCAGCATCGAGCAATCGACAGGCCTTCCGCAGTTGAAGAATAGTTGGATCGGTCACGAATTCCAACCCTGTTTCCGGATTGTCGGGTGAGCGTTGGAACGCGTCTTCAGCATTGGCGAGTGCGTTCTCGATTTCTTTCGACGTCATTCATTCCCTCCGAAGATCTCTTGCTTGATGTCCTGGAGCATGTCTGTTGTGTAAAGTTCGACCCCTTCTTGGAAAATCGGTCGAAGATCTGCACCTCGTCGGCGAGCACTGGCAGGTGATTCGACGAAGGTTTCGAATTCGTATCGCTGCCCGTTGATTGCCTGTGCTTCGAGATCTGATTTGATCTTCGAAATTGTTCGTCGTGTGGCCACGAGTTCGTCGTCTTCGTTCGTCAGCACGAACAGATCGATATCACTGACTCGATCTGCCTCACCGCGTGCGACGCTGCCAAAGCAAACGATGCCAGCGATCGATGAAATCTCCTCGGTGACGCGGTCTGTGAATCGTTCGAGCGGTTGTCGGAAGGTCGTCTGGGGGATTTCCAGTAACGGGTCGTCGGTTTCATGCAGATGGTCGTCGTTGATCTGGTAGAGTGTTTTTCGACCAGCGTCACGGCGTGTGACCAATCCAAGTGCGGCAAGCAGTGTGAGTGCTTTCGAGACGCTTGGGCCGCCGAATCCGGTGAGTGTTTGGAGATCACGATTTGAGAATTCACTCGTGGGATTGTGGGCTGTAATTTCGAGAATATCGTCCATTGCTTCATACCTGAAGATTTGTTCCTCGGGAAGCGGAAGACGTATTTCAACGCGCATATCGTTATCTGTTGTGTAATTGTTTATGCCACATATAACGGTTGTGTTCACGCTACTCGAAAACGGTCTGTGAGCAATGTAACTCGCTGTAAGGCAACCACCTCCGACCACAGACGCGGTGGCCGGTACCAGCTCTCCCCCTCCCGCTGGCTTGTAGCCGATAGATGCCGATACAACTGCCGTACTTACGAGTAACCGTACCACGTCTGTCCCGAACTGTGTCACTTCGGGACGTCCACGACCGCGGTTGTGTGGGTGTTCGTGTTAGATTCGTGTCCCTCTTATTGCTCAGTGGAGGCAGATTCTTCCATTTCCTTCCCCGCTGGCAGGTACGTGAGAATCATGACGCCCGTTCCGGTCGTCTTCGTGTCTACCAGTTGCAGATCTGTTCGCTTGCTCCCGTCTCTGAAAAGCCGCTTCCCACTCCCAAGGACAAGCGGATAAATCATGAGCTGATATTTGTCGACGAGATCGTGTTGTATCAGTGTCTGGACGAGCTCACCACTGCCGATGACCTGGATATCCTCTCCGGACTGTTCTTTCAACTCGGCGACGGCCGTCTCGACATCTCCCTCTAACAGCCTTGAACTCTGCCAGTCCACCTCGTCCAAGGTCCTTGATGCGACGTACTTGTCAATGCCGTTCATCAAATCGGCAAACTCCTCTTCGTCCGTCGCCGTCGGCCAGTACGCGGCGAAGATCTCGTAGGTTTTCCGTCCGAGCAGGAGAGCATCCGACGAGGTCAGCCCTTCTATAACGGCGTCTGCAGTGATTTCGTCGAAGTATGGCAACTGCCAGCCGCCATGTTCAAACCCTCCTTCACGATCCTCGTCCGAGTCGCCCGGGGCCTGCATAACCCCATCGAGCGATAGGAATTCGCTTACAATTACGTTTCTCATGATGATTCTCTTTTGTTATTTATTTTGATGTGATTCGGAGGGGTGGTACCGTAAATGATGTGTAGTGATCATATGTTGTCATTTCATTCACTGCGTACGGTTTGTGACATCTCTTGTTCCGATTCTACTGGAACGCTTTCTGGAGCGCTTTGCCAGCACGTTTGTGTACGTCATTTGCTGCCTCGATTCCGGGAAACGGCTCTGCGAGCGTGCTCATGTTGGCGAAGTCGTGAATCATGTCGTCGTAGTGGGTGTGCTCGACTGAGACACCCGCGTCGGTGAGCGCCTCGGCGTACGCGAACTGCGTGTCTCGTAGCGGATCGTACCCGCAGGTAAAGATGGTCACTGGCGGAAGTTCAGCAAGGAGTCGTTGGGGAGCTGGCAGTGGCGACGCGCGGAGATTTGCTCGGTCGATATCGTCTCTGAGGTATTGGTTATACGCCCACACGACCCCCTGAGCGGTCAACCAGTACCCGTCGGCATTCTCCTCAAATGAAGGTGTATCGAACGATCTCGTAGTGAGGTCGGTCGCTGGATAATACAGGACTTGGTAATCAATTTCGGGAGCACCAACCTCTTTTTCGGCGGCCATCTGTGCGACCACAGTCGCGAGGGCACCCCCTGCGCTCTCACCGGCGACAGCTAATCCCTTCCCGGCGCCGATTTCGTCAGCGTTGTCTGCGGTCCATCTCGTGGCGAGGTAGGCGTCCTCCACAGCCGCAGGGAATGGGTGTTCCGGGCTCTTCCGGTAGTCGACGGAGACGACAACGCAGTTACTCTCGATCGCCAATGCGCGGGCTGCCTTGTCGTGTTGAGGCATACAAGCGTCGCATCGAACGAACGCACGGTATCGAGTGGGACGATGAGGATACGGCCGTCCTCCATCGGTTCGAACCTCGGGAGTGACCGATTCGCCGGGTTGATACAGGACAGTACTGTCACCGTATTACGAACAACCCGATTCGGTCATAACAACCCTCATGACTGATCTCCCATTATGTTCGACAATGGCGATTCAAATCGGCGTTCTGCTCGCGGTGGCGGGCCTCGCCGTTTTCCATAGTCTCGAACCGGGGCATGCCTGGCCGGTCGCCGACATCTGGGCGTTGAATCAGGACAATCGCTGGCGAAGCAGCATAGAGAGTGGGCTAATGCTCTCGCTCGGCCATATTCTCGCTGCAAGCCTTTTTCTTGGCGCGTTTACCCTCCTGACGACCATATTCCCTCTTCAACAATACACCTCGTACATCCGCATTCTCGCCGGTCTCGCGCTCTTCTACCTCGCTTACCGTCTCTATACTCACTCGCACGATCATGACCACGATGGCGGACATGACCACAGTCATGATCACGAGCATGCCTATAGTGACGACCACAGTCATGATCACGCACACGAAGGCGACCACGATCACGGACACAACCATGACCACAGTCACGGCGACGCGGATCACAGTCACGGGATGTTCAGTGGTGCGCTCTCAGAGTTTCAGATCGGAGACGGAACCGGTCTGTTAGGCGTCGCCGCATTCGCGTTCGTGCTCGGCCTCGTTCACGAGGAGGGCTACGCGCTCGTCGGCTTCTGTGCGGGGACGTTCGACTGTATTCCGATTGCACTCACCTACGCTGTTTGTATCGTCATCACCATTACCTCACTCGTCGTCCTCACCACAGCCACCGCCGCTCGGTTCGCCGAACGCCTCGAAGGCGGTCTCGCGGACTATCTTCCCGCCCTCAGTGCATTCGTTCTCGGATTCACGGGGACCGTCTTCGTCCTCGAAGGCCTCGGTATCCTCCATGTTCTCCCCTAATCGCAAAAGTGAACACCGGTAGATCAAAAAACGCTGCCAAGACGATTCCATTGTAATCTGAGACTAATCTGGTTGTAAGCAGGAAGTCCGGCACTTTAGAACGGTCGAGGATGTCACTCAGATTTTTCGAGATAGCTCTTACCCCATGCGTCCATCGCATCGATTATCGGTTCGAGCGATGTCCCTTGTTCGGTGAGCGAATACTCGACACGGAACGGTTTCTCGCTCACGATGGTGCGATTCACAAGCCCATTGTCCTCCAAATCCTCAAGGCTGCTCGAGAGCACTGTACTGGAAATCTCGTCGATTTCAGTTTTGAGGGCATTGAATCCGAGCGGTCCATGTTCAAGCAGTCGATGGACGATGACGGGATGCCACTTCTTCCCGATGAGATGCGCTGTACACGTAACGGTACACCACTCATCGTCGGCACACCACGACGCGACACAGCCGTCCTGATTTGCGTTACTCATTCGTCCTATCGGTAGCAAGTGGGGCAGTATTAGTGTAGTGCTATTAGACAATCATTCCACAGTTACTATTGGTTCCTAAGGGAGTTAGCAAACACAACTTCATTCGTTTGCCCTTCGCTTACGCTTATTCCGAATCTTTTCCACTACCTACTATGGTCGAACGACGTGCTGATAGCAGTTGGTCGCTCAATCAGTTGACTCCCGACTGGTTTCTCACCGCGCTCCGTCTCGGTCTTGTGGCTCTGGTTGCAAAACCAGCACTGAGTAAGTTCGTCACTTACAGCGATTCGATCTCATTTTTCGATGCCCACGGAATTCCGATACCAGCAGTGATGGTTGTCATCGCCGGACTGCTCGAAGTCACAGCGGTCGTGATGCTTCTGTTCGGGATTGGCGGTCGAATCGCGGCCTTACTGTTGTCACCAGTAATGCTCGTCGCAATGCTGTACGTTGGCCCGGATTGGAAGAATCTCGTTGTTCTGGTCGGGTCCATCGTAATTCTCGTGTTTGGTACAGGATCATACTCGCTTTGCCAACCGACTATTCGACTTCGTGGTTAGGATATGCTCACCTGGTACGATTTGCCTCAGTCGGTCAGCTGAGCCTTGTCTTAGCCTTATTTGGTCGCTCTCGGTCTCTCTGCACGTGACGCAACACAGATTGATACGCGGATTCGGCTACGGAATTGGTGCGACGATTGCAATGTCGATCCTCATGGTAGTAGCAACGGTAACTGGTGTGTCTCCAATGCCAGAACCAATCCCAAAAGCAGTGGTTGCTACTCTCTTTGGGAGTGGTCTTCCGAAACCGGCGATGCTGGTGCTGGCGATCGGACTCCATCTCGGATACGGTGGTTTTTTCGGTGCCGTGATTGCTCGGGTAGCTCATCCGGTAACAATTTGGAAGGGACTTGGCCTCGGCGTCGTGCTCTGGGTCGTGATGCAAGTCACGTTCCTTCCGCTCCTCGGCTGGGGAGTGTTTGGGACTGCGATCACCCCTAAAATTGCAGTTGCCACGCTCGTTCTTCACTTGATTTACGGTGGTATGCTTGGCTGGGCATTGAATCGAGACGGAGTGACGACAACTGGAGAGTCACCGACTGCTGCTGATTGAGTAGCAAGCAGTTAGTTTGCACTAACCAGGTCAGACTACCCTTGTCCTAGCTTTACCCCAGTGCCAACCCAAGAATGAGAGCGATGACTGCAATCGAAATCGAATACTGTGTCCCATGTGGGTTGCTCGAGCGAGCGATTGCAACCCAAACCCGACTCTTAGATGAATTCGGGCAGCATCTGGACGGTGTGACGCTCATTCCTGGTCATGGTGGCGTGTTTATCGTGACGGTCGATGGAGAGACAATTTGGGATAAAAGCGTTCACGGTACTGAGGTGGACATGGACCTGATCGTGAACGCGGTCGACGATCACATCTCGACTGAAGCCTAACTCCCATCTGATCACCGATGCTCGAACTCTTTCAGGCAGAAGATTGTGGCTACTCGCAGAAGGTTCGCGAAACCCTCACCGACCTGGGTGTCTCGTACGTTATCCACAATCCGCGTACTGCTGCGGGTGAGACACGCAACGAACAGACACACACCGAACTCCAAACCCTAGGTGGAACAGACCAGATCCCGTTTCTGGTTGATCACCAGCGTGGTGTGACGATGTACGAGAGCGACGATATCATCGACTACCTCGAAACACACTACCAATGACGAGCTATCTGAAATCTGTATCCGTATTGCTGGTATCCGCGAAATTACAGTGGTCATATTTCATCGTGTCTATCACTGATTTCGAGAGACCTGCGTTTGAGCGTTCAATCTGATTACTGAGTGTTTTTGATTTCGAGTGAAAACGGAATACCAACGAACAAACCGAATGCATACCAAGGTTACTTCATTGATGGCTCATAGCACCCTCTCTCGTGTCGCTTTCCTCATCGATGATTATCTGTTGGTTTGGGTGCTGCTCTCGGTTGGCATCGGGTTCGCTCTTCCATCAATCGCTGTTCTCACACCGTTTTCGACCGTGATTCTCACGGTCATGATCGGTTCAGTCTCATTGACGCTTGCACCCGACCAATTCCGGGAGCTTCGCAGACGAACGCTCGTTACGATTCTTATCGTTCAGACCGGGATGCCGCTCCTTGCGTTTGGTATTGCTCAGGGGCTTGGATTGTCGTCCGCACTCACGGCCGGATTTGTGATTTTGGGTGCAGTGACGCCCGAACTCGTCACGCCGACAATGACCGAACTCAGTGGCGGCGATACAGCGCTTTCGACAGTCGTCCTTCTCGTGGTTGGTTTCGGGACGTTGGTACTCGTTCCTGGATTTGTCACCCTATTATTGGGCGCATCGATTGCCGTTGATCCAGTGCTCATCGTTCAACAGCTCTTACTTGCCGTTGTTCTCCCGATGAGCCTCGCTATCGCAGCTCGCTCTCGGTGGCCCGACCGCATTGGAGCGTATGACGAGCTCTATCCGTCGATCGCGGGCCTGATGGTGATCCTTATCATCGGTATCGTGACTGCAGCCAATGCGTCGCTCGTTCGTGATAGCGGCGAAGTGCTCTTTTTCGTGGGAATCGGTGCGCTCGTCCTCAACAGTGGTGGCTACATCTCCGGGTGGCTCGTCAGTCGGAATTTCACTCGGGGTGAGCGTATTGCGTCGACGCTGTCGGTTGGGATGCGCGACTTTGCGGTTGCGGCCGCTCTGCTCGTTGGTGCTGGTTTCCCGACGTCGGCGACACTTCCGGCGGTTGTTTTCGGCATTGTCGAGATGACCACGAGCGCTGGCCTCGCGAAGTGGTTTCGTCGGCAAGCCTGACTACAGCTGTGTTGACTCCTGGTCTCCAACCCATTCGAGAAGTGGCTCTAATCGCTGACAGAGTTGCTCGCCCATTTCTGTCAGTTCATATTCCACGCGAGGAGGGATTTCTGCATACTGTTCTCGGGAGAGGTATCCTGCCTCAACTAGTTCCTCGAGCCGTGATGACAGCGTCGAGCTACTTACATTCCCGAACGTGTCTTCGATCTCATTGTATCTGACTGGTCCAATCGCACCCACGACACAGATCAACTGCATCGCATAGCGGCGACTGAGTAGTTCCATTACACCGCCCACGGGACAATAACAGATAGGTGTGTCACCAGTCGAATCGGTTGTTTGAGAGGGTATCTCCGGGTTGTTTGCCATAGCTGTTGTTCACCGCAGTTCGTTCGATACTTCGGACTTGACAGTATAATAGCATTGACTTTCAAAGTGAAGATGACGTATGACAGACCTAACCGACGACATGAGCGACGAACAGACTGCAGAGACACTACTCGACGAATCGATTAATGGAGAGTTTCCGGAGATCACGTGCACACTCACGCCAGATCAAACTGACCAGCGGATGGAGTGGGTTGAAGAAAGTCTTCTCCCGCACCTCACCACCATCCAGGAAACCGAAGTTGGGTTCACATTTGTGTTTGACCGTAGCCCGGAGGCATACGCGTCAGTTGCCGAGGCCTCCTGGAAGGGGTCGCACTGCTGTGCGTGGGCGACGTTCGACGTCGAACTCCCAATGAGTGGCGACAGTATCAAGTGGCACGTTCACTCCGTCCGAATGGATGGTTTCGAGTTCTTTAGCGAAGCTCTGCAAGAGACGCTTCAGCAGTTCGAGAATGCACCGCCATTGCATTGAAGAATTTCCCGCTGTAAGTCGATCCCTCTCGGAGAAAACACTTTCATCGACGGTACCTCGATACAGTCGATTATACCGTTGTAATAGAGGGGAATCGCCCTCGCGATCCCCTCCGGTTCGCAGAAATAGACGCACTCCACCATGCCCAACCGATTACTACCCCCATGGTTCACCGGCAAAGTGGTGTGAATCTCTTGTGGTGGTGCCGCCTGAGAGGGGGTTCGTCGAACCCCCGTGATTACAACGCTCTAATCAGTGCCCTCCGTTTCGTTCCGTGTTGGCTTCGTATGCTCGCATCCACCCGGCTACGTCAGGATGGGCGAACGAGATTTCGATGTGATGCCCACCGACACCCATGGCGTCGTCTACACACAGCGTTCGAGATTCCTTGTAGGTCACACCAGGAACACGTTCAGCCATCTCTTCCATGACGCGATAGCCGTCGTTTGTGTACGCACAGCCGTAGTTGGTCGCGACTTCGCGATACCCGAGTCGTGCGACCATTACATCATTTGTCTTGGCGACGTTCTTCGCATGCTTGAGGACGTTGAGGTATTTGTCCTCGACTTGCTGGCTCTCTGCACGCTTCTCACGGAAGTTAACGAGCTCCGTATTCTGTTCCGAACGCTGAATCGTCTCGAAGAGCTGGCGACCTGCATTGGTTGCTTCCGCGGCGAGGTTCGGCGACTCGTCGTCTACACCCTCTTCAGTCTCGTAATCTCGCACGAGATTGATCAGCCGGGACACCGACGCTCGTACGCGGGCGTTCTTCTCTTCTGCATTGGTGAGATCATCAATGTCTGCTTGCATGGTCTCGGTTGTGTCTTCGAGACTACTGAGGAAGCAGCAGAGAATATCGGAGAGGAATCGGAATCATCGCCGAATATAAAGGAGGAACCTAAACAACTGCCGTATCGCGACCTTCAATTGCTCGCGAAAGTGGTTGGTGTGAAATCGGACACAAAAAAACAGCTGAGAGCGGATCTCGCTGAAGAGTTCGATATCGATTCTGAAGGATGAGTTCGTGCGGTTCGGAGGTTCTTGTCGCCTTTAATTATTTACGGGTGAAGGTTGAGAGACGGAACACCAATGAGGGGGATCCAACAATCGAGCGAGGAGCGCGAGAGGCAAGCGATTCAAACATCGAGTCAATTACGACCAGATGGGGGTGAGGAAGTCGACCCGACGTCCGAATCCTCGGATGAATCGGCCGAGACCGAGGACGCGGGCGGGAATGAGGGAACGACAGTTTTGTATCTCGATCTGAAAGGATTATTTCTCAATCTCCTTGGTATCGAAGTCGATTTGAACGAGGTTGAGCTCGATATCTCAGCCGTCCCGAATCCGGGCGCGTTGCTAGGGAATTTGCTCTCAGCCGTAACGGGGCTATTCGATAAAGGGCCACTTGCCCGACTTAAAGATCGACTCTCCCAATTCGAACTTCCATCCCTATCGGACTATCTGCCAAGCACCGATGGATCGATCCTTTCTGAGCCGTTATATCGGATATTAATAGCTTTCTCGATGTTCTTATCGACGTTCTGGCTGAAGAAGAACAAACTCAGGAGGAGTAAGCATGAGCGAGAAAGACCAAACACGCGAGAAGCTTTCCAAAGTAACCGATCAACTTGGTATCGGTAGCGACAACGACTCCAACTCATCCTCGTCAGTCATGTCCTCGGGCATCGATACGGAGAAACTTGAATCAATTGGCGAAGCGGCCGGTCGTCGCCTTGGCGGCTTAGTCGGTCGGCAGATCGGTAGCAGAGTTGGGCATAGGTTGACCGAAGAAACTGACGAAGGCGAGGAACAAGAAGATAGCAGCGAAAGCGAAGAAGAAGCCGCCGAAAGCGATGGGGAAAGCGAAGCCGAAGCAGAAAGTGATGAAGACGGGGGTGAAGAGGAGAACGATGAGGGCTCCGAGGGTGAGGATGAACCAGAAGACGATGGTGAAGTCGATGAAAACGGAGAGGAGGCACAGGGAACCGGCTCACTTGACTTCGATGAGATATCCGATGAAGAGTTGCAGTCGCTCGCAACATCGCTTCTGGATGAACTTGAACAACGATCTGAGTCACAATAATGGCTGGATGATTTAAGTCCGCGCTGTCTTCCTTGAGAAGCCATCGTTAATAAATCTGCAACGATCCTTGAGCCTGTCTCGAAGACGTACCTCTCGTCACGGTTGCGCTTGAACGTTCAACGAGGCTATGATTTTTCTCCGAGTCAAATTTTTGCAGGATAGAACTGACTAATAATAAGTTTTAATTTATAAAATAAATTTGCACAACTAAAATATAATGTTTAACTCACTATCGAAACGCTATCCAAGAAAGAGAACGGGTGGTTATCGCTACCGAATGCGCTGATCTTGACGAGGCTGTTGTTATAGCTGGTGCCGAGTGTGCTGTTGAGGAAAGCGATGGTGACTGGCTCTCATTTAAATCCACGACAAAGCACGCGAGCAGGCGACTGAGCAGGGCGTCGCCCTTTCTAGCGAAACCATCTTTGGGGTCGCCCGTCCGACAGATCATGAGGTATGCTGAAACCCATGACATTGACCACATCATTATGGGGACACATACCCGAACTAACCCGACCTGAATTCTCCTCGGAAGCGTCGCTGAGAAAGTGGTACGACGGGCGACGAAGCCAGTGCGAACCGTTCTCAATGTAGATAGCGAATAAAGTGATTTACACTCGCTGATGCGAACCACGGTCTAAGTATCTGGCTAGCGTATGTCTCTTTCCTATGCCTCGTGACCACACTATCGAATTCACGATTGATTACGTTCAGGTATTAGCCTCGGACGGATCGGTAGACACCGACCTCGAACCGGATCTCGATGAAGATCGCTTGCTCGCAATGTATCGAACCATGAAACTCTCGCGCCGTCTCGACGAACGTGCGATCGCCCTACAGCGACGCGGCCAACTCGGTACTTATGCTCCGGCAATCGGGCAAGAGGCCGCACAGGTTGGGAGTGCGATGGCGCTCACGGATGCCGATTGGATGGTAATGTCATTTCGAGAACAACCCGCGTATCTCACACGGAACACACCGCCGCACATGTTGCTCTGGTACGCGATGGGAATGGAAGAGGGTGCGGCGGTTTCCCGAGACGACCATACGATGGCTCCATCTGTTCCAGTTGGCTCACAAGCATTACACGCCGCGGGACTCGGGTGGGCACAAGAAATCGCCAAGGAAGATGCCGCGACGCTCTGTTATTTCGGCGATGGTGCAACCTCTGAGGGCGACGTATACGAAGCATGCAACCTCGGTGGCGTGTTTCGGTCGCACACCGTCTTTCTATGCCAAAACAACCAATACGCGATTTCGGTTCCACGAACGCATCAGACTCGTGCTGAAACGCTGGCACAAAAGGCGATTGCGGCAGGTATCGAGGGGATACAGGTCGATGGAAACGATGTTCTTGGCACGTACGCTGTCGTCAACGATGCACTGGAAAGTGCCCGTAACGGCGACCCAGTTTTCGTCGAGGCGATAACCTACCGCCGGTCGGTACACACGACCGCCGATGACCCAACCGTCTACCGGAAGGAGACCGAGGAAGAAGAGTGGGCGACGCGTGACCCGATCGTTCGCTTCGAGACGTATCTCCGTGAGCGAGATATACTGGATGACGAACGCATCGAGACTATCGAGGAGACTATCGAAGCTGACCTTGCTGAAGCGATTGAACGGGCGCAGGAAGGAGAGAAGACGGTGGACTCCGAGGACATGTTCGAGTACACGTTCTCGTCGCTGACGCCCGAACTCGAACGCCAGCGTGAAGCTTTCCGGGGTGAGTACAATGGCCACTAAACAACGGTTGGTCGAAGCCATCCGTACGACACTCTTCGAGGAGATGGCACGCGACGACTCCATCGTGGTGTATGGGGAGGACGTCGGTGTCGATGGTGGGGTGTTCCGTGCGACGGAGGGGCTGATTGACGAGTACCCGAACCGGGTGTACGATACACCGGTGGCTGAGGCAGGTATCATTGGCCTCGGTGTCGGGCTTGGAGCCTACGGATTCACACCAGTGCCGGAAATCGAGTTCTCGGGGTTCATGGTTCAGGGATTTCATCAAATTCAACAGCATGTCTCTCGCCTTCGTAGCCGAACTCGGGGTGGGTTCAGCTGTCCGATGACGATTCGTGCACCGTATGGGGGTGGGATCCGCGCTCTCGAACACCACTCTGAGAGCTTCGAGGCAGGATATGCACAGATTCCAGGGTTAAAAATCGTTGTTCCCTCGACGCCCGCGGATGCGAAAGGACTCCTCACGACGTCGCTTCGTGACCCCGACCCGGTAATTTTCTTCGAGCCGACACGCCTCTATCGATCATTTCGTGAGGATGTCCCCGACGGAGAGTACCTCGTTCCATTTGGGGAAGCGGCTGTCGTCGAAGAGGGGACCGACGTAACGGTCGTGGCGTGGGGTGCGATGCGCCAGCAGGCGGTTGAGGCCGCTGATGCGGTCGACGGAAGTCTCGAAATAATTGATCCACGGAGTATCGTTCCGTTCGATACGGAGACGGTTCTCGATTCGGTGCGAAAGACCGGCCGTTGTGTCGTAGTCCACGAGGCACCACAAACCGCTGGAATGGCAGCAGAAATCATCGCCCGGATCAACGAACGGGCCCTCTATTATCTCGAAGCGCCGGTTCGGCGAGTAACTGGGTACGATGTCCCGTATCCGCTGTTCGCTCGGGAGGACGACTACCTTCCGGACGCACATCGAATTCAGGCTGGTATCGAGCAAGTTCTCGCAGAGTGAGATGAATAATGTGGCCACTACTCCGTGTCGCTGTTTCGTTCCATGTATTCGAAAGCAATCGAGAGCGCCTGGTCGAGTTGGATAGGGCGATCTGTGAGCCGTACTTGGGTTGGTGTGCCGAGTTCGCTCCGTGGTTGTGAGTAGGTGATCCACTCGTCATTGTGTTCTTCGCGGGTACAGATTACTCGCTCTGCATGACCGACCCACGCATAGATTTCATTGCTTCTTGTTTCGGTTGTCCACCCCGATGGTGCTTCTGTATCGTGTTCGTTAGAAGGGGACATCGTAACTTCATTGAACGGGATGAACAGGCATAGCTGTTGTCGGCCGTATTTCGTGCTAGGTCGTGTTCTCACCAGCTGTTCCTCATCGTGATGAACTGTACTCGAGACCGATATCGAGGTTCCCAGAGTGAGCCGAACGACTATGCCGATAGTAGTCCTAATACCACAAAATGTTGACTCACCCTCTCACTTTCGACTGCCGGTTTCCCATTCACATTGTTCGAGGGGTCGGTTTGAGACTCATCGCTTCCTCCCAAGACATTCCTTGCGTCGATGACAATCCACCTGCTATCTCATCGGTGTGGATTTGACAAACACTGATGTTTCAGAATAGCTCTCTGGTCGTTCTGTCTTTACTCTTCATTGGTGCCGCTATCGTTGTGTATATCGCTAGCATTTATGTCTCGAACACGACCGATGTCCTTTCAGTCCGATGGGGGTTGGGACAAGCATTGAGCGGCCTCATTCTGCTCGCCATCGTCACAAATCTCCCCGAACTCGTTATCACGACGAGCGCAGCGCTCGCTCATAATCTGGACTTGGCAATCGGGAATATTCTCGGTGGAATCGCAATCCAAACCGTTGTTCTAGTCGTTTTCGATGTATTTGGAATCGGTCGGTCGGAGGGACTTACGTATTGGGCGTCATCACTGCAACTCGTCGTTGAGGCGAGCGTCGTGATTGCTGTCCTCTCCGTCGTCGTGATGGGGAGCCAGCTCTCGCCATCGTTTCTCGTGTTCGGTATCACTCCACCCGAGATACTAATCCTGTGTCTTTGGGTGGGTGGTATTTGGCTCATATCAAAAGCTCGTGCGGGACTACCGTGGGAGAAAGAGGGTGCAGCACCCGGCGGCCAGCAGGAACCACGAGGAGCTGCCAAACGAAAGAAACACCGCCGAATGACGGTCGCTGGCAAGACAACACCCTACATCGTCGGTCTCTTCGTTCTCGCTGCGGTCGCAACACTCGCCGGTGGTATTGTACTCGAACGAACGAGCGACCAAATCGCACGCCATCTCAGGATTAGTGGTGCGGTCTTCGGTGCCACAGTGTTAGCAGCTGTTACTTCATTGCCGGAAGTTGCGACCGGAATGGCAGCCATCAAACTCGATGATTACGAACTCGCTATCAGCGACATTTTCGGGGGCAATGGGTTTCTGCCGACGCTGTTTCTGTTAGCCTCACTCCTTTCTGGTCGTGCTGTGCTCCCCACCATACCATCGAGTACCCTCTATCTTACCGCGATCGGGATTCTTCTTACCAGTATCTACTGTATCGGTCTCATCGTTCGGCCACGTCGCCAAATATTTCGAATGGGGGTTGACTCATTGCTCGTCCTCTTGCTCTACTTCCTCGGGATTCTTGGCCTCATCACAGTTCAACCTTGATTTGTCTCAGACAGGATAGGACCGCGTGAACGATAACTTCGAGACGCTTGTTTCGAACCTATGGCCGGAGTCACACATCTCGTCTATTCGTTCATCCAGCAATACGGGCTTGTCGCTGTGTTTCTCTTCATGCTCCTTGAGTCTGCACTCCTTCTCCATTTCACACCCAGCGAACTCGTGATTCCGTTTGCCGCGGCGTTGCTTGTTCATGATTCTCTTTCGTTTGTAGTGTTCGTCGTCGCGGCAACCACTGGTGGCGTCTCTGGAAGCATCCTCGCGTATTTTCTCTTCGGCCGAAGCGGCAGTTACCTCCTCGAACGGTATGGGCGATATCTCAATCTCTCACCCTCGGCATTAGATCGGGGTGAGCGCATCTTTCGACGATGGGGTGAGGGGACGGTTTTTCTCTGCCAGCTACTCCCGTTCTTCCGTGCCGTCATTTCGATACCGGCTGGCATCGCTCGAATGAAGATCCGGAAATTCATCACGTATACCGCGGCTGGAACGACTGTCTTCGTCTCAGCGTTGACGTATCTTGCCTATACGGGAACACAAGCCGGAACGCCGGTTCATAGAGCACTCATTACTCTTGTTAGCATAGTGACGCTCAATATCGCGTATGTGAGAACGCATCTTGGCTTCGTTCTCGTCGAACTGGGTATCATACTGATTTTCTGTCTTCTAATTTGGTGTAATCGCGAGTGGATTCGGACTCACCCAGATGCAGCAAAAATGCGTACCTTTCGCCTTCTCCGAGGATTGGGAGTTGTCATTGGTCTTCTCTTCATTTCCAGCCCGCTCAGCGTCCCACAAGCAGCGTTTTCGACGATCACCTGGTTTTGGGATGATCCTCGATTTTTTGTGGTCTCTCTCGGGCTCTCACCACAACTTGCGTTAGTTCTTACCGGTGTTGCTACTCTTGGTGGTGGGCTCATAATTTACGAACTCGGACAGCGGATCCCAACTGATCTTTTAATACGTTTGTTCCAACGACTTCAGTCCTATTTTGACTAGTTAGTGTGGTCGAGCAGAGCATCCCTTGACCGAGAGGGAAAAAGTTGATACTCCAGTTCCGGAAACTCTCATTCGAATGTTTGACTGGGTAACACACGCTGTCTTTTCATTCGTATCCAACTATGGGTATCTTGCCGTCTTTGTGTATATGATACTCGAAACGGCGTTCATCCTCCATTTCGCACCCAGTGAACTCGTTGTCCCCTTTGCAGCGACCCAACTCGTTCATGATCCCATTTCGTTCGGGCTTTTCGTTCTCGATGCGACGGCAGGTGCTACTGCCGGGAGTGTCCTCGCATACTATCTTCTCGGAAAAAAGAGCGACTACGTCCTCAGTCGCTATGGATATCTCATCCACGTTTCTGAAGACGACATTCAACGCGGACGGCAGTGGTTCCAGAACTGGGGTGAAAGTTCGGTTTTCTGGGGACGGATGCTTCCGTTGATGCGCGCCGTCATTTCGATTCCAGCTGGAATCGCAGAGATGGATCTCCGAAAATTCATCACCTATTCTACCAGTGGTGCACTCATCTTCAATATTTTTCTCACGTTTCTGGTCTACAGTGGTTCTGGGGAAGTTTCTCCACTGGGATGGACTCTTCAGCAGATTAAACCAGTGTTCAATGGAGTGTTCCAGAAGATTACAGCAGAAGTCACCGAGGTTCTCACATATGTTCAGCTCCATCCACGAGTCATCGTAATCACGAGTGGGTTGATTGTACTCGCGTTGGGTTGTCTGTGGCTGAACCGTGACTACATTCGCCGGAATCCAAGTGCTGCACAACGAATTATACTTCAGGTGCTTCGAGCGATTGGTGGTCTCACGGGTAGCATGTTCATCTTCAGTGCGATTGTTACCCCCCTTCAGTCATTTCGAACGATTACATTCATCTGGGATGACCCAATCTTTTTCATGCATCTCGGGTTGTCACCACAACTCGCTCTCATTCTCACCGGAGTCACATTTCTTGCAAGTGCGTTCGCTGCCTTCGAACTTGGGAAGCGAATCCCGGTCGCTGAACTGGTACAAATCATCCGATTCAGACAGTTCTTCGTACGAATATAGCACTTTGACTAAAAACGATTGAATATCCCAGGTACTTGTCCTTGATCTACTGACCCTTTGCTCTGGAGGAGTTGGTCGGATTGTGGAATTCGTTGTTCGACGAAGACAGTGAGAAGACATCTCTCCGCGTCACCCAATAACCAATAATGGAGACATGAGTAACAATCCGTAGACAAATCCGAGTGTAATTTCTGACCAACCGTTGCTCGGTAACGTGCGGCCCCGAGTACGCGCTTCGGGCAGTAGTTCGGACCCAACAAGAAAGAGCATCGCACCAGCAGCGAATCCAAGGCCAAAGGGGAGTATTTGATGTGCAACCTGGACGAAGTAGAAGGCGACCAGTGCGGCGATTGGTTGTGGAACACTCGAAAAGACGGCCCACCCCATGAGTCGCCAGTTCGAAACTCCCTGTGTTTTCAGCGGAATCGAAACTGCCAGCCCTTCCGGAATATTTTGGAGAGCAATCGCAATCGTGATGAAAATAGCGAGGATGGGGACTGTGATGCCGAAAACAGTCGCACCTCCTGTTCCGACGCCCAAATCGGCAAACGAAACTCCAACGGCGACGCCTTCCGGGAAACTGTGAATGGTGAGCGTTCCAACGATGAGCGCTAGCCGTCGAAAATCTGCTTCAGAAATCGTTTGTGGGTGGAACTCGTATTCGCCGAGGAGATAACTCGTGCTGAACACGAGGAGTACCCCGACAATGACGCCACCAGCAACCTCTACGATGGGTCCTTGGCTCAGGCCTTCAGGAAGCAACCCAAAGAGTGACGCTGATGTCATAATTCCAGATGCGAATCCCCACAATATCACATACCAACGGTCGCTCACATCTTTGACGAAGAAAAACGGAACTGCACCGAGTCCAGTCGCTAAATCCGTGAGTAACGCGGCGATGAGGACGACTATGAACGCTTCCGTTGTTGCCATGGGTGTACTCCTCCTTATCTAAGGGGCGAGAATTCCACGAAGTGGATATTTCGGCTACGCGTTTTCTCGGGTTTCAGGTATGCTTCGACGTCTCCGTTGCATTCACTCCTCCTCGTACTTTTCGACTGCTGAGAACAATATGATGACGGAATATAACTACTAGAGAGCTGTAGTGTTTTTCTGGTTCTCAATAGAATTTCAGAGGACTCGTTTCGGGCAAAAAAAGCTGTTGTATCGTACCTGCGCGAATTGTCCCTCCTGTTTAGAATCGTCGCGGTGGCAATCGAAGTTCGTTGAGCACTGGATGGTGTTTTGCATTGTAGATGAGTTTGATACTTTCTGTAATCGGGACGCCCACGCAGGTGAGACGTGCATCGTATTGTTCTATCATTTCGTCCGAGAGGATCGTATTTCCTGGCATGGCAATTTCACCTTCCTTGAGGATCACGACACAGTTCGAACATGCACCACCACGGCAGGCGAATGGCCACTGAAACCCGCGTTTTTCGGCTGCTTCTAATATCGATTCATCGATTCCGACTTCGATTCGACCGAAGTCTTCGAAGTTCAGGTCAGCGTCGTGCGCTTTCTCGAAGAGATCATCATCATCGATATCCCAGCTATAATCGTCCAAGACTTCGTAGTTGAGATACTCGACAGTCGCCTCAACGGGAGGAGTGAACGGTGTTACCTGACCATAGTGATACCACTCGGTCTCGTCGATGACCTGTGGAAGCGGATTCGAATCGAACTCCTCGAACCACTCCTCGATGGTAGTCTCTGGCCAACCGTACCAGTCGGAAAGAGTGGGTATTTCGACGCCCTGTTTGTATCCGATTGCTACCATCAATCGCTCAGTGGTCTCTTTTTGTTGGACGTCATCGAGCCATCTCCGAAGTTCCCCGATTGATATGTTGTCAAGATATTCCATAGCATCGTCAGTCACGCTAAGCGCTTCAATAAGCAGAGTGGGCGGTGGGTGACTGTCCCATCTTCGAATACAGTGCCATATTCCCTTTTGTAGGTTCTTTGCTCTCTTCGCGACATCCTAGCTGTGACAAAAACAACGAGTTCCAAAGACGGGCGGAACCTCTTAACTGCGCTCGTGAATCCTACCATGCATCGATTGTGAATGGAACTTACACCGATATCGCTTCATTTTCTTCGTTGCCGTGAACGTGACTGAACGAGTTCTGCCTCTTTGTTTGTCGGCTTGTGTTTCTTCGAGTACGTTCCCGTTGGCATCGAGGATTTGGAACTGGTGTTGTGCACCATCAAGATTGATCCACGATATTTTGTATTTCGTCCCCGTTCGAAGCTCTAACGATGGATTTTGGTCACCACGTATCGACTCGGGTAACTTCCCCTGCCATCCGGATACTTGTCCACCGAGAAGGATCACTCGTTGATTCCCGGAAGTCCCACCTTGATCCTGGCTGCCACCTTGGTGTTCGGTGCCAGTTTGTTGGTGATCAGTTTCACTCTGGGTTCCCTCATCGCTCCCGTCTTGTGCGCTCGCGAACCCTGCAGTACTGATTCCGATACCTACCCCACCGATAACCTTGAGAAGCGTTCGTCGTGTACTTCGAACCGAGGCGTTCGATTTACTCTGATTTTCTCTCATACCTATCCCCGAATGGCTGACGCTGACGGATTCGATACAAGGTGAGTACCGTTCAAAACGAACAGCACACTCCAAGCGATCGTTTGATCGATGTAATCGAAGTTACTTTCTCATCGATTACGTACTGGGATATCCTAGTGGACACGGGAAGAGGATTTCTTTCGGGTAATTCGGGAGATTTGACTGAGTTGTCTTCCGATTTCGTCGCCCCGAGAATAACGATGGCACCACCACCTGCAACCACTGGAAGGAGATATGTACTCGTTCGGTAGAGCAGGACGGCCGCTGTAGCCGCCGGAACGGAAATCGGAGTGAGGGCGACGAGAAGAATAATATATGTGGCTTCGATTCCGCCAGCACCCCCCGGAAGTGGTGTAATACTTGCAGCAATGGCAAGTGGAACGACGAACATCACCACTTCGAAGGGCACCACGTCTCCGATCGCGTATAGGGCCAACCAGAGCGAGAGCACGAGACAAAGCCAGCCAACTGTCGAAAAGGCGAGTTCGACACCGAGTTGTCTCGGCTCGCGAGCAATCCGTTCTAGACTCCTGATGGAACCATCCACTCGCTCCGTAACGGCGGGCGTTCCGAATCGTTCTGACTCGCCAATTGTTCGCTCGATAGCCTGTTCTACTCCCAATCCGACACGCTGGAGAGATTCTTCGAGTGAAACTCGTCGCTGCCACGCAAGAATCCCGAGCGCTCCGACGAGGACAACCAGGCCGATGAATATCACGGCGGCAAGTTCAATTCGAGGATTGAGGGTCGCCCGGAAGATGAAGTATACGAGACTGATGGTTACCAGTCCGACTGACGGAAGTACGTTCAATGCGTCCACACTCGCGACAGCAGAGAGACTCACTTCGAATCGAGAATCCGTCGCACGAGAGACGATGAGCGCGGCGAATGGTTCGGCACCAACTTGTGCGAACGGTGTGACATTGTTCGCGAAGACGATACCCAGATACGTGCCAAACGTTCGTAGACGTGTCTGGGAAACACCGAGCAGTGAGAGGACAACCGTGAGGCTAAGACTCCAGACGAAGGGCCACAGGAAGGCAGCGGTAACGAGAAGCGGGAGCACCCAGAGACGTGCAGAGCGAAATGCATCGACAACGGCAGAAAAGCCGACAACGGAGACTAACACGAAAATAACGATCGCTGCGCCCGCAAGCCCAAGTCCGACAGCCCGAAGGTTGACTGTGGATGTCCCCTGTACCATTGTTGCTTCGTCGACGGCCAACAGTATAACGGTCTGCGATCGAACGAAAATGGGTTCCATTCACTACCGTCCTCCCGATGTGCTAATGTGGACAAGTGATGCTTATGATGTTAACTGAGTATACCCGGCGAAGATAGGGACTACTACTTCTGTTCTAACGGCTCTTCGAGTTCCTTCACAAGAGTACGGATTCGACGATTACTTCGAATGAACGACAGCCATCCACTGACGAAGAAGAGAATGCCTAAAAGGATAACACCTCCACCGATGATATAAGCAAAGAGTTCGGTTTTGAAAAATCCGATAAGCACGGTTCCGAAGATGAACGAGGAAACCCCAGCTCGAATATGTGCCAAAATCGTCCGTTCACGAGCGAGATGAGTTCGCTCGTGACTTAATGTGGTCAACTGTTCTTGTCCTTCGTGGTGATGTGAATCGTTCGAAGCCATCTCGTCTCACAGCTCTGTTTGAATACTTGACCATATCACTATTGTCCCTCAAACAGCGTTGTGACAGTTCTTAGCGGTCAATTAGCGCAAATATGCACAAGTCGTTTTCTTTTCGAGCGGAAAATGAGTTTCTGGTTGACTTTGTTTTTAGTGTTGTTTAACCACAAAGTCTAGATTATTCGCGCTGGATGCCCTCGAAATATGCGTCTGAGATGCGGTCATGCTGGTCGTGGGTAACGTAGCTTGAACTAATGTAGCTTGAACTAACGTAGTTCCATCTACACAATCGTGCCCTTTATGTTGCCATCGAATCTACAGGCGAACAATGCCACCATTCGTTAACAGAACAAAAGAGCTCGATCGACTCACGAAGCTCTACAATAGCAACTCTTCTAATTTGAGTGTGATATACGGTCGTCGGCGAATGGGAAAAACAGCGCTTGTCGTCAAATCTATTGAAGACCGCGAGGATGCCGTCTATCATCAAGCAGCACATGGCACCCCCGAGCAACAGCTTGATTCGTTCATTGCCGATGCGACAACAGCCTTTCCTGGGATCAATCGGATTCGAAAGGATTGGGAAAACGTTCTCACATACCTTGCTGAACAAGATGCGATCGTCATTCTCGATGAGTTTCCCTATCTTGTCGACGAGAATGAGGCTCTTCCATCAATTATTCAGCGTATCTGGGATCACGAAGTCGAAGAGACAGCGGCAACCTTCGTCTTGACTGGCTCTGCTATTGGGATGATCCACAATATCGCCCTTGATGGTAGTTCACCGCTGTACGGCCGCATCTCGAAGCGACCGAATGGCAAGCTTAACATTGGCCCGCTTCCGTTTGGGGCGGCAATGACCTTCTTCCCCGACTATGATCCAGCAGAGCAGGTCATAGCGTACGGTGTTTTTGGGGGGACGCCAGACTATCTTCGCGCTGTTGATGACAGTCAATCACTCAAGAAGAATATCACAGAAACGTTGCTTCTCCGAGATGGTGGTCTCCATGAAGAACCTGAAAATGTTCTGTACAGGGAATTGGATGAGGTGGATCGATACTTTGCCGTGCTGAAGGCGATGGCCGAAGGGAACCGCCAGCGAAACGAGATCGTTCAGGCCGCAAGTATCAACGCCAACAGTGCTGGCTATTACCTCTCCCGTCTGCGAGAACTCCAGATAATCGAGCAAGAGTATCCGGTCACAGTCGACCCAGCACGAAGTCGAAATAGTCGCTATCGAATCTTGGATCAGCTCTTTGCGTTCTGGTTCCGGTTCGTCCATGGACGATCATCTCGGTACGAAGTCTTTGGGCCAGATGCATACGATGAACTCGTCGAACCGTACCTTTCGGACTTTGTCAGTGGAACATTCGAGCAGCTGTGTCAACGGGCGATTCTCTTCGAATACGGTGATGAGTATACGTTTACAGAAGAGCCAGACACATGGTGGGACACCGATGGGCGGGAAATCGATATCGTTGCGCCAACGAACAGTGACACGTTGGTCGTGGGTGAGGTGAAATTCACTCAACATCCACTGGGATACGATGTCTTTGCCCAACTCCAGCAGGAAGCGCCTCATATTGATTGGGTACCGAATGGTGGTGAAGAGCCAGAATATGAGTATGCGCTCTTCAGTCGGAGTGGATTTGCGTCATCGTTGGAGGAAGCCTGTGATGAACGGGATGATCTTTGTCTTTACACTGTTGAGGACGTGGTTGATACGATCTCGGACTAGGGGGTTTGCGATCACTTTAAGGAGTGCATGATCGTGGCGATGTTGACAATATTTTGACGGTTATACACCGGCTCGAACACGAAGCCCACTACGACGATTTGATTCATGGATTTATCGGTATGCTCGATAACCCCGAATTACCTCAGGCGCGAGATGCCATTACCGAAATTGGACGGGATCTACAGAACTCATCCGAGAAGTGACAAGCCTCTCAAGTGGATGGCTTCCAGCACGGTTATCTGACAGATTCAACTAGTCGAATATCAAGCCCTGCAAGAGTAGAGGGTGCAATTGCGATCGATGACTCGCTCACACTTTCGATCATGTCACGAGTAGCCAGAAATGTTTTGGCCTGATCGAGACATTCAACTTCGACTACGAGGGCGACAAATCCGTCGTTCGACTGCGAGACGAGCTGAATGCCCAACCCATTGTCGAAGCGCCATACGTTTGGAGTTGATTCGGTAACGGGCCAGAAGAGGTCACTCCACCGGCCTCGAACTGCGTCAAGATGGTTCGCGCCAACTACAATCTCTCGAAGGCCGACTACTCCCAGTGGGCCGCCGTTACGAGTCCGGAGTGAGCGTCGTGCCTCCTCACGCTTGAAGTTCTCAGCGAACGCAGAATCGTAGTCCACTAAGAATGCCATTCCGTGCGGAAACACGCGATCGATGAGGGGACTGACATCGCTATCGTTCGGCCGCGCGAGCAATCGTTCTGGGAGAAGTTTCGTTGTCGCAAAAAACGCTTTCTGCCAGAGATTTCCACCGAGAAGCTCGCCGACGTACAGGTTGTCCCAGAGGTGTTCCGGATTGTCGCTCTCGTCTCGGCTAACGTAAGGAACTACCGCACTATGAGCGATATCACGTCGCTGTAGCTCACATTGACTCTCCGAGAGCGTCGGTGCGCTCGGTTCAAATGCAACACCGGAGAGACGGGCGTTTGGTCGTCGCTCAGTTGATTCACCGAATCGAACGAGTTCGAGATCGACGTTTCCGAGCGAGACACCGATGCTGGCGAATGCTGGATGCGTCGAAAGCGGCCACGGAGATGGTAATCCGAAGACCTCAGTGAGAGTTGAGAAGAGCGGCTCTGGGTGTTCAACACGAATGAGTATATGGTCTATATCGGAGATCACCGAGTTAGTCATCAAAGCGGATTCATCACCGGGAAGAATAAATATGGTCATCGGTGTGCTGAGACGCGACCCCTACCTCGGATGTCGAAGTGACCACCGAAACACAACGGGTCCCCGCAGCCGCCATACGTCGTCTTCAACGATGGTTTTCAGATTCTCGCCTTCATCTTTCATGTGCGTCCGGACGGCATCGAATTCTCCCCGGTTGAGCCACGCACCGATCGGGCCCGTTCGTACCTTGATCCGTTGCGTGAGGTCACAGCCGTTCTCGTGGGGCTCGATCGTGAAACTGATCGACGGCATCAGTATCCCGACCAGCCGTGAGGCGGGTTTGAACTCGATGTGATGCCCACCGACACCCATTGCGTCATCAACCGACAGCGTTCGAGTTCCTTGTAGGTCACGCCGGGTACACGTTCAGCCATCTCTTCCATCACCCGATAGCCGTCGTTTGTGTACGCACAGCCATAGAGAGCTGTCAGTTCTCGATTGACCGTTTGTTAGTATTGGATACTAACGCAAATGGCTTTCATCTCTTAGCAGTGTAGTCCTCGAATTGGTAGACGAACAGTATTCTTGTAGAACTGTAGTTACTCGTCTTCAAGAGCTGCGTAGATGTCGGCGTGGCGGCGTCCGTCGAGCTTCCCCATTTCAAGGGCAATCTTTTGGCGTTCCTCGTCGCTCTCCGCCGACTGATACCGCTCGTATAGTCGGCGGACTTCTTTATCTACTGCTTTCGAGGAATCGGTGCTAGACGCCATTTCTGTGGTGAACATATTCTCTGTGGCCCTTTATCAGTTCCGACGAGAACACGCTCTGAAGTAGATAACTGCAGTCTCGGTATCGACCGCGGCTTCGTCTGTCGCAAATCGATGTAGTAACGCACGAATTTCGTCGCCGTATTCGAATGTGTATCCGTTCAACATATAAAAGACGACTGCCGTACGAAGCGCCGTTCGCTTGTTCCCATCAACGAATGGATGATCTGCAACAAGTAGTCGCATCAGATGAATCGCTTTTTCGTGGACTGACTGTGGTACCTCACCAAAAAATCCTTCTGAGACGTACTGAAGTGCAGATTCAATCGGCTTCTCCGATCGAACTCCTGGTTCCGTGTTCTCTCCCTCCTTGACGACTTGTTCGTGGAGTTCGAGGATCAGCTCAACGGAAGGATACGCGACGTCCTCGCTCACACGACTAGGTCTCTCACGCCACCCGATAATCGTTCTGATGGACAATTGGTTTCTTAGCGAAGGAGACTCTCGTACTCCATTGTTTTTCTCGCACGCACTCCTGACACCGTCCTCAGAACCACTTCACGCTGTACTGAAAGTGACTTTCTCGGGTGATTCAATCACGCAGTTCCGGCCACAGACGCGGTGGTCGGTATCAGCTCTCCCCCTCCCGCTGGCTTGTAGCCGATAGATGCCGATACAATTACCGTACTTACGAGTAACCGTACGGCGTCTGTCCTGAACTGTGTCAATTCGGGACGTTCATATCCGCGTTTGTGTGGGATCTCGTGTTCGATTTGTGCTCTCTCGGGCGTGTTTTGTCCCGACCACGCTACTCTCCGGCACCCGCGTCTGTGGTCGGACTATCGTCCGCACTTTTGTTTCTTACTTCACCGGGAAGCTCGACATCGGCCTTGAGGACGAGACGTGTCTCTTTGTAGCTCAAACCGTCTTTGGATCGCTGGCGTTTGATTTTCCCGAGCCGGCCATTCGAGAGCTCATGCATCGCGTCCATCGTCCGGCGAGCGAGTTCCTGGCTGTACTTCTTGCTCACCCGGACTCTTTCAGGCGAATCCATTCAGCGAGGTCTGAGGCGTCTAAGTAGGCACGAATCTCGCCACTGCCCTTCGAACACAACGAATAGCGACCCGCTTCATCACGCTCACGCCACGCTTTGCTCGATGCGATGGCAGGCTTGGGATACCGGGAACGCCCTCAGCGGGTTGGTGTAACGGCTGCTACACGTTGGCTACCAGTGAGGGCTCCCGACGAACCCTATGCACTCTCGTTTAGCTCCTTGTCCCTGAACGCCTGGACGAGCCCGGCACACCGCTCAGGATAGGAGAGGAAGGGAGCGTGGGCAGTGGGTGTCGTCTCGAGCCTAGCGTCCGGAATTGCTTCGACGCCCGCACGGACGTCATCAGGACTTCCAATCGGGTCGTGCTCGCCCCAGACAACCAGTGTCGGCTGCCGGATTGCGCCCAATTCGTCCTCGCGGAGTCGGATCGACTGATGCCAGCCGAGGATAGAGAAGAATGCGGAGAATTCGCTCAACATCGCCTCGGACGACTTCGGATTTTGTGTCTCGGCAACCATCGCCTGGATGAGCGCGGGGTAGTTTTGGATAGCCTTGCGCTCGCCGAACACCTCTGCGACGTCAAGGACGCCTGCCTCGCTCGGCTTCGCCATTCGCTGGAGCATTCGTCTGAGGACGGGGACGGTCATCAGTCGCAGTGGTAGCGGTGGGGTTGCGCCGGGGAACCCCGCACAGGCACCGACCAATACCAGACGCCGAACGCGATCTGGTCGAGAGAGCGCGAACAGGACGCTCGCGTAGCCGCCCATGGAGTGACCGACGAGGTCCACCTGCTTGATCCTCAGTTCGTCAAGCACGCCTTCGATGACGTCGATAGCCGTCCGCCGGAGGTTCTGCTCAGTGTACAGGAAATTGCTGCTCAGGCCGTACCCTGGGCGGTCGAGGCCGATCACGCGACTATCATCGAACTGGGCAATGAGTGGCGCAAGGAACGCACCGAACGCGCCTCCGCCATGCACGAATAGGAGCGGTGTCTCGTCGTCCCACGGACCAGCTTCGAAAACATGCGTTCGCACGCGCGGTTCGTTGAGGTCAACGAAGCTCGACCGAACATCGAGATCGACCGACTCAAACAGCTCGCCTTGGGCAATTTCGAATTCAATTGACTCTGTCATGGTATCGCGACGCTCGGTCAATGGCTCGTCCCCGGATCCGATGGGGCTCTGATTCATGGTTCTTCGTAGACCTTACGCCATCGAAGGAATTGTAACTGTCTAGTGAAATATTTCATAGCATGAAAGGGCCAACCCGATTTCCTGGGTAGGCGGCTGGATCGAAATGACGCGTGAGAGATGACGATACAGGATACGGGTAACGAGAGTTTGTGAGAATATCGAGGGAACGATTTCCGGTTACGAGGTAAGTTCCGATGAGACGGGCGGTTCAAAATTAAGTGGATCGACTGGCTTTGCCTTCTGACGGACTCGGTCAAAGGTCGAAATGGCCCACTCACGCGCCTCTGGGGCATCGGTATCGATGACACAGATCAGAGCGCCAGTATCGACGTCGTGACAACAGATACCGACTCGGTCATCAACGATCCCAAGACCACACCGGTCACCATCCGGGAGAGCGTCATGGACGTACACGGTACAGTTGTCACAGGTGGCGGCTTCCATTACCCGCTCTGGATTCCAGGCGTAGGTGCCCTCAAGCGCCACCGGCGAGTAGACGTATTCGAGTTCCATTCCGTTGAGAACAGCTTCACAGACAGTCTCGTTGTTTATCGACTTTTGCACGATACTATCGAACCCACGCATTCCCTCAGTATTCTCAATGAGGTGCGTCAGCCGCTCGACGGGCTCGTACGGGTATCCAGGGCCGGGCCGAGAGACCACAGCGTCCGCAAAGAGATCGACCGAGAACCCCTCCATCTCTCGTGGAAGCCACTGCCAGATATCTCGTAATTTGCGTTCGATCGACATTGCCTCACGCAACTCGAAAAAGCGACTCGCGACGAATTCACCTAACGATGTCAGTTCGAAATCTGGTCCCTCACGAGTAATCCAACTGCGCTGTTCGAAATCGGATAAGACACGTCCCATAGTTGGTGACGAGGCTCCCGTCTCCGACCGAAGCGTTGAGCGATCTGCGGGACCGTGATTTAGGGCGTTGAGCACCCCTGTTCGGTGATCGGAGCTGGCGAGGAATTCTATCTCCTCGATTGAAGGGTCCATGTGGTTTATTAGCACGCTCTCACAATAAGCAGTACTATGGGGAGCATCGTCCACAGCACTGCCCCGGGGGTGGTGAACGGATTCACCCATCGCCCGTATGCAGTTTGTCAGGTAAACCAGTGCATCTCCCTTCCCGGTTGGTGCGATACTTGATCGGACAAAATCCAGGCCGAAAATGGGCATCGCCGTTCTCGCTCTCTTTGTTGTAGGTATTTGGGATGGATCGACAGTCAAAATGGTGGCTACCGGTCAGTCATCGCTTTACGTGCACTCGGTGGTGCCGCGTACGTGATTGTATGGATCGCAGGGATCGTTATTGTGAGCCAGTCTGTCAATAGTTCCCGACGAGAGTCTACCGTCAGTGTATTTGCCACAAGGACTCATTGGATTTGCTCTCATCAATCCTGTCACTATCCCCTTTGTTGAATGGCAAGAATGAATATATCCTATTATTTCGGAGCTGAATAATATAGGTGTAACAAAACTGACCGTGCTATTTCTCCCAGTAGTTTTGCACTACCTTCGAGGAACTGAGATTGCAGATTTACGGTTCAAATAAATTGACAATATTCAAAATACTCTAGACGACATGAAGATTGAGAAATAAAAGAAGATGTCGGGAAATTTGGACTGTAGGTTTATTCCAACTTGAGAATTGGATCGCGATACTGTCGGTCTTCGAACTCCTCTGCGACCGTTGCAGCTTTCTTTTCCTCGACGTCGCACACGGCTACGAGGTCGACCAAATCGCTCGTTCGATATGCAGGTATGTGAAGCCGCTGAGCGATTGCTCCGGTACCGATAACTACTGTTCGTAGATTCTCGGTCTCAAGACCCTCGGTTTCGGAGGAAATCATGATCTCTTGTCCCATATTCACGCGACTGTCGTTCGACACCCCCAATTAGTGTCTTCCTCGAATTTGATTAGAACAGTCGATATTTGGAAACCATCGAATATCTACGCGTTTCAAAGAACTACATACCCTCTCAAGATCCGAATAGCAAAGTGGATTCATACCCCACTTAGCTCGCGCTGCATTGACCACATGTGATGTCTCGATTCTCGCCTTAGAAACACGCGGTCCCACAAGGGATTTAGTAGCGGAACTAAGTTTTAGCTCCATGAGTCACTCTAGGGGTATCTCCCGACGCAAACAGCTTCTCATCGCCGGAGCAGCATGTATTGCTGGCAGTATTCAGGCTCTTCGAGTTGTTCGAGGAGAGGGCGGGTTTCTGGCCGTAGTTTCGACACTCTCCTTCTTCGTCGTGCTCGTACTCACCGGGTGGCAACTCTATACTGGGTCAGACAACCCTGACCCAAATCGACTCTGATTCCTTCGAATACCATCCTCATCCGGCGCGACTACCGTGGACGCACACCACTTAAGCGGTTGTCCTCCCCAACAGCGAAACGAGGTTGATTAGTCCTCCGTCTCGCGGCCGTTCGATTTTCGTTCCTGGTCGGGATGGTCAGAAACGTACACCGTGGTGTTCGCGGGGATATCCTCGGTAATCCAGGAGTTTGCGCCGACGCTGACGTGATTGCCGACGGAGATGGCACCGAGGACGTTCGTCCCAGCGCCGATGACGACATGATCGCCGATGTCCGGATGGCGCTTATACCCCTTCTTGAGTGCGTGGTCAGTGTCCTCTTCTTCTTCAAAGTGGAGGGCACCGAGGGTGACGTTCTGGTAGAGTCGACACCAATCACCGATAGTGACAGTCTCGCCAATGACGACGCCAGTGCCGTGATCAATGAAAAAGTAGTCTCCAATCTCGGCACCAGGATGGATGTCAATGCCTGTGTCGCTTTTCGCAGCTTCGGTGAGTTCGCGGGCGTACTCCTGCCTGCTCTCTTTGTACAGTTCATGAGCGACACGCTGTGCAACGATGGCGTGGAATCCTGGATACGCTCGGATAACCTCCAGGTAGGACTTCGCAGCAGGGTCGCCTTTATACGCGGCTTCGACGTCGCGTTTGAGGCGCTCTCTGATAGTGGGCAGATCGTCGATGACGGCACTGATGCAGTCCCGAGGGTGAGTGTGGGGAGCATACAATTGGCAGCCTCGCATGAGTTGCTCGCCGAGTTCAGTGAGGGTTTCTTGAACGTCTTCGGGGTCAGTGTGGTCTGGGTAGGCGTTCCAACAGCTTGGGAAGAGGATGCGGTGAAGGAGAGAGAGTTCAGTGCGCGCGTGTGAGGTCTTTGGGGCGGTCCGTGGCTCGTGGACCGGAAAGGGAGGCTCGTCGGCCTCGTAGGCGGCGACTAAGCTGTGGTGAGCGTTGCCGGTGTAGCGGTACTCCATCACTCTTTTGTATGGAGCTAGCTGGGAAGAAGCTGTGGGAGAGGAGGAATCACTGGCGTTGGTCGCCTTGGTCGCGAACAGAACGAGCATCTCGTCAAAGACTGCCGTAGGAAAGAGCGCCACGGCTAGCCTTTACTGTTCATCCAAAAACGGGGAAGTAAACTGAATTAGAAGTAGAGATTCGCGATTCGATCGGCAGTCCGGAGCGCCAGCGCTTGTCCACTATTCGTCGGGTTGGGACCACCGAGTCCATTGGATAATGCAGAGTGGTCGGCGACGAACAATCGATTGACGTTTTTCGCCTCGGCGTTCGAATCGAGTACTTTGCCCATCCGCATCGACGACTGCATATGCAACAGAAGCGGCGGCCAGTCACAACGGTGAACATGTTCTGCACCCGCTTCTTTGTGAATTCGGGCCGCGATACGAGAGAGTTCATCTCGCTTGGCATCGTCGTCAGGATGCGGTTCCCATTTGACCTTCGGGACGGCCCCATGTTCATCGGAGAAAACATTGTCGAGTGACACACCGTTGTTTTGGCGTGGGAGGTCATCGGTGAGAATCAACAATGCTTTTGTCTGCCGATAGTTGGACATCCGGCGTTTGAGTTCCTTCCCGACAACGTAACCACGCGAATCCCATGGCTCGTCCGGGTCGACTTCGACATCGAAACTGTAGCCAGCTTGGCTGAAGAGATAATCAGCATAGGACACGAGTCCGGGGGACATCCCGATGTCTTCCATCCCACCGACGCCGGGTTTGTCGAAGCGAACAGCGGAGTTCTGTCCAATATAGGGATCCATGTGTTGAGACTCCGGGTTGATATCGGCAACCGTCTCGTCGTCATAGACCCCGACAATCCAGTCGAACCAGTGTGTCGTCAGTCCCTTCCCAACCCAGCCATCGTCCGGAAGGCCGGAGTTGAGCCAGAGTCGGGGCGACTCGATACAACCGGCCGCGAGAACGACCGTATCTGCCTCGACTGTTTGTGTCTGCCCTGACCAACTATCGCGGAACGTGACGCCCGTTGCCTCGAGCGTACCCGCACCCTCTATGGTCTCGATGTTCGTCACGTACGCATTCGGTCGAAGAGCAACGTTCCCCTTCGATGGATCCGTGTTCGTATCCAGCGCACGCGGAACGTATCCCACGTTACTGGACTTTCGTGCCTTATCACGCACCGGTGCATCCACTGGCGTCGAGGACCCTTGGAAGTGGTCGCCAACGAGGGTATCACCGCGGAAGCCATCGTCGTAGCTGAACGACCCGTCATAGTCGGAATCGAGCGGTTCGCCGTTCGACGTTTCCCGTCCGGGGACTTCGACGGCGTTAGCTTGTGGCCGCCACCCGGTTTCGGTCACGTTTTTCGTTTCAATGAGGGAATACCCTGCGTTCGTCGCACCCTCGATGAACACTTCTTCCTTTCCAGTCATCGGAGCCTGCTGGGTACTCGTCAACTCCTCGTTGATCTGGTAGTACGGAACCAAATCCTCGTAATCGATCGGCCAGTGGGGCTCGGTGTCGATTGCGTATGGGTATGCACGTGGATGGTTTGCGAAGTAGTGAAGCGATGTCCCGCCGACAGCACCGACTTGCCAGATAAACGCGTTCTGATGGAGATTCCGGAACCACGGAGCGCGAGAGTGATCGGCAGGACCAACCCGAAGGTATCCCCACGTCGGATCGTTTGCATCCGCCTCGCGGTGGGTGAACTGCTCATCGAGCAATTTCCCATCGAGATCATCCGGATCGGTACTGATCGTTCCACCGGCGTCGGCATGCGGTTCGGGCCACTTCTGATTGCCATGCCACGGGCCGCCTTCGAGAATGAGGACGTCCAAGCCGTGATTGTTGGCGAGTCGCCATGCAGCGGCCGGGCCATCTGCCCCAGCACCGATAACGACGACATCGGGGTTTTGCATTATTGGTCACCCCCGAGTCCCTCAATGACGTCATCGCCTGCGAGGTCGTCCGGGAGATTGAGATTCTCCACGTTCGGATCCGCGAATCCGCCAGGAACGGCATGGCGCCAATCGGCCGCGTAGCCGGGTGCTGGCCCGGGGTACTCACTCTGCTTACGACTTTGGACTTCGTCTTCAGGAATCTGCATCACGCGCTCGTTTGGCGTATTGGTCTTCGTGCTGCCGTAGCCGGACCACTCGGTGTAGTAACCGAACCCGTGGAGACCGTTGACCGCCATGACGACGTACTTCAGGATTCCAATGTCGGGAACGAGGGGGGACAACAGTTCGTCGAGACGGTCTATGACACTCCCATCGACGATCGTCCACAGACACCTCAGTCGGTCCTGTGGAGAGAGTCGAGTGAAGGTCCCTCCCGCCGGGAACTTCTCGTTGGGTGACGCTGGATCCTGGTTGTTTCCTCGTGCGAGGAACTCGGCAGCGACGACGTCGAATACGATGGTGAACACAGGCGCATACGGATAATTTTGAAGTACCTGATGGTACACGTCGTCTACTGTTTCTACCGTAACTTCGAACTCCGCGACGCCATCAGTCGAGCCGTCGAAATCGTGGAACGATGTCTCGAATCGACCGACAGCCCCGAACGTGAGAAACTCTTCGAGAGCATCGCCGTCGAGGTCGAGACGGAGAAGGTCCAGAAGGCTGAGGTCCGCTAGATCTAACAACGTGTCCAGCGCCGAGCCCAATCCCGTCGTGTCGATGGAGACCTCGAACATGCTTTTGGGCATGAGATTCAACGGCGAGTCGAGTTGCTCTGTGACCATCTCCGAGCGGATCTCCTGAAAGTGATTGAAGTCCCAGATGAGGAACTTCTCCAGTTCGGCATCGAGGCCACCGGGAACGTGTTCCGAACCGAGTTCGTCCCCTAGTTCCGGTGTTCGCGGAATGATCGCATCCACGATTGCGCGATACGTATCGGCGGTGTGTGGGTCACTCACCAATGGGTCGGCTATTGCTGCCTGTGCATCTTGAATAGTCGCGTTGGACATCGAGAGGGCGGCGAGCCCACCGATTCCTTTCACGACATTCCTCCGTGTCAATGAACTGCTGTCATTCTGGTCCATAGTTGTCACTACTGGTGTTAAACCAACAATCAGCGGTCGACTGCTGGCCAATCGCATTACGATTGATAGTGGTGTACTAAGTTAAACCTTATCAAATATTGGAAATTTTACTATTCGTAGTTCATACTAGATCAGTATCCTGAACAAATAGACGTTATAGAGCCATTAACTCCGGGTTTAGAGCATTTTAGTCATAGGGATGGAATCAAGATATTAACAATAAAAACTCTGCCATTTATTATATTACACACTATATACTATTGAAAATATAACTCGGTTTCCCACATTATCGAACAGAACTAAGTGGGCACTCGCTGATTGAACACCATGAACGATTCCGAGGTTCCCATAAATTCAGTGAAACGATCGTACGAGATAGTCGATACTATTAGCAAACGTGAACGGGCGGGCGTTACTGAATTGTCGACAGCCCTGGCGCTTCCGAAAAGTACGATTCATAATCATCTCCAAACACTCGAGGCACTCGGGTATCTCGTCAAGACGGACGGAAAGTACAGGCTTAGCAACCAATATCTCCGGTTGGGACGGGAATCTCGAAATAGCAACGATCTCTTTCTACACGGGCGAAACGCGGTCAAGGAACTCGCTGACCAAGCGAACACGTACAACCAACTGGTCATCGAGGAGAATGGGCGTGGAACGATTCTTCTTGCAACCGGGTGGCAGTACGAATCCCTTCCTCCCTCGGCACAGCACATCTACCCAACACACGAATATCTCCATACAAATGCTCCCGGGAAGGCGATATTAGCTTCCTTACCGGAGAAGCGAATCGCCGAAATAATCGAAACACACGGGTTAGTTGACCGGACGGAACGAACGATAACCGACGAAGAAGAGCTCGTTGACGAATTGTCGACGATCCGCGAGCGAGGCTATGCGACCGACCGTGGAGAGATGATCGATGGGATCGTTGGTGTTGCCGCGTCCATTGCGACCGAAAACGCAGTGTACGGTGCCATCGGTGCGTACGGCCCGGTCAGCGAGATGCGATCAGTGATGGATGATGACGTACCGAAACTGGTCCGAGAAAAAGCGAAGGATGTTCGGGAAGATCTCGTTTTTGCAACTTCGGGGTGACCGACGTATACCGGTGTCTCGTTGGTAGACGCTATCCCATGGTAGTCCGGGAACGACGAATCCCGAATTGGCGGACGAACAAACCCAGCTGAATTCCCACATTATGAAACAGAGATCGGCACAATGAATGAAATCTCGCCTCACACGAAGCGCTCAGTCATGCTCACCGGACATTAGTCCAGTTGTAGACAAGTCATTTTAGATGAAAAAATCAGTTATCGATTGGGATTTATCGTGAGGTATGAACTTTGCGAACTTCATCGATCTTGCCGCCGGAGACGTTCCAGTTAAGCCTGCAGTGGGTGATGCAAATACGTTACTGACTCAGTCGGCACTCAGTGAGAAAACGAACGCAATGGCAAATTCACTGGAAACGCTCGGTGTGAAACCCGACGAACGAATAGCCGTTCGCTTACCGAATCGCGTTGAATTCCTGATTGCGCATCTCGGAGCGATGAAGCGAGGGGCAGTCCCGGTCCCAATCAACACGCAGTTTACCGACGAACAGGCCGGCTATATCTGTGATTCGAGCGATATCTCGGTGCTCATAACCAACGAGAGCGATTCTTCGGTTTCTTTTGATGTCGAGACAGTGATCTCCATCGACGGAACCGATGGACGGGACTTCTCTCGACTGCTTGCCGATGAACCCCTCGAATATACCGTTTACCCACGTCGCAGCGACGAAGTTGCGGAAGTATTCTATACGAGTGGTACGACCGGTCGGCCGAAGGGGGTCCGCCATACACATGGAAACCTTCAAGCGAACGCGTTGGGGATCATCAACTATCTCGGCTTGTCGCGAAACGATGTCGGAGTAACTGCTTGTCAGTGTTTCCACGTAATCGGTCTCAACGTCACAACGACACCACTCATTGTGGCACAGGCAGAGAATCGTCTACTTTCGACGTGGGACCCAGAAACCCTACTGCAGACCATCGAAAACCACGGGGTCACGTATGCGTTCTTCACACCAAGCATGATTATTGATTTGCTCGAATACGGTGACACCGGTCGATATAACCTCTCTTCGCTGCGAGTCGTCGGGGTCGGGGGTACACCGATGCCAAAAGGGCGGATTACTGACGCAGAAGAACTGTTCGATTGTCCACTACTTGAGGGGTACGGAATGACCGAGACGACTCCGCTTGCTGCATTTAATCGACCAGCCCCTGCAACACGAAAACCGGGAAGCGTTGGTAAACCTGCACGGGAAGTCGTTGAACTCCGTATCGAAGATCCCGGAACTGGAGAAGCTGTTTCACAAGGAGAGCGGGGGGAACTTCTCTGGCGTGGTGATACTGTGTCGCCGGGCTATGAACAGCAACAATACGACCAGAAAACGTTCGTCGACCGGAACGGCCATATGTGGCTCCGTTCCGGTGATATCGGCTGGCTTGATGCGGATGGTCATCTTTTTATCGTCGACCGAATCCAAGACATGTTCATGTCTGGCTGTGCTGATGTCTATCCTCGTGAAATCGAAGACGTTCTGTATGACCTCGAAAAGGTCTCTGAGGCGGCAATCATCGATACACGTGATGATCTTCGAGGGGCAGTAGTCACCGCGATCATTACACCAACCGATGATTCCCTCACCACCGAAGAGGTACAAATCGCATGTACTGAAAGGCTTGAAGATCACGAAGTCCCACAACGTGTCGAATTCGTTGACAGAATTCCAACGACAGCGACAGGCAAGATCGACCGGGTTGGACTTCGTGAAACGTTTGGAGTGTCCTCTTCATCTAACTGAAAGCAGTGATACGCCCCAACATAGAACGTCCCTGTCTCACCAGCAATTGCGCCTGATTCAGTAATCGAGGAAATCGGGAATCCGGTCAAAGTATCCAAAGTAGTGCCATCGTTTATAGGGTTGCAAGCGAGAATACCACGCCTTTGAGGGCGTGGATGAATCGCCGTCTTTGGTTACTTTCACTGTATGGCAACGTCTTAGGTGCTTTCCGTGCGTATTTCTTGGTGTCGATTCGATGGTACCCCATCGGGTTCTGACAGTCCGAAAACTGGCAGTTGACTGGGTGTTTGCCGGATCAAAAAGTAAGCCCACGGACGGCGGACCGACACAAAACAACCAGGTACCTCCGAGTCCCGTCCGTTCCCCGGACGAGATAGGAGTAACGGCTACGTGGCATAGCCAGCACCTTGTCGGGGTGCGAACCGTAAACATCCCAACGAACCGCTCATTGGTGGGTGTGGGAGGCCCACGTCTTCAGGCGCGGGAGGATGTCACTCGAGAGCTCATCCATCGCGTCTACTGTCCACCGGGCAAGTTCCTGACTCTACTTCTTATCGTGGCTCACCCGTTCTAATCAGGCGTGAGTTACATCCCCGAGCGTGAACAATTGGACGTCCTCTCGCTTAGCCACCGTCTCACGAACCGATTGTGTGGCGCCGTTTCGCGTAAAGAGTGCGTATTCTGTGGAAACTCCCTCGTCCGTCTCTGGTGACCATCGAATTTCTTCTGCATGGGTTTCGAGCGATGCGAGTGCACTGTAGTCCAGCGGTGCAGTCGTGAATTTACACTCCCCGACGACCATCGTTCCGTCTGTGGTGAATCCGACAACATCTACCTCGTGGTTCTTGTACCACCACCGACCGATGTCGAGAAACGTTTTGTCCGGGTACAGGTGAGGCAGTCCATCCTGGCAGAGAACTTCGAACTCCGGACTAACGAAATCAGCGAGTTCTGGTTTGATCACTGCTTCGTAGGCATCTTCACCCAACCGGTCGTACCTATCCTCATTCCCGTAGACAAACCGGAACCAGAACCGAAACAGTGGATCGAGAATCCGGTAGCGACCACGACGTGACTTCGACTTTTCCTCGGTCAGTGGCACCTCACGCTCGATGAGTCGGAGCCGTTCTAACTTCTGGGTATACGTGGAAATCTGCTTCCCATCGATGCCCACTGCCTGTGCGATTTCGTTCGACGACGTCTTCCCCGCTGCAATCGCAGTGAGGATTGCGAAGTACCGATTTGGGTTCGTGAGCTCGGTGCGTAGGACATATTCCGGCTCATTGTGAAGGTATCCTCTCTGTGAGAGGACTTCCTCCGTGAGCGTCCTACCGAGGTCGTGGTCGAGTTCGATGCCGTTCAGATAGTACGGGACGCCGCCGAAGATTCCCCACGTATAGATTTGCTCCTCGGGCGAGTAGTTTTCAGGAACGAACGCTTGTGCGGCGGTGAAGTCGAGCGGTCGAAGATCTAATTTCTCCGTGAAGCGACCATACAGCGGGCTGTTCCCCAACAGCGTCGCTTCTTCCATCATACTGATCGACGATCCGACCAAGATGAGTGTCCCTGTGGTATGCTGAAACCGTTGATCCCACAGCCGTTGAATGACCGACGGCAGACTCTCGTCGGCATCGATGAGGTATGGGAATTCATCGAGGACGACGATCCCGTCTTGATCACCAAGGTAGCCGAGGAGCGCTTCCCAGGTTTGTTTGATCTGCGTGATGCCGGGAAACGATTCGGACGCGACATCGACGAACTCGTCGAGTTGAATCCGAGGTGTTGTCTCCGTTGCCTGGTAGACGACTGTATCGTCTCTATCCGCGAGTGAGTGCTGGACGAGTTGAGTCTTCCCGAGGCGACGACGACCAAAAATGACGACCATCTCGGCTTCATCGGACGTGTAGCAGTCCCGTAACTGCGACAATTCGGCTTTCCGATCCACGAAGCGCTCCATAGTCTGCTTTGTTCTCACGACAGAATAATACTTTCGAATAGACTAAATCAGAATAGGCTATTTGAGAGTTGGCTATTTTCACTTCTAAAATACGACCATATTCGTCTTTCCATCGAATCAACCAAATTTGAGCGATATCTCTCTTCGCGACGAACACCACCCAGAAGAGTATGGTACCGAAGCGTCCATGGAAGCAAAACCGCATGCCAACGGTGATTTCCACATTACCTACCTCGATGATCCGTGTTCTCACGTGTCGTGTCCCTTAGGTCTATGATCGAATGGGAGCTATTTGGGCTGAATGTGAGTGAACGAACTGCTGATTGCCTCAGTGATAACGTCTTTATATAGTCGAGTTTGATTTGTACCTTCCACGGATTCGAAATTCAATATTCCAATTCTATGATGGCCGTCACATATTTTCTACTCTCCCCACTGCAAGCTGATTTGCAAACCACCTCATGAAATGTCCTCTCTCGTTCAGCAACTGCCCCGGGTACCCGTCAAACGCAACCCCGATCAACAACGGCTCGACCTCTGCATGTGTCGCTAGCACAAAAGTCGGGGACGAAACCTAAGTTCTAAGATCTCTATGATAGCTAAGAACCCGACTCTAAGCGAATGACGGTAGTCACACTGCTAACCAATATCCGAATCAGTTCTCTATCATCGACGAATCAATTTCTAATTATATTGATAAGATTCCCACAGTACTGTTCAACGAATGCAAGTCGTACTCCTGAAACACCGATTACAAGTGCATTTGCTCGGACGAGCATCGCTGCACGAACGACTTCCGTTGGTGCCGGATCACTGACCAAGGCGGCGTGACTCTCAATGATGTTTGCTTGCATTCGCCGCAGTCGTTCTCGTGAGACGGATACGTCCTGAAATCTCCGAGGCCAGTACTGACTCCGTATATATGCTGTCCTCGGAATCGACGATTTCTTCGACAGTATTTCGTGATTCTTGCATTCTCACGGTAGCGTCTGTCGATAATATTTTGTGAGCATGAGGCATAATTCGGTCACACCTGCCCCTCCTGCCCTATATAACTCATAATTATAACAGCCATCGTTAGAATATACAGATTATATTGCACGATTGGACCACTACTATAATCAAACAGTCTCTTCTCACGAGCCTTTGAGTACTGTTGTACCACAAACGGTTGAGTATATCCTCTATTATCACTATTTCCACCAATAGATAGTAGGAGTGGTTTAAACCTAGGTTTAAAAAAGAGGTTTCAGCTACCAACGAGAAGAGCATCCATCTAATTGGTATTTTGGAATGATAGCAATACTTACTCACTGTCTTCAGTTCATCTGTTTCACATATGACCACCACATATATCTTCCGAACTTCGCTTTAGAACCGTTTATTCTCCTCACCACCGATGTAATCAAAAGATGAAAATGACCGATACGAATATAGAGTTGGCTACGACACTACCATCATGAATGACTATCTCGTAACGAACGGGACGACACTTTCTGGAGACAATGTCGATATTGAAATCATAGACGGCTTCATCAATCGGATCGGTGATGCTGGGACGTTCGACACAGCGGCGTTCGATGCTGATCAACAGTATGGGGCCGGTGGTCGATTAGTGACACCACCGCTTACCGAACCCCATATTCACCTCGATGCAACGGGAACGGCCGGTTCCCCTCGATGGAACCGCTCAGGAACATTAGCGGAAGGAATCGAAATTTGGGCGGAGAGAAAAAATACTCTCAACACGGACGATCTGAAACGACGAGCAACCCGTACAATCGAGTGGTTAGCGGCGCATGGAATCACACGGGTTCGAACGCACGCTGATACGACAGAACAGACGCTCACTGGTGTTGAAGCACTCCTCGACCTCCGCGAGGAGGTATCGGATCTGGTTGACCTACAGGTCGTTGCGTTTCCACAGGATGGTCTCTTCACCGCCGAAGATCACCTCGATTTGTTTCATGAAGCAATCGATATGGGAGTTGACGTGGTCGGAGGGATTCCACACAACGAGCATACCCGGGAAGATGGCATCAAGGACGTACAGACCGCAGTCGATATTGCTGAACGCCACGACTTACCGTTGGACCTACACATCGACGAGACCGACGACCCTCAATCACGCTTTACGGAGGTGCTCGCAAGCGAAGCCCTCAAGCGTGACCTCGGAAGACGTGTGACTGCCAGCCATACCACAGCAATGCATTCTTACTCGAATTCCTATGCGAACAAATTGATCTCTCTCCTTGCAAAGAGTGGTGTGAGTGTCGTTACGAATCCCCCCGACAATGCGGTTCTCCAAGGCCGATATGATGACTACCCACGGCGGCGGGGACATACCCGAATAGATCAATTACAAGATGCCAACGTGACGGTCGGTATCGGCCACGACTCCGTCATGGACCCATGGTATCACTACGGTGTCGGTGATCAACTAGATGCGGCCTTCATCCTATTACACTATGCCCACATGAGCGGCCGAGAGGACGTCGAAACACTCTGGGAAATGCTCACGACGGCGAATGCAGAGGTGTTTGGGGCAACCGATTACGGCCTCACAGAAGGGGCCGAAGGATCACTCGTCGTTTTCGATAGCCCTGATCCGTTCAATGCTCTCCGGACTCGGGCATCACGACGGTTAGTTCTCAAAGACGGTCGACCCATCGTTCGAACAAACCCAGCCGAGACAACGCTCTACCGCGAAGAGACATCCAAGAACGTGAACTTTCACCGGTAAGGTTCGTATCCTCCAGTTGATTTCGATAGAGTGTCCGATTTTGCATTCACATGTGGCTCAACGTATTGTGACCGCACAATGTGAAAAACGGATTCCGTAATTCACTCGATGTAGGATCGAAGACTATCGATTACCGTCCGTTGGTATGCGTCTCCATCGACCTCGAGCGCGACTTCACAGTTCGGTGGTTTCTCATACACGATGTGTTCATCATAGATCGTCGCGCCATTCGATGGCCCTCCAGTGGTATCGATTTCGACGTAGGCCTCTTCGAACCCAAGGGCATCGTTGACGATGTCAGCTAAAACCACTGCATCACTCGCTAATCCACCATCATGCCCGAATTTCGAACGTACCTCCTCGATGCTGAACTCGAGGATGGCAGCCATCGTGGGCAGAGGGGCTGGTTCTTCAGCGAGGGCTCGAATGTCGTCAGTATCAACGTAGACGTGCTCCGTTACGTCGAGGCCAACAACTTTTGGGTGAGCGTCCTGAACGACCCGAGCAGCGGCAGGCGCATCGACGTAAAAGTTGAACGATGCCTGTGGCGTGACGTTCCCGGTGGTCTTCAACGCCCCTCCCATCTGGTAAATGTCTCCCACTATTTCTGGGAGAGCTGGTTCCTTCGCCAGTGCTAATGCAACGTTAGTCTGCGGACCGAGGGCTGCGATGGTCAACGCTTCACCGTGTTCGTCGGCTTGTTCGAGGATGAAATCGACGGCATGCTGGTCAATGGGTTCGGTGGTCGGGGGAGAAAGATCTTCCCGAACTACCTCCGGGAGTCCACCTGGACCGTGTACGTGTTCGGCCATTTCCAGTTCATCTGCAAGCGGTCGATGGGCACCAACCGCGACGGGAACATCCGTTCTATCGACTAACTCGAGCAGGGATAGCGTGTTTCGGGTCGCATTCTCTACCGTCGTATTGCCTGCCACGGTCGTTATACCAACTACATCGATGTCGTCTGCAGCGAGTGCAATGAACAGCGCGATAGCGTCGTCGTTTCCTGGGTCTACGTCCAATAGTAGTTTCGTACTCATGGTTTTCGTGTATTCGTGTTTGGTTGTCTGTGTTGTTATGGCGATACACCGCTCGTCGAGACGCCAATTGCATCGAGCAACTCCTCGACAGTGAGGAGCGCCCCGAAGCCAAGCTCGAGACTCAATCGCGTAATCGTCGGGGGATAAACATTCGAGCGAGCAAGCGTCTCAGCATCACCTAACACCGCTCGTGTATCCCCATCGGCAATGGCTTTGCCGTTAGCAAGGAGGACAGTACGATCGGCGTGCTCTCGCACGAAGTCCATATCGTGTGTGATAATGACGACGAGTTTACCTTGGTTGACGAGTTCGTCGACAGTGTCCCCCAGTTGCTCGTATCCCGGAGCGTCTTGCCCACTCGTTGGTTCGTCGAGGACGACAATCGGTGTGTCCATCGCGAGGATAGACGCTACTGCAACCCGCTTTCGCCACGGTTCGCCGAAATCATAGGGGCTCTCATCGCGCCGATCATCCAATCCGAGTAGTTCTATGGCATGCTCGGTTGTCGTTTCAACTTTTTCGTCATCGAACCCAAGGTTTTGTGGTCCGTATTTAACTTCCTCCTCGACGGTGCTATGGAAGAGTTGGTCGTCCGGGTTTTGAAAGCTGAGTCCGACTTCGTGAGCAAGTTCAGCGGTCGTGTGCTCGGTCGTCTTCGTGCCACGAACGTACGCGACTCCCTCGGTCGGGTCGAGAAGTCCGTTCAGATGTTTTACCAGCGTAGATTTCCCTGCGCCGTTCTGCCCAATGAGGCAGATACATCCATCATCAAGCGCGAAGGAAACACCACGCAATGCTTCGACGCCACTCGGGTACTGGTGATGAAGATCGTCTAAGACGAGATCACCATCATCGCTTGTGACTGAGTGATCGTCACACACCGAAGCTTCCTGTTCACTCTTTGGATCAAACTCTCGATGGTTCGCGACACGGCGAAGTTCCGCCAGGCAACCGGATTCCGTTACCGAAATAGGCTCATCAGTCGCGACGATACCGGCATCACGAAGTCGATGACTGATTTCGACCGGATCCGGAACCGGTACCGGAAGACCCTCTTCGATGGCACGGACGAGGACCTCATCCGGTTGACCGTCGAATCGGATTTTCCCGTCGTCCATGACCACAAGTCGGTCCAAATGGGGTACTAATCGTTCGACCTCCTGAGAGACCATCACGATCGTGTAACCGTCATCGTTCATGGATCCAACCACATCGAACACTTCTTCGGTTCCCTCAGGATCGAGCTGCGCCGTTGGTTGGCGGAGAACCAGCACGTCCGGTTGCATTGCGATGACTGATGCAATCGCTACACGCTGGCATTGTCCCCCGGAGAGTTGCATCGGATTGCGATCGGCGAGGTGTTCGACGCCGATAGCGGCGAGGCTTTCTCTCGCCCGATCTCGGATTTCATCACGCGTGAGCCCGTGGCTTTCGAGACCGAACGCAACCTCCTCTAGAACGGTAGAGGTCGCTCCTGTGAGCTGATCGTATGGATTTTGGAAGACAAAGCCGATTTTCCTCGACAGATCTCCGACAGTTGAATCGGCCGTCGAAACCCCTTCGACAGTAACGGTTCCTGTGAGGTCCCCGTGGTAGAAGTGGGGGATTTGCCCGGAGATAAGCCGACATACGGTCGCTTTCCCCGCTTCACTCTGGCCCGTAATTCCGATGAACTGGCCTTCTTCGATGCTGAAATCGATATCCGAGACAGCGTATTCATCATCCGGCTGAGTGCCGTACTGGAACGTCACGTCTGTTACTTCGATCAAGCTCATGCTACAATCCTCCATAGGAGTGCTACGAGCACTGCAACGCCACCGAGGTACCGGAGTAGGCGTTCACTCGTTGGATCTGCTACGTCGTACAAATAGGTTCTCTTTCCCGATGCTTGGAACCCTCGCGCATTGAGCGCTAGTGCGCGAGTATTCGCAACGATGAGCGTGCTAATTAGGAGCGGTGCCATCAGTGCGATAATGGATCTAAGACGCGTCGGAATATCCGCTTTCGTGTCCAAGCCACGTGCCTGTTGGGCCTCGGAAATCGAACTCGCCCGGTCCCGGATTTCCGGAATTATCTGTAACGACGCGATGAATACGTAGGCGAGTTTGCTTGGGACGCCTTTTTCCATGAGTGCGATGCGCATTCGTTGTGGTTGTGCCGTCGTCGCGAACAGCAAGAACGCCAAGATGAGTGCGCTAATTCGGAGGAATATCAGTCGCGCCTGTTCGAATCCTGATTGCCAAACCGTTACTGGCCCCGCCGTGAATAAGGGAGTTGGGTCTGCGGGTTTGAGGAGGATACCCTGTATGAGCAATAGGAAAAATGCAAACGGCACCGCGACTGCGATGTAGAGTTTGAGCACAAGCCGATGCACCCGAGCAACGAACAACAAGCCGAGGAGGACCAAAACTAACGCGAGCGGAACGCGATAATCTGTGACGATGAACACTACTAATGAGAGACACGTTGCAAGGACTATCTCCGTTATGGGATTCATCCTGTGCAGCAGGCTTTCTCCGGGTTGATATATCGAGGTATCCATCTCAGGCATTAGTGTATCCCTCTCGTAAACAGACACAACTGTAAGTCACACAAATCCAGTTCATACATTTATTGAAGTAACTACGAATATATATCTTGCCCCTGGGGTGGCAGGTACCGAGTCGGTACGGACTTTCCGATGAAGTATGCCGCGAAGGCAGACCCCCCTTTATCGACGAATTCAACGGCCAACTGTGCCGTTGCTGCACTTTCGACGAGACTTCGACCAGTCGCGACGAGCGTAGCGGTGACCAAACTCGTCCCTGAACTGGTGACGCCTCCGAAGACGAGAACGACAATGGGAGTTGCAATGAGGGTCGCAACCACTGTGAGAATGATTGCAGGGACGATCACTTTTTTCAAACTATTGAACCACCCGCCTCGCGCTAGGAACCCTGTGACGAGACCAATAGCGACTGGAACCGGCATAAATGCGAGTTGGACCGGATTTCCAAGCATCGCCTGGACGATATTGGCGAGACCGCCCGTGAGTGCTGCGGCCCACGGTCCAGCAAGGATCCCGATGAGTATCGTTCCGATGTTATCCAGGAACAATGGGAGCTTCAGTGTGCTTGCGATGAACCCACCGATCGCGTTGATACCGATACCGAGTGGAATGAGCACCCACGTTGTCGTCGTAAAGTCCTCTGAAATGCTATCCTGAAACCGTTCGATGCGACCCGTACTGTTCGTGTTAGTGGTGGCACCTGTGTTTGACATTATGTACCATGAATGAGGTGGAGTTAACCCCTATTAAATGTTTGGATAAACCCGTTCTGTAGCATAGATAGATCGTTGATTTAGACACTCTTCCTAGTAGAATGAGAAAAGTGAATCGCGTAGGACTCAGCTATGCATTCCGGACCGTAACGAAGCCATCGAAGTTCAAAATCACTGATTGTGCTGTATCCCCAAATAACGCCTTACCGGTTGGTGACCGTCTTTGGTTTACAACGAAAATGTGGTCACATCCGTGATTTTCGGCAACATCGATGATCTTGCTCGATGGTTGAGTAGATTCGATCCGCTCACCGATCGGGAGATATCCTACTCCGAGCGGGTCGAGAATCTGTTCCCCGAGATATTCTGCGAATTTATAGACGGTCTGGGACCTTTCTGTACTACTGACGTCGTCGAAACCCTCCCACTGTAGCATTGCATCTAGTGATTGGTCGTCTCCTTTTGAGACGAGTGTGAGGACGACGACTTCAACACCGACAGCCGCAGCGATGGTCCCGGCTTCTTCGAGCAATTCCACGTCCGTTTCCGACGGATTCACGACGGTGAGTATTCGGTTCATGACTTTCAGTCTATTAACCTCGACAAGTTGGAGGTGATGACGTCCCGGCAGTGCTCGATATCGACATCGAGGGCGACCGTACAGTTGGGAGCAGTTTCATACACACCGTGCTCATCGTAGATGGTCGCACCATTCGATGGGCCGCCTGTCGTGTCGATTTCGACGTATGCATCGTCGTAGGTGAGGGAGTCACCAAGAATACCAGCCATGACTACTGCGTCGCTCGTGATAGATCCACCCTCGGCGACCGTCCCATCCGGACCCTGTGCTTTGTATTCGAGGATATCCGCGATCAGGTTTGCGTATGGTCCTCGCCCACGGAACTGTTCACGGATTTCCGGTGGGAGATACGCTGGCTCGGTTACATCGAGGCCGACAACGGTCGGCCAGCCGTCTTGCACGACGCGGGCAGCCGCAGCGGCATCAACATAGAAGTTGAACGACGCCTGTGGCGTGACGTTCCCGGTTGTTTTGAGTGCACCACCCATCTGGTAGATGTCTCCGATTCTGCCGGGCAGCGTTGGATCTAACGACATTGCCAGCGCGATGTTCGTCTGTGGACCGACGGCGGCAATCGTAAGATCTTCACCGTGTTCGTCGGCTTGTTCGAGGATGAAATCGACGGCATGCTGGTCGATCGGTTCCGTCGATGGTTCTGGAAGTGCCTCGCGCACCGTTTCTGGCATCCCGCCAGGGCCGTGAACGTACTCAGCCATCACAAGTTCGTCTGCGAACGGACGACCCGCTCCCTGTGCAACAGGGATGTCCGTCCTATCGACAAACTCCAACAGTGCGAGTGCATTCGTCGTGGTATTTTCGATGGTTGTGTTCCCCATAACAGTCGTCAGCCCCACGACTTCGACGTCGGGATTTCCAAGGGCCATCAAAATAGCGAGCGCGTCGTCGATCCCCGGATCGACGTCGAGCAGAAGCTTTTCGGTCATCTACCTGCCCTCCGGTGGAGCGTCCCACTCTTCACCGTTGTCCTGGGGGTCATATCCGATGACATCACGGCCATATTCGATACTGAACCATCGGCGATCGTTGTCGCTAACCCCATAGAACACGTCGAACTCCACGTCATCATCTTGCAGGCAACGATCGACTTGATGAGCAAGATCGCGACGCGATTGCCACATCGCCTTCATTCGTGCGACTTTTTGTTCGTACTCCTGACTTCCACGCTCCCAATCTCCGTCGTCAACACCGTGTTCGGCATCTCCGTAGGGATGGTCGTATTCCTCGTGGCGAACCGAACAGATACGAAGTGAGTAAAATTGCTCGGGATACTCGTAGTTTTCGACGTAGTATCGTCCGAGGTCTTCGTCGAACGATTTCGAGGTCCCGTAATACGAATCCGGGCGGCGTGGTGAGTCCTGATCCACCATCAATTCGAAGTCCGGGTCGTACAGCTCAGGTGCAAACTCCACTTCGTACATACCGACGACGTGGTTTGTCGAGCCGAAAATGAACTTCGGAACACCCGCATCGTTTGCGGCTTTGAGTGTGTTCTGCATCCCGATGATGTTGTTTTCCAGTATTTGCTCCCAGGTTCCGTCTGTTTCGGGGTAGCCTGCGAGATGAATCACGACATCTTGGTTGTCGAAGGCTGGACGAATTTCGTCGTAGTTCGAGACGTCGGCGACGTACGTTTCATACTCCTCTCGACCGGATCGATTGAGGTAGGTGAACTCATATTCGTCGCGATCGGCCAAGTGGTCAATGATCGCCGTTCCGACGCGACCAAAGGCACCGGTCAGTAGGATGTTTGTAGTCATCTGCTGTGGCAACCCGTTTATCGGCACTTCATAAAAGTGTTCAGGTCAAATGCGTCGAAACAGTATTGTAATTACGCAAAAGATGTGAAGTCATGTCGTCTGTAGACCCGCCCAAACTCACGTATTATGGCCTTTCGTCGTTCGATTTGACGTACGGAAGCGTGCGAATACTCGTTGACCCGTGGGTCCTCGAACCCGAATGGAGTGACGTTACGATAGCGGAATTCGAGGACGTAGACGTGATCTTCGTTACGCACGGTGCGTATGACCATCTCGGAGATACCGTCCGAATCGCTGAGGTTTCCGATGCAACGGTGTACACCGAACCCGCGGTCGCCGATCATCTCGTTACCGAGGGTCTTTCGGAGTCTAGTATAGAGCGTGTTATCTGGGGAAACAGATTCGAGGTGCTCGGAGTGGAAATACAGGTCCTCGAGACGCGCCATCTATCCTACTTCGAATCGAATGGACAGCGCCTTTCAGGGATGCCGCTAGGGTTCCACTTCGAGTTTCCCGACGCCAGCCTCTACTACGTCGGAGATACGTCGTTGTTCAGTGATCTCGAACTATTCGCAAATCAAAACGACCCCGATGTCGTGATGCTCCCCGTTGGTAGTGCACCGGGTGATCTTGCACCACTTCCCCCCCGTGACGCCGCGACAGCAGCAAGTTGGTTAGACGTCCCTACTCTGATTCCAGTGCATTATGTCCCGGGGAGTGACGAAGTTGCCGACTTCAGGTCTCATCTCGCTAACCGATCAGAAGATGGGATGCCCAGTGTTGTCGAATTAGCCGTCGGCGAGCAGTACGAACTGTAATCACCACGGAGCAACTTCGGCAGGTGTTGCCCCGTGGCACCTGCAAATGGGTTCGCTCTTCTTGCAATCGCTTAGATTCGGAACTGTTCAAGTGCGTCTCGTTCGAGCTCGACTCCGTGGCCAGGACGCTGTGGCAGTTGAATCATGCCATCTTCGGGTTCGACTGGATACGTTAGTACATCGTCGAACGCTTTAACGTCCGAATCACGGTAGAAGTACTCTATCCAGAGTCCATTCTCGATGGCGGCGAGCAATTGAATGTGTAGGTCCCAATTGTAATGCGGGGCAACGGGGATATCGTGACACGCCGCCATATTTGCGACACGCATCCACTCGGTAACACCGCCGACAACAGTCACGTCCGGTTGGATGACTTCGACGGCGTTTTCGCGAAGCAGGTCTGCAAAGCCATATCGGTTGAATTCGAGTTCGCCGCCAGCAACGGCATAATCGAGCGACGTATTGACCTCGCGATAGAGGTCTAAGCTGTCGGGCATCACCGGTTCCTCGATGAAGTACGGATCGTACTTCTCGAATTTGCGGCAGGCACGGACTGCTTCCTGTTTATTCTTCCACTTGCCGTTGGCGTCCATGAGGAGTGTTCGATTTGGTCCGATCGCTTCGCGAGCGACGCGAACGCGTTCGACTTCCTCTTCGAGGGACTTTCGACCGACTTTCATCTTCACGACGTCGTGGCCACGGTCGACGTACGTTTCCATCTCTTCACGAAGCCCGTCGAGTCCTTTCCCTTCACGATAGTACCCGCCACTAGCGTATGCAGGAACCTCGTCAGTGTGTCCACCGAGGAGTTTGTAAAGTGGCATCCCGGCCGCTTTTGCTTTGATATCCCACAGTGCGGTGTCGATACAGGAGATAGCTCTCACCATCACTCCCTTGCGTCCGATTTGAACCGTTCCATCGAACATCTCCCGCCAGAGTCGCGACGTATCGCGGGGATCTTCTCCTTCGACCATCGGCGCAAGAACGCTTTCGACGGCTTGTGCAACGACGTCAGCCCCGCCATATCCGAGCGTATATCCTACTCCTTCGGTGCCGTCTTCGGTCCGAACGTAGACGATGGCATGGTCACGCTCCTCAACGACGCGCGTTGCGAATGCGACGGGTTCTTTCAGCGGAATCGATACAGCAAAGCTCTCTACTTCAGCTATTTTCATGGGTTGTGTGTTATATTGGCTCATGGGGTGTCTAATATCTTTCTACCATTCAGATGACGTTCATGAGTCATCCTACGACGTTCGAGCTGACAGTGCCGACTCTCTCTACTTCGGCTCTGACGCGATCGCCCGGCACGATGTGTTTCGCGCCAGGAGTCCCTGTTGAGATGATATCGCCCGGTTCGAGCGTCATGACTTCTGAGTGGAACGAGACGAGTTCGCGCGGCGACGTCATCATGTTGTGAATCCGATTTTCCGCGGCGATGTTCTCGTTGACAACGGTCTTGACCGACAGTTCATCGAGCGGACCCACTTGATCGGTCGTGACTATCGATGAGCCGAACACCAGGAAGGAGTCGAAGCTCTTCGATCGGGTCAAAAAGCGGGGATTCCGTTCCAAGATATCTTCGGCGGTCATGTCGATGACGGGAACGTACCCTGCGATGACGTCGTCTACAGCTGCTTTGTCGACGTTGGAACACGTTCGACCGATTACGATGGCGAGTTCGGCCTCCGCAGTCACACGGTTCGTAATATCGCGTGGCGGAAGCCGAATCGATCCATTTGGTCCGGTAGCTGCCGTAGCCGGTTTCATGAAACTTGCAGGTTCCGTCGGGCTATTTTCGTTCAAGTCCGACGCATGATCAGCATAGTTTAGTCCGATTCCCCACAGCTTTCCCGGGCGTTCCAGCGGGGCAGCAAACGAGAGGTGTTCTTCGGGAATACGGGAGGCGTTCGCTTCATCGAGCGTCGGAAGGTCACCAACGGCAGCGAGCGGAAGTGCATCTCGAACTGTCTCGAGTGATGGATCGGCGGATGAGAGCGGTACAAATCCGTCTTCATCGCCAATCATTGATCTACCATCGGTTGTGCGTGCAAGTCGTGTCATGGCTATAGGTTTGAGGCCCCTTGACCTCCGTCGATCGGAATGGCAACTCCGTTGATGAAACTTGACTGGTCGGAGGAAAGGAATGCAACAGCCTCACCCAGTTCCATCGGGTCACCGATACGACCGAGGGGGTTGATTTCGCCTTTCGCTTCTACTCCTTCTTGATAGCTATCGTACTCACCTCGATCAACAGCCGCTTGGATCAGCTCCTGTTGGCGAGCAGTCTCGTGTGGAGCTGGAAGCACAGCGTTCGACCGTACTTCCGGGGCGAGTTCTTTCGATAACGTCTTTTCAAGACCGATTACGCCCATACGAACGGCGTTCGAGAGAACTAACGAGGGAATCGCCTCCTTGACGCTTCGGGAGGTAATCGTGACGATGGTTCCTCCGCCGTCATCACGAAGATATGGAGCCGCTTCGCGAACGAGACGAACGACGCTCATTACAAGCAGATCAAACGCGTTGTACCAGTCTTCATCTTCTGTTTCCATAAACGAACCACTTGGCGGTCCACCGGCGTTCGTTACGAGATGATCTATGGTACCGTATTCTTCCACAGTTTGTTCGACGAGTTGCTCAATTTCATCCGGCTCCGTCAAATCGCCTTGAATAGCGAGAACATCACCAGTAGCGATAGATTGGATTTCGTCTTCGGCTTCTTTGAGACGGTCTTCATTTCGTCCGTTAATAACGACAGTCGCGCCTTCGCTGGCGAGTGCCTTTGCCGATGCTTTTCCCAAGCCGCTACTGGACGCTGTGACGAGAGCCACATTTCCATCTAATTCGTAATCCATTTTCAGCGACGGAGTATCTGAGATACCACGTGTAAAAGCTTTCGCCGAGATATCTTTCTTGGCCTGTTTAGCATCGCAAACCGGATATAAAATCACAGACAAACTATAATATCGTGATTACAACTGAATTCTAGCCCCCAAAGCTGTTTGAGCGCCATTTGGACGCTCGATAGGTGGAGATTTTCGTGGAATAAAATCGTTCTAATTCGCCAACTCGTTTAGAGTCGCTAAACAAATTTTTTATAGATGGGCGCTAGTCATGAGATATGAGACGTGCAAAAAATCCGGTAAAATCCGTCGGACACACCGCCGCGATCATCAAGAAAGTAGCTGAGCTAAATGGAGCTGGTGTGTCCGAGATATCTTCCCACCTTGATATTACGAAGGGGACGGTCCACAATCACTTGGCGACTCTCGAGGAAAACGGACTCGTCGTGAAAGAAGGTGAGGAATTTCACCTTGGACTTCGATTTTTCGAATTCGGAGAGCAGACGAAGACCCGACACAAGATTCATGAAATCGGAATCCCGGAAGTGAACAAACTCGCCGAGAAAACGGGTGAGCTCGGGAATATTCTGGTCGAAGAACACGGACGGGGTATCTATCTCTATCGTGCAGAGGGCGAAAACGCCCTTTCACTCGATACGGGCATTGGCTCTCGCGTCTACTTACACCAAACGGGACTTGGGAAAGCAATCCTCGCACATATGCCGAAAGAACGCGTCGAGGAAATCATTGACGATCACGGGCTCGAACCTAGTACCAGCCACAGTGTTTCGACACGAGAAGATCTCTACGAAAACCTCGAACAAATTCGTGAACAGGGATACGCACTCGATATGGAAGAAAGAGCCGAAGGAATTCGTTGCGTCGCTGCTCCAGTCATCACGAACGACGGTGCCGTTCGTGGTGCCGTTAGCGTTGCCGGACCTGCAAGTCGGATGCGTGGTGAGTATTTAGAATCAGAGGTCCCTGATATGGTGATGCGGGCTGCGAACGTTATCAGCATCAATCTCTCGTATACCTAATCGAACTTGCGTTGTGTATCGCTAAACAAGGAGGAGATCTATGATCTCGTCCTGACTAGTTCATGCATCACAACATCTACTTCGTAATAGTGCTGCTGTGGAGGATTATTATCTTCAGATACTGTTTGATGATATACTGTATTCCTTATCCGACCCCCATCCTGTTACAGTAGTAGTTCTGTAAAGGCTGTCATCCAGCCAACTGCAGGAATTTATCAGTAGAAATACGGGCTTCGTTGACCTCCCGTGGACCAATTTACAAGATGAAAAATGAGAGAATTTGGGTCTCTGAAGCCGGAGGTCTCACTCCTGTCTATCATCTATGTCTGCTGTCCTCCCTCGTAGTAAACAAATAACAATTCATTACGCTAGGTAATACAAATTCCACAGATAACAGGTCAGAAATGGGATGTTCTGAGATCACATTCCTAACTGTCCAATAATTCCTAGAAATACGATGACTTATGGGATATAGACCTCGAAAAAGAAATATACGCAGGATATACACTGTTCGAGAGATGTACGAGTAGATCATCTCTTGATTACTATGGTACATACTCATGTCTTTAATAACAGGGAACTTTTGTTTGTTTCTACAAAATCTCTACTCCCCTTCCTGATTTATACTTCCCTTCCTGATTTAAGGAAAGAAACAATTCCCCGACAATACAGCCTATGTATTGTTATCGTAGTCTCCCAACTGTCAATCTTGATATGGATGATGAGTAGCGACAGAGCAACGATGGACTGACCCGGTTTGAATATCCCTCTACCGCACCCACGGTAACAGATTTCACAAGTGAAGGAAATATTCGAGTATGTCCGACCAGACAATTACGACCACTGCCGTTGGTCGAACGAGTGCCCCACCCGATGAAGTCAACCTTCAGTTTGAAGCCCGTGCTACCGACCCGGACGTCACGAGTGCTCGTCGCGCGGTGGCAGACCAAGCACTAGCGCTTCGGCAGGAACTCGATGCTGTGGGGATCCCCGACGAGCGAATCCGGACAAGTCAGTTCCGAATCCGACAGCGGCCACCAGACCGTGCGAACCCATCGGCGTCCGACCCTGAAACCCAACCGTACCATGCAACTGAGGTTATCACCGTCGTTCTCTTCGACCTTGACCGCCTCGGCGATGTGCTCTCGGCTGCTGTTGATGACGCTGGCGTTGAAATCAGCGAGGTTGCGTTTACATTCCAAACTGAAACCCAACGAGACCTCCAGCAGGAAGCAATCGCGGATGCAGTCGGCACAGCGAGACAGAACGCCACTGCTGCGGCCGCCGCTGAGGATTTGACCGTTGGCAGTGTGCAGTCGATCGTGACTGACTCCGGCTCGCGTCCTCGGCATCTGCGGGCCGGTCAGACATTGGCAATGGATACAGGTGCCTCGGGAAGCGTCGAAAGTGGCCCGATCGAAGTTTCGGTTAGTATCGAAGTAGAATATCGCCTCGAAGAACCCTAAAACGCAATCTTCTCATCCAATCCACCACTCGTTCGTTGGATATATTTCTCTTCTAATAGCGTCTGTTTGGGCTATGGATCTTTTCTCATGTAAGCTAGACCGGTGGTGACGCGTAGAGCAAATCAACGATGAAATGGATAATCAATTCCAATCCGACAGATGGTTCTGCCATATCAACGATGTCTTCACTTACTACTCACATTTGTTATCAAATGCAACAACGTGTACAAACTCCAGACGACACCGACGACCCACAAACAAACCCACCGACAGACGTGCTTTCGGAACTTCCACCAAGTGCAAAATTGGTTGCGAAAGTGCTCGAATACAACGATAATGGGCTCACGCAATCTGAACTCGCCGATGAAACTCTGCTCCCAGCACGGACGGTTCGCTACGCACTCACGCGACTCGAAGACCACGATCTCGTCGACTCACGCTTCTCATTTACCGATGCACGCAAACGCTGTTACTCACTTACATATGAATAGAGGGCCCAATGCCGATTCTTCGGAAGAATTAGTGGCTTCCCGTGCTAGCCGTGCGTGAGACCGGAACGCAAGGAACTGCTGAACGAACCACCGCTTCAGCCTATTATCCATGGGGCGGGGAGGACGTCAATACGGAGAATTTTGCCCGTTATTCTGACTGAAGTACGCTCCTACCAATACGCCAAGCAGGACGGTAAGACCACCGCTATGCTATCTCTATTGACGATGTGCCAAGAAATCGATGATCGAAACACAACAAGAGAAGGAGGCGAAAGTGATGACCTACTAGATTCCACGTAGTCAGTCTGTTTCAACTACCCTTAGAGCGAAGTACTGAGCAGGTTGAGTTCACTGCTGAAGATGGACGCATTACCGCTGAACCGCCGCGTGTCGCCCTGGCTCAGGGACTGACCACCTTGTTTGAACATGAACGTGGTGATCGAACCCTGCCCACCACCGCCATCGCCACCGAGGAGGTAGCGGATGATGTAACCGTTGTAGTCGTCCGGCTGGCTGATCTCCGGCACGTTGCCGCCGCCGGGTCGTTCGAGGAGGCGGACTGTCGTCGCCGCTTCCAACGAGTTTACGACCCGGAACTGCACGTTCGGGTGGTAGTCGTAGGTGTAGACCAGTACGTTGCTGGACTGCGCCGAAGCGCTTCCGGCGCTCCCCAATCCCAATGCGAGCGCACCCGTCGCGAGCGCGCCTTTCTTCATGAACGAGCGTCGATCATTTGACTCGATGTTGGACTCGTCTTTCGTTGTCTCTTCTGACATTCTCTGATTCCTCGGTCATGACTATGCTCACCTACAGCATAAAGTATCTGTAATGTTCAGCATTTCAACATTACCCTAATGTAATCTCACTGTCAGTAGTGGTAATCTCTGGTGTGGTATCGAGGATTACTAGCCTCCATTTCTCTCCCAAACAGCGGGAATCATCGAGGGTGAATAAAGGACGCCGTAGACGAGTCCGACATTCCTAGGGACGTGAGGTTCACCGATGAAGGGGTCGCAGAGATTGCGAGTGTGCTCGAGGCAATTCTTTTCCCGATGCTCGCGGAGGCAGTGTTCATTGACTGGGATCGAGAGTCGGGGGAGATCCGTCGTGGGCCGAATTTTGAGGAGCTACGCCCGTTACTTGAGTCAATCGTGGCCCATCAGGACGAACTGCCCGGTGGGCGGTTATACGGACGAATTGGGTAGATTAGTGCTCTCCGACGCAAGCGGCACAGCGCGCCACGGCAAGCCTTCTACAAACACATGGTCGCAGTTGTGAACACAACCGACGAGGGGACGCTCGATGCAATCCTGCCGAGGACGAAGACGATATCGAACCCGAAGGCTGTGACTGTGACGGCCTCGATGGCTTCCTCTGCTGGCCGTGCGTGAGAACAGAACGCAAGGAACTGCCGAACGAACCCACGCTTCAGCCCTTTTATCCATACCTCGTCAATTGACGTTCTCGGATATCACCGCCCAGCGAACGCTCACGAAAAGTGCAGATGCAACGACTGATGATATAAGACATCAACAGCCCTGCTTGACCGAGCACGACGGCAACGAAATTCGCTACCAAGCATGTCCCACATTTGTCGATTGAAACGATTGTGTGGTAAATATCGGAGCGTGGGCTGGACTAGTGGCGGTACGAAGTACGATTCAGCAACGGACAAAATGTCTACGTAAACCAACAGAGAGGCTCCGCAAGTGAAATTCGCTGATTGACTTCAGTTGTGATATTGGCACACCAATCGACCACAATTACATAATGAACATTTATACATTTTCATCAACTGCCAGAGTATGTTTATAACTACCGTCCTTAACAAGGATGGAGTGTTCACCATGGGGTGGATGCGGATGCATCAGAGAGAGACACACAATGGGAGAAAGCAATGCCAATACACCAGGCAGCGACCAGAGTAGAGCAACGGGACCAGCAATCGCAGTCCTCATTCAGGAAGCGATTGCGGCACGAGAAGAATCTGAATGGAGTGGCTGCCCGCCGCTGTACAGTACTATCGATCCAGATGCGCTCGATAGATTGTTTGCAACTACACAGGCGGGCACCGAACGCCATGGGACGGTGAGATTTCACTACTGTGGTTACGAAGTAACAGTGAACAGCGACAGAACGGTTGATCTCGATCCGATCAACGCAGATGGGATTTGATCTTGTATCGCTATTTCTTCGTCTAAGGGTGATTCTCTGTCTACCCTGAATTGTGTGGACTTTGGCGCACCTGTACCGCCACCAGTACACATTCTTCACGATGCCACGGCTATATCACAGTCGATCCAAATTCTCTCAACGAATGAACGATTGTGTCCCTCGACTGGTCCAAAACTACGGATTAGCGGTGGTTCCTCCGTGATGAACGCACTCTTTCACCTGGCAGTTACAAGTACCCCGCCCAAGTTACTAAGATGCTATAAATACTCTTTCACTACATGGCGGTCATTATCGAGTTATCACTCCCCTCGGAGAACTTCCCCCTAGGAACGATGCTCGCCGCCGGCACAAAACTACATATCGAGTTCGAACGAGTTGTCCCAGTCGGCGCTGACGTCGTACCCATCTTTTGGGCATGGAATGGAGATTTAGATGGCTTTGAACAGCGCGTTCGCGAAGATCCAAGTGTCCAAAAGCTCATTGCCATTGACCAGGTGGAAAATCGTCGTCTATATCTCTTGAATTGGGATATTCCACCCGGTGCATTTCTCGAAAGCCTCACTGTCGCAGAAGGGATCATCCGCAACGCACATGGCTATGGCAACGACGATTGGGAGTTTGAGTTATTGTTCCCTTCCCAAGACCATCTGACGCGATTCCATAATTTGAGCCGCGACAACGGAATTGAATACACACTCGGTAAAATGCAAGCACTGAGCGACGCCGGAGCCTCCCAATTAACGAACATCGTTACTGACAAACAACGTGAAGCACTCGTGCTTGCGTTCCAACGTGGCTATTTTGTGACTCCACGGCAGGTGACCCTCTCGGAATTGGCGGCAGAACTTGACATCAGTCAACAATCGTTATCAGATCGGATTCGCCATGGCATCGAAGCGGTTGTCGAGTATGTTCTGTTCGGCGCGTACAAACACTGAATTTCTGACTGACTTTCATCTCTCCCCCTTCTTTTAAACCACCCTGTTCGAACAGAGCGAGGCCTTTTAGAACTGCATACAAAACAACTAGGAAATGGGCTCTTCTCCTGATGATGAAGATCCGCAGTGTTCGCTCGACGAGACACTCGAACTCATAGCTGATGCACAACGCCGACAGATTCTCACCTATCTCATCCAGAACGCTGATCGTCCGATTCCGCTCGAAGCACTTCTCGAAGAACTCATGACCCAGACTGATACCAGTGAACCAGATCAATCAACTGAACGAGAACAGCTTTTAACACGACTTCACCACCTCCAACTCCCCAAATTGGCTGATTATGGTGTGATTGAGTACAACGAATCGCTCCAGCTCATTTCGTATATTGAACAGCCACGAATTGAGACACTATTACAGTCAGAACATATCTCTAGTGGAGCAGAAAATAGTAATGGGGATGGTCACGGCTCGTAACTCTTTCTCACTACTGTTCTCTCCCTAGTTATAGTCTGGTTCTCCTGATGTTTCCCTCAACGGCTTCCCGTGCTGGGCATGCGTGGAACTCACGGCCCTGTTTGGTCCTCTTATCCGGGTTTTACGAATGGCAGCGACAGAACGGTGGCCCAAAACAACCGTATCGTGTGTATCGCGAAGACTCTCCAGCGTTCGCGATGGCTGGTCTCTGGGAGGTGTGGGAAGGAGACGGGCAGGCGTCGAGCGTTTCGTCGTCAGTCACGTCATCGATGGACACGGTGTACTGGTGGTCTACGGGTTTCTCGTGGCCTCATTGGAGACTGCAACCAGTCCGACCTACTCCCGGTTGTTTTACTAAACAGATGTAAACCATACATTCTAGTTTAAGCGATCAGATCGGTACGATAGCCACTTACTCCTCATCCTTCCACTATCCTGATTGGTTTATCATACCGCTCGTCGAACGATCACGCCAGCAATGGCGACCGAGAGCACTGTGAACACACCGAGCACACCAACCGCAATCCAGAAATCGATAGCACTTCCCTCACCGAGAACAACATAGTTCATCGCTTCCACAATGTACGTAATCGGCATCACGCGTGCCGGGAGTTCGAGGTACGTCGGCAGATCCTCGACCGGCATGAACGTCCCACCAAGAATGATCTGTGGGGAGATGACGACGGGAATGAACTGCATGACTTGAAACTCGTTTTGCGCGAACAACGAGAGTAATACTCCAAGACCGAGCGCGGTCAGCGCGCCGAGGAATTCGACGAGAAAAATGAGCGCAACGCTGTGTTCGAACGTGACATCCAGGAAATAGATACCCGAACCGAGCAACACAAGCGACTGGACAACTGCGAGGACGCCGAATCCGAGGACGTACCCCAGCACGAGACCAACTTGGGAGATCGGCGAGACGAGCACTCGATCGAGGGTGCCAGTGGTCCGCTCACGGAGGAACCCAATCGCGGTAAGGAGGTACGTCAAAACAAACACGAACACGCCGAGCAGGATCGGTGCAACCCCCTGTGGGTTAGGGAAGACTTCGCTGAATAGGTAGATGATGAACACGGGAGCTACGAGCACGAGCCCGAGAGTGCGCCGGTCACCCCGCAGGGTCAACAATAGTCGATGGGCAACCGGGAACATTCCCCGGATCGGAGACGCAATGCTCATCGCTTCGCCCCTACGACGTCGTCCGCATCCGCCGACCCGCCCTCGGCTGTGTCAGACCCCCGATCGAGGAGCGCGAGGAAGGCGTCTTCGAGGTCTGCGGTCCCCGTCGAGTCGAGGAACGACTGCGGCGTATCGAACGCGAGTACCCGGCCATCTCGAAGGAACAACACGCGGTCGCTCTTGGCCGCCTCGGCCAAGTAGTGCGTCGAGACCAAAATGAGGGTGCCGCCATCACAGCGTTCGCGGAACGCCGTCCACATGTTCGCCCGGAGCTCCGGGTCGACACCCACAGTCGGCTCGTCGAGAAAGAGAATCTCGGGATCGTGGACGAGCGCGCACGCGAGGCTCGTTCGTCGGATCATTCCACCGGAGAGCTCCGTGATGCGGGCATCGGCCCGCTCCGTAAGATCGACGAAGTCGAGCGCGCGGTTGACGGCGACTTCACGGTCATCTACACCATAAAGTCGGGCGAAAAACGTGACGTTTTCCCGGACTGAGAGGTCATCGTAGACGGCCTCGTTCTGGGGCATATAGCCGATACGAGCGCGCTCCGTGCCCTGGAGATTCGTCAGAGCGGTGCCGTTGATGCTCACCGATCCGTTCGATGGGTGGAGCAGTCCGAGCAGACACCGAATGAGCGTCGTCTTTCCCGACCCGTTCGGCCCAGCGATACCGATGATCTGCGGACCGTCGATGTCGAGATTGATTCCATCGAGTGCCGTGATCGAGCCAAACGACCGAGTGAGATCATCGGCAGTGATAGAAACATCAGTAGTTTCGTTCATACCGGCAAAGAAGCATGCTGGATAGATGACGATTGTGTGGACTATACTCGGGTGGTTTATATTCGCGTTTTTCCACGTCTTAATTGAGGTATTTCTATTCATTAGTGCTATTGCAGGGTATAGTCGGGTTCTTTTTATTGATCTGGGTTGTGGAATCACTATGCAGTACGTACAAGTGGCGAACACGCCGGATCCCGATAATACGCCGGAGATCTTCGACCTTCTCGCTCGTTCCACGTCGGTCACCGAGACGCGACTCTACGAGTGGAATTTCTCTGCGGATCGGAATGTGACTGGGCTCTTCGAAGTGATCGGCGATCAAGATCACTTTGAGGCGGAGCTGAGCGAACTCGCCTGTATTCGGTGGTATGACATCATACCCGCGGGCGATCGACGATTCAATCTGCTCATGGTGCTCGAGCCAGGCGATGTACCGCTACTAAGCAAAGGACTGGAGAAGCTCACTCAGCAGAGATTGATAGTGATGAAACCAGTGCTCTATCGAAACGGTAAGATCCATGCCCAAATCGTTGGTACGTCATCGGTGCTACAGTCGGCAATAAGCGAACTTCCACCCGAAGTCAACGTGTCGGTCGAGCGAATCGGTGTCTTCAATCAGAGTCGCGAGCGTCCGCTATCAGAGCTAAGCGATCGACAACAGGAGGCGCTTTTAGTGGCGTTCGAGCTTGGGTACTACGAAACTCCACGAGCGGTGACGCACGCTGACATTGCCGAGAGACTAGATTGTGCGTCGAACACCGCGTCCGAGCACTTGCAGAAAGCAGAGAGCAAGATAATAACTGAGATTCTCGAACGAGACGCCCAGTGGTGAGTCTGAACAGCACAGTTGTTCTGCCACTTGCGTGTCTAATTTCGAATCTTCTCGCTCAACTTTACGATCTCACTGCTCTACCTCAATTTCCTTGCTGAACCTACTGCCGCTTATACTGCCCACGGGAAGTCACCCAGCCAAAATCAGGCAAATTCGAGGAATCGATCTCGCTGCAGTCACACGTTCTACCCTAATTAGATATCAAATTGAGTAGGTCGAAAATGGCCAAAATCTCACAAGTGCAGCATTTTTCGGATAACCGAAACTATTCGAGGATCATATCACCACGACCTGCTCATCGCGAACAGGAGCTAATCGAGTAGCCATATCATCAGTGAAAGGATGTTGGTGGCCATGAAGGTCCACCCATCACCCTCAAAGCAGGGAAAATATCCCTACTCCATGTCCTGCTGCTCCCCGCGTGAAAGGAGCAGCAAGTTGCTATACGGCAGCAGGGGCCTTAACCTTGCAACCTCGTCGATAGCCGAATTCCAATGACGTTCGTCGGGAGAACAGGCGTAGACACAATGAACTGTGAGACAGCACAGGACGGTCAACAGCAGCGAAGTCTAGCTAGGACAGGATAAAGAAATCCGATGAACAACGAGAAGGGGGTGCCAGTGGATGCATTGGTTGGGGTGCCCACTGTCTTCACGCAGATCTGGGTGCCAACACGGGTTCTATAGTGGAGGTGCCATGGGAGTGAGACACCGAGGTTTCAATGAACACACGAGTGACCATCAGTGAGTAGTGCTACCGGACTGTCAGCCGGAGGGAAGGGTAGTCAACCGGGGACGGTCCAAAAGCAACCCTGGACTGTCGTTACTGACCAGCAGAACAGACGTTGGTAGTGTTGCAGCCCATAGGATTGTCCTCCTAGTACCAGCGGGTGAGGATCAAATCCGGTGACGTCTGAGGGACTGTCCAGCGTGCTGCAACGAGTTGTGAAGTGGACTGGTTGAGGTCAATGGGCTGTCTTCTGTGAATTAGCAGTGGGACTGTCTGTGAGAGCGAGAGTGATTGTGGGAGGAGAGGGAGTCTCCCGGTAGTGTACAGCTGAGTTACTCCGGAAATATGGTGTGGTGAATAGTTGAGTCGGGTCACTCTCTTGGACCCCAATACAGACACCACTACCTGAGGACTCGTTATTCCTCGGGGGTCTCTTTCTGAGAGTGCTCTGTCGGTTGGATCACGAGACGTTCGATTCGTGCGTTGTCGATAGCGTCGACGCGAAGGATGTATCCCTCTCGTTCGATTTGGGCACCGACTTCAGGTTCTCGCCCCAGTTGACTAAAGACGAAGCCGCCGATCGTCTCGACCTCATCGGTCTCGAACGTGGCGCCAAGCCGTTCGTTCACGTCTCGGACTGGGACGCCGCCGTCAACGATGTACGTTCCGTCGTCTCGCTGCTCGATAGCGGGTCCCTGCGGTGCCGTGTCGAATTCGTCTCGAATGTCACCGACGATCTCCTCGAGGATGTCCTCGATGGTGACGATCCCCTCGAAAACGCCCCATTCGTCGATGACAACCGCGATCTGTCCACCACCGTGCGTCTGAAACTCGGCGAGAATTGCGTCGATCCGGCGCGTTTCCGGAACGACGAGAACGTCGCGTGCGAGGTCACGTGCAGTGATCGGGCCGTCGTGATCCGTCTCGGTTTCACTCGCCTTCAGAATGTCCTTCGCGTGGACGAATCCAATCGGCTGCTCCCCGTCCTCGTCAAGCACGATATATCGCGTGTAGGTTCCGCTGGCGGCAACCGCACGAAGTTCTGAAAGCGCCATCGAGGCGGATACGGTTTCTACATCGGGACGTGGAACCATGATTTCGCGGGCGATCGTATCGCCGAGTTCGAAGACACTCTCAATCATCTCGACTTCGTCGAGATCGATCTCCCCGGTTTCTTCGGAGCGACTGAGAATCATCAGAATTTCTTCCTCGGAATGTGTCTCTTCGCCTTCTGCCGCTGGCGAGACCCCAAACAAGCTCGTAAAGTAGTTGGCAGTGCCGTTGAAGACGATGATACCCGGGATGAACACATAATAAAAGAACTTCATGAGTGGAGCAACGAGCAACGCTACTCTCTCGGCCTCCTGGATGGCGAACGTCTTTGGCGCGAGTTCACCGAATACGACGTGGAGGAACGTGATGAAGCCGAATCCCAGCGCGAACGCGACAAGATGAATCGTTCCCGCAGGCAGGAGTTCACCGAGAACCGGTTCGATGAGTGCTGCCACAGCCGGTTCGCCGATCCACCCGAGGCCGAGTGAGGAGAGCGTAATCCCGAGCTGACTGACTGCGAGATAGCTGTCCAAATTTTCGATGGCGTCCTGTACCAGGCCTGCGCCGGGCTTCCCGCGGTCGACGAGCGTGTTCACCCGGGTCGGTCGGATTTTCACGAATGCGAATTCGGCGGCTACAAACACCCCGTTCATGATGACGAGGAAGATAGCGAGAAGCAACCCACCGACGGAGATCAAATCAACCATTACACGCTCATAGGCGTGTGGGGCTCTTGTAAGGGGCGGCTGCTGTCGTCTCGATCTCCAGATGCGTCTCGGCTACGTCTCTTTCGGGATACATCCCCAACGGTCCGTGGGAACTGCTTAGTGACTGTTCGTCGTATCTGCCGATAGCAACCAATGCAGACGATTATCGGAACGTAGGGCGAGTGGGTGGTCTTTAATTTCTCCCATCTGGATTCCCGACGCTGGCCGAATCAACCAGTGCACGCGACAGTTGACCCGGCAATAAATATAACAATCTAAGAGAGAATGATAATTTGTGAAGCGGCAATAGAGCGAGGAAGACGAGTCTACCCACGTTGTAGCCATACTCGAACCATATCATCCTAAGAAGGAACTCAGAGAGGTAGATAATAACACCATCATCAGAACATGAGCTCTCTTAATCGGATTAGTTTGATGGTGGAAAGTTGTACCATCCTTGCTCATCACCCGTGAGCCTCACGTCGGTAGAGAAGCGGTATAGCACACCACTCATGAGCGTAGAGAGGTGGATGCGTTAGTTCTCGTCGAGGATATACCGTCCCGTATTACCACAGTTAACGCACGACACATCTGCAAATGGGGACATGAGAGCGACGCACAGAGCAATCATAGAGGAATGAGAGATATTATCCGCTCGTTTGTGTTCCAATACGGTTGGCCAGTGCGCTAGCAACACCCTTGAGCTGTTGGGTCCCTAGCCCGGCAACGATTATCCCGCCGACACCATCGTAGAGGATGTCGAAGACGATATCGCTGGAACCGCGTTGGGCGAGTACTGCGGTGGTCCCAGTAAGACTTGCAATTCCACCGAGTGTGAATTCAAGCATCTCCCAGAGTACGCCGACTGCAAGTGAGAAAATCACGATGAACGCGAACATATACTGTGGTGGAATCGTGAGATCGTCGTAGTATTCGTCAAGTGCCCGCGCACTCGCATAACCGATGCCAGCAACAAGCGTCCCCGAGAGGGTGTGAGTTACCGAATCGTACCATCCGAACCAATCGTAAGGCCCCAGGGCGCCAATTGCATGGAGGAATACTGCAGTCGTAATCCAGAGTGTGAGGCCCACATCCATCGGAATGTGGTAATCCCGCTGGAGTAGCGCAGGTAGGAATGTCGCTACGAGTGCGACGCCTGCGTTGATCACCACCGTCCACTCGCCGACAATCAGTGCATAGAGACAGATGAGGACGAGGATGGCCTGCATCGCACGCACTAACCAGCGTTCAGTGGTGGCATCAATGTTGAAGCGGTCACCAATCGTCATTAGTGGCCCTCCGGAAGGAACTCTCGCCCGCCGTCCGTAGCCTGTGCCCGGAAATATACTCCAAATATGGGTCCTGCAAGGACACTCACTGCGGTGGCAATTACAAGATCCCACATCGTGCTGGTTTGGCTTGTGATCAGTGTCGTGTGAAGAAAACTGTCGGAGGCGTATTGAATGATAGTCCAGAGACCCGCGGTCGCCATCGTCAACAATACTACGAACACGACCGCAAACACGGGCGGCATTTCAACAGGTGAGAAGATATGAAACTCCACGGCGACTAGTAGGGCGACTGCAACGACTGCGACGAACGTCGCTATGTCTGTGAGTATGTCAGGGAGAGTGACGAAATGGGTAATAGTAGGAGGTACGGAAAGCACTAACACCTCCCACGGTACCATTGTTGATGTATCACGGAACGCAACAGTAGGAATCAGTGCGAGGACGACGGTAGCGACGGGGAGTACCGCCCAAACTGGTTTGCCGACAAAGGCGCTCACGACGGCCGCTAAGAGGAGGACACCAATGATTATCCACACAAGTACAGCGTTAAGATGGGTGTCTTCCACGAGCGCGTTTAATTCAGTCATAGTTCTCGGTTTGTCTATTTCATTTCAACCGTATACCACTACTGGCAGTCATAGTGTTGGACTCTTTGCTCTCTTCAGGGAGTCTCTGGAATCGCCCAGAAGGCTCTCTAGTTCAGAATCTCCTCGGTGGTTGTTCGTTCATCAAGCATTTGATTCGGTCGTGTTGTGTGACCTCCTTAAGTGTAGACGGAGACATTCCCCTGAACACTTGATATTCCGATGAGGAAGCACCGATGGTGTCCAAGGAGACGCACTCGTGTCGGGGATCTATGATACCGGGGAACTCTATGAGATTGCGCTCTTCTTCCTACAGCCCGACATCTTCGGGGTCGGTGGTCTACCCGTCTACAGTACAATGATAGAGGGCAAGCTTGTCGACAGCGAGAGCCAAAGGGGGCCGCGGAGGAGATCTTTGTGGAAGGTCTGGCAATCGAAATATGCTCCTCAGTCGGGCATCGACGCAACTCGGTATCATCGAGAGGCGATTTACAGTGGCGTACTTGATGCTCTCGATGCCGGGTTCATCTTTATACTTTCCACGCCGGCGGGCGACGGAGCTCTAGTGATCCCTCTAAGTCGATGTGTGACAAATATACTCGCTTGCAGCAGACTATTTATTCATATAACTCGCGTGTTTGCTATTACATAGCGTTAAACGGTTACCCTGATATCGCGGAGTTGTGAAGCGCTCACAAGAGACAATCGACCTCGGACGCAGAACCGTCTTAAGTCTTACAGGAGGAACCGTACTTGGATTGCTCGCAAGCACAGCCGTTGCGAGAGAGGACTCGGCTGCGACGAGCAAGACGAAGATCAACCGCGACGTCGAGGAAAATATCGCGGGATCCGGGCATATCAAGCTAGAACAGATCGGTCGGTACGAGTCGGGCCTCTTCGACGAAGGTGGGGCCGAAATCATCGACTATCATCCCCTTACGCAGCGACTGTTCGTCATCAACGCCGATCTCGGCGGCGTCGATGTCTTGGACATCACGGACCCGACTGCACCCGAGAAGGTCGGCGAGATCGACGCCGCGGGCGAGATCGATGGCGTGAGCTCCGCGAACAGCGTCTCGACATCTGCAGACACTGTGGCCGTCGCTCTCGAAGCGGAGGTCGCACAGGACTCCGGACAGGTCGGCCTCTACGATCCCGAAACGCTCGAACTCCTGAACACGGCGACGGTCGGACCGTTGCCGGACAAAGTCACATTTACTCCCGATGGTGAGCGGGTGCTCGTCGCAAACGAGGGCGAGCCGACGGACAACTACGCCTTCGATCCTCGTGGCTCCGTCAGCATTGTCAACATTGCCGGTTGCGGTGACACCCCTACGGTCAGCACCGCGGACTTCACTGGCTATGACGGGATGGAGGACGAACTCCGGAGCCGAGGTGTCCGCATCTTCGGCCCAGGAGCGAGCGCGTCACAGGACTTCGAGCCAGAGTACGTGACGATAAGCGACGATTCGACGACGGCGTGGGTGTCGCTCCAAGAAAACAACGCCATCGCCGCGATAGATATCGAAAACGCAGAGGTCACGGACCTCCTGCCGCTGGGGTTCAAGGACTACAGCTTGGCGGGGAACGAACTCGACGCCAGCAACGAGGACGGTGGGGTCAACATCCGGAACTGGCCGATCAAGGGGATCCTCGAGCCCGACGCAATTGGCGCGTACAGTCCGGACGGCGAGCAGTACATCGTCACGGCGAACGAGGGCGATAGCCGTGACTACGACTCGTTCAGCGAGGAGGTTGAGGTATCCGACCTGCGGCTTGACCCCGAGGCGTTCGACTTCGACGCTATCGACGGCATCGATAGCGTCGAAGAGCTCCAGAAGCCGGAGAACCTCGGTGCAAAGAAAACGACGACGACGCTCGGCGACGTCGACGGAGATGGTTTCTACGAGGAGATCTACGTTTTCGGCGGGCGGTCGTTCAGCATCTTCACCGCCGATGGGGAGCTGGTGTTCGACAGCGGGAGCGAATTCGAACGGATCACGGCCGAGCGGTTCGGCGACCAGTTCAACAACGACAACACGGAGAGCGATCCCGACGGGCGTAGCGACAACAAAGGTCCCGAGCCCGAAGGCCTCACGCTCGGGCAGGTCGGCGACCGGTATTATGCGTTCATCGGGCTCGAACGGATGGGTGGGGTCATGGTCTACGACATTACCGAACCTGAGTCCGCCACGTTCGTCGATTACGTTAACAATCGGGACTTCTCGGTCGACATCGAGGCCGAGATCGCTGAAGGTGACGCCCCTGCCGGCGCCGCCGGTGACCTCGGTCCAGAGGGACTGGCCTTCGCGTCCGTCGAGGAAAGCCCGATCGACGACCCCCTTGTCTTCGTCGGGCACGAGATTAGTGGAACAACAGCGATATTCCGCGTGACGAGCGAGTAGACCGACACATCCGACTGATACACCGATGACAGCGCGAATTGCACCGCCGCACAGGCTACAACAATGGTCGTCAGGGTTATACACCGTCTTCGAGCGGCGATAGCGAGCAATCCGCCCACCGAAGCTTTTGCAGACGAACCACCACTTCGTTATGGTGAAGCGTTCGCAGTGTTTTGAGGTGCTGAAAGTGTCGGTCAACGGGTGAATGTTGCGCCGTGATCCGCGTAGCCGAACTTGTGGTACTGCCAGGCGTGAATGAGTTCGTGCCGGACGGTTTCGCTGAATTGCTCCCACCCGTAGTGTTCGTCGGCCGTCCAGGTCAGCGCAATTGTGATCTCCTCCGTTGTAGGGTCGTACTTTGTGACTTCTGTAAGTGCCTGGACGATCTTCGAAATCTCCCTAGCGAACTACTTTGCCTGCTAGATCTCGAAAGTATTCTGCTGGGGGAGTCATCGACGATGATTATCTGTTGGCTACTTACTCGGCTCAGTCGGCGTGTTCGAGGACCTTCGCGACGGTCACAATTGCGTCAAATTCGATTGACGTCCCCTGAATATTGATCTCACCTTCATCGCGATCATATTCAATCGAGTCGATTTCAGTTGTCTTCGGGATATGCACCTGGCGAAGAGAAAGTTCGATCTGATCGTACTGCTCGTCAGGAATTGTTTCATTAGTCGAGTCGTTTTCGTGATTTGCAACATAATCCACAACCTCATCAACCGTTACTGTTCCACCCTGTTGATCGAGATAGTAGAGTGCGTATCGTCGCCGCTTCGTACTGAATAAGTCGAAGATAGTGTCTAATGTCGCCATGTTTCCCATCAATGTCTAGCCAATCGCTAACGATAGTGATTGTGGATTCGACCACCATCTCGGGGAAAATTCTTGCTCCAACTTGTGTTAAGAATATTTTATTAAAATTCGGATGTTTGTCAACCGGGAACCCTCATATCCCAACCGTGGGAATTCTCGCGCTTTAGCGCAGGGAGAATGTCAAAGCGAACTCGGCCTAGAACGTCTGGATTAAACAGAATATTAACAGCTGCCGTGATTCCGAAACTCGTTATGATCGCACTTTGAACACTGGGTTGGCTTTGAAATGAACGTTGTACCACACTCTTCACATTCAAAAATATCACCGGTTGTTCGGACTTGCTTTTCCGTTTGCTGAGCGACCTCTTCCGGAGTGAAGGCGTCACGTAACCGATGAAGTAGTTCCATAGCCAGGTATGGGATACAAGCAACGCAGCCATATATTTTATTCTATAAATTATAAATATATTCTTTATATTTCCGCAATAAATATCGGCATATGACTCTGTGATGGTGTCTGTTTGATAAATTGGCGACGCTGTGAAGTAACGAGACATGGATTAAAACGGAAGCGCAGGTTAGTTCGGCGGTTCCTTCCGTCCCGCTTTCACGCATAGACTGCCTGGGAAGCCATCGCAATCACAGCCCTTCGGTGGCCCGCGCACGTCGGTCACGTCGTCGATGGACACGGTGTGCTGGTGGTCTGTGGGGTTCTCGTGGCACTCATTATCTAGCACGTTTCGGAAGACCGGTGCCGGGTGGTCCTAAGTACTCGTGTGGTTCACGGATCAGCACGCTACATGAGGCCCAACATGTATTAGGAGAGAGCCAGTACTGCCGAGTATGGCAACCGAAGAAACCAAGGTCAGCGACCGGGGAATGGTTACGATTCCGGCGTCGCTCCGCCGACGGCTCGACATCGAACCGGGCGACAAACTCCGCTGGAATGCGGACGATGAGGGAAACCTCTCTGTCGAGGTTGTCAAGCAACGCTACGGGGCGTTCGACGACTTTGAGCCGGTGTCAATGGGTGGTAGCGGGTCTGAAACGCATGACCTCGCCGGGCACGAAGAAGATCCTGCCTTCTTCGAGAACAACTGATGGCGGTTGCAGTCGTCGATACAGGCGTTCTCATCGGGATGGCTGATACCGATGACCAACACCACGATAGTGCCATAGAGATTGTCCATGGGATGGATCACGGTACTCTCCCGACAGGGAGAGTGACGAACTACATTGCTCTCGAAACCCTCAATTGGATACACAACCAGAAGCGCCACGAGACGGCAGTAGAGACGTATGATCGATTGAATCAGTCTGCTGGATTCGAAGTCCTCCATGCGGCACAAAAGGACTTTACCAGCGCCGTCACCCTCTTTCAGACCTACGAAGGCCTCTCCTTTGGGGACGCGACGATTGTTGCGTACATGCAGCGGGAAGGCATCGAGTATCTGTACTCGTTTGATGATGATTTCGACGTGATCGGGGACATTACTCGACTAGCGACCTCAGACAATCCGTTCAACTGACTATCTATATCCTGTCCAACGGGGAGAATGAACTCCGTGTTCTCCCAGAATTCGATTCGGGCCAGTGATTGGTGAAGACGACCATCCCGACCCGATAAGTCGCGTCCTGAAACTGATAGCGGAAAACGATCGACTAACTCAGTTGTTCGGATCAAAGGGACAGTCGTTGCACGTCGATCAGGTGGCGCGAGTCGCCCTTGCTGGCGCTACCACGCATTCGATCCATGGCAGGCTCGATACGTCCGAGATACGAACGCATCGATTTGTATGACGGTTGATTTTCGTCCGCAGTCGAGTTCTCCGCTATTGCCGGAAGCAGTCGGCGTAGCTTTCGACGAACGCTCGGAAACTCCGCGCTTTCCGACCCAGAACACGGTCCACATCGTCACTGACCCGTCTGGAGAAACCGATTCGCGTGATTGTGTAGAGGGCGATCATGACGCCGATCATTGGATATGGGACATCCCGCGATCGCATCCGTCGACCGAATGCAAGGATCGATGGATTTGGATATGTAACTTGGCGACCTAGAACGTCCGTGAACACGTCGGCAATGTGGTAACAATCGAGTGCTGCTGGTCCGGTCACATTGTATGCACAGTTTTCATGGCCCGGTTCGGTGAGCGCTGTAACTCCGACAGCGGCAACGTCGCGAGCATCCACGAATCCTGTTTTACCGCCGCCAGCGGGTACGAACACTTCATCGTGCTCTATGATATCCAGTCGATGAATCTCACTGAAGTTTTGCATGAAATTAGCGGCTCGAAGAAAGGTGTATGTCACGTCGGCGTCTTTGAGGTGGCTCTCCATTCGAGAGTGGGGGAGTAGCGGGTTTTTCTCGGCACCGAGGACCGATAAGTAGACAATGTGCTCCGTTCCCATTCGTATCGCGGCATCCACGAATTTTTTGAGCCAATCGACACTCACCTTCGGCGGACGAACGAGAAACAACTGGTCTACATCAACGAGTGCCGCATTCCACGTTTCCGGGCGTTCGAAATCAAACTCGACGCTCACCGAATTAGTACCATCGACGTTTAACCGCGATGGGGTACGGCTAGCAATTCGAGACTGTACCGTCGTACTCTCGAATTGGTCGGAGACTTCCGAGCCGACAGTGCCTGTCGAACCAGTGATGAGCACACTCCCTCTTCTCTCCTCATTTAATGTTGTCATTTGTAATGCTCGTAGTACGATTTCAGTAGTAGTAGACGTACCGTTTGAACGCCACGATGTCATAAATCAGGCCTGAAAGAATTCTGAACGAGAGACAGGCGAACAAGGCAGCACTCACCACCGGCTCTCAGTTATCACCCAGATTCGTACGGAACAAATATTCCAGTGTTAGTGGGAAAGCGCGAAGAGGCCGCCCTCCTATGGGCTCCCTTCATGTCGACGTGACTCAAGAGAGCGATCAGAAAATAGAGTGGCTCTGGGTAGTATGTGATACTAATTTAGTACCAATTCCGAACCAGACTACTATTTCGAGCAATTATTCATATATCGCCAATAAGAATAGGTATGGGATACCATCTCATCGACCCTACCGACCTTGACCAGTGGGACGACCGTCCGACCGATGTCCGATCGCTCAGTGTTGCAGCAGGATACGACTATCAGAACTCGAAGCTCGGTCTTCGAGTCTACGAACTTTCTCCCGGTGAGCAGTCCGGGCTGAGCTACCACACCCACGACGAGCAAGTCGAGGCATTCTACGTTCTCGACGGGACGCTTCACGTCGAAACCCCCGACGAGACGTATGTTGTTGAATCTGACCACGTCCTCTTCGTCGATCCTGGGAGCCCGCAGCGAGCGTTCAATCCCGAAACCGCCGAAACGGACACACGGATCCTCGCCATCGGAGCACCGTCAGTCGACGACGCACACGCGTACGACCCAACTGACGACACGTGATCCATCTCTCCATTGGACAGGCGAGAAACGCCGTCACACGATGACTAAGGTAGGGAAACAGCTCGACGGATATCGGACCCCCGGTCAGCAGGACAGCATCTATAGAGAAATGAGTACGTCTTCAACACCTCATATCTCAGGTCGCGGAGCAAACAAGTGATGGCGATATTTGTCGAGTGATTCGTGAATCCGAGTTTCCGGCAGTGATCGTTCTGCGAGTGGCAGATACGTCCGGTTTCGAGCAACCACCTGCTCATCGATGGCTTGATGATATTCTAATTTTAGATGAAATATTATTTCGGTACACTCTTGTGACGCCACTGTCTTCCAATGTGACGCATGGCACGCATCGTAGAACAACCACACCCTCAGACCTGGATACATCGCCCTGATAGCACCTCCCAACACCAATCCACTAGAAGGAAATATCGATGATTCTCACATCGCTTCTCCAGTGGATAGTCAATCAATTTCCGGGTTCCGAGGGGCAGTTTTTTCCTGTCACTCATTGTGGGTATCGGACTCATCCTCTGTGAGTGGATACTTTGGAGACTCTCGCGGGAGTGAAGACCGAAGCGATAACCGCTACGATAACGCCGGTAATCACGCCGTTTGCGCCCCCCGCGAGGACTTCGTTGAAAACGGCGCGTCCGCCGGTTCGAAGTGAGACCTGTTCGAGTGCGATACCGCGGACGGTCACGGCCATCGACTGCGTGCCCGCACTTCCACTCATTCGGCGACGATCGGCATGTAGACCGCGAGCAGCGTCAACGCTGCGATAGTGCTCTCGAATAGGCTGACTGTAGCCACGGCGAGAAAGGCTGTTCCGAGATGTTTGAACAGCGCCCCGCTCTTCCTCGTTTGTATCCTAGCGGTACGTTTCCGCCGTCGAATACCGATCATGACTCGAATAGAGTATCGCCGATGGAGGACCGCTCGTCTACCCGTCGGCCGCTGAATATTCTCTCTCTGAGCTCAATCGGTCGCGATGTGTTCGAACCCCTCGTAGAAGTCGTGTATCGAGACACGCCCGGTTCCTAAGGTCGACGCCTTCTCACGTAACCGTTGGGCAAGGTCCTCACCAGGGTCTCCATAGATGTCGATCGCCTCGAGCTCGATGAATTCACCGATCGGGGGAAATTTGGGGCCGGCAACATCCATGTGATGTTCCAGCGTCGCTGGATCAGCGTGCGTGTGGACGACTGTCATTTCGTCCCCGTCGCTGCTGAAATAGACGTCGTACGACAGGAGATCTGGCTCGTTGGATTCGACGAACTCGACCAGCTCCGCCATGGCCGATTTGAGGTCGTCCAGTTTCCCGTCGTGCACTACCGATCGGTCGACGTAGAGAATGAAATCAGTCATACTGCTACCTCCGGCGGGATTCGATCCGTGGATCGACGCATGTTATGTGTGACCCCCGATCAGGCTTCGTCGGCCTAACTAATAATCTCATCTGCTCCCAGTAGTCCATATGAACGCAGTAGATCGGCCTCAAGGTGTGCTCAGCCAGAGATCGAGGAACATACGATGATCCAGTGTCATTGAAATTGACGGTTATGAATCAGAACATTCACGCATCCGCGCCTCCAAGAGGTTGACACATTTCTCGAATTTGCCAGCCTTGGCACATCGGACACCGGTTTCCTTCCACAGTTTTGGGCGTATGGTATCGACCGTGACCAACTCGCCGATCAGCTCACCACTACTCCGGCACTCCGTTCGATTTCCGAACACGCCGTGTGCTCCGATCGCGTGCGCTATGACGTGGAGTGGGAAACCACTGCCAACGCAATCATTAACCTGGAGTGTCTCAGAACTCTGCTTTGTGACCTCGAAGTCACCATTTTGTTTGGTCGGATTACGCCCGCCGAGTGGGTTCTCGTCTGCCAGTTCCCAACCCAGATGCTCTGATCCGCCTCTCTACGGAGTTCGACTATTCTGCCCGTCAATTTTCCCAACACACCAATCTCAACCTCGGCGAGCATTATCCCAAGAACCAGTGACGAGAAGCGTTGTTTCTCTTGTACAGTAGTGGTTGTCTCTTTCAATTTCGGTTGAGTCACTCGGTCCATTTGAGACCACCAGTGCTTGTATTGAGAGTTGGGGATGAATATGCAGACAGAATTTCTTTACATCCACTTACCTCTTGTTCGATTCGAGATTCATGAGAGAGTTCGCATAATGACGCCTCGACGCATTCCTGATGGCGGATCACGAAGCGACGACTCAGAAACGCCACTCAGTGTTGTGGTCGCTGAAGCCATTGCCGAGCATGACGGCCGAGCGATCCAAGAAAGCGAACCGCTGTTCGAGTACATCAATCCCGATGCGCTCAACGCCTTGTTTGCCTCCACGTGCACAGGAACACCACGTCGTGGATCCGTGAGCTTTCGCTATGATTCCTACTGGGTGACAGTCTCGAGTGACCGAAGCGTTTCTATCGAACCGCTCGATGAGTTCGAGGAGTAAGCAGTACTCCGATTCTGTTTGCATTGACCGGGTGGCTCGCTGGCGTTGGGGGAAGCACGAAACCTGACTCTCCAAGAGGAAGATTGTGTTTCAGCAGGCGTCTTTTTCACTGTAGATGACATATGTGCCGTCATGGGCGACGCAGACGAGGACGAATCAATGGTCGGGCGGATGGATGAGTCCCGAATTCGATTTTGGTTTCTCCTCGATGGGGATCGGTGGGTAATTACTGGCATGCTCACGCTCGGTTTGTTCGTTATCCTCGTCGTCGCTGGGACAGTCGGCCCCTCATCGTTTCGCTCGGTCATGAGCAACACAAATCAAGTCGGTATTGCATTCCAGGCATTCATTGCGTCGCTTATCACTGGTGTGACGCTCGTTGTCACGATCGGTCAACTAGTCCTCTCACAGGAACTCGGGTCGCTAAAAAGTCAACGTGAACGGATGGAAGCTACCGTAGAGTTTCGTCAAGATATCACTAGTTTGATCGGAAGCATCGGGCTTCCCGATCCCGCGACGTTTCTCCGCCAACTCATTCTGACAAGCAGAGATCGTGCCGAGGCGCTCGAAGATGTTCTTGCAGAGAACAGTGATAACGAATTACGCGACCAAGTCGATCAATTCGTTGCGGCTCTCATCGAAAACGCCAATGAGGTCGAAGAGCAGCTAGACGACGCCGAGTTCGGTGAATTCAACTTATTACGCACAGCCATGAACTATAACCATTCGTGGAAGCTGTACGGTGCCCTATGGCTCCGATCGGAGTATGAAGACAGCCTCGACGATGAGGAACGAAGTGCGTTCGATGAATTAATCGACGTGCTCATGTTTTTCGGCCCGACTCGCGAGCATTTCAAAGCACTCTACTTTCAGTGGGAACTCGTCCGCCTCATCCGATCGATTCTGATTACCGCATTTCCTGCATTGGCCGTCGCGATTGCGACACTACTCTATCTGGCACCGACCTCGTTTCCTGGCGTGACTTTTGGCGTCGCAAATATTATCTGGATCGTTAGTGCGTCCTCAGCTATCTCTATCGTCCCCTTTTTTGTACTGACTTCCATCGTCCTGCGAATCGCGACGATTGCGAAGCGGACGAGTGCGATCGGGCCGTTTATTCTGCATGAATCGGACCGTGGCGATGATATCGACCTCGAGAATTAAACACTCATTTTAACGAATCCACTGAAATGGATCTTTATACGATACATTCCGATCTTATGGTGGTACACTCCGTGAGTGTGATCCCCATCGCGGACTTCGGCTGTTTACTTGAGGCAGACACGGCCCATATGTTCCTAATTTATCCGTTGATAGCAACCCCCGGTGGGGCAACTGCTCCACGAATTGGGATTCACCGAAAGAAAACGGTTTGTCTATGATTGCACTACGGTGAGCTATGGTGACTTCGTGGGCGAACTGGGAACACGTGACCAAAATCGACCCAGACAAACCACTCCACGACGGGGATACCTATCCTGCTATTGCCGACACGGGAACAGACGCACTCATTATCGGTGGTACCACGAACGTCAGAGAAGCACGTATTCAACCAATTAATGAGCGATCGCAGTCTAAGAATCCAGCCAGTAAACCCGAGTCGATCCCAACAACAGCGGAAGGGCCATCCATTCCGAAGAAAGGCTACTTGGTCGATGAAATTGCAGAGGACCTCTATTACATAACGGATGGGACGTTTCAAAGTATCTTACTGCAATCGTATCGCTCGGCGCGTAAAATGCCGTGGTCGCTTGATCCGTATTTCTCACTGGTAACGTCGTAGTTATCACAGTGACTTGAATCGAAAGTGGACAAGCCCCATTTCGACTTGTCGAATTGTTTTCCAACCAGTGTTCCGCCTCAGCATCGTTAAGCGAGCACATCACATATGAAGAATATGAGTGGGGTGAGGAGCCAGAACCCAAGCGAGCGTGAAACCGATGTGGGATCAGGTCGCCACACCCTACTGCTATTTATCATCACCTCCTTGACCTTCGGCACTGCATTCGTCGGTATCAAGGCAGGTCTGGTCGCTCTCCCACCGATACTGTTTGCCGGATTGCGCTACGACATCGGGGCGGCAATCCTTCTCGCATACGTGTATCGGCGTGGTGGCTATTGGCGACCACGTACCCGCGGTGATCTGATGGCAGTCGTCATCGCTGGATTGTTTCTCTCAGGATTTAACGCCGCGCTCCTCTTCACGGGACAGCAATATCTCACCACTGGAACTGCTGCAGTCATATTTAGCCTTGTTCCTGTTTTAGCGCCACTGTTTGCAATAGTACTGTTACCCGAGGAAAAATTCGACTTCCTCGGAATGATTGGTATTCTGCTTGGATTAGGCGGAGTGACGATCATTGTTGGGCTGAATTCGATATCCACAGCGGGAAACGCGACTCTTCTTGGGGTCACTTTGGTTGGCGGTGCTGCAGTCGCAGTAGCATTCGGAAGTGTGCTTCTGAGCAGGACAGACCGCTCGATTTCGGGAATAGGTATGACAGCGTGGGCACTGGTGCTGGCTGCTGGAGTAGTTCATGGTCTCAGTCTATTGATTGGCGAATCACCGGGAGACGTCACGCTAACGTTCGGGACCCTCGTCGCAATCTTTTGGGTTGGGGTGCCTGCAACGGCGGTTGCTTTTCCTGCCTATTACGGCCTCATCGATCGCGCTGGACCAGTTCGAGCGAACCTCATTAGTTATACAGTTCCACTTGTCGCAACGGGAGTAGGCGCTATCGTTCTTAATGAGGTAGTTCCCGTTCGGACTGTCTTCGGCTTTGCAGTCATCGTTATTGGCTTTGCTCTGATCGAACGGAAAAATCTTCGAGATGAAATCCGAAGAGTACGTGGGGTACCTGATTCACCCGACCAAGATGAAGAACACATTTGTGAATCCGCTCCCCGGGGGTGAAGTACAATCGATTTCGTTGCTGATCAAACCTCGGGAATGATGCCTAATTGGCGCATCAGACTGACATTGTCCGCATACAAATAGAGGTCGACGATTTTCCCGTTTTCAATACGAAAGACGCCAGCATTCTCCAGGGTAATCTCGTTGCCTGTCGGTTCGACTCCCATAATTTCTCCCTCATGCGTCCCGGTCAAGGTATGCCGGTACACGACGGTATGCCCTTCAGCAATGCATCCATCTTCCGTGACGGTGAGGTCGGGAAATGCAGCGAAGAAGTCTGCGTTCCCCGCTTTAAACTCTTCGCGGCTTTGGAATGATTCTCCATTTCCGGTTGCATATTCAGTGTAGTCCTCAGCCAGATATTTGTCAGCGTCCTCCATGTTTTTCTCGTTGAAAACGTCCTCCATGAGGCTACGCACAACCTCCTTGTTTTCTGCTTCCATTTGATTCTGATCGGTCAATGTTTTTGCCCGAGGAGGGGTACGGTAGCGCTATAGATAAGATGTCTCTCGCCTGCATAGGAATTCTCTACTGGATAAAAAGGGCTGACGCGGTGGTTCGTTCGGCAGTTCTGTCCGTCCTGTTCTCACGCATGGCCAGCACGGGAAATCTCTGAGCCTATTGCAGTCACAGTCGTCTGGTTCAGCATTGCCGTCGTCCGCCGCGGTTCCGACCGTAGTCATGTGCTTGCAGAATGCGCTTCGCGAAACGTAGTGCGGGCAGGTGCAGGCCATCAGTTCGTTCGTGACGTCATCGATGAAGACAGTCTACTGGTGGTCTGCGGGGTTCTCGTGGCACTCGTTGGTGACTTCGACGAATCCGGGGGAACCGTTCTTTCTTCCCAGTTCTTTTTCGCCCCGTGATCAGTAGTCGTCCTTGGGTGAGTTCGTTCCCGACTCTTCAAAGAGATGTTGTGCATATCGATAGATTGGAGCGCCAAGCCAGTCCCGATCACGGGGAATAGTATCGAGTGCAGATCGAGCGTCCGAATCAGTAAAGACACCACGTTTGACGAGTGCGCGGAGAAGAATTGGTGAAAGAGCAACATCGGCCGAGACAAGAGTAGTGAGTTCAGGAAGTGCTCGAAAATCGTCTGTGATGAGAAACGCTGCATCGATCCCTTCAACAGCCGCGACACAGCTCGCCTCACCAGCATCGATTCGACTCGAAGAAAGTTCTGGGGAAGAGGCATCCAGAACCTCGAAGCGGTCGGAACGTTCGAGGACGGCTGTTGCCCCGTGACCGTGGACATCATCATATTCTGCAGTCGATTCAAGTTCCTCGGTGACGAGTGTCGTAGTTACGACGTCGTATCCGGCAAGCACGTCATCGAGGACGTTACCGATCGCGAGAGAAATGAACGCACTTGTATCGATAACCAGCATTTACAAATCTGCAAGTTTGTCGGCGAGGTCGTCTCCCTCATCGAGAAGTTGCTTTGAGGTACGGACTGCTTCTGCATCCTGTCGACCGATCATATCGATGAGGGTTTCGAATTCAAGTTCGTCTGCGAGGTAGAGTTCAACGACTGCTTCCTGAAAGCTCTCTTCCGATTCGATTTCATTGAGATACTCTCTGAGTGCTTCGATTAGGAGTTCGGTCCGGTTTTTGTGCGTGACTTCAGCAGCGATATCGGCATGAGTCACGAGCTCTTCTGGAAGACGAAAGTTGACTTTCCGAGTGCTCATAGTGTGGGTACGTTGTACCTACAAAGGCAAAAAGGTTATCCGGGCTTCGTTGAAATCCTCTATAATTGAAAAGAAAAGCGTGCAGATACAGAGCGTATATTCGGCGCCATCGCCGTCTGCTTCGGAGTGACGTGGTAGTCGCCCCTTCGACTAATGTCTGTGTGTGAAGATCAATGCGCGATCGTCTTCGACGCCGACGCAGAGGTCGAGTTGCAATGAGAGGTTGAGGCTCGTCGGGTTCTGCTTGCAGACGACGAGGTCTTCGAATGGTTCGTCGCATGCCGGACACGTCACTGAAACCGTGTTCTGGTACGACTTGATCGACTGGTTCTCCTCCTGGGGCGTTAGCGACGACACCAGGGACTTGAGGTCTACCTCGTCCATGCCCGTCGAAACGAAGTTCTCCCTCATAAACGCTTTGCAGGTTCAGATCGTCCAGCCAGGGACCGAATCCCCACTCGGTCGGTTCGCCGTGCGTCACTCCACTACGAGAGAATGGGGAGGGAAGTAGACGCGAAGGGGCATGGAACATACGCGCCCTGTATCTCGCACGCCCGCTGAAGCCTATCAACGATTGAGAGTTTCAATAAAACCGTTCTCCGGTAGTTAGTGGGCTTACCGTCCAGTTAATGAAGAAGAAATCAGCGTCTACATATACTGATAGTTCTTTTCGCCCCGTTTGCACGCATGGCCAGCACGGGAAGTCACTGAGACCATCACAATCGCAGTTGTCTGGTTCGGAATCGTTGTCGTCCTCCGACGGGAACGTCTCGAGCGTTCCGTCGTCAGTTGCGTTTTCGACTGCGGCCATGTGTTTGCAGACGGCGTTGCGGTGGAGGTGATGCGGACACGTACAGGCCATCAGTTCGTGAGTCACGTCGTCGATGGAGACAGTGTACTGGTGGCTGCGGACTTGTCGTGGCTCTCGTGGGTGACTTCTACCAGCCCCCGAGCATCGATATCGGAGTTGACGACGGCGAAAGGGATGCAGACGCCTTCCGAAGGGACCTGCGGCTTGGCACCCGTCTATTGACCATCGTCCTCGCTGGTCGTAACCGTAATGTTCCGCTGGAAGTACCCGAGGCTGTCGAGAATCGAGGCGAAGATGGCGCTGAAAACGGTGATTAAGACCACCCCTACCGTAAGCAGATTCGAAATCGGGGCCGGGAGGGTGAACTGGAACAGCGCGATGAACACGCAAGTCACCATCCCGACGACAAGGAGGAACGAACCAAGATTGGCGTCCTTTCCTGTGATGAACTGGATACTGTCAATGAACGTCGGTTCTGTCTCTGTATTGGCGGCGGGTCCGGGTTGGCTCATGGGTTCTCTCCAATGATCATTGGTCAGTTACCCCGCTAACATCGGCGTTTTTCATCTCTGTTGCGTGCTGGAGGACTTGGACGAGGTGCGAGACCCAGATGCCAGCGGTAAACCCAAAGAGGGTACCTACAGTCGTGATGCGGATCGATTCTTCGAGCGGTGCGAATGCGGTGATGATACACAGCGTCCCGAAGATGAGCATGAGGCCATATTGAACGCGCGTCGCTCGATTCACTCGTCGTATCTCATTAATCATAAACGATGGATATAGATCTCTCGGGGGTATAACGATGCTGCCTAACAGAGACTAACGAAGTTTACACCGCGAACAGGGACGCTACAACGAACCAGTGATTGAGAGGAAGCGTACAGGTTATGCGCTCTCACGACAGCTTTTCAGAAGACGAAGAGTTGCATCAAAAACAACACGGTCAATAGTTCGGTCGAGTAGGATCATCAGTCGCTGTATCTTATGGAAATAACGTTCGATATTCAAAACAGCAGGAGAGTATGTCAACGCCAGATTCGACATCCGAAGAAACGACAATATTTCCAAACCAACAGTGGAACTTGGTGCTTGCAGCCACATTTACTCTTCTAGGCGCCTATTACATTCTCTCTCCAGAGATGGGTGCTGAATCATCTACGGTTGGTGGCCCATTCCTGTTACTGGGTGTATTCGGGTTTATCGTCTCCTTTGTACGATACGTCCGTCACTAGCTGGATCTTTTGACCGGGCTGCTCACCTAGAAGTGCGTTCGACCAGTCTCTAATTACGCTGCTATTCAAATTCTATCTAAATCATTGCGCTTTTGAAATCAGGGAGAATAGTAGTTGTATGTCTCAGGAATTGACGAGGCGCGAACTCGGATTTGAACTGGGATTTCTACTGCTCGCTCTGGGTTTGTATGGGTCTATTTTGCTGACTTCGAAAATGGTGTTCTCGGCGAGTATTGCGACACTCATCGCTGGTGTGGGTATTGGTGGTCTCTTAGCTTGCGTAACACTGGTACTATTTAACAGCGAATTTGTAACGTATCGATTTCAGCGTCCGCTTCTCCGATTCCTAATGATATTGGCAATTATTCTCGGCGTACAAGCGTTGCTCAACCTATTCCCGGTGTTCGTTCGGATTGCAGGAGTGGCGTACTTCAGTCTCATTTTCCTTGGTCGGTTGCCACTTTATGTCACAATATTCAAACGTTGATTAACGGGGTGTAGAATCACAAACTGCGCTGAAACGCCACGATCGCCAGGAATCCGAATAAGCGAACTCTCGCATGAAAAGAGCAAATAAAGCTCAAATACACAGTATTCGACGAACGGGGGTGGAATCGAACCACCGGGGCCACAGAGTGGCCGCCATCGACACGGTGTCGATGGTGCTTCTACCAACAAGCAACCCGCTCTTGTGAAATGGTGCGTGGTCGTGCCAGCAGAACCACGCAACGGACGGTTGGCATCAGAGCGACGTTTTTCCGTTGACGATGCTCGAGCGTCGTAATCCATGGCAACCGGACTATTGTAGTGCGACGCTCGCAGTTTTTCTAATGGGTGCGTTGAGTATTGTTATGTGGTACTTGACAATGGAGAAAGGACTAATGGAACTCAGCGATATTGACAGTTGTCTCAACTATTGAAACTGAAATTGAGCCATCGTGTAGGCAAGTACTGCATGCTGGAAACCTTCATTAGTTTTGAAGTCACTTCTTAATCCATGGGAAAGTTAGTAGCCATAACGACAGATAACAAGGAGATCGAGTGTCATGATATAAGAGAAGGAGACAATGGTTTACAACTTCGTAACGAGGAGAAAGATCTTGTTGGATATATTCCCTACAACCGTCTCTGTTACGTAGAAACGACATAAGCGAATCACCGAGGACCTTCCGAAGGATATCGCTGTACTCGCCGAGTATCGGCCCGACAAACTCAAAAAACTCCGGGAAATCGTCTGTGAAGAAATCGGCGAAGAATAAGTGATTGTATCGTTTTGTGGGTAGAGGCGTCTGCAATTTCGTCTCCTAATAGTGATTCCCGTTGTAACAGGCTGGATGAACCCAGGACTAATTATTTCCCGATATTAGTAGGCACTATTATTCTTATAGAGCGTCTCTTTGTCGTCAACGACGAACTTCGAATACCGATCACCTCGAACCCCGCCTGGCTTACTTATTGGAGCGTGGGCCATTTGGTCGCTTTTTGAGATTTGGACGAGCGGGATCGATTGGCAGAGTGGTGGTGCTATTGCGACTGTTGGAGCGTTCACAGCAGTCTGTCTCGGGTGTCACGGGTGTCTCGTGTGGGATATTGGGGAAACGACTGGAGATTCTATGGAGCGACCGACTTTGTATCGGCGGCTAATGCAGCTCTTTGGAGCGCTTGGGATCGTATTTCTTGGTGTACTTGCTCTTTCAGTGTTATTCTAAATTGGTTGGTGGAATTGAGTAGTTACTCATCACTCAAGGAATGGATTTACCTCCGGAGAGCGATATAGCAGCTCTGGTTGCGACAGATATCGACATCGTTGAAAAACATAACACCGACCTGCTTGAGGGGCTCCGCGAAATCGTGTGTCCAAATACGACTGAGGACGAAGAATGAGCATCCCGTGACCGTGCATTGAGACTATCAAAGATACGCGGTGGTTCTCAGAAACGAACGGTATCTCCCTCTACGCCAGGTCCGATGCGTTCTCAGCCTCGCGTTTCAGGTTTTCTAGCCAGTTGCGTAGGGACTCGTCGAGAGCTTCCTGCAACGTTTCGGTCTGGGTCTGGACCGGCTCGCCCTCCCAGGACTCTTCGGTACGGACGAGCCGTTGCGGTGGAGGTGATGCGGACACGTGCAGGTCATCAGTTCGTTGGTGATGTCGACGAGACCGGGGGCATCGACGTTGAAGGCAAATTGTTCGGTCTGTGCCGTCTCGTCAGCGTCACGGGCTGCGGATGGTTTTCATCCATGGTCTTCTAACAGGTTTCGGAAGATAACCACCGATAACGGCGATTACTATGCTAGTAGTTACCATACTACTAACCGTTGACGAGTCGGAGTATAGCCTAATGAAAAAATCCTCGGCGATATGGTTGGCGTGCCACGAGACGATGAACGTGAAAAAATTCGACCCAGCAATTACATTACCGGGTCAACTGCGAAAGCAAGAACACGGCAGCAGCATGGTTTTCGTAAACAGAAAGCTCGCTGCAACGGCTGCTGACGAACTCGACTACCTCATTCGAGAGACCGAAGGCATTGAGGCCGACCCACTAAGCAACGACGTGTTCCAAGCACGCGACCACCTAAGGAAACCTCTCAGTTTTGAGCTGGAGGACGAATGAGCGTTCAATCGGACGGCGCCGAGAGCGTCTGTATTGAGCTGAGTGACGAGTGTTTTGGATCGTTTGTTCCGAGTGGTAAATACCACGGGAACTATTGTCCGGCGTGCCGCAACGCATTGGAGATGGAGAGCGATAATGACTGAGATTCATTCCAGAAAACGTGGTAAGAAGGCGGCAGTAGGCGTTGCAATGGACGTGATGCGGACAGGTGCAGGCCATCAGTTCGTCGGTCATGTCATCGATGGAGACAACGTACTGGTGGTCTGAGGGCGTCTCGTGGCCCTCGTTGGCGACTTTTACTAGTCCGGGAGCATCGACATCGAAGGTGAATTGTTCTGTCTGTGCGCGGTTCAGTGCATTCTCGGCAGCGTCACAGACTGTGGATGGTTCATCTTCATGGATTTTAGGGGTTGTCCCTAGGAAAGAATGGAAAACAGCAAGAACTGAGGAATAGCACTACTACGTATCGAGAAACGAGCCCGAGAGTTAATGTGTCTCTAGAACAGAGTGTGTCTATGGTCACGCTTGAGGTATCCTTGCCTGACCGTATCGAGAGTGATATTGATCGCCTTGTCGAACAAGGTGATTTTCTGAATCGAGAACAAGCGATCGAAGAGCTTCTCTCGCTGGGGTTATTGGCCCAGGAAACCGGCGATGAATCCGAAGAGGAGTTGGATGAAGATCTGTTTACGCAAGCTGTCGATGAGCAACAGGATCCGGCCGACCAATACAACGATCCGCTCTAATCCTCCTCTCGGAAAGAAGAGCTAAGACTGCCTTCCATTTCGAGTTTAATGAGACGATCGAGTTTTTCTCTTCAATTGTTTCAACTGCCTGGTCTGCGAAATACTCAGCCGCGACGTCCCCCGTATGCTGGTACGTACGGTTGAGCAAATTCCGCTCGGTTCAACCACAAGACAGCGGTTGATGTACTTCAGACGATTCGGCGTTCGGAGGGTTTCAATATTCTTCCCGTTGGGGAAGGTGTGTTTGCTGCAGCGTGTGATTAGTTCGAGCGCTATGACGACCAGCAGATTTCGTTCGTTGATCACACGAGCGCGGTGCTTGCTCGTGGATATGAGATTGAACATATTTTTGCCTTTGATCGGGATTTTTCGACGCACGGGCTGACCCGTGTGCCTGCGGATATCCACTTTCCAGAGTGAGTGTGGTCTGGAGTCCGAGAAGGGTTCTCGCTGGATGATTTGTTGGTGAGTATTGTGTCTTGGACAGACCGTAATTAGGTTTCACTCTCAGTTTGTTGTTCCTGTACTCCGAGTTGTCGTTCGTGATCTTCGATTCCCGCTTCATGTGCCTGGGTGTTGCTGGCATCACGCTCCGCCAGTTCTTGCAAGCGGTGTTCTTGCCCGTATAGAACAACCGTATCGCCGGGGTGAATTTCGGTATCCGGTCCTGGTGCCCCGATGTATGAGCCATCAACGCGATCGATCGCGAGCACACGGACCCCCTCGGCGGGGAGATCCAACTCGGCTAAGGCGCCGCTAGTCAACCATTCATCTGTTTCTGTATCGATTTCAGCAACCCGATAGTCCTCTTGCAGTCCGAGTACTTGTGTATAATCTCGAAGTTCGAGATCAGTCGTCCGACTGAGTGTTCGTTCGATGAGAGGTGTAGCAAGGTGGTTGAGCCAGTGACTCCGGGCGAGTAGGATTAGAAGGACTGCCCCACCGACGATGTAGACAAGTCCAGTGAGGTTCCCACTGTCTGCATTCGTGAACGAGAGAACGAGTGAGGCGATGGCACTCACGAGACCGAGGCTTCCGAGCCGAATCAGTTGCTTGGCGATATGACGTCGACCAGGTGCCTCGGTGATCACTTCTGATTCTTCGGTCGTGAATCCCGCACCCGAAAATGCAGAGGCGGCTTGGAAGGATGCAATGTCGGGTGACACGCCAGTCATTCTGAGGGCAATTGCACCGATGCGGATGATGAGTAAGGCGAGTGCGAACGTGAGCAAGAGCGAGAGGATGGGATAAATGGCTGCCATATTCGAGTCGTGATACACTCGCACATGGCTTTGTACTCATGGCCCACCGAATGGGTCTTCGTTGGAAAGCGAGTCCAGTGCGACGAACAGGGACGATTTGCGCAGCAAACGAGTGATGACGATATCCTTCGAGTAATTCGTGAGTCCGAGTTTCCAGCAGTGACCGCTCGGTGGGTCGCAGATACAGTTGGAATGAAACGGCGGCCAGTGCATCAGCGACTCGAGGAGCTGCATGAACGCGGTGAGGTGGAACGTGGGAACTTGAGTCGGCGGGTGGTTATCTGGTGGCTTCCAGAGAAAGTGTGAATTGATTCCCCGATCTACGAATTACGTCGAAAGACGTAGTGGCAGACAGGACACTGTCGTTCGAGGTCATCGATCACGCAATTACTTGTATTACCGGTCCATCCGCAGTCAGGACATTGAGTGAGGCCAGTACTCATTTCATTTCTCAACGGCTTCCTGTACCAACTACTTTGGGACGCAAGAGAGGTCATACTTCGACGACCGGATCGACGGGGATGTTTTCAAAGGAACAAGTATACCCGGGAATATTAGTAGAATTTCAATAGTTCTGTCCTAAGGCTGAATAGAGGTGGCTCTATTCCGCTATAACACCGTATGAGCCAATATCGACCCATAAATATAAGGTTGGAATGGTAATATGAATAAGCGGTTTTAAGGTTGGATGAGTAACAGGAATGGAAATGACTCGGTTAAGTCCAGTTCTCAGTCGTGTGAAGCCGTGGAAGGCTGCATTTATGATTTCCATTCAGCCGTAGGATTCTAAGGCTGGATTCTATGGCCGGAAACCAGCCCTAATCGATTCTATGCAATTTTAAAGCCGTTAAATTCCTATTTTCACCTCCAAATTCTTCCAAAGTAATAGGGGGTACGGACGAATGGAACGAGGATCGACACTGATAGGACTGTCATGAGAGCAAGACGGTATTGAACAGGTGTATTTTCGCTCTTTGAGAGCAACGTCTGGGCAGTAACTCACTGATGAGGATCGCTAGTCGAGGTATCTGTATCTTCCCCCAGCATAGCCGACATACGGGGATGGGGCGACCACACCGTATTATCGGACCTCGTTCATATAACCCCTGTTCCAACAGCCCGAAATGTTTTATCAATAGTATATCAACTCGAGTTTGGATGAAGGTCTCAATTGAGTTGCAAGATGGTCACGAGTTGGAACTAACAGACGTGGGAATTGAAACACACGAAGAATCCAATACAATAGCGCTGAGTGTCGATGCCCTCATTAAAGGACTTGACGATGAGACACTTGCTGCATTCGAAGACCGCAAACTCCATCCACTCTCCCTGGTCTTCGTGAGCGAGGACGAACTCCCGATTGAGGACGATAGTCGCTCCGGTGGGAAGTAAAGTACATTCGTATTTTTCGTTGGAACGCGCATAGAGCAATTCGCTCTCACTATCATCACAATCCTTCTCGGGTCCACCGATGATAAGATCGAATTCTCAGGGGATACCACCGACCGCAATCGTCTCCGAAGAGCGTCCATCATATCCGAATTCATGGCTCTGTTGAAATTCTCAACAGATGATACGAAGCGCGTGCTAAATACAGAGGATATATTCAGCAGACTAACCTCGTTTGCTGCAACCCGTCTATGAAACAGTCGTCCCTGTTTTTGATTGAGCAATAGCCGAACTGCCGTCGGATCGGGAAGATAGGTGTTCGACTACGTGTTTCGCGTCCCGGCCGACCCCACAGAGGATTTCGGACGAGGCAGCGTATAGGAACAACATCCCGACAAAGTACAATCCTGGTTCGTCTGCCACGACGCCCCGATAGTGGTTTGGCTCCATCGGATCGTCACCCTCGAAGATCGGGAGGTCAATCCAGGAGAAATCAGGACGATATCCCGTGGACCAGATGATGTTCTTCACCTTCAATACTTGGTCAGCCTCAGTCAGAGGCAGGCCATCTTGTACTCCAACCGTGCGAGGAACCCGTTCGATACCTGCTTCAACCAAATCCTTGGGCTTGGTTCGCACTAGGATGGTACCTTGTGAGAGAAACTTCGGTCGTACCTTGCGGCCGATGGGCGTGTCTACAGTCAGTATCCGGTGGAAGAGGACCCGAAGCACAAATGGAACCCCGAAGTGCCGCCCCACGAACGAGTCAATGTGGAACGGGACATGCCCGACGTCTCGTCCGGACAACCAAGTGAAGTGGTCATGCACGGTCTCTAAGGCTATTTCGGCACCTGAGTTACCCGCTCCCACGACGAGGACTCCCCCCTCTTGCAACTGACCAGGGTTGCGATATTCACTGGAATGCAACTGGACGATGTTCGGATCCAACTCTTCGGCGAAGTCTGGTACCACGGGCACCTGGTGTGTCGCCATGGCCACTACTACATTATCGGCGAGGAAGCGCCGCTTGCCCGCCGCAACCACGAATCGACCCTCCTCTTTCGTGAGATGATCAACCCTGACACCTAGTTCGACCGGCAACTCAAACCGGTTCGCATACGCTTCCAGATAGTCGGCCATCTCGTCCTTTGTGGGGAAAGTCTGCGGCGAACCCGAGAAGGACAGACCGGGAAGTCCGCTGTAGCGGGCGGGAGTAAACAGGCACAGTGAGTCCCACCGGTTGCGCCAAGCGTCTCCAATCCGCGTGCCCGCATCAAGGATGACGAAGTCTCTCGCCTTCTTTTTCAGGTAGTAGCCGGTTACCAGTCCGGCTTGACCCCCACCAACAACGACGGTGTCATAACTCTCGGTCATGTTTCCTCAGATCCCTATACGCCTACCAGCGACATATAAATGTCTTGTGAAATGTTTCACCCTGTGAAGAAAGTGATGTAGTATAGATAGAAAGGATATTCAGTCAGTCATAGTTGAATGCTTCGAGCGTCCATTTCAGTCGATGGCGCCTGCATGCACCACTTTTCGTCGAAATTACACTTCATCCGCTGACGCAGTCGACAAGAGCAGGTCCGACAAGACGGGAGTCTCCAACGCTTACAGTTCGACCGGTCTCGCTTCTTGGCGGATATTCTCGAAGGTGGCAATGGCCCACTCTCGGGCTTCCGGCGAGTCAGTATCGATCATGGCCGTCAGTGCCCCGGTCTCGGCGTCGTGGCAACAGATACCAGCACGGTCGTCTACGATACCGAGACCACACCGGTTCCCGTCGGGGAGATCGTCGTGGACGAAAACGTAACAGTGTTCACATGAGGCGGCCTCCATGACACGTTCGGGATTCCAAGCAAGGGTTCCCTCGAGGGCGGTCGGCGAGTACACATACTCCAGTTCCATACCGTCAAGGACGGCTTGACAGACCGCCTCGTTGTTAATCGACTTGTACACGATACTGTCGAACCCACGCAATCGATCGGTTCCCTTGATGAGGTGGGTCAGCCGCTCGACCGGTTCGTACGGGTAGCCTGGTCCGGGGTAGGAGACGGTCGCATCGGCGAAGAGGTCGATAGAGAACCCCTCCATCTCGCGGGGAAGCCACTGCCAGACGTCGCGAAGCTTGCGTTCGACCTCCATCGCATCGCGAAGATCAAGGAACTGTTCGGCGACGAACTCGCCAAGCGGTGTCAGTTCATAGATCGGCCCGTTCTGGACAATCCATTGACGATCTTTGAAGTCAGTGAGAATCCGACTCATGGTCGGTGAGGAGGCGCCCGTCGTAGTGCGAAGTTCCCGTCGTTCGCTAGGTCCATCGATCAGTCCCTCCATCACACCAACTCGGTGGCTCGACCGGGCGAGGAAGTCAATTCCTTCGAGAGCAGATTCCATAGTGTGTGTTTGTTTAACACAGTATAATATATTGGCACTCGCGGCCTGCTCGTGAGGAATAAGAACCCTGCGTCACGGCAAGATGCGACTTCCGTCATGGCTCGTCAAACAGATTCTCGACGAATACGGTCTCGACACCAACCCAAACACGGTGCGCCGTGTCATGGAGTTCGTCGCACGGGGAACGAGCGAGAGCGAGACGTCTGCTGGGTAGAATACATCCATACGCATTCACCGAACGACTGGGGAGAACAACGGAACCGTCTAATCAATTCTCGGCTTGAATCTGCTCGCCAGTCGGACAGTGACACCGAACAGCGCCTCCGTATTGAGAAAGCTGGTCGCGACTACTTAAAGTGAGATTCTCACAATTCAGTGGAGGGAAAACTCTCGTTCGAATACATCCGACGAGAATAGCCCACGTTCGAATTGAAGCAAATACAACCACGAGAACGACAGGTGAGTGACCCGTCGCGTCGCTTTTGAAACGTCCCACCTGTTCGACTAAGTATGTGAGATTCGAAATTATGAGTGTTGTTTCATTAGACACCGAGTTGAAGCAGTATCTATGGACGAAACGGGGGGAGTATCTTACAAACACGTTTTGGTGCCGACGGATGGAAGCAAAGCGGCAAAGCGCGCAACCAAACAGGCAGTAGAACTCGTAAAGGAGAGCAATGGAACAGTACACGCACTGTACGTGATGGACATGGGGGACGCAGGTTTCGTCGCAATCCCGAGCGACATCAAGGAAACACGGCAGCGACTAGAGAAAAAGGGACGCAAATTCGTAAACGAAGTAGAAAAACAAGCCGAAGAAAGCGGAGTCGACTGTGTTACCGTCGTAAAATCAGGAATCCCAGAAAACGAGATAGTTGAGTATGTCCATGAAAACGACGTCGATCTAGTAGTTATGGGAAGACGAGGACGGTCAGACCCTGACAAGCCGCTTATTGGTTCAACGACGAAGCGTGTCCTTGGCCTCTCTGACGTTCCAGTTCATGTGGTCTGACATTCAGGATGATTCCAACTTATAATTAACCTTGACTGAGCGAACTCACTCCATCGACCATTCATGATTGACCGTTGCGAGCACCAGTATCGTCAAGCCGAGCAAAATCACGGTCAATACATGACCGTCGAATCGGTTCACTGAGAGAAATATCTACAAAAGATTCGGTGTTGAGATTCAGTAGTGAACACAACTACTGAACATCAGTGTATCAGTTGTCGGTGACAGCGAGGTTGATGTACGGAAGGACGAATGTAATCAGAGTGTGTTCGGCTTTTCGAAGGTGATTCGATGCTGTAGTCTTCGTAATTCCCATCTCTTCGGCGAGTTCTTCGAGGGTCACTTCCCGAGGGATTTCGAAATATCCCTTCTCGACTGCGGTGTTCAGAAACTCACGCTGTCGCGGTGGAATCGATGCGAACAGTTCCTGCCACTCTGTACGGCTCGGCATGATTTCCCGGCGGAAGTCGATGCGGCGCTCACGTACATCCTCTCGCACTCCGATACGTTTCTCACGTTGTTACGGGAGCATCTCGCGCTCGTCCTCGTGTCGGTGGCCCTCGCCATCGTCGTCGCCATCCCGTTGGGCATCCTTGCGACCCGAAACAAACACGCAAAACGGGTAGTGATGGGTGTCGGAAACGTTGCACAGACGGTGCCGACGCTCGCGATTATCGCTCTGGTATTCCCGCTGCTCGGCCTTGGGTTTCTACCGTCGCTCGTCGGTCTGTTCACCTACGCGCTGTTGCCGATTCTCACGAACACCGTTACTGGCCTCAAAGACGTTGATGAAAGTACGGTCGCGGCGGCCCGTGGCATGGGAATGACCGAGAACCAGATTTTGCGAAAGATCAAGTTGCCGCTCGCTTTGCCCGTTATCTTCGCCGGAATTCGGACGAGTGCGGTTCTCAACGTCGGGACCGCCTATCTCGCATTCTTCATCGGCGGTGGCGGACTCGGAGTTTGGGTGATCACCGGCATCTCCCTTTTCGATACACCACAACTCCTTGCCGGGGCGATTCCGGGCGCACTGCTCGCGATCGGGCTGGATCTACTCTTCGCCCTTATCGAACGACGACTCGGGACCGATTCGGTCCAAACACAGACGATTCCGACCGGATAGCTCGTTTTCCTCACACCGATTCTGGATTGCAGTGCGAAATCCATCGACGAGCAGTCGGTCGGGTTTTGCGATTTGTGATATCACTCATATTGGGAGTGTACAGCCGACAACTCGAAATCACCACACTATTCTAGTGTGAACGCTAATACAAACATAGATACGAACGTCATGAATTGACATAGCGAACTATTAGAAGTATCAGAAAACGTCATTAATCTGTGAGGTATTAACCGATATCTATATCATTTCACATAACGTATTAGATAGGTGATTATGCCAATTAACATCACCAGCATGCTCAAACAAGGCTACAGTCGTAGTATCAAACGAAATGGGCTCATGCTCATGGGAATAATCTTCGTCCTCTCCGTCCTCAACGGCGTACTAGGACTCAGTGTTGACCGGTGGGTCACCAGACCGCAGTTTACACCCAGTGGTGTCCAAGCGGATCCGTCGTTGCTCGTCCCACCGCTTGGTGCGACTATCGTCTCATTCGTGCTGGGCATCGTGTTACTAGTGGTAAGTATCGCGGCCATTCGCGTGTTCGTGAGCGATGAAACCGAACACCTTTCCCAAGAATACTTCACTCGAAATATAATCTGGGCCGGGGTCAATCTCTTCGTCGGGATGATCGTCTACGGAATCATTGTTGGACTAGGCTTAGTCGCGTTGGTCGTTCCGGGTATCTTCCTGCTCGTGACCTTGGCGTTCTGGACCGTCTACGTGGCTGTCGAAGACCAGAACTTCATCATAGCGTTCCGCAGCAGCTGGGGTTTGACGCGGGGTTATCGCCTCAACCTCTTGTTCCTGGGTGTGGCCGTTGTGCTCCTCACAGCACTCGTCAACCTTGCCTTCGGTCTCGGTGACCTGGCGAGTGGCAGCTTCGCTGGCGATATCGTTGCCTTAGTGTTCGCACAGGCTGCGAGCGCGATCACGACGGTCTTCTCGGCTGCTGTGCTCGCAACAGCCTACACCGAGCTTACTTCGCATGATGATGAGGAATTCGGTGAGACGATCAGTGAGGACACCACCGCCGGACGTCCTGCTGCCTAACACAGTTGATTTTTGAACAAAAGTGACGGCCTCCCACGCCTCGAGACGCCGGGCTCCCACACCCACAAATGGGCGGTTTTTGGATGTCTACGGTTCGCATCCCGACGAGGTGCTGGCCAAATCACGTAGCCGGTACTCCTATCTCGTCCGGGAAACGGACGGGACTCGGGGTTACTTGGGTTGTACTCTCAATGATGTGCGACAGATACCCCGCAGAGAAGCAGGTGCAGAACAAACAGAACGCGAAAATCGTCCGATCTCCTCCGAAGACTAGAGTATTCCGAATGCAGCTAGGAGATGAGTGATTCCAGCGATGAGAGGGACGAGGATGATCGTTCGCATAATGAACAAGGCAACGAGATCACGGAATTGAATCGGAATATCACTGAACATATCCATGATCATTGGCCCAACGCTCGAGAAGAAAATCAGCTGTGAAACGGCGAGCACAGCGACAAAGAACTTTGCTTTCGTAGCAGTTTCGGTCACTAAGAGTACCGGGACGTACATTTCAGTGATGCCGACGATGGTAGCGGGAGCGACAGCCTCTGCATTGGGGATTCCCAACGCTGCGATGATCGGGATGAGTGGTTTGCCGAGGATATCGAACACGGGCGTGTAGGCAGATAACATCGTCGCGGCCAATCCAACCGCAAGAATGGTCCCGAGTATGAGTGTCGTGAGTTTCAAGCCATCAACGAATCCACGTTTCGCAGCTTGTGCGAACGTATCACCGTCTCTCGCTTTTTTAGTAGCTTCACTGACCGCGAGTCGAAGATAGTCGCCGAGTGATCCAGTGAACGGGAGTTCGGGATCGGGTTCTGCGATATACTCTTTCGACGTAGTTGCAATAGGCGGTAGCCGAACCAGAATGATAGCAGCGACGACGACACAGAAAAAGTAGGCACCGAAGATGAGCGGAAACAACGGAAGTATCTTGAGCGTCGCGGCAACGATGCCGACGAATCCGATAGAGACGGTTGAGAAACAGGTGGCAATCGTAAAGACATCGCGCTTGTGATAACCACCGTTTTCGAAGACGTTCCGGGTGACGTAGAGACCGACACTGTAGGAACCGACCCACGAAGCGAGACTGTCGAGTGCTGCTCTACCGGGCACCTTAAACAGTGGCTTCATCACTGGGCGTGAGAGCGAACCAACGAACTCTAGACCACCGAGTTCGACGAAGATGGTGATGAAGATGGCACCAATTGGGATGATAACTCCGACGCTATACACTAATGAACCCCACATCAAACCGCCGGTCCCAGCCGTATGAAGCATCTCAGGACCAAGTTTGAAGAACATTATCGGTGCCAGAATGAGTCCAGCGATCCGAAGTCCCCAAAAGACGTTCGATGTCTCGAAGTACGTGAGGTCATACCCCGAAAACGTACCGTCACCGAGCATCGCGAGCGTCGTTAGGACACCGCCAACGATGATGATCGTCAGCGAATAAACCCCGACCGCGGTCGGAAACGTCTCGGTTATGAAACTGACAGCGATATCGAAAGGGACGGTGATTTCCCCGTGGTACGGAACGGGGAGGAGAAAAAAGACACCACCGATAAGAAATGCGATGACGAACTTCAGGACTGGTTGCATAGCGAAGTCATCGAGATCGATATCGTCGATGCGTCGCTGGGAGCGTTCCGTATTGGTCGTATAAAGCGTGCTTTCTTCTGAAGCCATACGTTACCAATCCACACGATAGCAATTATTAAATTACCCTCCACAAGGAGGTATATTTTTACATGATTGATTGTCTCTCAAAGAGAATCATCTTAACTTGGAGGTCGATAACCAAACTCTCCCAACGAGTTATGAGTAGAAATACAGACGCTGTCTAGGGACAGAATTCAACACATAACTCGCATTTCGTCTACTACTCGATTTAGAAAACGACGTTGATACTGTGAGAGCTATATCCACGCGTGTCACTCAATACATATGTATCTCGGATATTTTTTGTATGAATGATTTGACCATACGACGCTAGAACTCAACCGGTAAAGCGAAGACACGAGCGACACCACCGAACGAACCGTTTGTAGAGGTATGTTCGACAGCTATTATAGAAATCAGTTATTTGTGAAAATACGATTCGGAGATATGTTGTAATCGTTCCCATAGAAAATCTGAAGAATATAGAATCAGATCGATCAGGATAAAACCGTCCACTCTACCAGTAGAAATCTAATGGACAATAGCATACCAAAGATGCGGTTATACCGGGTTCCCTGATCTCTTATCACATCATTAGCCCGGGTGGGGGAACGATGAAGAAGTCTCTAGTCAATCATATTAAGCGGCGGCTGGATCGAGCGGCAGAACAAGACCCAGAAGAACGAGCACGTGCTTTGCTCGATATTAAATCGGAGTTGGAACGTTTCCGAAAGAACCCACATATTGATCGAGAAGCTTTGGCACATTTTGAAGAAGATATCGAACAACGACTGTCGAAGATAGATGATCACGTTACAGCGATAGAACGAAAGACGGAATCACCGTCCTGGGCGTCGAAAATCGTTCATCTGGTGATTTTCATCTGTCCTTGGTGGGAGAGCTCTGCTGAAACCGACGAAGGAAAGACGAGAGGCGAGTCCTCCTTTCTCGGTGACTAACCATGCGTTACCAGTGACTAGGAGGGTGGCCATCACATCGAGATCACGTTCGCCCATCCCGACCTCGCCGGGTGGATGCGAGCACACGAAGCCAACGCGGCGAAGGGAGGGCGCTGATTATAGCGTTGTACTCACGGGGGTTCGTCGAACCCCCCTTTCGAACTACACCACCACACAAGATTCACACCGCACTGCCGGTGAAACATGGTGGTAGTAGGGTGTTGGTTACGGTGGAGTGCGTCTATTTCTGCGAAACAGAGGGGGTCGCTCTCGCGATCCCTCTCTATTATAACGTTGTAATCGGCAAGTAGTGCTTCGTGACTTCGCCACCGGTTCTATAGGACGAGTCTGCAAATGTGAATGCGAATGACAGCATCAAAATCAGGAGATCTAGTCGGCTGATAGTCACAGCATCACCAATTCGGATTCCTGATTGGAAGTAGACGCTTCATTATTTCGAACAGGGAGTTCCTTCAAGGCGGAACCGAGTACCTTCAGTCAGGGAATGCCCTCACCAATGTAGTGAGTACGAGTACTGAAGGTGAACAGCAGTGCTAAAACCACAGTTCAAATACTCTCTCGACAAAGAGTAATAATCCTATACCTATGATATCGGCTGTATAGGTCTGCTAACCATAAATAGCACCGAGATAACAAAGTCGACCAATAGAGTCTAGCCTGGTAGAATGGAGCGCTCCGCATCGTTGGACTCGACCGTTGTTCACAGAGGATAGTGACATGAAGGCATTCATTGAGCAGATGAACGATTCAATGAACCGAACTAAACTATCTCAGGATCAGGTGTTCGAGTTGTTGAAGAGTATGCGACGACGATATGCGGTTCACTATCTACGACGAGAAAATTGCACTGTCGACTTTACCGATGTGACTGACCATGTCGCTGCATGGGAATACAATACGACGCCAGCAGACCTCCTGAGCAAACAGCGAAAACGAGTCTATATTTCGCTGTACCAGACCCATATTCCGGCACTCGCCGATGCTGGAATCATAGATTATGACCCAGAGACCGGGAAAATACGGCCGACGAGCCGCATACGACTGTTTGACAACTATCTGAACGTGTTCACCAGACCAATGCTTCCATGGGATCGCTACTATCGTAGCCTCGCACTGGGGAGTGTACTCCTTTTCACGGGGATCTGGATACATTTCCATCCAGTAGCCGGTTTATCCTGGTTTGTAGCGATCCTCGGAGTCTTAACTGCATTTGGGATGCTGTCGGCTACCCACTATTGGTATACACAGAACACAGTTCCGGACACACCACCAGAACTCCACTCTGTCGATGACTCGAGTGATCGACATGACAGAGGTGAGTAGTATAGTACTAGCCAAGTCCAACCCGACCGGTTCTCTGGAGAATCTTCCGGTCGGGTCGTACATCTTATCCGTACGACGCCAAACTGGACTCAATATACTGCTCAACTCACGTTCAATATCCGACTTACGCCACCCAAGCGGCGATAAGACACTTGCTGCTGCACGAACCAACAACTCCCGATAGAACCCGACATCGTACTCGTCTAATTCCTCACTCGCCAACAGCACTCGCTCTCGCGACTGCGTTGCATCGTCCACCACCACATACGACACACTCTGACCAGGCGCATGTCCTAATCCCAAATCACCCTTTTTCTTGACTCATGTATTAAATCGAGATCCAAAACACAATCCTTCTCACTCTCATCAGATGTTGCCATTATGATTCACACACTGTAACAGTCCAGTGTGTTTTCTCACACCTTGATCACCATGCTGTCTAAAGTATCTTCGATATCGTCAATTCTGTCTTCGAGATTGTCAACGAAATCGGAAGCCTGCTCGGTAGTGATGGCTCCCTGTTTAGTTGGCTCGATTAAATTGGCTTCTTCAAGCATTCGGAATGAGTAGCGTACTTTGTGATGCGGATACCCAGTCTCGTTTGAGACTTTTACGATGCCAATCGACTCGCCTTCAATGATCTCCCGCATGATTTGGAGATGTCGCGTTACCATCTCGACTTCGTTCTCCACTTGATCGATCATGGTGATTGCTAACCTACGGCGTGGGTGAATTTAATTCTTGTTGCCACAGATAGTATTAAACAAACATCACTTCCCATTAGTTACTGTTCAAAAGATAGGCGGAAAATCATTGGCGATCTCGTACGTGTGATAGCCGATCACGCTGGGCTGTATCTTACGACGGATTCGTTGACGATGACGCGATGCGAGGAGATGACGAGTGCCGTCAAACCCATCCTTGCCGAAACCGACTAGATCATGCCATGCCAAGATCGACACCAGAGACGGATAATTGCCCCCTCTGTGGAGAATCATACGACCAACGAATCGTGATTGAGCAGGGAGTTCGATGGGACGATCTCTTTCCGGGGACTCCGTTCGACTTTTTCACGCGGTATCCGCGCCGCTGTACCGCTCGGTATGACGTGGAGGATGATACGCAACTTCCCGAGCAGAAACGAGCGCTCTACTTCCATACAGGACGATCGGATCCACCGTTTACGTAGGCACTGAGAAGCAGACGGAGAGATGAGAAGTCAATCTCCATTCAGATTGTGGAGCAACAATTCCCTTCGAGATGAGCCAGTCATGTACTTCGGGGATAACGACGGGACTACCAACCAGATGAGTTGTGTCTTGCTTGTTGACCACAGTAATCATGAATTGGCATTCAAGCTCCTCACGGTACTCATCCAGCACGCCAATCGGCAATACAATTTCTGTTGCATCGCGAAACCAGCTGGCATCAGTCACACTTCGAGTGACTACCATTCCACAGAAAACGCTGCCGTTTCAGACTGTACCACAAGGAACATTTCCTCTCCAAGCAGACGAATCGCTCCGTCGGAGGACGTATTTAGGAGGTTACTGTGAATCTGACTATCGTACGCAGTTTGAACCAAACGATACCAAAGTTCGACTACGAGACGTCAAAGACGACGAAACCAGCGACCATTACAGGTCGTCAAATCTATCGACCCATAGCGTCGATTTCAACACCATCTTCACTCGACGGCACTGTCTAGATAAGGAAAATCAAGCGACAACGGTACGATTGACGGCGTTTTATACACTACCCGTAAGTGACTGATTCTTGAAAGTGAGATCGGCTGCATCATGAGAAGACTGAATTCGATTGCTTCACCGAAAACCTAGTCATGATGAGACAACGAGATTCGTTAGCCACTCTCGGTAGAGACGTTGAAACGCCACTCTACAACAAAATCGCTTAACTAGACAGTGCCGTTACAAAGAGTATCTATGGAGAATGAAAGTAGCCAACAAACGAGATCAACAGGAGGTGAAGAAACATCTGCCGCGACTGTTGAATCCCCTGCGTCTGTGCCCTCACAGAGGATATCGCCGAAACTGTCGTCTCTGGGATCACGCTGTCCGAGACCGAAGAATTCGATAAATTCCAATCGGTTATGGAGAACCTAGCCGATGGGTGACGATCCAAAGGTAGTCACAGATGCACTCGATACGGCACATCGGTCCTTTGAGCGAGGTAGAACGCCGGAAGAAGGGCTTGCCGAGCTATCTGAAGATGAAGCACAGCTCAAGAAGGCTACTCATCAACTGACGACAGGAAGTCGCTGATGCGAGAATCTTGCTCGAGAACGGATTTGACTATGTCGGGTTCTTCGAGGAGACGGTGCTTTGCGTGAACCCCTTGACCACGCCCACGTCCTCGACGTTCTGATTGAATCACATTCAGAAAATCATGCTCTTTCAAAATCTCTTGCGTACGGCGTTCAGAGAGCATATCGAGACCGGTACCACGCGCAATCTGTTGATATCGGCGGTAAATTTCCTTCGTAGAGAATTCGTCTGCTTGTTCGGATTCGGTAAGGGTAGTAAGTGCCAACAGAATCGTCTTTGCTTGCGTTGGAGCGCCAGCGATTAACTCGGCAAATCGGTCGGCTTCGGTCTTTTTCTTCGCTTGGCGAACGTGCTCGTCAGTTACGGGCAGGGTATCCGCTTGAGTAGCTATCCGGCCAGCATTTCGAAGAATATCGATTGCTTTTCGGGCATCCCCGTGTTCCTGAGCTGCGAGTGCTGCGGTCAGGGGAATGACGTCGCCTTCGAGGACATCCTCACGGAAAGCATCACGACGATTCTCGAGGATATCGACGAGCTGGGTTGCATCGTACGCGGGAAAAACCAGTTCGTCGCGTGCAAAACTGGATTTGACGCGCTCACCGAGCTCATCTGCAAAGTTGATCTTGTTAGAGATGCCGACAATACCGATATTGGAATCAGATATTTGTTGATTTTCACCTGCTCGCGATAGCTTTCGAAGAACCTCATCATCCTCGAGGAGGTCGATTTCATCAAGAATGAGAATCGCAACGTCACAACATCTGTCGAGAACGTCCCATAGACGACGGTAGTAATCACCAGTTGCGAGTCCTCGCTCAGGAATCGTGATATTGCTTTGTGTTGGCTCGTTAAGTTCGCGCCCAATGGTCTTGACGACACCAGCTTCGGTGTTTTGCTCACCACAATCCACGTAGGCAGCTTTCACCGTGATATCGTCTCGCTGAGCTTCGTTGATAACGCGTTCGGTCACACTTCGCGAGATCAAACTTTTTCCCGTGCCGGTTTCACCGAAGATGAGGAGATGAGTCGGTTCGCGGCCAAAAATTGCAGGGTTGAGCGCCTCTGCAACCTGCTTCATATGCTTATCTCGGCCGACGATTCGGTCCGATCCGGGTATGTGCTTGATTTTCAAAAGTTCTTCCCGAGCGAAAATGGGATCATCGTATCGGAAGAGCGGGTCGCGATCATCTGACTCATCGGATACCATACGATTGACTACTACATATTCTTCATCCGTAATAAAGGGCGGGGGAGTCGCGGATGTAAGTCAACAAAAATCGCAACTCCTAGCCACCAAAGCAGGTATTTGAGAATCTGTGGGGTAGCAGGTAGTGTCGCGAATGTAGTACCGAGAAATGGTCGCTGATTTTGGCGTCGGACACCTATATCGCGGATGTAAACTTGCGAGAAATCAGCGATAGAAGACTCAAACCGATTGGTACTGAATTATCCAGGTGGTCAAAGCAAGTTGGATCACACACACCTCCGTCGCGGATGTAACCGATTCAATGAAAGGCGAGAGACTGCCGATACTTGCTGAGATCGAGAGTATAAAAGAGTGAAGGGTAGTCGAAAAGTCGACTACCCTTTTTAAAGCCGAAATTAACTTAGTGGACTTTACGCTGCTACCATACAAATAACTTTGGGATATGGAATGGGAAACTTATGACTATTTGTCAAACAGATCGAGACCATTTGGAGTTACATCCGCGACGGAGGTGTGTCTCCTCCTATCGGTTGAGTGACCTTCACACTCGGCTTTCTCTTACATCCGCGACCAAGGTGTGTCTGTCCGTAGTTGACCCGTCCAACTCGTCGTCTCAAAACGCTCTCGAGTGACTCCATGCAGTCGTAGTATGCTACAGTGCTGATCGAATTCGTGGGCCACTCGATAGCACCAGAACTTCCTTGGTTATCTGGGTTCATTCACGACACAAAGAATTTGTCTGACATACTTTTATCCCATCTTAGAAGGGATAACTAGAGTAGAGATGTATGACGACTAAGATCGCTGTGAGTAATCAAAAAGGCGGCGCTGGAAAAACGACGACGTCGATTAACGTCGCAGGAGCGCTTAATCAGCTAGGATACGACGTTCTTCTGATTGATTTGGATCCCCAGGGACATGCAACCGAAGGTGTCGGCTTAGAAGACGAATACGATGCAGACGTCATAAGCTTCTATGATGTCTTACCTGATTTAGACGTCATAGACGAAACAGCGCAACTTGTTTACGCGCATTCCGAGGTGGATGTCATTCCAAGTCATCAGGATATGATCAACATCGAAGATGCGTTGGCTGGCGTGCCAAACCGTGAAAATCGCCTCAATATGGCACTCGATAATCTCGACGAGTACGATTATATCGTCGTCGACTGTCCACCAAACTTGGGCGTCCTGACCGACAATGCGCTTCTCGCATGCGAAAACGTGCTCATCCCAGCGCAGACGAAGACGACGAGCATCCGTGCGCTTGAATTGTTGTTCAAACAAATCAATGCCCTCGAAGCCGCTTTTGGAACGGAGATTCAAGAAGTGGGGCTCGTCGCCAACGAAGTTGGGACGGACAACGAAGCGACCGAGATGATGGAGTGGTTCGAAGAAGTGTTCGAGGAAAGGGCACCAGTGTGGGAGATACGAAAGCGAGTTGCATTACAGCGAGCGTGGAACGCAGGAGTCTCGATTTTTGAACACGAAGAAGACTGCGACATGGAAGAGGTATATCTGCAAATTGCCGAATCGTTGGAGGGTATCGATGGCGAGAGATAAGACACAGAACCGCGACCCCTTTGGTAGTCGGTACGCTCAGAAAGAAGAGCCACCCGAGACAGAAAATCGAGACGATCTTTCGAAGACAGAAGAATCGGATAGTCTGTCTAAGACGGGAAAGACAGATAATCTGTCTAAGACTGCTAAGGCCGACAAACCAGAAAAGAACAAAAAGACAAAACAGAACGAGAAGACGTCTGTGAAGGATCGGCCGTCAGTGCTGATGTATCTCCCCGAAGAACAACACACCGAACTGGATATCCGATTCGACGAGATCAACGCGAAATACAAGCGCGAATACGGTGAATCACTCCAGAAAAATCGCGACTACTACCCTATTCTTATCGAACTCGCGATGAAAAGGACTCAGGAGATAGACGACGATGAATTGCTTACTCGTTTGAATCACCGCTGATCATCTTAGAGAGAATCTCTGTATATGAGGTCATAGAATATCTTCTGAATCGCTTATTATCATTCAACTCACCGTACTGAACAGGGTTTCAGACAGCTTCTAAGATGGTTATGATAGCTGAGACAGCTTCTCCTAGTATTGGTTTAGCTTCGAAATCCGGGAACAATGTCATCTGATATAGCGCAAGTCTAATTCTTCTTAGATGGCTTGGAAAGATATGATTGGAATGCTCTCTTAACTCACTAGAAGCTATTGTTCTCATTTTTCTTCGTTAACTTGGTGCCTCACAACTCGGGTGAGGAAGAGAATCTCAGATGGACAAGCAGCTGTCATTGACATCATACCTCTCTAACCCATCTAAGATACCGGCCCTCCTACTGTGGTAACGGACTAGCGAACTTTTTCGTGGTGTTGTTAGCATATTACACACGCTCAAAATGTACTTTGAGTGGATCAACGAACACGGCTACGAGGCCGACATCGCGGGGCTTCGGCGCGACGTTGGTTTCGATTTCACTGACTTCGAGACATATCTCGCTGAAAACGGGTGGACGAGAGAGACTGCCCGATAGAACGACTATACACTGGTGATCACCGCATATGGACAGTACCGAGCAGTAACAGCTCCACTTTTTTGCTGTCCGAATCAGGCCACTGCCGATTGTTCGTAGAGCTGCCAACCATTGAACACGAATAGGCGATCGCGTTGGATCTCGTGAGAATTTTATTGTTACTAACTGTCATCTGTGACGGTCGGAAATAAGGGGATAGACGTACAAAGATAGTATAATGTCGCTATATGAACAACGGCAGTATAATGGCTACTTCCCAAGTAGACAATATAGATGTTTTACTCTCGCTTTATTGACTGTCGTTGGATTTTGGAGCTACTGGGCGTTCTCACGTGGTATTGTCTTTGCAACAATGTATATCGTTCTGTTCGGTTTCCTGGGAATCATGTTCGTACTACTGTGGGAGTGGTGACTATCACGTCGGTCAAGTTACAATCTGATTCGTGACTTTGATCGAGTTAGATGTCAAGTTGTCCTCTCGAGAAGCTCCCGAGATGTGACCAGAGAGTCAATACATCTCCCAAATCACCCCAGTTGAGAGTTATGCAGATGCTTCCGATGGGAGTGATCTGGTGGCATCCACTCGTGGTACAATTCATGTGTCACACGAACGCGGCTGAATTAACAAATTATGACCGGAATGACGAGTCACACCCGTTGTGACCGAACACGAAAGCGAAACCACGAGGCAACTGTAACATACAGACACACTACTACTGAATGAATTAAACTTCTTTCTTAGTTGTGACTAGGATACGAGTCGTCGGAGACGTGAGGAACCGCCCCAAGCCGCAACCAGAGATGGTCTATACGTCACGTCCAGTCACAACGGTGTGACGCCACCCGTGACTGCGCCATCCTCGAGGAGATCGAACTCGTGATATCGCATCTCGTTCAGCTTTTCTGCTGTGCCCATGTCCATCGCCACGATCTCGGCTTTCTTCTGTTGCTGACTCACGCGGCGCTCCTTGACCGTCACGTCCGACCCATCGAGTTCGGCGAGCGCGTCCACAGAAGGGAAGGATATCCTTTGTCGACGGGCGTAGTCAGCCGAAGTCGACCAATATCAGTACAATTTCTACGGAGAGAGACTTGACAAGCTTTGCAGATCAATTTCATTAAGCACAGTCAGTGATCTGGAACAGTTCCAGAACTTGGTCGCAGTCCTCGTGAGTGACGCGACTCAAACGCCTACCTGTATCTCATTACCATCGACGCGGACTTCGTACTCTGGTTCGGGTTTGTCTGCGGGTGGTCCGAGCACCTCCCCAGAAGAGATGTCAAACTGTGCGCCATGCCATGGACAAGTAACGGTCGTGCCATCAAGTTCTCCTTCTCCGAGTGGCCCACCTTGGTGTGTGCAATTGTTACCAATGGCATAGAAGTCGCCATCAACTCTGAAGAGGGCAATTGTATGGCCGTTTGCTTCAACGACAGTCCCTTCGCCGTCGTCAAGTTCGTCGGTCGTGGCTACCGGCACAAACTCTGTCATGTATCAGTATTTCACGGAAGAAGGGAAAATAGTTTGCCCGTGGACCGTACTGTACTCGGATTCGGTATGATTACTCTTCTTGTCATAATGAGCCAAAGAGTGTTACGAGGTGACTCTGTCCGAGGGTTTACCTATCGCGTCCTCGAACTTGGTCGTACGAATGGGTCCAAATGGTAAATCGCCACTCACACCACTCGCGCAAGAAGCCCTCGAGGCACTCGCGAGCACGATCCCACCTGGTAGTGAACTTACTTACGAGCAAGCCTATGCCGTTCTAGCCGAGAAAGAAGATCTCGAGCGGCCTGCTGCCGAAGATATCATCGAACGACTTTACAACAAGGGCCATGTTTACGAAGTCGAGGGGAAACTCCGACTCACGGATTACGGATCTGAATAGCGAAGGGGACCTCGTCAGTGAGGCCACTCTGGATTCTCTGGTTCTGGAATCTCGTCAACAAGATCTTTTTCGAACGCTGATGCCTGCCATGCAATCACTCCACTTTTTTCTCATAACCGGTAGAGTGAATACAAGTCTCTGCCAGCCTCGTTAGAAATGTGACGCAATAGCTGTGCTTTGTTTTCGAAGTGCTGAAGCTGACCTTTCGTTCTCGTGGGTATACAAGTGTCACAACCAGTCCGGTGCCGGACGATAATCGAATATGCGATGATTGTGAAACTCTTCGAACTCCTCGACCGGAACGATCGTCATTTCACGTGGACTAAGCGCGATTCCATTGAATACGCTGTCAGAGCAATTGCCGAACAAACACGAGAGTAGAATCAGACCGCAGAGATGCGAACTTAGTCAGCCGAGTTCGTCGGGGGAGTGGGAGCAACCGATGTCGATTCAGGAGAAATATCGACGGGGCCATTAACGAATAGTGCATGCCCGATGAGGAGAACAGAGACGGTTGCACCGACAGGAACTGCAGTTGCCAGTGAAAGCCCAGCAGCACTGACTGCGCCGGTTACACCGATCAATGCGAGCGGGATCAAGCCGAGAATGAGATCATAATATCCTGTCATAATCTATTCTATAAAATGGGGTGTAGGTACATAAGAGTTCTGCATAGCTACTACTGAGGTTTTGGATTGTCACTATATATTATATCCAAACGCAACTCATAACTTATGAATGCAGATAGTCATGCTACGCTTCAAAATTGAGTAGCTGTCGGAACGTACTACCTGATGCTATTGGTGGGTATGTGGGTTACTACAATCAGCATTTGTGTTACCGGAACGCGTTTTAATCTACCATCCAATGTTCTAACTGCGCTCTCACAACTGGCCAAGGCAACTTCCCGACGCCATCATGCGACGCTGACGGCCTGGCTAATTGTGAGAGCCCTGCCAGCGGCTTTCCTTGCCTTTCTCCCATGAGCGTTGGTGGGAACTGAGCTTTCGGAAAATACAATCGGAACCGATTCGGCCGGGCTATTGACAATCGATACTACCGATCTTTTTGAGATTCGTCCCGCAGAGGGAGTTCCGGATAGAAATGTACCGATTCGCTCCAAACTGACGGTCGCAGAACATCGACTCTTGCTTCAAAGTGGGTAGCCAGCACGCCCAGCACTCACACCGATTTCCATCGACATTTCCTCTATTGGAATATTCGGAAGTGGACCTGGCTTACCCAAGGGGATTTCGGTGGTCGTAGTTACCTGTAATGAGCCAAACCAGCGACAGTGAGGCCGGATGGGATGCATATCGCCTCGACATCAGTATTGAGTAGTTTCCCTTGACAGAATATTTTTGCATATTCAGCGCCACGTAGTGGTATGAGTTCGTCCGCACCATCGCCTGCGACCGTTCTCGATGTTTTCAACGCTCTTAGTCCACCTGGAACCCCGTTAACTACCACAGAGGTCGCAGAGAATTTCGACTGTACTGACCGAACTATCTACAACAAATTGGATACACTCGTCGACGACGGCGTTCTCGAAACAAAAAGGTCGGCGCTCGTGGGCGGGTGTGGTGGCGCCCACTTACTGAACGAAACCTAAAAACTGCCCCCGATCAAAATTCACGCCGGAGTACTGAAACCTCAGCAGATACGGATACTTGCGCCATTGATTTACAGTCTGATGGTGAGATGGCCGAGCGAATTCGTGAAAAAGATTGGTCCACGACACCACTCGGCCCGATGGACGATTGGCCTCAAGAGTTGCAAATAGCAGTTTCCATCATGCTACGTGCGAAAGAGGCGATTGGAATCTACTGGGGGAGCGACCTCACACTCCTGTACAACGATGCCTGGCAAGAACTGATTGGCGACAAGCATCCGGACGCATTGGGACGGCCGGCACAAGAAGTATTCCCAGAGATCTGGGAGGCGATCGAGCCGATTTTCGCGGATGTGATGGACGGTGGAGGTGCCACGAAAAATCAGGAACAGATACTGGCACTCGATCGAGGTGGCCAAATCGAGAACGCTTGGTTCGATTATACTATGAACCCGATTCCAATGGCGGATGGCTCGGTGGGTGGGATATTTAATATTGCAGTCGAAGTCACCTATCGCAAGGAGACAGAGAAGGCACTGCGGGAGGCCAAAGAACAATTGGAGGTCGCGACCACCGCGGGATCTATCGGGATTTGGACGTGGGACTTGGATACTGATCTGGTTACTGCCGACACAATCGTTGCGGAAACATTTGGCATTGACCCCGAGACGGCCGTTGCGGGCACACCCCTTGATGACTACATCGCGTCGATTCACCAAGATGATAAGGACCAGATGCAACAGGCACTTGAGGCGGCTGTCAACGAGACCGACGAGTTCGAGACCGAATACCGAGTACAGGACGTGAATGGCAACGAACGATGGGTCTTGGCAAGTGGCGGAGTTGAGTACGACGCGAATGGCAATCAAATTCGGATGAACGGTGCCCTCCTCGACATTACCGAGCGCAAGCACCGAGAAGAGGAACGGCGAAAGCAGGCGGAACTAGATGCATTCCGCGTCACACTCGTTGATGCACTTCGCCCGATAGCTGATCCCGTCGAGATGCAGCACGAGGCCGCACGCATCATCGGGGAGCACCTGGACGTTGATCGCGCCTTATACGGCGAAGTGCTGGCGGACGGAAACACGAATCTGATCCACGCAGACTATTACCGCGGTGACGTTCCGTCGTTGGTCGGTGAACACTACCTCGATGAGTATGGCCGGTACATCACTGATGGGTTCCAGGCCGGTGAAACTCTGGTGATAAACGATTTTTCGACTGTTTCGGAGCTGAGCGACGAAGAAGAGCCCAGATACCTGCAAATGGACATCTGTGCGTGGATGGGTGTCCCCCTCGTTAAGGACGGTCGCCTCACCGCATACTTCATTGTTAACCAGTCGACTCCCCGAGAGTGGACGGACACCGAAATCGCGATGATTGAGGAAACAGCCGAGCGCACCTGGGAGGCAGTCCAGCGCACCCAAGCAGAACAAGCACTCCAAGAGAGCGAAAAGCGGTTGCAACAGACCAACACCTCCCTTGAACGGCTCAATGCCGCGAGCCAGGAACTCATTAACGCTGATACAGAGGCGATCAACGACCGCGTCACCGAACTCATACTGGATATCCTCAACGTCGAATGCGCCGCACTCTGGCACTACGACGAGACAACTGGTGAACTTCAAGAGAATGCCTGTCACACGAACTCGGAGATAGACCCCGCTGCAATTCGACTGCCCGACGAGTTCTCTGAGCACGTCTGGCAAACGTTCATCGACGACGATCTTGACATCGATAACGATCTCAATACGCCTGCAAATGCGTCGTCGGGGTCGCTACTACGAAGCCGGATACTCGCGCCACTGGGACGATACGGGGTCATCTGTGCTGGCTCGACACGGACCGGGACGTTCGACGAGCAAACGGTCGAACTCGTGGAAACGGTCGCCACGACTGTCAAAACGGCATGGGATCGCGCCGAAGGCGAACTGGAGCTAAAAAGACAAAATCAAGAATTAGCACGTCTCGATCAGCTCAACACCCTCATTCGGCAAATAGATCAAGCACTTGTGCGGGCCGGTACGGTCGCCGAGATCGATCAGTCAGTCTGTGAGCAAATAGCAGACTCTGATCTCTTCGAGTTCGCATGGATTGGCGAATTCGATGCGATCAGAGAAACGGTTGAACCACGTGAGTGGGTCGGTATCGATAGTGCCATTGTGGAGGATCGCACGATTACCATCGACCACAATACGACAAACCAAAATCCCATCGCTGCCACAGTCGCCACTCGGGATACGCAGGTCGTTGCGGATATCGCCATCGATAGACGAATTGGTTCGTGTCGAGAGGCCATTCTTGGGGAAGGTGCCCGCTCCTGCATCAGCATTCCACTGCTCTATGAAGAAACGCTGTATGGCGTCCTGACAGTTTATGCTGCGCAGCCACAGCCGAATGAACGCAATCAACATGTATTGGATGAACTTGGCCGAACGATTGCCCACGCGATTCATGCCGCCCAGAAACAAGAGACTGCACAGACGGACAGTGTCGTCGAGCTCACGCTCCAGTTTCAGGCGCCAGGGACGGTCCTCGCACGACTCGCTCGGGATGCTGATGTCCAACTTCAATTCAAGGGCATTGTTCCCACTGGGGACGGCTCTTCACACGTATTTTTCACTGGAGATCGGACGTCGGTCGATGAGATTCAGAATTCAGGTACCCATCTCGCTGGGATTTCAGCGCTAACGTGTGTCGCCGAGCACGATGAGACAAGTATGTATAAAGCAACCGTGTCTACTTCGACGCTTGTATCACAACTTGCTACACAGAAGGGGGCAGTACGCACGCTCATCTTTGATAGCAATACTACGGTTGCGGTCGTGGATCTCCCGTCCACCACCGACGTACGAAGCTACATTGATGATCTCCAACAAAAATATTCGTCGGTACAACTCACATCTCGTCGCTCGTGTGACCGGTCACCTGAATCGGTCCAAGATGTGCAGATGGCGATCAAAGAACCACTTACGGATCGCCAAGCGGGTGTACTCAAGCTTGCGTACTTGAGTGGATTTTTCGAATCGCCTCGGGAAAGTACAGGCCAAGAGATCGCGGACATGTTGGATGTCTCCCCCCCGACGTTCACACAGCATCTCCGGACAGCCCAGCAGAAGGTCTTCGCGCTTGCATTCGATGACGAGTGACGCACGTTCTCTATTTCAGTATTTAGGTGCTCTATTGGCATCTATCTCATTATCACGGTAGAAAGTCCTTGTAACATCACTCTCTAAATAGTGCTAATGACTGGGAACGTTTCCGGTGAGAATCGGTCAGTCGATTTTGAACAGACGCTCCGAGAAGACCGGGTTGGATATGATCCAGAGACGGAGACCTATTACGCTCAATACGACACAAGGAATGTCGAGAATCTAACGACCACGATCATTCGATCAGTGTCGGCAGTCACAGGAGATCCACCTCGGGAGTTCGATCCATTATACGATGTGATTGATCCAGATGCACTCGAAGATCTGTTTGGCAAACCCAGACGCAACGCACCCAACCACGACGGAGTGTATGTCACCTTCAAATACGCATCGTGCGAAATAGCAATTAACTGGGACGGTGAAATTCAAGTCACCCCACCACAGGACGTCTCATCGGCATCAAACGAAGGATAAAATCTTGCCCGGGCCAGTAATCCTAGCTCTGAAAATGCGCCAGTAGCGATTCGACTCGTGGATCGTCACGATAGCGGATTGTTTCACTCCGTTTGTCGAACTCGATGAGTCCGATATCAGCAAGTTTCGGAAGATGATGGTGGAAGAGCGTGATTTCAATCTCGTCGAGAGAATCCACCTTGTTGCCATGCTCTCGCGCTGCGATATCATCAACCAGTTCTTGTATCGCCGCACTGTCGGACGATGCGTTGGATAGATAGGCGAGCACGCAACGTCTCCGTCGGTTAGTGAGGGCCGCGAAGAAATGATCAGGGATGTCGTGAAATAAGATGTTCTGGTGGTCGGTCTGTTCCTCCTGGGATGATGGGCCTGCATCGTCGTTTTCAGTGGGAAAGTCAGTCATTATCCGCTAGCTTAACCTGATTATACAAAACTACTGGGGCAACTCAGAGAAAGCGATTGGCGTGTTCTCACGGGCATCACGAAAGCCATGTACACAGATTGGCTTGGTATTCCCGACAAGTTCGGTGTTGATATCGATGTTTGTTCCATCGTACGATTCCGAGGTCATCGAATTGATCGACGGAATAAGGACGGTCGCTGTTGTACTTGTAGAAACTCGAAGATTTTCTCGAGGTTGTGATTGCGAATCCTCGATCGACGTCACAAAATGGCTGACGACACACGGTTCTAATTGAGACATCTAGTTCCGTTGGGTTCATCTTTTATGCTCTATCCGAACTGTAAGCGACATTCGAGATTGTGACTCAAATGGTCGGCATCTATGTTATAACGGGGACAATGAAAGAGACGGATACTTATTAGTGGGGCTCGCAAGAACAGAACGGTTATGTCACTCTCTGCTGCGGTACGGCAGTGGTTAGTCGACGAAGATCGTATTTACGAATGTCGCAACTGTGGGGCGACGCTGACGGCCACCGAGCAAGCGTGTTCTGCCTGTGGGTCGACCGAAATCGTCGAATTCGATGTTTCCTGATTTCCCAGCTACGTACTTGGATTAGTTATCACGAGCTTTCAACCACTGATCGAGGAGGTCACGTATTGCTGCATCACGATTCTCCCGATGGTGAGCAAATGCAATGTCATCAATTTGCTCGAGTTCCTCGGCTGTGAATTCGAGAGTGACCGAGTCCATATCGAGGAAATCCTGATCCATTAAGGAACGCCTCGAATGCCAGCCACAAGTATATTCGTCAGACGTTCGTTTAGATTACGAACACATATCAGATGCGACCATGGACGGTTGCGGCTCTCGAACTGCTACAAACACCACTGACACACTGTCCCGAAAATGTGTGGCTAGAGGGCGTAGGACGGAAATTATACCGATGAAAATCGGTTATTGCTTCTCTATTTAGCAATCATTCATGATTCGGACCAGAGCGGATGAAATTATCCGAAGTGTTATAGTGATCCTCGCTCTTCATTCTCTTCACCAAATAGTGTTACGCCAACGCATACCACCATGACTCACCAACCCGATTACGAGAAAACTGCCGAAGAGTTTGCAGCGCATCTTAGCGCTGAAACCACTTTCTTTCGTGACCTCGTCGAACACGCACTCGATGGGTTTCTCACCCTCGACTCGAACGGAACTATCGTATTCTCAAATAACGCGGCTGAACGCCTCTTCGGGTGGTCTGACGACGATCTCGTTGGCCATTCGATACTGAAATTATTTCCGGACCGACACCGGGAAGCCTATCATGAATCGTTCTCTCGACGCGTTCATGAGGATACGCGGGAGGTAGATCATGAGTACGTTGAACGAGTCGGGTTGCACAAGGACGGGTCCGAGCTGCCCTTAGCGTTCTCATTTTATGAGCACGAGCACGATGGGCAGCGACTTTTCACGACAATTATCCGTGACATCTCGGAGCGAAAACAGCGAGAAAAAGAAATCGAGAATACCAAAGAAAAGTACGCAAAACTCGTTGAAACCGCTCCTGATGCGATTTTTATCGTGGACACTGACACTGGGACGATCGAGGACGTGAATCAGGCTGCCGTCTCGCTCATGGGCAAACCACCGCATGAGCTCTGTGGGATGCATCAGTCGGAGCTCCATCCTCCTGAACAGGCCGACCAATATACCGCAAACTTCCAAGAGCATGTCGAGCGCGGTGGCGTCCGCGGTGATTCAACGGGTGTAATTCGACACGATATGGACCAGCACGTCGTCCACGACGATGGCTCTCGCGTTCCCGTCGAAGTTAGCTCCGGCGTCACTGAATTGGACGGGAAAACAGTCATACAGGGGATTTTCCGGGATATCTCTCAACGACAAGAATGGGAAGAAGAGCTGCGACAGGAACAAGACCTTACCGAACGAATTCTCGAAACGAGTCCGATTGCAATCGGCGTCTTCACACCAGACAGGCGACTCGTCCGGGCGAACGAACAAGTCGAAGAGATTCTTGGGGTTTCAGTCGATCAGTTGACGAGTCTTTCTACCTTAGATGAAGTGTTTACTCTGTGTGATGCCGAGAATCGATCCATCGATCCGAACAACGGTTTAATGGCAGAAGTCATCGAGACTGGGTCCGCAGTGTATGATTATGAAGCTATTCTTGAGCGAGCAGACGGAGAGCGGTGTTGGATTTCGTTAAATGCTGCTCCGCTCTGGTCGCCAGATGGTGAACTCGAATATCTTGTATTGGTTGGCGAGGATATCTCCGAACGAAAAGAACGCAAAAACGCTATCGAACAGCAGCACGATCGCCTCGAAACACTGAATCGAATCAACCGACTCATCCGTGAGGTCAATCAAACGCTCGTTCGAACGACAACGCGGGACGAGATCGAGACCAGTGTTTGTGAACGGCTTGCTGCGTCCGATCTCTACCAGGACGCGTTCATCGGTGAACGGTCGTTACCGAGTGGCGGAATCGAGGCCCGCACCGGTGCAAACCTCGATTCGAACTACTTCGACCTCCTTGCCGAAACGGATTCGACCGAGACGAGCACCGGCGGTGCTGCCGAAGCAATGCGGACCCAAGAACCGCAACTAATCACATCGATCGAATCTGATTCCCGATTTCCGGATTCATTGCGAGACGAAGCACTTGCACGTGGTTATTGCTCGGTGCTGTGTATCCCGCTCGTCTATGGTGAGACCACGTATGGTGTGTTGGTCGTCCATGCATCCCGATCTGACGCATTCAGTGAGCGAGAACAAGTCGTCTTCGAAGAGCTAGGCGAGACGATTGGCTACGCGATCCATGCCGCGGAGAGCAAAAAACTACTCCATACGGATAGCCACTATGAACTCACATTCGACCTCACCGAAACGACAGCGTTCTTTGTCACTGCATCTGCTGACTTACAGTGCTCGATCACCCTCGAAGATCTCGTGCCCTCAACGAACAAAGAACTGCTCTACTATATCTCGCTAGAGAGTGCCCCAGTCGATTCGTTTCTCGAACTGGCACGCCACCAATCGATTGTTAAAAAGGCTCGCTGTATCAGTACAGAGTCGGAGTCCAGTTTGCTTGAAATCGTGTTTGTAGGCGCATCGACATCTCCACAAGTTCTCATCGAACGGGGTGCCCGCATCAAACACGCGAAGGTGACTGAGGGGAGGGGATCGATCATTGCTGAAGCCCCTGCCGATGCTGATATCCGTGCGCTTACGGATGCTGTGCAGTCGGTTTATCCGGATGCTCGCCTCACGGCGAAACAGGAGGTAAAGCGTTCTCTCCCACCGCTCAGAAGGCAGCATGCACGTTTCAGAGACCAGTTGACTGACCGCCAGCAGGCGTCCTTGACCGCGGCATATAATGCAGGCTTCTTCGAGTGGCCGCGTGAAAGTACTGGCGAAGAGGTTGCAGATTCACTCGGGGTTTCGGCACCCACGTTCCATCAGCATCTCAGAGCAAGCGAACGCAAGCTGTTGGCAGTGTTCTTCGGAGAAGCAGAACCACTGGACTAGCATCGTTCCTAACTGTTTAGGATAGCTGCTTTTTGAGAGTGATACACAATCAGGATCCATGAGTACGCCGCAATCGACAAGTACGAGAAATCTTTCCAAAGAGCAGGTGGTAGACCTGTTGTGGCATGAACAGCGTCGTGCGATCGTTACGTATTTCGATCAGAAGACGACTGATCGCGCCAGCTTTGACGACCTCGTTGAATATATCGTTTCTTCGGACTCGAAGAGAGGAGCAACGTCAACTGAGTACCGTGAGCGGGTTAGAATCGGGTTGCTCCACAACCACTTGCCGAGATTAGCGGATGCTGGTGTGCTTGAATACGATCAGCGGAGTGAAACGGTACGCTATTGGGGTGATTCTCGACTCGAAACCCTCCTCAAGGCTGCTCCCAGCGATGAATACCCACTGTGACTCTTTTTCCACTCGACTGAAAGCTAGTTCAGGTGAGAGAACATCCGTTCTACAGTAGGTCGTAAGTTGCACTCATGAGGTCTGTTTGTGAGTCACACAGGCGCTGTACCTCTTCGAGTTCCGAGGCGTTGTACGTCCGGTGGAGTTGTGGGATGTAGTTCTTGAACGCGATCCGGGGAAAACGTTCGATTCCGCTCGGGGATTTCATCGCTTTTTTGTTGGAATCCCTTCACCACGTTCGAGTCCGGCAGCGACCACGTCACGAGCGGTCGGGTCACTGGCTGATTCGCATCGAAAATGGGGGGTTAGTATTTATCGGCCGAACTCGTCGGAAAACAGCCAATATGACTTAGTAAAACCCTCCGAATCAAGAATTACGTGGTTAAGATGAAAGAAATAGCGAATAAAATAGACGAAGTCCGTACTGAACGAGAACAGAACGACAACGAATCGTCCAGTGGACGACGATTGATACCCGATGGTGGCCAAGAGATGGAAGAGGGGGAGGAGGAGACGGGCGACGAAGCGGAGGAGGAATCGTCAGAAAACGAGACCAATGAGCAGTCCGATGATTCGCAGGAAGAGACAGAAGGAGAAGAGTCGGAGGAATCGCAGGAAGAAGGAGAAGGAGAAGAATCGGAGGAATCACAGGAAGAGACAGAAGGAGATCAAGAAGAATCGGAGGAGTACGGATATCGGGACGAGGGGGAGACGACGGTGTTGTATCTCGACCTCGAAGGGTTGTTTCTCGACGTGCTCGGTCTCGAAGTCGACCTCAACGAAGTTGAATTGGACGTCTCGGCAGTAACCGGTCCCGGTCGGCTGTTGGGAAACCTGCTTTCCGGGGTCGGAAACCTGCTCGGCGGTGGCGCAGGTGGCTTGCTGGAGAACCTGTTCTCCGGAAGCCTCTTCGAGGGTCTGCTCGGGGACTCGGATGAGGAGTCCACCGACGCCGATTCCGATTCGGACTCCAGCGCCATCTCCTCGGCAATGGATTCCGCCCGCGATTCGATAAGCGATGCGTTGGCGGACATCCCGCTCGACGAGCTGTTGACGTCGGTCCTCAAGGAACTCATCGACCAGATGTTCGGTGACGAGTCCTCGGAGGAATCCGAGAACGAGTCCGAAGCATGAGCGACGGCGCTCCGTCACTCGACCTCGGAGAGGCCATCCGGGGCATCGATCTCGATGCAGTGTTCGCGGACACGCCGCTCGAAGGGGAATTTGACGACGAGACGTCGGCGGAGTCGTTCGGTGGGACCATCGGACGCCTCGTCGGTCGAACCCTCGGCGGGTGGCTTGGCGGCATGCTCGGCGGATTGCTACTGGATTCCCTGCTCGATACGCCGTCCGATGCCGAATCAAACGGGAACGACGACGGGGAGAATGAAGAAGGAGAAGACGCCGATAGCGAAACAAGCGAGGAAGGAACCACCGATGGCGATACCGAAGACGACGGAGGTGAGGATTCATGAGTGACACATCCGATCCGAAGGAGGCGATTAAGGAGGAACTGACCGAGCAGGTCGACGTCGGTTCACTAGTGACCGGCGAAAGCGTCGGCGATCAAGTGGACGGTGAATCGCTCGGACGGTCGTTCGGCGAATCGCTCGGCGCACTCGCGGGACGAAAACTCGGCCGTCTCGCGGTCGGTCAGTTGCTCTCCAAACTGCCGTTTCGGGACGATGGCGATGGCAACCCATCGCTCCTTCGTCGTATCACTAGCACGTTCGTCGTGGTGCTCGGGAGAACGCTGAGCCAACCGCAGTTCCGCGATCCCATCGAAGAAACGCTCCGTGAGTATGTCGAGAAACGGGAAGCGGCGGAGACGCTCGACGATGCAAAAGAAACTGCGGAGGAGGCCGCCGAAAAAGCCTCAGAAACGGTCGGCGAAGGCGCGGACGAAGCGAGCGATAGCGCCGATAATGGGGACGGGACGGCGGAGGAGAAGACTGGTGCCCCGTCAACCGACGACCTCAATCCCGACGACGTACAAGCAATCCGGGAAGAGACGTACCGGGATCTGCTCGAAACGATGGAGTATTCGGAGCTTCAATCTATCGCGAAGGAAGTCGACGTGAAAGCCAATCTAGGGCGAGACGAGATGGTCGATGCCATCGTCGAGCAGTTCAACGACGAATCGGAGTCGGTCGACGACGAGGGAGGAGAGGAGTCTGATGCGGAATAGAACGTACAGTGACCGGCGACACCGGACCACGAACGCCTACTGAAACGATGAAGAACGACGAATCAAACCTCGAAGAACTCCTCGACGACGGGATGAGGCGAATCAGAACAGCGCTCGACGCGAGCGAGAACGGCGAGTTGCCGGACGAGGAGGCTGAATCCGTTCGCGAAAGCGCCGACGCCGTCGCAGAGAGAGTGACCGATGCATCGCTTGGCGAACTGCTCACGGCCTCCGGATTCGAAGACGATTCCGACGACGTTGCTCCAGCGGACCTACCGATGCTGATGCAGGATGCCGACCCGGACGCCATGCTCGACCTCCGGCATATATTGGAGTTGACGGACCTTTCGGAGACGTGGTCGGACCTCGATGCTGAAGAGCGTCTCGACCGACTCGAACGCATCGGTGGGGATACGACGGACGATAGCCGTAGAAGCGTGCGCGACCTACTGTCGGGGGTGTTATCGGGGGGAGAATCCGACGAATCGACGGCGGACAACGAAAAAGGCGAAGGGCCAGAAGACGAGGAAGAGGGAGACGACGAGAAAAGAGACTCCTCGACTCTCGAGGAGTTTCGGTCACAGGTTGCCGATCTCAAGAAAAGCAACGACGAATCGGGTGAACAGGCGGAAGGAGCGGACGAGAAGGAAACCGAAGACCACTCCGACGAGGGAAGCGAAAGCGGAGGTCGGAGTCGAAGACGTGCGACGAGCAGACACTCAACGATGCCGTCCTCCCGATCGGACATGGGAAGTCGGAAGCGACACTCGACGGTGCGCGGCAAGGACTGAATCCAACCGTAAGCTTTCGGAAGCGTAAATCGGAAACATACAAATCGACGCGGATTTGCTTGCTGTTGGCGTCGAGAGCCGCATCAGGTGGGCGATGGTGGTGACGAACCAATACAACGAGATGTCGTGTCACTGGGGGTGTGGAGGTACTCGAGAACAGGCATAGGCGCGTCGGGCTGATTGGCGCAGTGGTAGGTGGCTTGCTGCAGTTTGTCCTGTGCGGTTGTGGTGATGTTGGGGCCGTCAAAACGAGCTGTGGTGCAGCGTGTTAATGGGTTCGTTGCGATTGTGACACCTTTGATGGCTCCCCGTGTTGGAACTGTGTACGAACGGACCGCAAAATTCTACCGAACTAACTCTTTCCCCTCCCCTTTTTATCTCTTAATATGACATCGAACCTCAGAACTACAATTGTTGTATTATATTACAATCTAATTATGCTGATGGATGCTCTGCCGATGAATCACTAACTGGATGCGAATGTATCTCGTAGATCCGCCGCAATCGCTTCAAGTGCGTCTGATGCAGCGTCAATGTCATCGACTAAATTAATGAAGCCATGAATTTGACGCTCGTATTCATGATGCATAACTGGAACTCCAGAAGTTTCTAGTCGTTCAGCGTATGCTACGCCTTCATCGTGGAGCGGATCAAACCCACATGTAAGGACCGTTGCAGATGGTAACTCAGTAAAGTCGTCGGCAAGCAGTGGTGCTGCATACTCGTTACGAGCGTCGGTGAAGTGGGAAAGATATTGATTGTAGTACCACTGTATACTCTCGCGTTCGAGAAAGTAGCCTTGGGCATTTTCCTCGTAGCTGTCAAACGAGTGAACAAGTGGGGACGCGACAGCCGGATAAATGAGCACCTGGTGGTCGAGTTCTAGTCCAGTATTTGAATTTCCAGAAATACCACTGAACTCGGCACTGGCGTCCCGTGCGAGTAATGTCACAGCTGCAGCGAGTTGCCCCCCAGCGCTATCACCTCCGACTGCGATATGATCGGTATCGACGCCGATTTCTGCACCGTGGTTCATAACCCACTCTGCGGCTGCGTAGGCATCCTCAACCGCAGCTGGGAATGGTGATTCGGGAGCTCGCCGGTAATCGACCGAAATGACGACGCACTCGGCACTATTGCAAAGTATCCGACAGACATTATCATGCGTGTCGAGTGACCCACGCACCCATCCCCCACCGTGATAATACAGGAGTACTGGATGCGGACTGTCGCTATCGGGGACGTAGACTCGTAGTGGTATATCTGACACAGGGCCAGGTATACTGAACTCGCTAATCGCTCCGACCGGTTCTATTTCTTCCGCAATAAAGAACTCTTCGAGGGATGTGCGCCCGCTTTCAACAGAGAGTCCAGGTGTAGACGGGAGGACGCTTTCATCGACGCGTTCGAGGACAGCTTTTGCTTGTGGGTCAAGTTCTACCATATTGTAGGTATCTGTGCTCATGCTACAAATCATCTCTTACGCTCGTATTCGTCAGCATTTCATTCGTCATGTAGTGTTTAAGCGGGATTGCGTTCGTTCCATTGCGTGATTCGGATGCTGGTACCTTGACGAAGTACTTCGGGAAGGTAGCTGGAGAGGATGAGTACAAGTATCGGGGCAGCGAGTGCCCTCAACGGAGTTCGCCGTCGTATATCGATGCGGCGCAGAAAGCGTTGATTCGAGCAGCGGTTGCGTATCGCGATCCAGAAGCGGTTTGTGAGGAATTGCGGTCGTGGGTTGATCGGCTCGAGCGTGGGACAGTTGGCGAGTGAGGAGTCAAACGGGTATGATGTCGGGTTCTATCGGGAGTTGTCGGTTCTTCTAACGAACCACAAATCACGGCTTCGCTGAAAACTCCCAATCGATAACCGATTTCGGCGGTCGTGCTATGCAGTTTTTCAGGATGGCGAGTTACGGGATTTCTACCCTCATCGTGATAGTGAGACAATCCATACGGTTCATACGGCCTCTATCGTCTCGAAACAAAGGATACTCGAAAAGGAACGCAATAGTTATTCTTGCTGTGATTGCCCGCTGGCGGCCTCACCTATTTTTCATTTGTCTGGTGTCTCACTTGCAAGACTGAGTAGAACGGCAGCTATATCGGTTGCTTACAATCTAGAAAGAAAATCGTCAACCTCCGAATTGAACGCTCTAGAATTGTCCATATTCACTAAATGGCCCGCGTCAGGGATCTCGATATGAGAACTCTTTCGTATATTCTTCATGATTTGGACGTTTTGCTTGCGGACTGTATGATGCTCGTGATCGCTAGTAATCACTAGTGTTGGATTAGTTATTTGAATATCGTTTCGCAAATCACAATTGTACATTGCATCAAATATCTTTACAAATTCGTCGGTGCGTATTCGATCAACATCTTGTAGCACGTAATTTCGAGTGTCTCGTTCGAGTGATATCCACCGGTGTCCCTGTGAAAGTTGGAAGAATGGGAATGAAAGTCTAAAGTACAATTGTGGTCCCAACCCATAGAGCATAAGGTGCCGCTGTATCTTTGGAAGCAGCAATTCTTTTTGGGCGTGTGTTAGAGAGAGCGGTGGGAACGATTGAACTGTATTCGCGAGAATAATCCCCGAGACATCGTTCGCATATCGGCTTGCATATTTTTGTGCGATCATGCCGCCAAGCGAGAGTCCACAAAGAACAGGCCTTTCGACGGAAAGGTTGGTGAGCAGGCGTCGTAGATCCTCGGCAAAAAGATCGATCGAATAGGTTGATTTGGGTGAGCCACCAGTTTGACCATGACCACGAATATCGTACGTAATAACGCGATAGTCGCCCTCAAATCGTTCAATCTGGTTTCTCCACATCTTTTCGCTTAACCAACCACCGTGGATGAATACGAGTGGAGGACCCGTGCCGCGTTCCGTATAGTTAGTCGTTAAGTTCTCTGTTTCCATTAGCTGAATTTTCCGATTTTTGACCGGTTGTAATTGTCTTCCTCATCGATAGTAGAACCAAGGGTATGAGATACCAGTGGAGGTACCCCATTTAATGATGGTCTCGACCACCTGAAGCGGTAGGTATGCGCCAATGGCTTAGTATCACCTTGATTCCTGTTCCGTCTCTGGGAGGTCATCGATGAGGACCGTCGATTTTCCTTTGATAATCTCCTGGTCATCTTCGTTGTATACGAATGTGGAAAGTGAATATCGGTTGTCGTCGAGAATATCGATCACCTCGACGACTGCTGTTAGTGTTTCACCGGGTTCAACTGGTCTGAGGAATTCGAGGTCTTGAGAGAGATAAATCGTTAGACCGGGTAGCCGTGCCAATGCCGCGCTGATCAATCCCGAGACAAGCGTTCCATGGACAATTCGTCCACCAAACCGGGTCTGCATCGCAAATTCATCGTCCAAGTGGAGCGGATTCGTATCCCCACTAGCTCTTGCAAATGCACCGATATCTGTGTCGGTGAGAGTCTTCGTAAACTCGACGGTGTCTCCAAGAGTGATGTTGTCCGGTTCTTCGACTGAGCGCTCGAAAGACCAATCGGGTTGTTTGCTTCGGTTAGGTTCGTCACCAACACTGTTTTCGCCGGTTGAGAAACCAAAGGCAGCGAGTGAAGCCCGATTTACCTCGACGAAACTATTTAACACGTGCCCGGAAGCTTCCAGCCATGATTTAGTGATACTTCGAGTGGGGTCGAGCGCGGATTCGTTTTTGCTCATGATAAGCTAGTATCCGAACTAAAGAGTACGTAGTGGAGCATATTATTAGTAATTTCGGCATTTACAACGTGACTGCTTGATGAAGGTAGGGAAATCGGGGTATGAACACCGATGCAGAAGAACCACTGGAAACCATTCGATGGTATTCTTCACCACTGAGTGTCTTTCAGGGGTAGACTTTTACAGTAGGACCTCGAACTTCTGATCGAAGATGACGAATCAGGACGATCGGACCATGTGGCCACCCGCACTGTTTGCAAACCAATTGCAACAGGCGAGTGAGGATGTAGCAGAGCAGCAAGTAGACATGTGGAAGCAGGTGGTATCCGGAAACGCTGGTGCGAAAGATGATGAGCTCTCGAAGATCAAATCTCTCGGGAGTGAAACCGCGATTTTCAAAACTCGCGTCCAGAGTGGCGGACGAATTAGTATTCCGGATGCCGAGAGAGAAGCGCTCGATATCGCTGAAGGAGACATCGTCCAGACAATCGTCATCCCCATGAAAAATCAATCAGAGGAAACCCATGAATAACAACCCATTTGCCCCGATGTTCGAACTGCAGCGTCAGTCGATAGAACAAGGTCAGAGGATGATCGAACAATCTATCGAAGTCCAGAATGAGATGAGCAAATCCTTTGTCAAGGCGGTTGAGAGTCAAAAATCGGCTCAGGAGAAAGGTGTTGATGCCTGGAAATCGGCCACCGAGACGTCCCTCAACGTAGCGGATGCGACGACACCAACGGACTCGTCGGCATTCATCAACATGCAAGAAACGGTAGGCAATCAGTTCGACGCGTTGAGCGACATCCACTCCGAAGTCTGGGAGTCAACCGAACGCAATATCGAGACCGGTACGGAAGTCTCGGAAGACATGAACGAAATATTCCTTTCGTTCGTTAATGATTCCGTTGAGATGGCTATGCAGACAAACGAACAGTTCGAAGAACAGTCCGAGACTGTCGTCGATGCGACTGAATTCGAGACGCAGTAGTACCGTAACAACATTTTAGCCAACTCACCACATAATAACCATCCATGACAAACGCATCTGAGAATTGGAACGAGTATATGGGAGAGATGAACGAAGCGTTCCTCGAATCGCTTGAGCGAAACGTCGAGGCACAAACCGCCTTCGTCGACTCTTGGATGAATGCATTCGAGAGCCCAGAATCAGACGAAATAACAGAAGACGGAATGAAAGGGTACGTCGGTGCGTATGAAGCGTGGATGAATGCTGCTCAAAAACAGTTCGAGCGAATCAATGACGCACTCGAGGGCGAAGAGGTCCCCATCGATGAGTTCCGTGATATATGGCTGAAGGCGGCCAACGACGCATTCAAGGAAGTAACGACTACATCGGCATTTTCCACGATGTCTGGTGAATCCGTCGAGAACTCGATGGCATACAAGCAGACTGTCGACGAAGCCACCGAACAGACACTCAGCACCTTTGGCCTTCCGACAGAAAGTGATATCGAGGAAGTCGGAGAGCGCTTGCTCGAATTGGAACGCCGCCAACACGGAATCGAACAGAAATTGGATCGAATCCTCGAAGAGATTAAGAGTGAATGAACCCATTTACACTCATCTCCGACATGCAGCGTCAGCAGTGGGAACAAGCAGCCGACATCATGGAACGTGGCACTGCTCTCCCGGAACAAACCGAACGGATGATGGATGTCGAAGTCGGTCAGACCCCGTGCGAGGAGGTGTACTCGGAGAACAAACTCACCCTTAATCACTACGAACCAACGACGGACGAGCAACACGACGTTCCAATCCTCATCGTTTATGCGTTGATCAATAGACCGTACATCCTAGACTTACAACCGGATCGTAGCGTAGTCAAAACGCTGCTCGACGAAGGATTCGATGTGTATATGATCGATTGGGGCGAGCCATCGAAACTCGATGCCCACCTCACACTTCAGGACTATGTGGACCGATACATCGACAATTGCGTTGATGTCGTCCGCGAACGCTCAGGTGAGGATGCAATCAATATTCTTGGCTACTGCATGGGTGGGACCATGAGCGCGATGTATGCGTCTTTACACCCTGAAAAAGTTAGAAATCTTGGATTGATGGCTGCCGGACTATGCTTCGATGGAGAAGGGGGTGTTCTCGAACAGTGGGGGAATGAAGAGTATTATTCTCCACAGGCAATCACGGAGACGGTTGGGAACGTCCCTTCGGAATTCCTCGATGTCGGATTTGCGCTCATGGATCCCGTCGATAACTTCGTCACGAAGTACGTCCGCTTGTTCGATAACATCGAAAACGACGAGATGGTCGAAAATTTCGCTCGGATGGAAAAGTGGATCGGTGATGGGATCGACGTCGCCGGGGAAACGTATTGTCAATTTATAGAAGACATCTATCAAGATAACAAATTGGCGGAGAATGAACTCCATTTGGGAGACGAGCATATCGACTTGAACAACATCGATATGCCAGTTCTGCAGATCGTCGGGGAGTACGATCATCTAATTCCTCCAGAGGCCAGCAAGCCGTTCAATGATGTGATCGCGAGTGACGATACCTCAATCATTGAATCCCCGACAGGACATATCGGCTTGTCCGTTTCATCTAACTCTCATACAAAACTGTGGCCCGAAGTGAGTGAGTGGTACGCGGAGCGGTCGGTAAATCGGGCGAATCTCGAGGACGTTCCCGGAATCGGTTCGGCATTTGCTGAACGGTTACGGGATGCCGATATCGATAGCCCGACGACGCTCGCTAACGCCGATGTAAATCGTCTTGCAGAAGAAACTGACATTTCCGAAACAACCGTGCGCAAGTGGGTCGATGAGGCGGCTCAAGTAGAGGCGTCCAAGTAATCCTGCCTCGGAAAGTCGATTGAAACTCTATCGGATTTCAGACTCAAACGGTGAAAACAGGAATCTCCGAGGATCTGATTACTCGTTCTGTGGTGCTTCCAACGTGGGTCGATCCCTGTGCTGAGATACCGTGTTTTCCCATCACGATCAAGTCGATACCATTCCCATTCGCGTACTTTACGATTTCCTCGTGCGGAACTCCTCTGAGACATTCAGCTGTCGTTTCCAAGTCCCCCTTATTGGCTTTCGAAACGACCTGTTCGAGTAACTCTTTTCCGTTCGTTTCGATTTGTTCGAGAAATAGTTCTTCACTACTCCTGGCTGGTGTCTCTCCATAGATACCTTCATCGACGACAAATAGTGTGTGAAGCTTCGAATCATATTTTTCGGACAGGTCGATCGCGTGTTCCACTCCCCGTTTTGCTCCTTTGCTTCCATCTGTCGGCACGAGTATGCTTTCGTACATCGCTATTCTCTTTATCACCTCGATTGCACTTCAATTGGTGGGTGATTTTGAAGACACAGGTTCTATTGTCCCGCGTGCTTTCACCCAAGTGAGATATATAAAACGGAAGAGGACACTGTCATATCGAGATTTCTCCGTGAAACTGTGTTAATTTGTTGTCTGTTTACCACTCCATACCACCGTTGATTCCGAGGATTTGTCCGGTCATGTATGATGACTCCTTGCTCGCCAGGAACCGAACAACACCAGAGACGTCTTCGACATCTGCAAATCGATTGAGTGGAATTCGATTACGGATCTTGTTCTGTATCTCCTCGTCGACATCTGCGAGCATATCCGTCTTCGTGAATCCCGGTGCCACACAGTTAACAGTCGAGTCCGAGTTTGCTAATTCGAGAGCAAGTGTTCGGGTAAAGCCAAAGATTCCGCTTTTCGTAGTCGCGTAGTTTGCCTGCCCATAGTTGCCTTGCTGTCCAACGACGCTAGAAATGTTGATGAGTCGTCCCTGTGGCGATTCCTTGATATCGTCGTAGAAGGCTTTCGTGGAATTAAAAACGCCGCCGAGGTTGACATCGATGACGCGATCCCATTCCTCACGCGTCATATTCTTGAATGTTCGATCCACGGTGACACCCGCATTGTTCACTAGCACATCAGTAGGACCAAACGTGTCACGGACGCGTTCCGCCATCTCGTCGACTTCTTCCCTATTGGTCACGTCTGCCTGTATGGGAATTGCACTACTTCCTTCGGCTTCGATCTCCTCTGCAACTTCAATTGCCTCGCTTTCGGAAGATCGGTAGTTCACAACGACATTTGCACCGTGGTAACCGAGATCTTTTGCGATTTCCGCCCCGATTCCTCGTGAAGCACCGGTGATGACGCACGTTTTTCCGCTCAGGTATTCCGTTTCGCTCAAGTATTCTGTCATTATGTGACAATCTCGTTGATATCGCTATTTGAAAATTCAGACGGTACTTCTGCCTCTTTTGGAATCTTTGAAATGTTAGTGATTGGGTTGACTACGACCTCATGCATAAAAATTATCCACCAATTGGTTACCATTCCGTTTTTATATATTTTCTATACCGTTGGTAAAAGGCGACAACTGACTCTAAAAACCGGTGCTACAAGCCCTCGAAAAGGACGAGCACACGTATCGAGGCATCGAGTGTCGACAGCGAAGTACGCCGTCGTATATCGATGCGGCACAGAAAGCGTTGATTCGAGCGGTGGATGCGTACTGTGATCCAGAGGCGGTTTGCGAGGAATCCCAATCGTGGATTGATCGGCTTGAGCGTGGAGCGGTCGATCCGAGTAAGTTGGTGATCACGAATCGGGTTTCGAAGAAGCGTGAGGACTACACGCAATCGACACGGAGTGTGGCGGCATTAGAGCGGTGCAGTTGGCGAGTGAGTAGCCGTGTGAGTACGATACTGAATTTTATCGGGAGTTGTTGGTTCGTGCTGCGGCGAGTGTCTTGTCATCGCTTGGGTGGCGTGAGTCGAATATTGAGGGGGAATTGTGGCAGTATACCGAGTTTAGTTTGGCATCGTTCGATTCAATCTGATGTAAAGGATATATGCAAACGTACCTGCAGCCTGCTCATGCCGTGAATAAATGTATGTGGAAAAGGAATCACGCTGTGTCTATGTCAACTGTCTCTGGTAAAGGCTCAACGCGAAACACATAGCCTGCATAGACGCCATCAAGATTCGTGGGACTTTCTTCAGCAGTATGTCTTTGACAAAGGTTGGCCGCTGCCTCAACGGCCCCGTGACCCGTTTCTTCTTGATAGCGTTCAAGAACGACAAATTTCGCTGGCTCGTCGCACTCACGACGGTGACAGGTCGGGGGTGAGTCCGAATTTTCTTCTCTCTCGTATTGAGTCTCACTTGCTTCGCCCAGTTCGCCACGTGGTTCCGTTTCGTCGATTCGTTCACGTGCCTGTTCAATTTCCCACGCTCGCTGGCGGTTCTCTTCGTCACGGGCTTGCTTGTTTCGGCTCTTTTTGTCGTCCGCCATATCGTATATAGGTGAATGAGGGGGATAACGCTGTGGTCGCCACTCGGAACTTTGTTAACGGCCAATATGGTCTCCTTTTCTCACTCAGTCTGTTCGCGACCGAATGGTCTCCATCAAATGCGGCAGCCGGGTGGCGAACAGTAGCGTCCCTTACGACGACAGAGAGAGATTTGCAATCAGCTGAAGCCGTTCGAATCACCGACTGGTGGAGCCGAAATCGAAGGCAGCAAAATAATCGTTCAGTCCTCGAATGCTTCGTTGTGTTGATCGTAGTGGATAGTCAGCGTTCCTGGGGTGTCACGGATGGCCTCGAACTTTTCGAGCATCTCGCTCGAACTGGCTTCGTTTCCATCTATCTCTCGTGTTTCTTCCCGTAACGCGTCATAAACCCGTTCCACAAGGAGCCTGATTACTTCTGCGTCGGATTTAGAACCGATTTCGAAGACGGCCTCGTAATGGGTCATGTAACTAGTTGGTGCTCCACTGGGAAAACCCAGACCCTACAATCGCTGACAAGGAAGGCTCTCCCGAGTATCGCCTTCTCGTAGGATCGAGACATCGGAAATGCTGGACAAACGTTAATTGGTGTCCCACTCCTCTAGATCGCATGGCCGAATTCCCGGACGAGAGACAGCTCGTACTGAGAGCACGCTCCCGATTGGAACGATGGACGAACAATGCCCGGACACAAGCATACAGTGAATTGTTCGAAGGCGATGCTCCACTCCTTACTCCCGAGGAGTTGCAACGGCTCGATGCGCTCGACTCCGTGATGGAACGGCACGGTGGCGATGGCGTGTGGGGCACAGATCAGTACGGAATCCACACAGCGGGGACCCCAAGTTCGGACAGTTCGATCGGAATTGTCTGTGTATATCATCCCCAAATTACCAATGATTCCGTGCTTCAGGGGGACGATGGTATCGATGACGAGACCGAGGAGAAATTCAATGCAGCGCTCTGGCAATATAGCGAACGTGTTGCGACACTCATCGAAGGACGACTCGATGAGTTCATCCGCCAAACGCAGAGTTAGATCTGTGTTCGATTCCGTTTCCCGGACTTCGTCGGTTCATCGACGACTGGAATGGCCTTCCCAGCCAACGTCGCCATAAACGAGACGAGAAACAACGACAATCAGCACGACAACGCTTGTCCTCCCGAGGAACAGGTCACCAGATTCACTCCCGTTCGTTAGCAAGCGAATTGTCCCCTTCGGAACGGTTGGTCTCCGTGTACAGGAAGTGAAGGACGTTACGTGCCGAGCCACCAGCCGTACAGTTGCTCTTGCTCCTCGGTGTCTGGATGCTTCTTCGATCGGCCGTAGGTCTTGCCTTTGAGAAGTTGACGTTCGACCGCGTTCGCGGCGAGACGAAGTGCGTGCGTGGCGCCGTAGCCCTTCCCTTTGGCAGTGAAGTAGCCACGGTCGGTGACCAGGCGAATCCGTGCTAGCACCAGTGGCACCCCTCGGCTCTTCTCTTTGTGCTCGTGCAGTTCGATACTGGCCTTGATCACGTTCATCTCACCATACTTCGAGGTCACGCTGTCGATCAACGCGGAAACGTCGTCATAGTCCATCTCATCGAGCAAATCGAGCCCGAACACCTGCACGGGGCGCCGTTCTTCTTGTTCCCAAGTGAGCGCCTCAATGACATCCGTCTTCGTGATGATTCCGACCGGCTCGTCCGTCTCATTAGCCGTGACGACTAGTGAGGAAACTTCCCGATCGAACATCGCTTCGACCACCGCATCGAGCGGTGTGCCTCGCTGAACCGTTGCAACTGCATCGGACATTAAGTTCCGAACCGGCAGATCGAGCATCCGATCGGAAGTACCGTCACGCTCACCGAAGCCGCCGCGACCACTAAACTCGTCCGACGAGCCACCCTGGCTCTTGTTCCCCCCGCGTGTCGTAAATTCGATGACATCGTACAGACTCAATATGCCGACGAGTTCGTCATTGTCAATGACTGGGAGGTGTGCGATACGTCCCTCTCGGAGCGTGTTGAGGGCTTTCCCGAGCGTGGTCGTTGGGGATACACTGATGAGCTTTGTCGTGTACGCGTCATCGACGCTCACTGCGTCGAGAAACGGACTCACAGCCTCCAGAACGGCATCTGCAGTCACCACACCAACGACGCGATCGTTGTCCAATACCGGGAGCGTTTTGGCGTTACTCCCGATCATGAGTCGTGCGACCTCTCGAACGTCCTCGGTTCGGTCGACGGTTGGGACGTGTTGCACCCGTGAGCTAACCTTCGCCGAGGGTTGATTGGACGACGAAGCCAGTTGTCGGCGACTGACGACGCCGCGATACTCGTCACCGTCCGTAACGATGACGGCGTTGAGTTCCTGATTCTCGAACGCACCGGCGACCTTCGAAAGGGGTGCCCCGATGTCGAATTCAGTGAACTTTGTTGAAACTATATCAGAGATATTCATTTTGTACTCGTTACCAAAAGGGCCGTGGACGGTTATGCTTGCCTCACTTTCTGGTGACACGATGCCGCTGATTTGTAGCGCCACTCGTTCGGGATTCCTTGTAGGTCACGCCGGGGACACGTTCGGCCATCTCCTCCATCACACGATACCCGTCGTTCGTGTACACACAGCCATAGTGCGTTGCGACTCCCGATAGTCCAGTCGTGCAACCATCACATCGTCTGTCTGTACAACGTTTTTTGCGTGCTCGTGAACATCGAGGCACTTGTCCTCGACCTGCTGACTCTTGGCACGCTTCCCGCGGAAGTTGACGAGTTCGGTGTTCTGTTCCGAGCGTTGCTGGTTCGAAGCTCTGTAAAATCACTCGCTCGTGTCATTGACGCTGTCGTGTCCGGCAGAAGATACGGGCACATGTTGTGCCCGCCGTTCACTCTGACTAGCGGAGTGGTCTGAATGCGGCTTGGATCTCGGACGCGAACAGCTCTGGTACTTCCCATGCCGCAAAGTGCCCGCCCTCGTCGAGCTCGTTGTAATAGATGAGGTCGTGATAGGCTTGCTCCGTCCAGCTCCGCGGGGCTGGATGAATCTCGTCAGGAAAGATGCTCACGGCAGCCGGGATGGAGACGTCGACAGCATCATAGAAGCGGCCTTCTCCTTCGTATAACACTTCCCAATAGAGACGGGCCGAAGAAACCGCCGTGTTCGTCAGCCAGTAGAGCGTGATGTTGTCGAGGATGTCGTCTCGTGTGATGTCGCCAAACGGTTGCCCGTCGAAGAGACCTGCGATTCGTTCGTAACTGCGGATGTCGTGGTCGAGAATCCACGCTGCCAGGCCGATAGGAGAATCCGCCAATCCAGACAACGTTTGCGGATGCGTCCCCATCTCGATTGCATATCCTATGTCCTCCGTAAAGAATTCGCTCAGCCGCTCGTACGCACGGGTTTCGTCGTCTGAGAGATCGGATGGCACCGGCTCGCCGCGCTGAAGCGCATCGCCGACGTCGGATGGAACAGTGGACGGCATGTTGGAGTGAATGCCGAGCAATTCCGGCGGCTCCTGGATAGCCATCACGTCGCAGATAATCGCGCCCCAATCGCCGCCTTGTGCCACGAACTCCGTGTATCCCAGGCGCTTCATCAGCTCGACCCAGGCACGTGCGATGCGGGCGGGGTCCCAGCCGGTCGTGGTCGGCTTGCCTGAATACCCGTAGCCCGGCATCGACGGAATCACCAGATGAAACGCGTCCGATGCGCTCCCCCCATGTGCCGTGGGATCGGTCAGTGGGTCGATAATCTTCAGCTGCTCGATTATCGAGCCGGGCCATCCGTGCGTCACGATGAGCGGCAATGCCTCTTCGTGTTCTGAACGAACATGGATGAAGTGAATGTCCAGTCCGTCGATCTCGGTCGTGAATTGCGGGAGGTCGTTCAGTTTTTCCTCGCACGTGCGCCAATCGTATTCTATCTCCCAATAGCGTGCGAGTTCTTGAAGCGTAGCGAGCTGGACGCCTTGCGATCGATCTGTGACCGTTTCCTCGTCGGGCCACCGTGTAGCAGCGACGCGCCGGCGGAGGTCGTCAAGTGCCTCTCGTGGAATGTCGATGCTGAAGGGTTTTGCTTCGATTTTAGTGGACATGGGTCTTACTCCTTGAATTGGTGGATTTAGCGGCAGAAAGAACGAACCATCTCGGCCCCGGCCGAACGTTGGTGTTTCCTAACTACCACCGCATCTCTGTTATCTTCCTCGCATGAGGGGAGGCGACGTGTGGACGAGTCGATGCCACCGCGGACTGGAAGAGTAGCCCTCGGGGATTCGTGATGAAATTGATTGGTTTAGTGTGATAGTAACAGTCTTTTAGTTATCCGACTTCCCCCTCCCCCACAAAAGTAAAGACGCTATGCAGAGCTATAGATGTTGGTGAAATATAAATTTCAAATATATTATGATGTGACGGGGGAGTTGGAGTGGAAAGTGACCCACAGATCATATCCGCCGTCAGTACTGGGTCGTTCCAGCCTATTTTGAACTCTTTTCTATCGATACTTACTGCTAAATTTGTTCTCTACCGTGAGGCGGTTGTGTTACGCCTATCCATGAGAGGGCGTGTGGATCGGAAGTGATGGCGCTAGATCCACGTGGGAGCCCATTCAGGGTGTCAGAGGCAAACGTGCCACAACTGGTCCTTTGAGGGGTCGGTAAATGCTTTGTTCTACTGTTCGAAAATAAGACAGTCGGATTGGCGACCACATATGTGGTATTCACTAGCAACGGGAGAATTCTCCAATGAGACGTCTACAATAAATATCGAAGGCACGCTCGCTACCGCCTACACGGTGAGCGTCTCGAGTTGGTCGTCGCCGATGGTCTGGTCGAGAAGAATCTGTCCCGTTCCACGCATCGCCGTGCTCACAAGGTCCGTCACGTCGGCGTCCTCGTCGTCGAACCCCTCCCGGAACTCGATGTACTGTGCGACCGTGTAGAGGGTGACACCGGTCTTGTACACCCGTTTCACGTACTCCTTTCCCGCGTCCGTCAACATGTGGTTCGTCAAGAACTGCTGAAGTGGAGCGGCGTCCATGTTGATGTGGACATCTATCTCCTCGGTGGAGTCCATCACCTGCACGACGGTGTCCTCGTCGAACGCACGGTCGTAGGCGTCCCAGTCCTCTTCGTGGACGGGATGCGTGGTCGGTAAGATCATCTCGCCCTCTGTTGCCCCGTTCGTATGTGGGTTCGTCGTGCGCGTTCGGTCGTCGAGCAGCGGCTCGGTGTACTCGAGCGTGAAGGACTGTTCGAGCGTTGTTCCGCCGTCCCTACCGGCGGGACCGACCTCGACGTAGACCGGGAGGCGTTGTCCGGACGACGCGTTCTCGGTGGGTTTCAGTGTAATCGCGAGGACACTGTTCAACACCCGCACGGATTTGACCACATCATTCGGAGTGACGTCGACCGATCCCGGATCGCTGCTTCGTGTCAGGTAATCGTTCGGGGCGTCGAGGACGAATCGTTGCCGAGCATACGCGTTTGAAGACATTTCCTTTACGTATTCGAGAGTCGTGTCCGTTTCGGCGTCGCTCCCGTCCCCCATGTCAGTGGCGGACGTACTCCGATCTGGATTCCAAACGTCGTAGTCATCCGGACCGTGATAGGTCTGGATGAGTTCGAGCTTGCTCGGATATCGGTCGCGCGAATCGATGGCCGAGTTCGCATCGTGCATAGACGGTCGTTCCAATCGGTCGCCAGTGGCGAAGTAGCGTTGTAACGCCGGATTCCGTTCGAGAATCGTCATTAGGACATCTTCGACGAGTTCGTCGGTGTCGTCCGTCGGTAGTTGTTGGCGACGACGCCGTTCTTCGTCGACGAGGACGTCGTTCGTCTCGAGAAGCGATTCGAGTTCGCGCTTCAGCGTGCGTGCGCTCTGACTGTTCCGCAGGCGGTCGCGCGACGCGGGGAAGAGATCGACGACGCTCGAATCGTCGAGGTCGGAGAAATCGACGAACACGAGCACGTCGCGGGCGACGTGCGGGAGACTGCATCGATTCCGAATGAACGTCCGGCCCTGGTCGCCATGCGTTTGCCCGTTGATGACGAAAAAGAGGGCTTGGTCGCGGTGTTTCTCGCCGCCGACGAAGTGTCTGCTCTTTGCCGTAACAGAGTCATACCCGCGTTCGTGCGCAAAGCTACTGTCGGCTTCGAGTCCTTCGAGCGTCGCGTCGTCCTCGAAGAGAACGATGCGGACGTCGCGGGTGTCGAGCGTCGTGTCCTCGAAGTTGTAGGTGATGGTCTGATCAGATGCGACTAACTCGTCGTACCGGTCGAGCGTGGCGAACAACCCATTCGTCGTCGTCACGTCCGATTGGCCGTCACCTCGTGTGTCCACAAGTGTGAGCGGGACGGGCGTGTCGAGGAGATACCGTTCGAGTCGGTAGCGAAACGATGTCGTGAACCGTGTTTTCGCCTCAACGGTGAACTCGAACAGTTTGACGATCGAACCGGTAACCTGACCGTTTACCGTCCCCAAGAACGTCGGTACGTCGCCATCGAGCGTGAAATACTCGTAGCGATCCTTCGTCCTGTTTTTTCGAACGAGCGTCCAACTCCACTCCTTGGGGCGATCGATGCATGCAGAGAGGACTAGTTTGTAGCCCCGCTCGCCGCAGAACGGTAACACGCCGGAGCTTCCCATCCCGTACTTGCCCTGAAGAAATCCGTACTGCTGTTTGGTCTTTCCCGGCTGGAGGAATCCGAGGAATGTCTCTTCGAATCGTTCCGGCAGCTGGCCACAGCCGGTATCGGAGAGCGTCAACGACAGCGACTTTTCTCCCGTGCCGTCGGCCGCGAGACGTATCTCCTCGACATCGGGGTCGATGAGCGTGTCGGCGGCCGCGTCGAGTGTCCCAAATTCGTCGCCGGTGTACTCGTCACCAACGTGCTCGTGGTAGTTTTTCAGCAGGATGGCGTCGGTACTGTTGACGATGAGTTCCGTCAATGCGGCCATCGGATCGGCCTGCTGGTTCTCGACGATGCCGTAGTTGTTCTCGATACCGCCGAGTGGTTTCCACACGGCAGCTTCGAAACGACCATCGGAGAGCGCAGCCGTAACGTCGGCCTCCGTTTCTGCCGTTAGGAACTGTGCAGCGTCCTCTTGTGTGGTGTTAAACTGAATTGACATGGTCTGGTGCAGCAGGTGTCTTTCGTGATGCTGCAGGTGTGTTGCTCGTATCGTATCTGGTGAATGTGCGGAATGGCTCGTGTCCACCGACTATCGCTTCGTCCCCTATCACGTCCGTAGATTCCTTGTTCTCTATACACGAATGCCATCATACCCGATTGGCCAAATCTCACGATATTGTTTCTCCTCCGGTGACGTCTTGTCGGCAGTGTGCGAACTTCGTTGCTCTGCTTCGTCGCCCGTGAGCGGTAGTACGATGGGGTTACTGCGCTATTATCTCGCCGCTGCTTCTGAGGGATGCTCGACGAGGATGATCCCGTTCCCATAGAGATCAGTTGCGATAGCTTCGATTCCGTAGGGTTGTTCTGTCGGCTCAGATGTGAATTTAACACCGCGTTCACGCAGCGTTTCATACGTGGCTTGGCAATCATCCACAGTAAAGGCGAGTGCCGGTTGCTCCCCAATCATTGTGGAGCGACGGTCAGCTTCCTCGCCTTCGAACCAGTCAAGCGGTTCGAGGACGATTTCCACGGTATCATCCTGTTCAGCTGCGACAGTAACCCAACGCTGGTCATCGGGTCCAAACATCTCGTCTGCTGTCTTCTTCAGGCCGAGCTTCTCGGTGTAAAAGTTCAGTGCTTCGTCTTGATCATCAACAATGCGGGTTGTGAGCCGGAGCTTTTCAATCATGGTTTCCTCCGTCTCTATAGATGCCGTTCGGGAGGAAATACGCTCGCCTAGTGGACCGAAAGTGACCATCTGTACCTCGTCATCGACGCCAAGCCCACAGACTCGTTGACGTCACCGACCAGAGCCACAGACGCCCTCAGACCATCAGTACACCGTCTCCATCGACGACGTGACCAACGAACTGATGGCCTGCACGTGTCCGCACCACGTCCACCGCGATGCCTTCTGCAAACACATGACCGCCCTCGAAAACACAACCGACGACGGAACGCTTGAGGCGTTCCCATCGGGAGTCAACGACGACGAGACCGAATCCGAAGACTGTGACTTCGACGGCCTCGGTGGCTTCCCGTGCTGGCCGTGCGTGAAAACGGGCCGGACGGAACTGTCGAACTAACCACCGCCTCCGTTCTTTCCCTATCACATCGACTGACAACCTCGAATTTCACCAACCAACGAACACCCGTGGTGACCGTTACGGTGGATTCCAAGCAGTATTGAGCTCTGCAACACTCTCAGTCTCATAAGCCCGACGCCACAGTTTCAACACAGCTCGAGTAACAAGGCGTGGTTCCTCGACCTCTATGCATGACTGAATTGCCGTTTGCGAGTCTGCCTCGGGTGGTTCGTGGAAATGCTTTTCGGGGGAGTGGTTGTTGGGATGGCGATCGAATCGCCAGTTCACATCGGCATCATCCACGTAGTGGAATCGGTATGCACCGGATGTGTACCATGTAATATCGAATCGACACCACGTAGCGTCTCCAATTCCATCAGCGAACGTAACATGGTGTTCCTTTGGTGAAAGAACATTATCGAACACGGCATCCTGGACAACGGGTTCTTCGTTGAGAAAAATATCCCGTATCGCCTGCATTTCAGCAGCATCAGGCGGCCCGACAGCACCAGTGAGCTCGTCAGATGAAACCCCGGCAGATGAATCGCCTACCATCTCTCAGACGAGTGTTCCAGAATCGGTTCCATGGGCGAATGCCCCACGAGACCCGTTACCCTTGGTTTCCTCAGTACGATCACTACTATCGGGGGTGAAATCATAGAGTGCAAGTGCTGCCTGTGCAACCTGAAGGTTCTTCTCGAGTGCTCGCCACTCCGAAACGGCAGTCCACTCGTCAGTTTCTGCGGACTCTATTTGGAGTGCAAGATCATCGGGAGTCGTTGCACCATATTCGTCTTGATACGCCTGTACTTGCGCTCGGAGGTCCTGAATACCATTTGCAAGCTCTTCCCGTGAGAGTTGGGTATGCAACTCGCTAATGCGTTGCATCGCGACGGTTTGTCGCGAACGTTTGTATTGTTCTCCGCGCCCTGTACTCACAGTCTGGGCAATACCTGCTTCGACGAGGATTTGAAGATGTTTTCGAGCAGTTGGTTCGCTAACACGGGCACGCTCGGCGAGTTCTTTGGCGTACTGTGGGTTAGTCGTCGAGAGAAGTACCTCTCGGACCCGTTCGAATGGTGTTGTCTCCGCTTGCCATTCCTCAATGACCGCTTCATTGACGTCCCCTTCCCATAGTGGATCTGAATCGGGCATTACACTCTCTCTACGAACCATAGACAAATATAGATTTTCCCAAGGAGTCATATTTTCTTCACTGGTGGCGTTCGGAACACCAGTCTCTCACAAGTAGACCAAGTTTACTATCGCCTAAAATCATAAACGGTAGTAAAAATGGTCAAGTCAATGCCTTCGAAGGCACAAATCTACTGCTTCAGCGATTACTGATTCTGCCGCCAATCTCTTCGCTCGATGTCTATTAGAGAGTTTGGTGGATATAACAGGCAGAGACGTTAACCATGTCGGCTCGCTCTGCGCTAGAGTATGTCACACTCTACTCGTCGAATCGAACGCGACGACGAGGTGGAAGAGAATACCGAGAAACACAACCGTGTCCAAATCTGTTCCGAGTGTCACTCAAATACGTTAATTACGAGCGCCGATGGGAGGGAACTCGTTTGTGAGACTTGCGGATTAGTTGTCGAGGAACACACTATCGACCATGGTCCAGAATGGCGAGCGTTCACCCATCAGGCTCGCCAACGGAAGGCTCGTGTTGGTGCACCAACTACGCAGACAAAGCACGATAGGGGCCTAACGACAACGATAGGCTGGAAAGACAAGGACGCATCTGGCCACGCTTTATCGGCCGAGAAACGCAAACAGATGAATCGGCTACGGACGTGGCAAGAGCGCATCCGAACGAACAATGCCAACGAGCGCAACCTCCAGTTCGCGCTCGGAGAAATCGACCGAATGGCAAGCGCATTGGGCATCCCGCGTTCGGTTCGGGAAATCGCCTGCGTACTCTATCGCCGTGCACTCGATGAAGATCTGATTAAAGGCCGATCAATCGAGGGTGTTGCAACCAGTTGTTTGTATGCAGCGTGCCGGAGTGAACAGATTCCTCGTAGTCTGGAAGAAGTATCGGCCGTGTCGCGTGTAGAACGAACGGAAATCGGCCGCGCATATCGGTATATCGCATGGGAGCTTGGACTCGAAATTGAACCAACCAATCCACATCAGTACGTTCCGCGTTTGTGTTCAGAACTCAGTTGTTGTAACGAGATCGAAGAGAAAGCCAATGAAATCATAGACGCCGCAATCGATCAGGGACTACTATCAGGTAGATCACCCGTTGGCGTTGCCGCAGCAGCAATTTATGGTGCCACGGTTCTTTGTCAGGGAGAACACACCCAAGCTGAAATTGCCGACGTCGCCAACGTTTCTCAAATGACCATCCGGAAGCGGTATCAAGAGCAGATGAACGCACTCAATAGATGAAATTAATTTTCGGTATACTCGTGAGATACGCATCTACTTCTAGTGGGGGCTTTGAATTCAACCACATCTACGACAATCAAGGGAATCGACCTTTTCGTGTATTTCTACCGCATAGTACTGGTTCACATTCATCACCTACGAAGAATCAAAGCTATCTCTGTCGGTGGAAACAGTGGATATGATTTCTCTGGTCACAGGAACGCCACATATCCACAGTTTCGACAGTAAAGCCTGTCACGTTCATGGATGAGCACTCCATCGTCACACCCTGCACATTTCCCTTCGATGGTCCCGTCGATAGCTGATTCTGTCCGTGATTTGTATATCACCCGTTCCAACGCGGCGATGCGGCGGTGTTGAGCATCAAGTTGATTCTGCAAGCGTTTTAGGTCGCGTGGCTGATGTGCTAGCGGACCACGTCGCCGTCTCCGCTGACAATACGGCATGATTAATCATACTGCATCCGCCCGCATGGTTGTTGTGTGTGCTCTCGCAAGGACCACTCATCCTCCGAAAAGAGGTGATGACCCTTTAGTCGAAAATTAGGCGCTAAGAGGTGGTAGCTTCGGACCACCACTCACACCGACTCGTTCTGATAGGGACTTTGAATCCTGCTGTTCAATTATCACCTGGTTACGACGACACGGAAATAGTGTACTCGCCGGTTTTCTCGGTAGGTAGTCCTTCTTGTATGGTCGACTCCGTTTACAGAACTAAGGCAAGTGCTCGATACAGTATAAATCCCGTGACCCCTGCACCAATGAGCGTGAGCAGCCAAATTGCGACTGTATAACTCGTTTTTCGGACGGAGATACTTTCCGTCCCTTCAGTTAGGCCACTTCCAATGATACTCCAGAGGATAATATTGTTGAACGAGATCGGATAGCCGAGAATTATCGCGGTTTGAGCGATGAGAAACGCCGGAATCAGCGCTGCAATCGATCGTAGAACCCCAAGCGACGAGTAATCACGTGCGACTGCTTGGAGAATTCGTGGCGATCCCATCCATGCTCCTAATAGAATCCCAATTGCTCCGACCGATAGCAAAATCGTCCCTGGAAGATGCAACTGCGATTCAAACAGGGGTTCCAATGGACCGGTCGCTAGGCCGACTTGACTGCCACCGCTCGAAAAGGCGACTAAACTCCCGAGACCAATCAAAAAGAGCCGAACTCCACGGTCGACCGAACGATTGAGTGTTCGTCGAAGTAACCCGGCAGCGAATAGACCCAGAATCAAACTCGTAGACGCCATCACGAGATCATACGCCCCAATTATCGTCGGGCCAGTCGTCCTCAACGAGTTAGAGACGTAACTCGCGATGGTTCCCTGTGCGGTACCGGGGGTAGGAATCAGTGCCGAGGGCATATTCGCAACGATGATACCGACGATCCCACCGAGGATCGGGAGCGTGATTTGTTCGGAAAGACTGGTGCGACGGAGCAAGTAGCCCGTCGTATAGGCGATCGTGATCGACATCACCGGTACTGCTGCCCAGAACGTTACAATCTCACGATAGGTCCCATATGCAGGCTCCCCACCAAGTGCCAGTCCCGCGCCAACGATCGACGCTGTCGTTGCAAACGCAGCGGGAATCGGATATCCTGTCCGAACTCCAAGCGCGATAAAGCCTGCTGCTGTCAGTAGACCTGCAATCGCTGCGAGTGGGGTCAATTGAACGCCCGCTATCAGCCCTTCTCCCACCGTTTTCGAAATATTGCCACCTTGTGTGATCGCTCCTAAAGCAGCAAGTAGTCCTAGAAGAAATGCAGCGCGCATCGTCGATAGGGCATTTGCACCAACCGCTGGTGCAAAGGGGGGGTGAATTACTACTCGCGCCTAGTGCCCACGCCATCGCTAAACTCGTAGTGATCGCACCAGCCACGACGATGAATGATGTCAGGATGGCCATCTGCTCTTTGTAATGTTACCTCGTGCCATATTCGGCGTCAATAACAATAGCCCCGCTGCTTGAATGGGCGCCCTGAACCATCATCCATAAATATTTTTTGAGAGATTGTCCTGTGGTATTCGATCGGAAGTTCATGTACCATCGTGCACCGCAACGCCTACTGCTAACACATGGCACTCATCGAGAACGCGACTGACGATGGAACGCTCGATGCCTTCCCGCCCGATAACGGCAACGATGGCGACTCAAAAGATTGTAACTGCGACTGTGAGGGCCTCGGTGGGTTCCCGTGCTGGCCATGCGTGCGAACGGGACGGACAGAACTGCCGAACTAACCACCGCTTCAGCCCTTTTTATCCATGGTGCGCCGATTGACGTTTTCAGATAGTACCGCCCAGCGAACGCTTACGAAGTGTCTGGAGACAGCAATCGACAAATGCGACGTAACTCCGGTGATGAAGATATAGTAGCCGTTAGAAATTTCTGCCCGGATAACGTTGAGTGTTCTAATGGACCATCTTGACGATATTTCCGTCGA
>NZ_JBXGLH010000010.1:0-169518 GCF_056892285.1 Haladaptatus sp. HS23 | reverse complement strand
CGCGAGGCGTTCGTCACGTCCGTGATGTGTTCGCCGGTCAGGTTGTAAATCAACCACGTGTCGATGGTGCCGAAGAGGATTTCGCCGGTTTCGGCGCGGTCACGCAAATCCGCCGGGCGAGCGCGCTGGGTTTTGATGGGTTCGGCGTTGTCCAACAGCCATTCGGCCTTCGTCGCCGCGAAGTACGCGTCCGGTTGGAGTCCCGTCTTCGCGCGAACGCCGTCCGCTTTGCCGTCCGCTTCCAACCGTTCGATGCGGTCGGTCGTCCGGCGGTCCTGCCAGACGATGGCGTTGTGGACCGGTTTGCCGGTGTCCGCGTCCCACAGCAGGGTCGTCTCCCGCTGGTTGGTGACGCCGAGCGCGGCGAGTTGGTCGGCCTCGATGCCCGCTTCCGCGAGCGCGGATTCGATGACCGACTGCGTGTTCTCCCATATCTCGAGCGGGTCGTGTTCGACCCACCCCGGTTCCGGGTATATCTGTTCGTGCTTCTCGTAGGCGTTCGCGACCACCGTTCCCGCGTGGTCGAACACCATGAATCGAGTGCCTGTCGTTCCTTGGTCGATAGAGCCGACGTACGTTTCGTTCGTTGTCATTCGGGTAGCCTCTTGGATTCGTTGCTGGTGGACGGGGTCCACTCAGCGTGGCCTCATCCATTTTTACTGGCTGTAGGCCATTGGCTGTAAACATCAAACACTTTCATTATAAATGTTCCCCCTTCATCCATGCTCGTGAAGTGTACTGGAAATCGGGGGTGGTTTTCCAGTCGTGACTACCTGAAACCGTTCAGTTCTCCTGTAGCGCTCGAAACGCGAGCGTCGGAAACCGCGGTTCGAGTCTGCTCGGTTTCCGTCCGCTTTGTCGCCCGTTGGTGGTCGTAACCCGTTCGAGGACGCCCGCTTCGGCGAGTTCGTAGAGGTAGCGAGTGATGGTCCCAGACGAGAGGTCCGTCTCGGCCGCGATGGCGGCCGCGCTGGTTTCGACCGTGGTTCGTTCCTCCGCGTCGAGTTCCAGCAGTTCGGCGAGTACCTGCCGACGATTCTCCGGGAGCGAGAGCACGATACCGAGTGATACCCCGTCGGATGGCACCGCGTCCATCGCGGCCGTCAAGTCCTCGTCCCGAACCCGGTCCGCGTCGACATCGACGGCGAGCGTCACCGCACCGAACAACGCCGCCAGCGCGTCGTGGGCGTCACCGTCGGCCCACTCCGCGAGCGTCTTTACCTGCGTGTGGTCGAGTACGCCTTGCCGTAGCCCGCGTGATGCTCGCTCGGTGATGATGTCGGCGAGTTCGTGCGTGCTGTAGGCCGGGATTTCGAGCGTGTGTGTCGCGCTTCCACGGGTTCGTCCGACGGTGATCACGGACAGCGATTCGTCCATGTCGTCGAAGAGCGCCGTCGCTTCCTCGGCGGAAAGCGTCCCCTCCTCGTTCACGTGGTCCACCGCGACGACGACGGCCCGGTTCGACCGACGTACCGCGGTCGCCAACTTCCGCTGCAGGACGCCGGTGCCGACACCCCGTTCCGGGACGTGGTCGTCGGTGAGCGAATCGAGTACGGAGCGATACAGTCGGAAGGGCGTACACGCCCGCCGGGCGTCGATGTGAACGAAATCGAACCCGCGTTCGTTGACCGCCCGGGTGGTCGTCAGTATCGTCCCTCGTCCGGGCGATAACTGCTTTCCCAGTTGACTGAACAGCGCGGACACGAGCGCGGACTTTCCCGCGCCGGGCGGCCCGTAGAGATGGACGTTCGGCGGGAGTCGATCCGAAAAGAGCGCATCGAGTTCGTCGAGCAGTCGTTCCAACGTTGACCCTCGACCGACCGGATTCGAGACGTGCGTTACCGGACTCAGTATACTCCATTCGACGACGAGGTTGGCGACGGGGGACGTCGCGCGTCGTCGTTCGATGCGCTCTCCAATGTCCATTATGGCGGTCTAATCGGCCGAATATAGATAACAGTTGTCTCTCTGTTGTACGTTTCACCCCGAATTTTCCAGATGGGAGACACGGAACCAAAGACGAAATATCACCGGACGGCACGTATTTTACCACTACCACCCTCGCTGGCGGTAAACTAAAGTGTGTTCCAACCAACCCCCACCCATGGCAACAGACGCCGACGTGCTCGTCGTCGGGGGTGGTTCGACGGGCACAGGTATCGCTCGGGACCTCGCAATGCGGGGACTCGACGTGACGTTGGTCGAGAAGGGAAATCTCACCCACGGGACGACGGGTCGAATGCACGGCCTGCTCCACAGTGGCGGCCGGTATGCCGTCTCCGACCAAGCCAGCGCCGAGGAGTGTATCGAGGAGAATCGCGTCCTTCGGGACATCGCCAGCCATTGCGTCGAGATGACCGGCGGCCAGTTCGTGCAACTGGAGGGCGACGACGACGACTATTTCGAGGAGAAGCTACAGGGCTGTCGGGACTGTGGTATCCCGGCGGAGGAACTGACCGCGAAGGAGGCGCGCGCACAGGAACCGTATCTGACCGACGACGTGAAACGCGCGATTTCGGTTCCCGACGGGGCAATCGACCCGTTTCGGCTCTGCGTCGCCAACGCCGCCGACGCCGAGATGCACGGCGCGCGAATCGAGACGCACGCCGAAGTGACGGACGTGTTGGTCGAGGGAAGCGACGTGGCGGGCGTCGAAGTCCACCACGCGAGCGGGCCGGGCAAGCGAAACCACGCGAAACCCGGAACGACGGAGGAGATTCGCGCCGAGTACGTCGTCAACGCGACGGGCGCGTGGGCGGGACAACTCGGCGACATGGCGGGCGTCGACGTCGAGGTTCGGCCGTCCAAGGGTGCGATGGTCGTCATGAACTGCCGGCAAGTGGACACCGTCATCAACCGCTGCCGACCGAAGGGCGACGCCGACATCATCGTCCCACACGAAGTGACGGCGATTCTCGGAACCACGGACGAGGAAGTGGAGGACCCCGAGAACTACCCGGAGGAGGGCTGGGAGGTCGATTTGATGATAGACGAACTGTCGAAACTCGTCCCCATCCTCCGCGAGTCCCGAACGATTCGCACCTTCTGGGGCGTCCGACCGCTGTACGAACCCCCGGGAACGGGTACGACCGACCCGACGGACATCACTCGCGACTTCTTCCTGTTGGACCACGAGGACCGCGACGGCCTCGACGGTATGGCGAGCATCGTCGGCGGCAAGTTCACCACGTACCGGATGATGGCCGAGAAGATTTCGGACCACGTCTGTGACAAACTCGGCGTCAGGGCGACGTGCCACACCGCCGACGAACCGCTTCCCGGGAGCCACGATTTCACCCTCCTGCACGACTACATGGACGAGTTCGGGCTTCGGTCGCCGGTCGGCCGCCGGAGCGTCCAGCGTCTCGGCAGTCGCGCCGAGGGCGTCCTCACGAACACCGACCCGAACCCCGTCATCTGCGAGTGTGAGGCCGTCACCCGCGCGGAGATTCACGACGCCATCGACGGGTCCGGTTCGGACTTGAACGCGGTCCGCATCCGCACCCGTTCCTCGATGGGCAACTGTCAGGGGGGAATCTGCTGTCATCGGATGGCGAACGAACTGTATCCGGGGTACGACGAACCCACATCTCGAAAAGCGCTGGACGAACTGTTTCAGGAGCGCTGGAAGGGTGAACGCCACGGTCTATGGGGCGAACAGCTCTCACAGGCCGCGCTGAACTACGCGCTCCACGCGACGACGATGAACCGCGACGAACGTACCGAAAACATCGACTTCGCGGCGTTCGACGGGGGCCAGCGTGGCGATTGAGGACGACGTGGTCGTCATCGGCGGCGGTATCGCCGGGATGACCACCGCGCTTTCCGCGGCCCGCGAGGGAGTACGGGTCAGATTGCTCTCGCACAAAGAGAGTACGCTCCGCCACGCGAGCGGCCTCATCGACGTGTTGGGATACGCGGACGGACTGGTTTCCGACCCGTTCGACGCGCTCTCCGCACTTTCCGAGGACCACCCCTATCGAATCGTCGGCGAGGAGGGAATCCGCGACGGCCTCGCCCTCCTCGATTCCGTGACCGACTACGCGGGTGGCCACACGGACCGGAACGCCCTCGTACCGACGTTCGGCGGGCGAATCAAACCGACCGCGCGGTACCCCCAAACGAGCGCGAACGGACTGGCGAGCGACGAGCGGGACACCCTGTTAGTCGGCTTCGAGACGGTGGTCGATTTCGATGCGCCGCTCGCGGCCGACCGACTGTCGGCGGACGTGCCGTTCGACGCACACGGCGTCACCGTCGCGTTTCCGGGCGACTTTCGGACCGACGCCCGAATCACCCGACTCGCCCACGCGTTGGACGAGAACGAACGAATCGACCGTGAACGAAGCGGGATTTCGACGTCCCTTCCCATCCGCACCGCGCTCGCCGAACTGGTCGAACCCCACCTCGGCGACGCGGAGCGCGTGGGCTTTCCGGCGATGCTCGGCGAGGACCGACCCGCCGACGTGATTTCGTCCCTCGAAGCCGAACTCGGTGTCGACGTGTTCGAGGTGCCGATGGGACCGCCGAGCCTTCCCGGCATGCGCCTCGAAACCGCGTTTCACGACGCCCTTCAGGACGAAGGCGTCCGAACGACCTCCGGGAATCCCGTCGTGGATTTCGAGGGGGACGACGAAATCGAGGCGGTCGTCGTGGAGCGTAACGGCGCCGAGATTCCGTTCTACGGCGACCAGTTCGTGTTGGCGACCGGCGGTTTGGTCGGAAAGGGAATCGAATCGACGCGCGAGAGCGTGTACGAACCGATATTCGACTGCCACATCCCCGCGCCCGAAGACCGCTACGACTGGTCGGAGCCAGCGGCGTTCGGCAACCACGCCTTCGCCCGATTCGGCGTGGCGACGGACGACGAACTGCGGGTCCTCGATGCGGCGGGCGAACCGGCGTTCGACAACCTCCGTGCCGCCGGTGGCGTTCTCGGCGGCTACGATTTCGCGGCGGAGAAGTCAGGAAGCGGCGTCTCGCTCTCGACCGGCGTCGTGGCGGGACGGATTGCGAGCGAACAGGTGAATGTGAATCCATGAGTGAGAAGCAAGCAGACCGACGAGACGCGGCCGAACTGCGCGACGTGTTTACAGGCGAACCGCTCGACCTCCGACCGGGGTCCGACGACTGTTACAAATGCTCGACGTGCGACACGGAGTGTCCCGTCGCCGAAGTGGACGACGAGTTCCCGGGACCGAAGTTCCAAGGTCCCGAGCAGTGGCGACTCAAGCGCAAGGAGGACCACGATATCGACGACTCCATCATGTCGTGTTCGAACTGCATGCGCTGTGACAGCGCCTGTCCGTCCGACGTGCCGCTCTCGGGGATGCATAACACGGCCCGCGGGGAGTACGTCGAGGAGGAGATGTCAAAATTCTCTCGGGAGTACGTCCGTAACCGGATTTTGGCGAACTACGGGCGACTCGCACCGCTCGGCGCGAAGTTCCCCCGCCTCGCCAACTTCGTGATGGGTCTCTCGGTGACGAAGGTGGCCTACGAGAAGCTCCTCGGTATCGCGGGCGAACGGGAGTTCCCCGCCTTCGCCGAGCAGACGTTCACCGACTGGTGGGAGGAGCGAGGCGGCAACGCCGCCTCGAAAAAGCGAGCGCAGCAAGCGCGAGAAGAGGACTCGGACGACAAGCGCGTCGCCTACTTCCACGGCGATTACTCCAACTTCAACACGCCCGAAGTCGCCAAGTCGATGGTCCGCGTGTACGAGGAGTTCGGCTACGAAGTCGTCGTCCCGGAGCAGCGCTGTTCGGGGACGCCGATGTTCGCTAACGGGATGTTAGATGACGCGAAGCGCGCGGCGAAGTTCAACATCGAGACGTTCGCCGCGCTGGTGGAAAAGGGCTACGACGTCATCTGTTCGTGTACCTCCTGTTCGATGGCGCTCCGACAGGAGTACCCCGAACTCTACTCCTTCGACGGTACCGCAAAAGTCGCCGCGAACACCTTCGAAGCCCTCGAATATCTCCGGGTCAACGAGGACTTGGACGGCGCGCTCGCGGACTCCTCCGTCCCCGAATCCGAGTTCGGAACTCTCGCCTACCACGCGCCGTGTCACGCCAGAAATCAGGGACTCGACGGGCAGGCCGTCGAACTGCTGTCGGCGCTCGACGGCACCGACCCGGTGGACGTGGGCGACTCCTGTTCCGGCATCAGCGGAACGTACGGCTGGAAAGAGGAGAAGTACGACACCTCGATGAAAATCGGCGAGGAGATGTTCGACCACATGGAGGAATCGGGCGGCGAAACGGGCATGACCGAGTGTCCGACCTGCGCGATGCAGATGAACCACGGAACGGGGTACGACATCCGCCACCCGCTCGAAGTGCTGGACGCGGCGTTAGTTAGTTGAACTCCCGCTGAACCCACTCGGCCGTCCCTTCTGTCTCGGTCCGCTTCTCGGTAGTGTCCCGCGAATGGCGCTGGATTCGGTCGCGCACGCCCGCCAACAGTTCGTCGGGTCGGTCGTTCGCGTAGTATCGAATCGACTTCCCGCTGGTGAGTTCGAGGCGTACATACGGTTTCTCGTACCGTATCGAGGAGAGCCACTCGTATCGAACCTCCGTCGTCGTGTCCTTGAAGTACGGGACCCTGTCGACCATATCGACCCCGACGCCCTCGTGGAACGTGAGCGACTCGTCGCCGACGAAGACGGTCGTGGTGAAGTAGCGCTCATCGGGCGTTACGAGGATCGAGGACCCGGAACTGTAATTGAGCGTGTACGTCGATTCGTGTGGTGTGGTTTCCGCCACGGTCCGGCGCACCTGCTTCGTGTACTCCGCGTGGGGTTCGAGGAGGGTCCAGTACGCGCGGTCTATCTCCTTGGTCCCGAGAAACCAGAGGCCGAGTCCGGTGGCGATGCCGACGAGATACCCGGTCTCCGTTCCGGTTGTCGCACCGAACAGAATCGAGAGTGCAACCGCGAGCGCGACCCCCGCCTCGAACCGCCACCCGAACCACCAGAGGACCGTGCTCACGTCCCCGACCGTGTCGTTCGTCCGCATCGACGTGGACTGCGTTCGCACCGGTTGAATAATTTTTATCCAACCACACCCGAGCCGATGAATCCTCCGTCGACCTGTACCTTCTTGGCGATACCCGTCGTGGGACTTCCGGGGGCACGATGTCAGAACAGCAAACGGGGGGCACGACGAGGCGGGCCTTTCTCACGACGATGGCGGCGGGGTCGCTCGTCGCCGCGAGCGGACGCACCGACGCACAGACCGAGACGTTCCGTCTGGGCGGCGAGGTACAGGCGTGGCAGGGACAGAAACCGTCCAGCATCGACGGGAAGTCGAACCCGGCGTTGAAACTGAAGCCCGGACAGAAATACCGCGTCGTTTGGGAAAACCTCGACGGGCAGCCACACAATTTCGCGCTCCTGGATTCGTCGGGAAACACGCTCGAAAAGAGCAAAATCATGTCCCAGAAGGGAGCGACCCAGACGGTGACGTTCACCGCCACGTCGGAGATGACGAAATATCACTGTCAGGTCCATCCAACGACCATGGTCGGCAAGATTCAACTGCCAGGAGGTGGCCAGAAGGCCAACGCTAACGGCGGTATTTCGACCGATTCGTACATCTTCGTCGCCGCGATCGTACTCGCGGCCATCTCACCGCTGTTGTTCGCATTCCTGTTGATGATGATCGGCACTGGCGACCGCGTTCGGCCATCGGGATGAGGGAAGCTACGGAGGTCACAGTATGTCACGGATGCGTTCCGAAGAAACGTTTTAACCGGCAGGGTGGGTCAGTTCAGCCATGTTCGATACTCTCACCCGTGAACTCGAACTGATAGAGCGGACGCTCGGAATCCTTCTACTCGTCCAGGAGCAAGAGCCCATCGGAATTCGTCGTCTTTCACGGTTCTCCGGTACGGAACACCACGAGGTCCGCTCGTCCCTTCGCGTCCTCGAAGAGGACGGATACATCGAATCGACGCCGGACGGGGCGACGACGACCCCTGAAGCGCAGACGTTTCTCGTCGAGATGGACGACGATATCGACGTCGTGACGGCACAAATCAACGCACTCCCCGTTCCCCTTTCTACCCCTACTCGCGCGGAACACTGACGTTTCGCATCTCTGCGCCGCAGTCGGGACATTCGCCCGGATGCTGGAGCGCGCTCACGCGCTTGCCACAGTTTTCACATTCGTATGTCGCGGTCATCTCGAAGGGATACGCCATGTGATGAGTTAACAGTGTCTCTCGTCAGTAATCTAGATCGTCAGTGGTGTAGTCGAGCAACAACACCGCACCGCCACCGACGACGACGGCGACGAGTGCGCCGCCGACGACCGTCGGCGTCCACGCGAACGTCGGTGCCGCGACGGTCTTCTCGACGGGATAGCGAAGCGCCCCGACCATCAGGCTGACGAGAAAGGTCAGCGTCGCGGCCCGATAGTGTTCGAACGCCCACGAAACGATTCTCGAAATCGTCAAGAGGCCGACGAGGGCACCGACCATGAACGTCACGACGACCGTTCCGTGTGTGACGACGGCGTCTAAAGCCCCTCCCTCGACGAATCCGACGAATGCGTCCTTGAATCCGTGCAGGCTTTCGGAGAGGTAGTTGTACTGACCGAGGAGCATGAGGATGAGCGCTCCGGACACACCCGGGAGGATCATCGCACTGATGGCGACCATCCCGGTCACGAAGACGAGCGGGAGGGGGGTCGAACCGGTCGCCGATTCGGTCGCTCCCGCAATCAGGAAGGCGATGGCGAACCCCGCGATCGCGGCACCGGCTTGTCCCGGCGTACTCACCGACACCTCGTCGTAGAGGACGATGGCCGATGCGGCGATGAGTCCGAAAAAGAAACCGTACAGGAGGACGGGGTACTGCTTGCTCCCCCACGTGACGAGTCCCGTGACCGCCACTATCGAGGTTGCGATTCCGGCACCGAGGGCGAGCAGAAATGGGATGTCCATCTCCGAGAGCTTCTTTCGTGCAATCGCACGTTCGTCGGGGTCGTACGCTCGGAGGATATTCAAGACGATTCGCGGGTCGAACGACGCAACAGCGGAGATGAGGCGTTCGTAGATACCCGTGATCAGGGCAATCGTCCCGCCGGAGACGCCGGGGACCGCATCGGCGGACCCCATACAGATGCCTTTCAGGTACACCGTCAGCAGTCCACGCATTGTCCCGAGGTTTCCGGTCGAATCAAAAAACGATTCCCATCCGCGGTCGATGCCAGCAGGCTCTCGCTCGTCACCAGTCACGACTGCCCCTACGATGCACTCGAACATGAGGATGGGGGCTGACTGTCGAACCGATTACAGCAAAAACGAACCCAAACCCGAAACCGAAAACCAAACCCCGATAATCGAAGCGTTTCAGTCGCGACGCGCCACGACCATCGCGGCCGCAAACGTACCGACGAGACCCGCACGGGTCGACGGTGCGGCGGGACTCGGCAGCGAACTGCTGTTCGTCGAGTCGTTCGCGCCTGCGGTACCGTTGCCGCTCGTCGCGTTACCGTTCGTCGAGTTGCCTGACGTCGCCGGACCCGACGAGGTGTTGCCGGTCGAGTTGTTCGCGCCCTCGGCCGGAACCGTTTGCTGTTGGTCCACGGAGACCGTCACCGGACTCGTGTCCTCGCCGATGACTTGGCCTTCCGTGACTTGCGCCGTCGCGTTCATGAACGTGAATCCGTTCTCCCCGGCCGTCTCCGGCGTCTTGAACTCGTACGGACCGGCAGCGCGGACGTCGACGTTCGTGTAGCCCTCGTCGGTTCCCCACTTATCGTAACCGGTCGTGGAGTACGGGAGCGTCATCGTGAACTTCCCGTTTCCGTCGGTCTTGGCCTTCTGCGTGTAGGTGAACGTGCCACCGCTCGCGGAGTTCAGCTTCACCGAAGCGGTGATGGTGGTGTTTGCGGGGCCGGTTCCCTGCACCGTCGCACCGGGGACACGTTCGAACGTCTTGACCCACGCGGGCGAGGTGCGCAGGAAGTCCTGTCCCGTCGCGCCACCCTGCTGAAGCAACTGGAGTCGCTGGACGAGCACTTGGTAGTGCGAGGAGACGTACGTCGACTTCGACTGGCTCTCCTTGACGACGCGATAGTGTTGTAGCGCCGGAATCCGCTCACTCGGGTACGGGCCGATGCCGCCGATTTGCGAACTACCGTCCTGTTCGACGAAGGCGCGCGCCTCCTTCATCGTGTCGAACGTCCGAACGACCGTCTCGTTCGCTCCCTGCGGGTCCTGTTTGACCGATACCTGCTGGCCGTTCTGCGTTCCGGTGACGACGTCCCAGTCGAGAACGATGGGTTTCGGTTCGACCGAACTGCCGCCGTACATGTACAGGCGAACCATCTGCGTCTCGTAGTAGGCCTGTTTGTGCTGGACGACGTACTGGTTATTCCCGAGGAGGATGTAATCCATGAACGTCGATTGCGAGACGTTCTCGTTGAACACCGTCGGCGCGAAGAACTTGACGTTGCCCTGTTGCCCCTTGGTCTCGACCATCTTCCAATCGACCATCACGTAGCGCGTCTCCTCGTTCTTGTCGCCGAGCGAGTCGAGGACGCCGTTCGCCTGCGACTCGTTCTGGGCGAGGAGGTACTTCGCGGCGGTTCGGGCACCTTCCTGGAACGGGTTGGCGTTCGGGATTCGCTTCCCTTCGACCGTAATCCAGTGACCGTAGTCCCACCACGACATGACGCCGTACGACCCGTCCGGATAGTCGTAATCGCCGTCGCCTTGCGTGTACGTTCCATCGTAGTTCATCGCGTTGTCGGCACCGCCGTAGGTTCCCTCCTGTGGGGTGTTCTCTTGCATCCACTGGAGCGACCCTTCCCACTGCGTTACCGAACCGGGACCGGTGCTGTTCCCGACGCGTTGAGCGGTGTACGTCTGCGTGCTGCCGACCTGCACCGGAACCACGAGTGCCGGAACGACGAGCAGGACGACGAAAACCACTGCCAGCACCTGATACGCTTCGACGTTTCGAATCGTCTCGCTGGCCGAGTCGCCGAAGCCGACTAATCCGAGTACCTGTCCGAGAAGATACGCGTTCAGCACTGCGACCGGAACTGCGAGATAGTAGTTGAAGCGAACCTGCGTGAACGCCGCGGCCACGATGAACGCCGACCAGACGAGTACGAGGAGCTTTTCGCCCCCGTGTTCGTCCGCGGAGAGCGCGCGCCAGACCATCAGCAGCGCGCCGACAATGGCAGTGAAGAACATCAACCCGTACTGCGGAAGGACGGCCGACGTGAGTGACTGGCCGCCGCTCAGGAACGGCTTTGCTTCGCCGATAGTGCGCTGTGCCGCGTTCGCACCGAATCCGACGAACCGGATGAGATTGACTTGAATCAGATTGAACAGTCCCGGCAGGGCGACGTAAATGACGAGTACACCGACCGCGAGAATACCGAAGATGGCGACCGGATAGCCGGCCGTCGTGAGGTCGCGGTCGTCCCATTCGCGTGCCAACCACACCATGAAAACGGACCCGACGGCGATGGCGAACGCCATGAGCGGTTGGAGGAGAGAGAACTTCGTCGCGCTGAACGAAATCGTTCCCAGCGGGACGAAGAGAAGGAGTCCCGTGACACCCATGCTGACCGACGCGACGAACGCGAGGTGGTCGGGACTGACACCGCGCACGTAATCCGCGGTCAGTTTCAGCAGGAAGAACACGCCGAAGATGCCGACGAGGAGGACCCCTGGTGGCCACACCCAGAGATAGAACGCGGTCGCGATACCCGCGAGGATGCCGTAGCCGAGCGGTCGGCGGACGGACGCGAAGTCACGGTCCACGAGCAGTTCGAAGACTGGACGCTCGCGTTCCGCGGCCGAAACTGCGACCATCATCGCCAGCACGGCGAACGACTGGAAGAACGGCTCGACGACGTTGTGGTCCGAGAACCCGACCAAGCCACGGTTGAGGAAGACGCCCGGGATGAGTGCCAACACGAGAACGCCGAAGACACCGCCGAGTCGGCCGCCCAACCGCTTCCCGATGAAATAGGTCGGGACGGCGACGAGGGTGCCGAACACTGCCGGTGCGACCAACAGCGTCAGTGCAATCGTTTTCTGGGACGGATCTCCCAATCCGACGATCAGCGCGGCCGTGGCGACGATTTGGTCGTAGAGCGTGCCGAACTGGCCGACGCTCGTCCCGAACGGGTAGTACGTCCACGGGTCGAACGGCATCGTCGCGGGCCAGTGACTGACTGTATACTGTACTTGCCTGAGGTGATACCACGCATCGTTACCCGAGAAAAACACTTTGCCGTTCCTGACAAAGTTGTTGTAGGACTGCAGCCGAACCCACAACATGAATCCCAGCAACACCGCGAGTACGGGGACGTGGTACCACTCTTCTATCTGGTCGAGGACTGAATCGGTAGGAGTGGAGGAGTCCTCGACCTGTTCGGTGCCTTGGCTCATCGAGTGAAACGTCTGGGAAAGTGGGGATAAGCCTTATGATAGCGGGCTACTATCGTTCCGGATGCCATTTTGATTCGAGATGAAATCCGTATCTACATATACCCGATAGTATGGTATATCGAACAATAGTGATTCAAACGCTCCGAACACTCGAATCGGTGAGAAACGACGAAGCTCCGTACCGACAAATGGCTTCAGAAACATCGGTATTAATCAGCACATCACGTCATAATAAGGCAACGAGCGGACATAGCCAATCGAAATGAACATTCTCTGGCTTGCACAAAACCGACCCGACGACATCAGTATCGGCCGCCAGATTCTCGCGGAACATCTCCGTCAGAACGGATTCGATGTCACGATTTCGAGTACGACGCCGAAGACAGTTGCCACCGAAGCCACGCGCCTCCGCCATTACGATCTGATAATCGGGACGACTCGTGCAGGTGCCATCGCCGGGATGGTATTGAAACGGTTAGGAAATCTCCCGCTCGTCGTGGATAACATCGACCCGATGCGCCAGTTCGAGCAACAATCGCCGTTATTAGCACCGCCAGTACGGGTTCTCGAAAACAGAGCCCTGCGTGTTGCTGACCACGTACTGTACGTCTATCCCGAAGAAGAAGACCGAATCGGGAAATACGCATCAAGCTACTCTCAAACCGACTTCGGCGTAGAGTACGATATGTTTGCGAACCCGGACCCTGCTTCGATTCAGCGGGCTTCGTCACGGTTTGAATCTCTCGATTTGAACGACAACATTGCAATCTATGTGGGTGGCTTGGACCCGATATATCATATCGAGGAGATGGTCGAGAGCATGGAATATCTCGATGATTGGAGCCTCGTGATTATCGGAACTGGTTCGTTGGACGAATTCACGCGTACTGCTGCGGAGCGGATGAAAAACGTCGAGTTTTTGGGAACCGTTCCCCACGAGGACATTCCGGGATATCTCTCTCTTTCCGACGCTGGTCTTTGTCTCGTTGACGATGCCAGAACACTCAAAGTGTTGGAATATATGTCCGCAGGTATACCTGTCGTGCAGTTGGATGGGGAGGCACGTGCCCGGTTCGGGAACGTTATCGAGTTCACTTCGACGGAACCGAACGACATCGCTGCAAGTATCCGTCAGTCACAGGAACTGATAAACGAAGACGAGTTACGGGAGTTCACTAAGGAGTTCTCGTGGGCGTCAATTGCGGAGGATTATATCGAGACATTGCATCGCATATTGAAATAACCGGTTCGAGCGATACACTGCGACCGTATTCTCAAAAGTATAATATGCGATGAGAAGTATGGACCAATCATGGATAATGTACTCTTTATTACTATAGACTCCCTCCGTGCCGACCACGTCGGCTGTTATGGATATGAGAGAGAGACCACCCCAAATATAGATGCATTAGCTTCTGGCGGGAGTCTGTTTTCTAACGCTTATGCTCACGCCTGCTCGACTCGGCCGTCTTTCCCCTCGATACTCGCGTCCTCCTCTGCGTTGATGTACGGAGGATATGAACGAATCTCGGACGGACGGACCCTCATCTCGGAAGTTTTCAACCAAAACGGATACGCGACGGGTGGATTCCATTCCAATCTCTATCTCGGAGCGGATTTCGGATATGACAAGGGATTTGACGAATTTTTCGACTCCAAGACGGACCCGACGACTATGGCGAAAGCCAAACAGTTCGTTCGGGATCGACTCGATGAAGACGGGTTCCTGTATAATTCGATGGCCCGCGCACTACAACTCGCGGAACTCCGCGCCGGCACGAGCGTCGGGTCGGCGTACGTCAACGCCGGTGAGATAACGGATCGGGCACTCGAGTGGGTGAATCGAACCGAGCGGGACTCGCCACACTTTCTCTGGGTTCACTACATGGACGTTCACCATCCGTACGTTCCTCCCGAAGAACACCAACTCGAGTTTCGTGATTCGCCAATCAAAGAACGTCGAGCCGTTCAACTCCGTCGGAAAATGCTCGAAAACCCGGATTCTATCTCCGAAGCAGAGCTAAACGACATTATCGATCTGTACGACGCCGAAATACGTTTCACCGATTCCGAAATCGGGCGTCTTATCGAAAGCGTGAACCGAATCTGGGATGACGTTCTCGTGGCCGTTACCGCGGACCACGGAGAGGAGTTTCGGGAACACGGCGGCTTCAGCCATTTCCCGACGTTTTACGACGAGGTGATACATGTTCCGTTGGTGATGAACGACGGGAACCATCGAGGGCGGTACAAAGATATGGTCGGACTCCAAGATATCACTCCGACGCTGGTGGACTTTGCCGACATCAGTACCCCGGATAACTTCCACGGTCACAGTCTTCTCCCACTGCTGAATGGAAAAGGTTGGCAACGAACTTCGATACTCGGGGATTGGAAAGACACGGATACAGGAGAGCGACGATTTTCGTACCGGGACGATACATGGAAGTTCATTGAACATGATGGCAGCATAGAGTTATACGACCTCTCTCGAGACCCGAAAGAAACGACGAACGTCGTGGACACCCACGAGGACGTTGCCGAGACCTTGAGGGAACGAATCCAGGAATATAAGCACGAAATCGAATCGACGCGGATGGACATCGATGATGTAGAGATGGACGAACAGGTCCGTAGACGGCTTATCGATCTCGGTTATCAGGAGTAAAAAGAGTGTATAGAAATCCTGCTCGTAAGATATGAATATCGCAAAAACATCGGCCATTAGCTTTGTCTCAAAGGTGGCAGCATCCGCTATCGGGTTTCTTACCACGATTTATCTCGCAAATACGCTGGGGTCGGACGTACTGGGGTCGTACTTTCTGGCGGTTGCGGTGATAATTTGGCTTCAAGTCCTCGGGGTGATGGGCGTCCAGTCTGCAATCACAAAACGACTGAGCGAAAAGGAAGAAGACGATGCGTACTTCGTCGCTGGCGTAATAATCGTACTCGGGTCCTGTTGTTTTCTCGCAGCGATTACGCTCCTTTTTCGAGGGCGCGTCAACGCGTATATCGGCGCACCCGTTGCCGTGGTCATCGCTGTCACTTTGTTCGCTGGTGCAATGCTCAATTTCGTTGCAGCGACGCTTCGCGGTCAACACTCCGTCCACATCGCTTCGTTATTGAAGCCGTTTGATAGACTCCTTCGGAGCCTTCTACAGGTTATCGTGGTATCGCTGGGATTCGGAGTTGCTGGGCTGTTAGGCAGTTATTTGGGTGCCGCATTTTTTGCCTGTATCGCGGGTGTGATTTTCAAAAAATCGGATATCAAGTTGCCAACGCGAGAGCACTTCATACAGTTGTTCAGATACGCGCGGTATTCGTGGATAGGGAAACTCGGTATGCGAACGTTCGCCTCACTCGACACGGTCGTTCTCGGCTTTTTCGTCGCTTCAAATCTAATCAGCTATTACGAAATCGCATGGAATTTAGCGACGATTCTTGCCATCTTCGGCGTCGCAATTAGCCAAGCGACGTTTCCCGAACTCAGTAAAGTTGCCAGCGATTCGAACACGGAACGCGTCGAACGTCTCGTCAGTGAAGCGGTGGCATATACGGGGTTGTTACTGATTCCTGGACTCGTCGGAAGCTATCTCATCGGCGACCGGATTTTATCCATCTACGGATCGGAGTTTCAACGGGCGTCGACCATCCTGGTTGTCCTCGTTCTCGCTCGGCTTTTGTACGCATATGGAAGCCAATTCCTCAACGCGCTAAACGGCCTCGACCAGCCGAAATACACCTTTCGAATAAACGGCCTCTTCGTGATTACGAACATCGTATTGAACGTGATTCTAATCGGCACGTATGGGTGGGTCGGTGCAGCGGTTGCAACGACGATATCGGCAGCCCTCGTGGTGTTCTTCGGTTATCGAGCTCTGACTCGATTTATCGACGTTCGAGTTCCGACCGCTGAGATCAGCAAGCAGATCTTGGCATCGCTGGTAATGGGAGGCGTCGTATACGTCGTTCGCCTCCAGACGAGTACGACGGTTATCGCTACGTTAGGCACCCTCGCCATAGCAGCACTAACCTATTTTGTTGCTCTAATTTCGCTTTCCGGTCGTTTTCGGACGATGGTCTGGCACAATATCTCGGACCTCGCGGCGTTATCTGAGTAACTCCTGTATCTGCTCACAGTACCAGAGACAGGTGCGATGTCCGAACGGGAGGACGGTAACCGGGAGGAGTGCCAAGCACCGGACGTCGTGGAAACCACCGACTATCGCACCGCCTAACTGTTTGCGGGCGTCTTTTGTACGCCCCTCGCGCAAAAGTCGCTTTCCGTACTTGTATTTCGCTATCGCTTTCAAACGGTCCTCGTGTGGCTTCAATTCGCTGTAACGCTCCGTCAGGTCCTCCAGAACTTCCAGTTCGTTCTCATACATCAGTTCGGCATCGGAACTCATCGAATCGTTACGCCGATTGTAGTATGCGAGGGGTTCGGGAACGTAGGCCGGTTCGAACTCTCTGAAAATGCGGGCGACCAAATGTCGGTCCTCAACCGCACCCAAACTCTCATCGAAACGGATTCCGTCCAAGCACTCCTTTCTCACGATGACCGTCGGAATAGGAACCCCACCTTCATATAGGAAATCCAAGTGATGGTTTTTAAAGTCTCTGACGGGTAGTGAAGACATCCGTTGCTTTTTGTCTCCCTCGATAACGTATCTGTCGGAGTAGACGATGTGCGCACCACCTTCCACTTTCTGCATCTGCTTTGCCAATTTATCGGACCGCCACCGGTCATCAGCATCGAGGAATGCGACGACGTCTCCGTTCGACCTGTCTATTCCTCGATTCCGTGCGGCGGACAATCCCCTCGGTTTTTGAAACACATACAGTATATCTTTGTTATTCTCGGCGCGTTCCGCAAGCCGAGACACGCCGGAGCTATCGACGAGTATTATTTCGATGTTATCGTACGACTGGTTTAGAACGCTATCAATCGCGGAGTCGACGTATTCCGAATCCCCATAGGTTGGTATGACAACGGACACGAGCAGTTCTTCGTTCCGATTTTCACCGTCGCTCGACGATGGTTCTCCGACCACAGCGTCAGTATTCTTCGGCGACATACTATGCGTACCCCAAATCCTTGAGTTGTTGTTCGACCGCGTCGGAGACGGCCATATCATCGCCGACATCGCGCTTCTCGATACGGTTTTCATGCTCCGCTATCGTCTTTGCCACCGTGTCCTCCCGTATCTCGCCGGAGATAAACAGGTCGTCTTTCGTTTGACACGCGTACGACGACGACACTGCACAACCAAACAGTTCCGTTTCATAAAGGCTCGAATCGTAGCCAGCTGCTTTTGCTTTTGCCCTGTGTCGAGGGTACAACCCGTGATATTCGGTGAAACACCGTTCATCGGTCGGCTTCACTTCGAACCGGTTTGTGGACGTATCCTTCTCTATGAGTGTATTCCCTTCGGACTCCGCTTCGATTTCGGCGATAGCGAGTATCGTTTGGTGGACATCGAGAAGACTCACGGTTTCGTTGTATTCCTGATCCGGTATCTCGTCCCCCGAAACGACGAGTGGTACGTGAGTGAGTTCAGGATATAGGCCATACGCGTGCTTCCATGCACCGTGCTCACCGAACAGTTCTCCGTGGTCCGAAACAGTTATGATTATATCAAACGATTTTCGAAGTTCATCGAATATCTCTTTATAAATGTCGGACAAATATCGCGCACAGTCACTGTAGGCGTCTAGGAGTACGTCGGAGTGCGGGTCTCCCTCCCCTGATACCGTACTGACGAATCCGTTCGTAGCGGTGACCTCGTTGAGCGGCCGTTCGGTCGTGACGGTTCGGTACTCTCGGGGAGGCGTATATGGTGCATGAGTTTCCATCAGATTCATAAACAAAAACTCTTCAGTTCCGAAATCTGTTTTCGTGACATACTCCAACGCCTCCTTCGCGCCTTCGTCCGCATGGGTCACAAACCCAAGGTCACGAAGTTTGATGAGAGCACCCCGCTTTAGCGATTTCCACGTATCGTACTCACCCCCGATACACTCCCTAAGTCCCGTGAAATATCGGCTGATGTTTGATGAATCCGTGCGAGAGATAAAGTCTTCCCAATCGAACGTGTTCCCGGTAACGTTCTGTAACCGCCAGCTTCCGTCGAACTGTCGAAACCCTCTATCGAAATCGAATGCCGGGGAGACGTTGATGTTACAGGAGAAAGAGCGAGTCATATACCCACCTTTTTCGAGCAGTTCCGGGACTACTGCTTCCGGACAGTCGAGCGTTTGGTTTTGGGAGTGAACGCCTAATTCGCTAGGATATTTCCCACCGAAAAGTGAGGCATGAACAGGGACAGTCCAATGACTCGTTGACCATGTGTTCTCGAAGTGAGCACCTGGAATCCACCGAAAAAAGTCGTCGAACGTGTCTTTTCGAAGGGTGTCGAGAACGACAAGTGCGACACTATCCCTAGTACTCATGTACCAGAAACGTTGGTAATGACTCCTACAAACCTTTTTGGATAAATTGACGTGATCTGTCAGTTGTCGTGTTTCTCACTCGAACACCTCCCGCAACTCCTCATCTATCTCCCACGTCCCATCTCCTTTGCCACGCAACAAGTCTACGCTCGCTCGGAACAGCGACACTTGCGTATCGAAGATGGCATACACGGACTGCAACGGTCCGAGGAGGTCACTGCCACCGAGTTTGACGAACACGCCAAGCCCGACTGGCACGACCAACCCGAACGGCCCGGCGGCGACGAGCGCACCACCCGTTATCAACCCGATCCCAAGCGCGACTAACCACGGCGAGACTATCATGAACCACCAGTTGAACGGTAACACGACACCTCCGTACTTCCCGTGTCGGAAGAGGGCGTCTCGATGTTGCACTAGCAACCGAATCAGTCCCATTCCGCGCCTGTCCTTCTGAAGACGGCGTTTTCCGAAATCGGAGTGTGAAGCCTCGCTGTAGCGAATCTCGGGGTCGAAAATAACACGCTTTCCGTTTCGACGAATCTTCAACGCGAGTTCGGTGTCGTCGGCGAGCGATTCGGGGTCGATGGGGACGATGGCGTCGTTTTCGAACGCCGAGAACGGGCCGTGGAAGATGAGGGTGGAGTCGAGATGCGATTCGAGAGTCTGGATGTGCGCTTGGACGCCACGATACCCCTCCTCGACTTCGCTTCCGCCGAGAACGTCGGCATTTTGTCCGGTCACGGCCGCAACCTCCGGGTCGGCGAGGTTCGCGGCGGCGACGCGGAGGACGTCGTTTTCGGTGTAGGAGTCACAGTCGGTTTTGACCACCATCTCGTTCTCGGCGGCCGCATATGCGTCGTTGAGCGCGGGTGCGAGTCCGCGCCGTTCCTCCTCTTCGATGAGGTTCAACGTGGGGTGTTCGCGGTCGGCGAAGTACTCCCGAATCAGGTCGGGAGTCTCGTCGTCGCTCGAATCCACGACGACGAGTTCGACCCTCTCCATGGGATAGTCGAGTTCGAGGAGGTCGTCGAGCTTCTTCTCGATGATGTCTGACTCGTTGTATGTGGGTAGTATGACACTCACCGTCGGCTCTGCCTCCCGCTTTCGGGCGGGCGAGCCGTCGGGGCGAATCAGTCCGTACAACGCGAGAACGCAGATATACGGAATTGCGGCCACAGCGATGACGACAGCGGCGGCCTTGGCGAGCCGGTTCATGTCCGGTCGTTTGTCGCTTTGTTTTAAACATCTATGGATTGACCGGCAGTCAGTGGACGGTGAGAGACGGTACTCCTCCCATCCCTGACAGACTCAAAAGGTTGGGCTTTTACACCCCGGTGTCCATTTCCCCGACAATGCCCGACAAAGAGGACGTGTGCGTGCTCATTCCGACGCTCAACGAGGCCGAGACGATTGGCGAAGTCATCGACGGGTTTCGTGAGCAGGGCTTCTCGAACGTCCTCGTAGTGGACGGTGACTCCGAAGATGGCACTCGGGACGTGGCGACGGACCACGGCGCACGCGTCATCACACAAAATGGCGTCGGGAAAGGACAGGCCGTCCGAGAAGGGTTGGAACACGTCGGTACCGAGTACGTGCTGATGTTAGACGGGGATGGAACGTACAAACCGGCGGACGCCGAGACGATGCTGGAACCGCTCGACGACGGCTACAATCACGTTATCGGAAATCGATTCGCGGAGATGAACGACGGGTCGATGCCGCGGCTGAACCACTTCGGCAACCGCATCATCAACCGTGCATTCTCCATCATCCACGGGTCGGATTTCAAGGACATCTTGAGCGGCTATCGAGCCTTCACGCGCAAATCCGCGGAGCGAGCGTATCTCACCTCGGACGGCTTCGGCGTCGAAACGGAGTTAGCGGTCGAATGTGTCAAACACGGCGTTCCGACGGTCGTCGTTCCGATTCAGTACGAGGAGCGCCCGGACGATTCGGAAACGAACCTCCACCCGCTCTGGGACGGGGGTGACATCATCATGACCCTCTACCAACTGGCCAAGACGAACAACCCGCTGTTTTACTTCGGAAGCGTGGGAATGTTGAGCGGCCTCTTCGGGGTCTTTTTAGGGGCTTACGTCGGTGTCGAGTGGGTTACTCGAAACATCTCACACGAGGTGCTCGCTGTCGTCGCCGGTATCTCCATCATCTTCGGGTTGCAGTTGCTCATGTTCGGCGTTCTCTCGGATATGATCGTTACGCTACACCGGGAACAGATGCGTCGAATCGACGAACGTCGATAGATTCGCGGACGGCGAACACTGACTGTGTGAAGCGTAGCGAGAACGATACGCCTGACTGATTTATGCGATGTCGCGACTGGTATCGATGGAAACCGACTCCGTGAGTTCGAGTTTGATGGTCTCCGGTAGTGCGCGCCCGCCGCGGAACTTCGGTACGGCGAGTCGGTTTTCGACGCGGTCCTCCGAAATTTCGGTTCTGAGTTGAAACACCACGTCGACGGCGTGTTCCGTGACGTCACGCTGGGCAGGGACCCGTCGGCCGTCGAGACAATGAAGGAGTGCGAGGCTATCGGTTCTTCGAAGGTGGGCTTGTAGGTCGTTGAGGAAGTTCCGATACCGAGTCGGGTCCTCCCGCTCCAGCAGGTTCATCTGGTCGATGATGAGCGTCGAATCGTTTCGAAGGCGCTGAAACAACCGCCGGGCGTGGTCCAGCGGCGCATCGCCTGGGATGTATCTGACCTCCGGTGTCCGGCGGCTTGATTCGTGTCGAAACCCAGCACTGACGGTTTCCTCGTTCCGGTCGGTCGTCAAGTAAAGCGTCGGTCGACTCGCAGTAAACTCGGTCAGCAGGAGTTCCGCCTGACTGGCCGGAGGGGCACAGAGTGCGACGGTACTCCCCGGTGGAATTCCCCCGTCGAGCTTCCGGTCGAGGACCGGAACTCCGGTCGAAAGCCGCGCTACCATAATTCTGACAACTCGAACATCGTTCATAAGTGTTTGGACAGAAGTGCGGACGCGAGGCGGTCGTACCCTCGACGAACGGACTCGTCGGCGAGGGCGGCGACGCCGCCGTCGGGAATGGAGGAGAGCATCGGACAATCGAACAGTCGCTCGATTTTCGATGGAGAATGGTCCGCTCGGGTGGCGACGACCCCGACGATGGTCGTCCCGAGCGCACGGGCCATCGCGGCGGTTTTCGCCGTATCGCGGAGACACGCCGGGTCGAGCGTCGTCACCAACAGAACGTGGTCCGCGATTCGGAGCGGCGTCGCCGCATCGGGGCCCGCTCCCGCCGGGCAGTCCACGAGTACGTGGTCGCCCGCGTGGGAAAGGCGAGGGAGTGCGGTCGATAGGTTGGCGGACTCCCCCATCGATTGCGGTGCCGGAACCACCTCGACGCCGGTCAGTGTCGGGGGAGGGTGGGCGGCCGCTTCGACCGGCGCGCCGTCCGCGACTGCCGAGATGTTCGGGGCGTCCGCTACGTCCGCAAGCAAGTGCAGATCTGGCATATCTACGTCCGCGTCCACGGCGACGACCGAGCGGCGCATCCGCCCGAGTGCCCCGGCGAGTCCGAGCGTCGTCGTCGTCTTTCCACAGCCACCTTTTCCACCGGCGATGGCGAGCATGCCGGGTGTGGTTCCGTCATCCGATTTAAATTTCGGGGACGACCCGTGCCTTTCAAGACGCGTGGCGACTCCTGTTCGAACGATGCGGCACGACCACCTCATCGACACGAAACAACTTTCGCGGCAGGATATCGAGGACGTCCTCGACCGCGCCGCCGAAATCGACGCCGACCCGGCGGCGTTCGGGGACCGACACGCGGGAAAACTACTCGGGTTGCTGTTTTACGAACCCAGCACACGCACGAAGATGAGCTTCGAGACGTCCATCAAGCGTCTCGGTGGCGACGTCGTCGACATGGGTTCCGTCGAATCGTCGAGCGTGAAGAAGGGAGAGAGCCTCGCCGACACGACGCGCGTCATCGAAGGCTACGCCGACGCGCTCGTGTTGCGCCATCCGAGCCAAGGTGCGGCGAAGATGGTGAGCGAGTTCGTCGATGTCCCCCTCCTCAACGCGGGAGACGGGGCGGGTCATCATCCGACACAGACGCTCCTCGACCTCTATACGATTCGGGAGAACGCGGGTCTGGACGACCTCACCATCGGCGTTATGGGCGACCTGAAGTACGGGCGAACGGTCCACTCGCTCGCACACGCGCTGACGAACTTCGACGTCCGCCAGCACTTCATCAGCCCCGGTAGCCTCAAACTCCCCCGAAGCGTTCGCTACGACCTCCACGAGGCGGGAGCGAACGTCCGCGAACACACCGACATCGAGGACGTGCTTCCGAACTTGGACGTCCTCTACGTCACGCGCATCCAGCGCGAGCGCTTCCCCGACGAGAACGAATACCGCGCCATCGCGGGCGACTACCGTATCGACCTCGAAACGCTCGAAGACGCGCGGGACGACCTGACCATCATGCACCCGCTCCCCCGCGTCGACGAAATCGCACCCGAGGTGGACGAGACGTCCTACGCGAAATACTTCGAACAGGCACACAACGGCATTCCAGTGCGTATGGCACTGCTCGACTCCATGCTGGAGGACCAATGAGCGACCACGAACTCCGCGTCAGCAAGATTCGAAACGGCACCGTCATCGACCACGTTCGCGCCGGGCAGGCGCTCAACGTCCTCGCAATCCTCGGCATCGACGGAAGCGACGGCGAGGCGGTGAGCGTCGGGATGAACGTCCCGAGCGACCGAATGGGGCGGAAAGACATCGTGAAAGTCGAGGGGATGGAGTTGAGCCAGAACGAGGTGGACGTGCTCTCCCTCATCGCCCCCGACGCGAGCATCAACATCATCCGCGAGTACGAGGTGGCCGAAAAGCACCGCTTGGAGCGACCCGAGTACGTCGTCGGAATCCTCTCGTGTCCCAACAGCAACTGCATCTCGACGGAGGACGAACCCGTCGATTCCAAGTTCGAGGTGCTCTCCGACGGCGTCCGTTGTGAGTACTGTGAGACCATCATCCGCGATGACCTCCCCGCACATATCAGCGTAAAGTGAGAAACGGCGGCTTACCCCGCCGAACTCGGGAAAACGGTCGAAGCCGTTTATGTCGTCGGTCCAATTCGTGGCGTGTATGGGAACCCGAACCGGCACATATCTCGTTGTCGTCCTGTCGATTCTCCTCGTCTTCTCGGGCAGTGCAGTCGTCGTTGGTAGCGGGGCAACCGCGTCGAACTCGGCGTTGCAACTCGGTCAGTACAAAGTGTCCGTCAAGGACGTGACCGTCAGGACGTGGGCGCTCCGGAACACGACGGTGAACAACGCCACGGTGGACGAGGTACACGTTCGAACCTTGCGAACCGAGAACGGATCCAAGAAAAACGTCACCCTCCGTAACGTCTCCATCGCAACGGTTCACATCCAGAACGGCACGATGAAGAACGTGACCGCGGACAGAATCGTCATCAGAAACCGCTCGATTTGGAACGTTCCGGGCGGCGACCTGTTCGACCCGGGCGTGGAAAAACGCGTCATCAAGCGGCACGTCCTGACCAACATCACGGTCGAAGGCGCGAACCTCGACACGTTGAACGTGGACACGTTGACGGTGGTCAACACGACGGTTCCGAAACGTTCCGACACGTCACCCGTGTCGCCGGACGTGACCGACCCCGACACGGACCCGAAACCCGCAGTCGAAATTCGGAACGCGAGTATCGACTCCGGAATCGTTCGAAAAGCCGACGCTGGCGAATGGTCGGCCGAAAACGTTCGCTCCCGGAACGCGACGAGGTGACGGACGAGGTTAAAGGACGGATTCGGTCTCGACCGTTTTTTCGGCCGGACACGCCGAACCGGAGAGTTCGAACCGCGGGACGTGGACGTCGTCCTCGTCGGTCGGTCGAAAGTCGAGTTCCGAAACCTCCCCGAACACCGTTCGAAACTGGTCTTCTGCGCCCTGTTCCACGACGAGTTCGACGCGCTCGAAACGCATCTCTTCCCACGACCCAAGGTCCGCTTCCACGTCGCTTCCGTCGGGGTGCAGTTCGACTCGGAATCGCCACGGCGTCATGACGAACGTTCGTCTCCCGTCGCGGTCACGAACGGACCACCCCAAGTCGTCCGCCCGGTCACAAATCGCGTCGAAGTCGGACGTACAGAGTCCGAGGTGGTCGAAGTGTGACCGTCGCCCCAGCGCAATCGTGACGTTCACGTACCCGCGTTGGGCGTTTTGGAGTCGAAGTCGTAACCCGTCCGGAATGGGGTCGTTCGCGTCGAGCGCTCGAAACTCGCCGTCCACTTGCCCGAACCGACGGTACGGCGGCAGTCCGTGCGCGTCGAGTTCGGTTTCGGCGTGGCTCACGTCGGGCGTGTTGAAATGGAGATGAAAGAGTCGTGTCGGGGAGTCCATACCCGACTGTGCTCGCTCACCTAAAAAGACGATTCGGTTCGATTACTCTTCGACGTCTTCGGCTTCTTCGTCGAGTTCCTCGACGAGTTCGTCCTCGTCGATGTCGACGTCTTCGAGAGCTTCTTCGAGGTCGGCACCGCCCATGCCACCCATTCCACCCATGCCGCCCATCATACCGGCACCCGCGCCGTCGATGGTCTCCTGAACGATGACGCGGTCCAGGTCGAGGCGGTCGATGACGTCCTGTGCGATCTGCTGTTTCTGGAACATCCACTGCTGGTTCATCGACAGTTGCGGCGTCGCCTCGATGTAGAGGGTTTCCTTCTCGACGGTCTCGGTTTCGGTCTCGCCCTCGTCGTTCTCGACTTCTTCCTCGACTTCGTCGGTCTGAAGCCACATGTCGAGGTCCGCGTCGATGTACATCGAGAAGAGGCCCTTCGCCTTCTCCTCTGCGTCCTCGACCTCTTCGACGACTTCGTACTCGTATTCGAGGTCCTCGCCCGCGAGCGGGTGGTTGAAGTCCACGCGCGCACGACCGCCGATGATGGTCTCGACGAAGCCCTGCTGGCCGTCGATGTTGACGCGCGCGCCGGGGTAGCGGTCGTCGTCCGAGAGTTTGTCGGCGCTGACCGTGCGGACTTCCTCGTTGTCGTACTCGCCGAACGCCTGTTCGACGGTGACGGTCCCCTCGTCGCCCGCTTCCTTGCCGTAGATGTCCTCTTCGACATCTTCGAAGATGTGACCCGCACCGAGGACGATGGTGCGCGCGCTGAAGTCGCGCTCGTCCGTTTCTACGTCCTCTTCTTCCGCGACCTCTTGGCTGGTCGTGTCGACGAGATCGCCGTCCTCGACGGTTCGCGCGGTGTAATCGAGGCTAATGAAGTCTCCTTCCTGCAGTCCGTCCTGTGTTTCTGCGTTCTCTTCTTCGGTTGCGTCGGCCTCTTGTTCGTCACTCATACACGGAACGACACCCGTTCGGCCCTTAAGAATCACGTTTCGCCGCCGAGAGAGAATTCGGCCTCGGGGGGACGTTTACAACCCTCCCACGAGTACATCGGCCCGATGGATACCCAAGAGACGGTCGCGTTTCTTGCCGGGTCACCGGAGCGACTGCGATTGCTGTCCCTTCTCCGGGAGTCGCCCGGTTCCCCGCGCGACGTCACGGATTCCCTCGGCGTCTCCCACCGGAGTGCCCAGCGAAACCTCTCCGAGTTCGCCGACCGTGGCTGGGTGCGAAAGCGCGACGGGAACTACACCCTCACGCCGAGCGGTGAACTCGTCACGCGAACGCACGCGAACTACATGGAGACGCTCGAAACCATCGAACGCTTCGATGCGTTCTTCCGCCACCTCCCGGACGAAACCCATCTTCCCGACCCGGCGTGGTTACACGACGCCACGCTCGTCGTCGCATCGCCCGACCAGCCACAGGCCCCGGTGAGCGAATACGTAAATCGCCTTCGGTCGCGGGAGACGGACACGATTCGGATGCTCGCACCCGTCTTGAGTCGCCTGTACCATGACGTACACGCGGAACTCGTGTTCGACGGCGTCGAGACGGAACTCGTCATGCCCGCCGAGACGTTGGAAACCGCATGGTCGCTCAACCCGTTCGAATTCAGACTCGTCACGCGTGCCATCGACATCTATCGGTACGACGGTTCCGTCCGGATCGGCGTGACGCTCGGCGATAACTGGGCGCTCGCGGGGGCCTACGACGAGGACGGACAGCTCCGCGCGCTCGTGGACTGTGATCGGTCCGCGTTCGTCGAGTGGGCAACGGAAATTTACCGCCGGTATCGCGAGGCTGCACGGCCCGTCCGGTGATGGCACGCCGTTCCGAAGGTGATAAACCACGCGGAACCATTCGCCGGTGTATGGACGTTGCGTTGGGTGGGACGTTTGACCCGGTTCACGACGGGCACCGGGTGTTGTTCGAGCGAGCGTTCGAGTTGGGTGACGTCACCGTCGGGTTGACGAGCGACGAACTCGCCCCGGCGACTCGAAACGTCGAGAGACACATCCGCCCGTTCGAGGAGCGAAAGCGCACGCTCGAATCCGAACTCCGCGGGTTCGCCGAGGAACACGGCCGCGAGTTCGACGTTCGGAAACTCACCGAACCGACCGGTATCGCCACCGAGGAGCGCTTCGACGTACTCATCGTCTCCCCCGAGACGAAACACGGCGGCGATCGAATCAACGAACTCCGCACCGAACGCGGTTTCGACCCTCTGGAAATCGTGGTCGTCCCGCACGTCGAGGCCGAGGACGGCGACATCATCTCTAGCACGCGAATCGTCGCCGGGGAGATAGACGAGCACGGGAACCTGACCCCGGACAACGGTGGACGCGACTGAATCCTTTTGTCACACGACTCACCACGACGGCGGTTGGAGTCCAGCCTCTTCGAGAACAGTCTTCCAGCGCTGTTGAATCGTCAACCGCGAGACGCCGATGGCGTCGGCGACGGCTTGCTGTGAGCGCTGGTCGCCCTCGATGAGCGACCCGGCGTAGAGGCTGGCGGCCGCGACAGCGCGCTTGGAGCGTTCCTCGGGGTCGTCGGCGCTGGAGACGGTCGAGAGAAAGAGATCCGCCGCCCGCGAGCGAGCGCCGGTTTCGAGTTTGAGGCGGTCTGCTGCCTGTTGGAGTTCGGCGAGCCACGATTCGTTTTCCACTTGGTCACGTGCCCGATACACGACACGAGATTGCGCCCCATCGATTATAAACGCTCGTCCGCGGAGAACGACAGTTTCTTATCTCGCTCCTGAAAATCCAATACTGCGTGCGGGTAGCCAAGCTAGGCCAACGGCGCAGCGCTTAGGACGCTGTCCCGTAGGGGTCCGCCGGTTCGAATCCGGTCCCGCACATTTTGCCACGAGCAACTCCGCGAGTGGCAAAATCGTGCCGAGCAGATTCGAAGTACGGAAGAGGCAGTCTCACGAGCGAAGCGAGTAAGGAAGCGTCTTCAGGTGGTTCGAATCCGGTCCCGCACATTCTCCGCGAACAACGGACGTGAGCGGAGAATGTAGCCAGCGAATTCGAATTAGACTGGACGCCGTTCGCGTAACGAACGAAGTGAGTGAGCGGAACCGTCCGGGCGTTATTCGAATCCGGTCCCGTCATACAAACCCGCTCCCAGCCCGTCGGTTTTTTCTTCGATAGGACAACTACGAAGGGAATCCATTTTCACTCGAACCGAAATGCAGTCACTGCTATTCGCGACTATATTCGAAACGCGGTCTGCTCCGGTATTCCCATCGACCGGTGTGCGGTTCGTGGTGCAGACGCTACAGCACAGCGAAAAGTACGGTCCCCCAAAAGAGGAGAAGGAGAACTCCGAGACTCGCCCAGAAAACCTTCCAGACGAGGTGCATGTCGTCGAAAGCCGTTACGTCCGGCTTTGACACGTGGTCGTTACTCATAAATAAAATTATGATTCGTGTGGGTAAGTACTTTCTCCTGCGGTGTTTACGCTCTCCAATCGGTAGAGTCCCTCTCTTCTGTTCCCAAATCGACGGAAGTAACCGCCTTCGACATCCTTCTAACGTTCGGCCCGCAGTTCGCGGTTGCTACCCGAACACAACCCACGCGAAGAGAAAGAACGCGACGAAAACGACGACGAGGAGGACCGTGCCCTTGAGCATCGTCTCGCGGACCGACGTTTCGGACTCCGTAGAACCGTCATCCTCCCTATCCACTGCGTACATCCCCTCGTCGTCCATTCCCATCCAATTCCCACTATCTAAACCCATGCTCCTTCTGAATTGTTCACGATAATAAGCTTTCTCCAGCGTTCGATCTACAATTTCTCGAACGGTCAACGTACGCTCTCCTCATCCCTGTTGGTCCGTCATCACTTCTCCCGCTCCACGCTGTGAGACTAAAAATGGAAGACCGCGGTATCGTAGCTAGTGCGCCGAGAAGCCGTCTATCACGCCGCCACAGTCGGGACACGACACGTACTCGGTTCCGGTGCTCTTGTGGCCGGTCGGGTTGCCGTTGCGGGTCGTACGTGAACTTCCACCGCGACGCAAGTCAGAATTGCAGTATGGACACTCTTGCATGATACTCATCCACGCGTTGCGTGGTAACGTCTATCACAACAGTAGTGGCGGTGATAAACTTTGTGTCGGCCTACTTCCGGACGAAACCCGGTAATCGTGATTACGAGAGCGCTTTCCGGGCGTTCTCGATGGCCGCGTCCTTCTTCGCGGGGTAGGCTTCGACTTTCGCGCGGAGGGTGATTCCGTTACCGAGTTCGACGGCACCGCGGTAAGCGGCCTGCTTGTCGAGCGAGATGAAAAACGAACAGTTGTCGTCCACGCGCTGGTCGAGTTCGTCGCGTAACTGCGCGATGTCGTCGAGTTCCCGGAGTTTGTTCAACACGTGGCGCATCTCGTCCGCGTTCTCCACCCGCGCCGAGAGAATGAGGATGCGGTCGCCGAGGTGTCCCTCGCTCTTCATGCGCTCTATTTCGGCCTCGTCGGGGAGGTAGGCGCGGAGGGAGTCTTCGACGCGCTGGTCGTCTTCGGTCGCATAGCAGAATGCCCGCAAGTCGATGTAGTGAAACGGAACGCTAGCCATGATGGGAACGTACGAATCGAAGAAGGAAAAGTTACTCCTCGTCCTCGACGGCTTCGAGGGAATCCTCGGGGATGCCCGTCTCCTGTCCGTCCTCGAAGCTGATGGTGTACGTGGCGTCGCCGAACATGTTCTCCATGACCTGCGTCACCGTTCCCTCTTCACCGTCGTACTCGCTGTGCTGGTCGTGCAGAATGACCGCGTCGTCTTCTTCGAAGCTCATACCGGCGGATAGCCCATCCGGTCGTAAAAACCGACCGATTCCCGAGTGTCGTCGTCCGAAGGCTTATTTCTCCCGCTAGAATAGCGTGGCACATGATTGTACTCTTCGCGCGCTCGGGTTCTCGTTCGTCTTCAGGGGTAGTCCGCGGTCAGTTGTACGATGACGCTCGATGACCTGTGGTTTCTCTCGACGGAGGCCGAACAGCGGGCGGAGCAGACCTATCACCGACTGACCGAGCGACATACGGGATTTTTGGAGTTCACGCGGCACTACGAGGTGTCCCGCGGTCGATTTCGCGCGCTCGCCAACCGGGTCGCGGAACACGGCGCGCCGTACGGCGCACACACCATCGTCTACCGCCCGTCCCGCGAGGTGCTCCTCGTCTGGCACGCGGGCGTCGATATGTGGGTTCTCCCCGGCGGCGGCATCCATCCTGACGAGTCCCATCGGGAGGCGGCGGAGCGGGAACTCGGCGAGGAAGCGGGCATCGAAGCCGAGTACGAGGGATTGGGAATCGCGACTCGAACCGCGATTCGCTGCGGGGAGTATTCGACGTGGGGCGTCCTCCCCGTGTTTCAGGCGTGTGCGAAAACGACGACGCCGACGGTCCGTGACCCGGACGACGAGATAACGGACGCAAAGTGGTTCGCCGAACTCCCGGACAACACCCGGGACCGGGAGCAACTGGTCGCGTGGAAGGAAAAGCGGTTCAGTTCCCGTGTGTAACGCCGTCGCGTGAATCCGCGTCCATCCGCCGCACCGCGGCGCGGGCGTTGCCCGATTCGTAGCCGAAGAACACGTCGTTTCCGTACGCGTCCGCGACTTCGGCGGCGTGGATGAGGTCGTCGATGTCGATATCCACCGCGTAGAGTTCGACGCTGAACGGAACGTCGAGGGCGTCCTCGAATCCGCTGGCGATGATTTCCAGCCAGTACGTCGTGGAGTAGGCCATGTCGTACAGCGGAATCACGAACTCGTCCACGTGCTCCGAAAGCGCGTCCAAATCGAGTCCGGCACGGTCGTAGAGGTGACCGGGATACGGGTCGGGATACAGCGTCAGATACGTCTTTCCGGGGATTCTGTCGCTCGCCTCCGCGACGAACTCGGTGATGACGTTCGCGCGCCACGCCTTCCAGTCGTCGTAGTCGCTCTCCTCGAACTCGGATTCACACTGCTCGCAGTGGCAGTATTCTGCCCGCGGGAAGCCGATGTCGTCCAAGCGCACGTCGGGGTACGCCGCTGCTGCGTCGGACACCATCTCCAACAGGCCTTCGCGGTACGCTTCGCGGGTGGGACAGATGTAGCCCCAGTCGAAGTAGGGTTGCTCGCGCGTCGCAAGTTCGCCCTCGTCGCTCACGGGCACCAACGAGGGGTCGTTTTCGGCGGCGGTGCTGTCCCCGAAACACGAAATCATGTTCACGCCCATCTCGACCGGTTCGGTTGCGCGCCCCGTTACGTCCTTCATCTCGTAGAAGCCCCGCTCGAACTCGGGCCAGTCGAGTTCCTCGGGGTTTCGCGTCACCACGCCGTACATGGTTCGCCGTTCGGGTTCACGCCGGTAAGACGTTTCGAACGCGGCGTTCGACCTCCGTTTGCTTCCCCCATTTCAACCCCTTTCGAGTTCGCACCACAGACCTACCCCGATGGAGACCCGATACTCTAGTCCATGATTCGAACGCTACTTCGATTCGCACGAGCTAGCTTGGGAGTCCTCCCGTCCGCGGCACCGAGTGACGAGCAACCGCTGAAGGCGTTACAGGGGAACGGAAGCAGTTCCTTCGATAAGCTGAACATCCTGTCCCTGCTCGCGCAAGCGGGCTACGCCTTCCAGAAGGGCAACGCAAAGCGCGGCGCGCTTCTGCTCGGCGCGGCCACCATCGCGCCGAAGAACAAGGAGGCATCGTACCTCATACAGGGTGTCCTCACGCTGGACTCCGTCCGTAAGCGGTTGTCCTAAACGACGACTGCTGTAGCGGGACCGAGCGGGATGGGAAAAGTAAAGGATTGACTGCCCTAATTTTCCGTTATGGACTTCAGTCTCTCCGCAGAGCAGAAACAGATTCGGGACATGGTCGCGGAGTTCGTGGACGAGGAGATCAAACCTCGCGCGGCGGACATCGACGAAACCGACGAGTTCCCCAGCGACCTCGTCTCGGAAATGGCAGACCTCGGCCTGATGGGCATGCCCTTCCCCGAGGAGTACGGCGGGGCCGGACTCGACTACCACTCCTACGCCATCGGCCTCGAAGAAATCGCCCGCGGAAGCGGTGGCCTCGGGACCATCGTCGCGGCCCACACCAGCCTCGCGGGCAACATGCTCTACGAGTTCGGGAACGAGGAGCAGAAAGAGGAGTTCCTCACGCCGCTCAACGAGGGCACCGACATCGGCGCGTTCGCGCTCTCGGAACCCGGTGCGGGGAGCGACGTTCCGGCGATGGACACCACCGCGGAGAAGGAGGGCGACGAGTACGTCATCGACGGCGGTAAACTCTGGATTTCGAACGGCTCCGTCGCCGAAACCGTCACCGTCTTCGCCAAGACGGACCCCGACGCGGACAACAAGGGAATCTCGTCGTTCGTCGTCCGTCCCGAAGAGGACGACGGCTTCCACGTCGAGGGAACGGAACACAAACTCGGCGACAAGGGCTGTCCGACCGCCGAACTCCGCTTCGACGACATGCGTATCCCCGAAGACCGCCTGCTCGGCGAGGAGGGGCGCGGGTTCGTCCACGCGCTGAAGACGCTCAACGGCGGTCGTATCACCATCGCCGCGCGGAGCATCGGCCTCGCCCGCGCCGCACGGGACGACGCGCTCGAATACGCCCAGCAGCGCGAGCAGTTCGACCGCCCCATCAGCGACTTCCAGACCATTCAGCACAAACTGGCCGACATGGACACGAAGGTGCAGGCCGCCAAACTCCTCATGCACCAAGCCGCGGACCGCAAGATTCGGGGCGAGGACTTCATCAAGCAGGCTGCACAGGCCAAACTGTTCGCCAGCGAAATCAGTCGAGAAGTCGCCAACGAAGGCATCCAGATTCACGGCGGCTACGGCTACACCACCGATTTCGACGCGGAGCGCTACTACCGCGACGCCAAACTGAACGAAATCTACGAGGGGACGAGCGAAGTCCTACGGAACACGATTGCGGCGCAGATGCTCGACTGAATCGGGCAACGGGAGCGAAAGCGGCTTTTTGAACGGATCAGTTACGAAGTCGAACCGCACCCTTTCGGAAGACGAGGTGGTTCGGGATGATGAACTCCTCGCCGTCGTTTTCGATGTGCGTGACGAACATGTCCACCTCTTGGACGATTCCCTGATTGCCGGCGACGCGAATCTCGTCGCCGATGCCGTAGGGTTGATTGAGCAGGAGGTAGATTCCCGCCGCCGAGGAGCGAAGCAGGTCCCAGAACGCCACCGCACCGAAGACGATGGCAGCGGCGACGTACGCGCCGAAGAGGACGAGGAGGGTGAGTACCGCGATTCCGATCTGGCTCAGGGCGATGAGCGACGAGATATAGACGATACTGTATTTGACGATTCGCGGGATGACGTTGACCTCGGGGAGTTTGACGCTCCGAAGGCGTTCGCTCACCAACAGTTCGGCCTTGTCCGCGACGACGAACCCGACGATGAACACGAGCGCCGCGACGAACAATTGCGGCGTGAAGAGGATGATTTGCCAGAACAGTTGGGTGCTTAGCGGCAGTTCGGCCGTGTTGAGCGCGAGGAGAATCGTGACGCCGTAGATGAACCACGAGGTGAGACGTGCGATGAGCGAGACTGTCGTCGTTCCGAGACTGCGAGCAGTCCGTTCGAAGGGCGTCCCTTCGACGACTTCGGGGAGACCGGCGGCTTTGAGGATACGCATGTTCAACCGGCCGAGGAGATACCCGGCGATGCCGCCGACGATGAGGATGAGGATTGCGAGAACGACGCGATACTCCTGCTGGAGGAGTACCTGCCAGTCCGCAACCATCTAGTACGCCTCCGGGTCGAGTTCGAGGATGATTTCACCGCCCTTGAACGCCCGGACGAGGCCATCACTCTCCGAGAGGACGATGGCGGTGGCGTTCGTGTCGCGGGTGATGGCACCGCCCGCCATGTGCCGTGCGCCGAGACCTTTCGGGATGTCTACGCCCTCCGCGGACGGTTCGAGGTAGCGGTACGCCGAGACGATTTTCCCCGAATCGGAGATGACGAACGCGCCGTCGAGTCGGGAGAACTCCTTCAACATGACGTTCACGATGGGGTCCCCGACGTGAACGTGGCTCTTCTCAAAGGGGTTGTACGACAGCGGGCGGGACTTGTTCATCACTTTGCCCGCGTCGCCGACGACGAACAGCGCGCCGACGGGTTTGCCCTTCTGGCCTTTCTTCCCGAGTTCGATTGCGACTTCGAACACGTCGCGGATGACGCCGGGGTCGGCCCGCGAGTTGGCGAAGAGGTCGTAGATTCCCGAATGGGCGTCCTCGTCGGCCCTGACGCGAGTGACGGTATCGACACCGTCGTCGAACATGCTCGCGACGCACGTCAGTTCGTCCCCGTCCTCTGCGAGTCCGTTATCGATCGCACCCTCGATGCCGAATCGAATGCGGTCTTTGACGCTCTCGAATTCGAGCGGCAGTTCCACGAAGTCGCTCGCACCGACGTTGTTGCTCGGCGCGACGACGACCACGTCGGTGTCGTTGAGGTCCGTGAACCGCTCGTAGTACGACCCGCTCGGGGAGAAGAGAAACACTGCGTCGACACCTCCGACGAGGTCCTCCAGAAGTTCGCTCAGGGTAGCCATTACAGAAGGTCACTCAATCACCGGAGAAAAGGTTTGTGGGGGTATATGTCATCAGAAATCTCTTTTTGCGTACCTGTCTCCCATCGTTGACTGAAGATGTTAGTCGGGTTTCGACGAAACCGATGTCTGAAATCTCACATACCCATGTCCGACGCGCGGTCGGGGACCGGAAGGTCGTTCGGTCGAACGGACAGCAGTTCCGCGACGTGGTCGAGTGCCATGTCGAACCCGTAGTATCGTTCCAGTTCCGGACTATCCGGCGTCTCCCGAACTTTCAGCATTCCGTACCCTTCGCGGTTCTGTGCGACCGTCGCGGTTCGACCTTCGCGTGAGAATTCGAGGACGCGCTCGTGGTCGGTTTCGAAGTAGCGTGCCGTGATTCCGTCGTCCGAGGTGCTCATACGCGGCGGTTCGAAGGGGAGACAGTCGAAGCTATCGGTTCCAACCCGAAAACCACGTGAGTGCCGCCGCCCCACTCCCGAACATGACACGCTGGCACCAGAGCGGCACCCGCCGGGACATGTGTATCCTCCTCGCCGAGGCCGGGGAACTCCGCGGCCAGAAACTCAAGACGCGATTGGAATCCCGGTACGACAAACAGATAGAACCGAAACGGTACTACGCCACCCTCGAACGACTCGTCGAAAGCGGCCACGTCGAAAGGCGCGTCGAAGGACTGTACGACGTGTTCTCGCTGACGGACACGGGACGAAAACGGCTCGAAGAACAGTTCGAATGGATGAAAGAGAGCGTGGAGGACTGACGTTCCGAGACGCGGATTCGACCGAACGCCGACTACGTTACCCTGTCGCTCGACATCTCCGTTGCCGGAACACCTGCGACCGTCGTATCCGGCGGCACGTCCCGCGTCACCAGCGAGTTGGCCGCGACCTGTGCGTTCGCACCGATTTTCACGCCGGGGAGGACGGTTGCGTTCGCGCCGATCATCGCACGTTCGCCGATGACGACTTCGCCGGTCCGGTACTCGTCCTGCAGGAATTCGTGACAGAGGATGGTCGCGTCGTATCCGATGATGGCGTGGTCCTCGACGGTGATGAGGTCGGGCCAGAACACGTCGGGCGTCGATTCCAACCCCCACGACACCCCGCGACCGACCGTGACGCCAATGGCTCGAAGGAGCAGGTTTTTCAGCCGAAGGCTCGGGTTGATTCGAACCAGCCAAATGACGAGGTAGTTGATGGCGACCCGAAGCGGACTCCTAGCGTTCGTCCAGTACTGCAAGGAGTTCAGGCCACCGGGGGTTTCGTGGCGCGTGATTCGTTCGTGACGCCGGGTCGTGTCGTCGCTCACGGTCCCGACTTGCGTTCGAATTAGCTTGAACCTACCTCTCTCCCGTTCGACCGGTTTCTCACCGTTCCCCCGCCAGTTCGAAAAACGGTTCGAGTTCGGCGACGGCGGCGGTCGGTTCGACCGTCCCGGCGTCGCGGTCGTACTCCACGATACCCATCCCTTCGAGACGCGGGATATGGGAATGATGGAGACCGACTTCGATGCGCGATGGGTCGGTACCGGTTTTCGAACCGGTCATCTCCGCGAGTTCCGAGACAGTTATCTCGTCGCCGTTGTCCAAGAGGGTGGAGAGGACGTGACGGCGTTGACGATGCGACAGCACGTCGAAGATTTCGTCCGCGGTCAGTTGTTCCATACGAATTCATCAGGTCGGGGTAACTTGATTATAGGCCGATTGACCGCCCCGTAGTGCGATCGTTACGACTAGTTACGCAGTTCTTGTACGTGGTCGATTCGCCGCTGCAGGAGCGCTTCGGTTCCGATGTCGTGACGCATGTGTAAACCTTCATCACCAGCGACAGAAAGTGCGTCCTCCGCGATTTCTTCGGCGTCCGCGATGGACTCGCCAACTCCCACGACGGCGAACGAGCGGGACGTGGTGGTGTAAATCCCGTCGTCGCGTTCGTCGACGCTGGCGTAAAACAGGATGGCGTCGCCCGCGTTCTCCTCGCTGATTTTCACCTTCGCCCCCGCTTCAGGGTCGGTCGGATAGCCGTCAGGCACCGCATACTTGCAGACGGTCGCCTTCGGCGCGAAGGTGAGCTTCGGTAAATCGTCGCCTTCTCGCGCGGCGACGAGAACGTCGAGGAAGTCCGTCGTGAGAACCGGCAAGGTGTTCATCGCTTCGGGGTCGCCGAACCGGGCGTTGAACTCGATCACCTTCACGCCGTCGGCGGTGAGCATGAACTGACCGTAGAGGATGCCGCGATAGTCGTCGAGCGCCGCGACGGTGGCTTCCAGCACCTCGACGGCCTCGCGGTAGTCCTCCTCGGTCATGAACGGGAGTTCGAGACCGGCGTCGCTGTAGCTTCCCATGCCGCCCGTGTTCGGCCCCTCGTCGCCCTCGTAGGCGCGCTTGTGGTCCTGAATCGCGGGCGTGACCCGCAACTGTTCGTTCGCTACGAGCGCTTGGACCGTGAACTCCTCGCCGACGAGTCGCTCTTCGAGGACCACGCGGTCGTAGTCGCTGTCGCGGATGTACTCCTTCGCTTCCTCGTCGGTCACTTGGTCGCCGATGACTTTGACGCCCTTACCGCCCGTCAACCCGGCGGGTTTGACCGCGAGGTCGCCGTCGTACTCGTCGATGTACTCGCAGGCCGCCTCCGTATCGTCGAACGTCTCGAAGTCGGGACAGCCCGGAACCCCGTGTTCCTGCATGAACCGGCGCTGGAACGCCTTGTCCGTCTCGATGCGCGCTTCGTCGGCGTTCGGGCCGAACGCGTAGATTCCGGCGTCGTTCAACGCGTCCGCGACGCCCGCGGCGAGGGGACCTTCCGGCCCGACGACGGCGAGCGTCGCACCGACCTCCTCCGCGTAGGAGATGACTGCCGTCGTGTTCGTCGTTTCGAGCGTCTCGAACCCGTCCGCGAGACGGGCGATTCCCGGGTTTCGGTTGCCTGCACAGGCATAGAGGGCTGTGTCACTGTCGTCCAGCGCTCGGGCGATGGCGTGTTCACGGCCGCCGCCACCCACCAGCAGTACGGTCTCGCTCATGTGGGCACGATGTGCGCACAGCGGTGTAAACGTTGCCGTTTGACACCGAGAAAGTATGCATATTTGTGATTACTTCTCGCCGAATCGGTTCTCCATCTCCTTGCGAAGCGACACGGCGACGTCCTCGAAATCGGCGATGGGGAGGTTGTCGCTCGTGAGGAGGATACCGTGGTCACCCACGATGACGCGGCTAACGAACCCGTCCGCGAAGGCGCGGATGGTGAGTTCGTACTCGCCGAGAATCGGTTCGAACCCCTCTTCGCCGAGGCGTCGATACGTCTCGTGGGTGCCGAACCCGAGTCGTTCGTTGGCGACGAAGACGGCCTTTCGTTCCTTCGCCACCTCTCGGTCCCCACCGTACAGGTCGCTTCGAAGATAGAGCAGTTCCGAGTCGGTCGGCGTGAAGTGAATGACGCTCCGAAGCGTGTCCCCAATCCCCGTCCGACAGGTCGTCGCTATCTCCTCCGCGAACCCCTCGTCGATGCCTGTTTCGGACATGGAAACTCTCTACGCCAGCGATGATTATGAGCTGTTGGATTTTCTGAACGAGGATGGCGGGTCGGTCGTCCGTCGAGCGAATCCCCATCTTTACCTCCTTCAATCGACTCAGGTACGGGTATGACCGCACCCACCGAACGCAATCGACTGGACGAGGAGGAAAGTCCGTATCTCCGCCAGCACGCCGACAATCCGGTCCACTGGCAACCGTGGGACGATGCCGCGCTCGAAGCGGCGAAAGAGCGGAACGTTCCCATCTTCCTCTCCATCGGCTACTCGGCCTGCCACTGGTGTCACGTGATGGAAGAGGAGAGCTTCGAGGACGAGGAGGTGGCGGAACTGCTGAACGAGAACTTCGTCCCGATAAAGGTGGACCGGGAGGAACGCCCGGACATCGACGCGATTTACATGAGCATCTGCCAGCAGGTGACGGGCGGCGGCGGATGGCCGCTGTCGGCGTGGCTGACCCCCGACGGCAAACCGTTCTACGTCGGAACGTACTTCCCCAAGCGTTCCCAGCAGGGACGACCGGGATTCCTCGAACTGCTCGAAAACGTGAAGAACACGTGGCAGGAGAACCCCGAGGAGATGAAAAACCGCGGCGAGCAGTGGACGGACGCCATCGAGGGCGAACTGGAATCGACGCCCGAGGCCGACGACGCGCCCGGCCCGGAACTGCTCGAAAGCGCGGCCCAGCAGACCGTCCGCACCGCGGACCGCGAGTACGGCGGGTTCGGTCGCGGGGGGCCGAAGTTCCCGCAACCCGCACGAATCGACCTGCTCCTCCGGGCGTACGACAGGACCGGCGCGACCCAGTACCGCGACGTGGCGGTCGAAACGCTCGACGCGATGGTGAACCGCGGGATGTACGACCACATCGGCGGCGGGTTCCATCGCTATGCGACCGACCGGAAGTGGACGGTACCGCACTTCGAGAAGATGCTCTACGACAACGCGGAACTGCCCCGCGTACTCATCGAGGGGTATCGACTCACCGGCGACGACCGATACGCCGACGTCGTCCGCGAGACGTTCGAGTTCCTCGAACGCGAGATGCGCCACCCCGAGGGCGGGTTCTACAGCACGCTCGACGCCCGAAGCGAGGACGAGGATGGCAACTACGAGGAGGGGCCGTTCTACGTCTGGACGCCGAGCGACGTGTACGAGGCCGTCAACAGCGAGCGCGATGACGACGACATCGACGACGAGACGGTGGCGGACATCGTCTGTGAACGCTACGGAGTCACCCGGTCTGGCAACTTCGAGGGGAAGACGGTACTAACGCTGACCACGGACATCCCGGACCTCGCCGAGAAGTACGACCTGCCCGAGGACGAGGTTCGGAACCTGCTCGAACGGGCCACCCTGTCCATGTTCGAGGCACGAGAAGAACGGAACCATCCGCCCCGCGACGAGAAGATACTGGCCGGGTGGAACGGCCTGCTGATTGCCGCGCTCGCGGAGGGCGGTTTCGTCCTCGCTGACCACTACACCGACCTCGCGGCGGATGCGCTCGACTTCGTTCGCGAGCACATGTGGGACGAGGAAGAGGGGAGACTCTCGCGGCGGTTCAAGGATACCGATGTGGCCATCGACGGCTACCTCGAAGATTACGCCTTCCTCGCACGCGGTGCGTTCTCGCTCTATCAGACGACGGGGAATCCCGAGTACCTCGGGTTCGCACTCGACCTCGCGCGCGCCATCGAGCGCGAGTTCTGGGACGAAGAGCACGGTACGTTGTACTTCACCCCCGAGAGCGGCGAACGACTGGTCGCACGTCCGCAGGAACTCGCGGACCAGTCCACCCCGTCGAGCCTCGGCGTCGCAACCGACGTGCTGGCCGTCCTCTCCGAGTTCGCACCCGACGAGGCGTTCGCCGAGGTTCCGGAAGGGGTACTCGAAACTCACGCCCGGACCATCGAGTCGAACCCGTTCCAGTACGCGACGCTGGCGCTCGCCGCCGACCGCAACGCGACCGGGTCGCTCGAACTGACCGTCGCCGCCGACGAACTCCCGGCGTCGTGGCGGGGACGACTCGCCGAAAGCCTCCTCCCCACGCGGATTCTGACCCGCCGACCGCCGACGGAGGACGGCGTGGAGGAGTGGTGTGAAAAACTCGGATTGGAGAGCGTGCCGCCGATTTGGGCCGACCGCGAGTCGTCGGGCGAACCGACGCTCTACGTCTGTCGGTCGTTCACCTGCTCGCCGCCCGTGACGGACATCGACGCGGGGTTGGAGTGGGCGGACGACCTCGTGCCGGAGTAACTCCGTTTCAGTCGGTCAGTTACCGACGTGAACGGCCGAAACCCTCGGCTTGGGCGTCGCGTACCTCGCGCTCGTCACGCTCCTTTCGGTGGTACTGATGCGGCTACGGCAGTGAGAAAAACGAACTCGAATCCTCAGGCCAACGCGTCGCTTTCCATGAGTTTCCGCGCGAGGTAGTCCGCGGCGGGCAGGTCCTCTTCTTCCTCGAATCTGGCGACTTCCTCGTCCGCTCGTTCGGCCACGATGGTCGGGATGAGCGTCACGTCGTACTCCTCGGTGAGTTCGCCGTTCTTGTCGTCGTCCACCTCGTAGACGTGGACTCGGTCGTCTTCCACGCCCGCGGCCTCCAGCGCGGCGAAGAAGTCCGGCAGGCACGACTGGCAGTCGCCACACCAGTCCGCACCCCAAACGCGGTAGGTGAGTTCTCCGAGGCCCGATTCGAAGGCGCCTATCGTCTCGCTGTGTTCGCTCGCGTCCCACTCGGGATTCGGTTCTGTCGATTCCATGTTCGGGAAATGGGACCCAACGCGGATAAGAATTCTCGCTTCCGGCACTGCCTGCCGGTGTCCCGTAGGTGTTTAGGCGTGGGATTCGTACCATGAAATATGGAATCCTCCATCCTCGATGCCGTGGGGTCGCCGCTCGTCCACGTCCGCTCTCCCGAGGGTGCGACCGTCGCGGCGAAACTCGAATCGTTCAATCCCGGCGGGTCGGCGAAGGACCGCCCCGCACTGGCGATGGTCGAGGCCGCGGAGCGTGCCGGGGAACTCCACCCCGGCGACCGAATCGTCGAACCGACGAGTGGCAACACGGGTATCGGCCTAGCAGTCGTCTGTGCGGCCCGTGGCTACGACCTCACCATCGTCATGCCCGCGTCGAAGTCCCCCGAACGCCGGAAGTTGCTCAAGGCCTACGGCGCGGACCTCGAACTCGTCGACGGGAACATGGAGTCCGCGAAGGCGCGGGCCACCGAACTCACCGAGTCCGACGACGCGGTGCAACTCGGCCAGTTCGAGAACGAGTTCAACGCGGAAGCGCACTACCGAACGACCGCGGAGGAGATACTCGAACAGGTCGACGGCCGCGAAATCGACGCCTTCGTCGCGGGCGTCGGCACGGGCGGAACGATTACTGGCACCGCCTCGCGCTTGCTGGAGGAGTTCCCCGACATGGACGTCGTCGCCGTCGAACCGGACCGCAACCCCGTCCTCTCGACCGGCGAACCCGGCGAGGACGAGTTTCAGGGAATGGGTCCCGGATTCGTGAGCGAACTCATCGACACCGAACTCCTCGATTCGGTCGAACGCGTCGCACTGGAGGACGCCGAGGAGGAATGCCGCCATCTCGCCCGCGAGGAGGGTATCTTAGTCGGTCAGTCGAGCGGTGCGGCGAGCGTCGCAGCCTATCGGGTCGCGGAGCGCCTCGCCCGCCCGGAACTCAACTGCCCGGAGGTTCCCGAGGAGTGGAACGACATGGTGGAAGCTGAGGACGAACGTGCGAAAGCGACATCTGACGGTGGTGCCGACGACCAGACGGCGTTCCATCGGGCGAAGTCCGATGGCGGCGTGGAACAGGGCTACGACGACTGTCCGCTCGTCGTTACCGTCTTCCCCGACAGCGGGGAGCGTTACCTCTCGACGGGCATGTTCGACTGAGGTCACGCGCTCGGCGTCGTTCATTCATCTGTTTCTCGCGTCGAACCGCCGATAGCGGGTCGCATGCTGCGACTTCGACCGCCGCAACCGTCTTGCTCGTGTACGTCGTGTCTCGTGTACAGCGAGCGGTGCGACGGCGGCTTGCTTTCCTCACACGAGGTGAATCATGAGTGCAGACGACTCGAACCCCGACGACAGCATCAGAGAGGCGGTGGACCGCGCTCGAAGCGGCGCACCGGCGGCTGGTGAGGCCGTTCGGGACCGGTTCTCGACGGACGAGATATTCCAACGCGTCATCGCGAGCGCCGACGAGGAGATAGATTCCAGCGTCCGGGAACTGTTCTTCAGCGGGTTGGCCGCCGGGTTCGCCATCACGCTCACCGTGTTAGCACACGCGGAGCTGAGCGCGACGTTCTCCAACCCACAGATAGGCGCGTTGCTGTATCCGGTCGGCTTCATCTACATCATCATGGGGCGGTATCAGCTGTACACGGAGAACACGCTTCCGCCGGTGACGTTAGTGTTGACTCGCCTCGCGAGTATTCCCCTCCTGTTCCGGGTGTGGGGTGTCGTGCTGTTCGGCAACCTCCTCGGAGCGGCGCTCGGCGCGTTAGTGCTGGCACACGCCAACGTGCTGACGCCGGAAGCGGCACACGCCGCGGTCGAGTTCGGGCGGGAGGGGATTCGACACGGCTGGTGGTCGCTGTTCTTCAAGGCCATCTTCGCCGGATGGCTCGTCGCGGGGATGGTCTGGCTCGACCACGCCTCCCGCGACTCGGCGACCCGACTGCTCCTCGTGTACGTCATCATCTACACGATTCCGGCGACCGGTCTCTACCACGTCGTCGTAACGGCGTGCGACGCGTCGTATCTGCTGTTCACCGGCCATGCGGGATTGATTCCCGTCGTCGTCCACTTCTGGACGCCGGTCCTCCTCGGTAACACGCTCGGCGGCGTGTTCTTGGTCGCCGTCGTGAACTACGCACAGACCGGCAAACGCCATTTCCTCTCCGATTATCGCGAGACGTTGAGCCTCCGAGAGTGGGTGCTAGGGTGGCACGCAGGTCGTCCGAAGGTATCGTTGCGGGAGAACGGAGGCGACTCCGAACGATAGCCACCTCACGAATCGAGACGGGACGTTGCTCATCCCTCGTTTCCACGAACTGGGAACGATGGCCGCCCGTTATCTACCCCGAGATACTGTTTTCGACCGTGGGTTCGCCATGGCCCATCCTCCGCTGCCCCGCTGACGGTTCGGTCCCCGACTCCGGCTCCCGAAGCCCTCCACTTTCCCCTACCCATCTCGTCGCGTGTCGAGAAGCATGGCGACGGTGTTCTGGAGATATCGCATGGCGGTTGCGAGGCCCATCAGACCCTCCATCACCGACTGCCGACTGGCCCCGTCGGGATAGATTCGGTGTTCGAGCTGAATCGATTGTGCGTCCCGCAACTCACACGATGCACCCTCCGCGTCGAGGAACGTATAAAATCCCGGCGTCGCCGCCAGCGCCGGTCCGATACGGGTCAACAGTTCGTCCCTGTCCGCCTCGTCTTCGAGGAGTCGCCGGGTTCGCTCCGTGTCGAACGCGGTGTTGCTGACCAGTCGAACCGGCCCTAACGTCTCCTCTTTGATGATGTGTATCGGCAATCGCGCGAGTCGAAGTTGAATGTTGAACTCCGTCCCCTCCTCGTTCACGTGTTGAACGTCGTTCACGACCTTCCTATCGAGCCACGCCGCCACCTGTTCCTCGCTGATTGGCCCCACCATACGCCCCCGTCGCCGAGTACGTGGAAAAGGGTTGTGCCGGAACTCTCGGGGCGGTTTCCTTTCCGGCCTCTACGCCCGGAACTCGTCTTCGGTCACGCGAACGACCAGCGTGTCGTCCACGTCGCGCAGGTCGTACTCCGGCACCCCATCGACCGTCCGGGCGACGTACATCGGTTCCACGAGTTCCGCGCCGAACTCCCCGTCCACCACGCCGTACACCTTGAGCAACGGGTCCGTTTCCGCGGCTTCCACCTCGCGGTCACGCACGCGCGCCGCCAGTTTCCGCGAGAGCCACTCCTCGTCGCTCACGCTCGGGTCGAGCACGAGTGCCTCGTCCACGAAGCGAACCAGATACCAGTTCAGGTCGTTCAACAGCGAGGTCGCGGAGCCGACGCTGATGGTCTCCAGTTCGAGGCAGTTGCCGTACGGTTCGCGGATCTGATAGGTAGCGAGGGCGTCGCGTGCCGTCTCACGGGAGAACAGTTCGGCACGCAACTCGACTCCATCAGAACCGACGAGCAGGACGCGGGTCACAGTTTCCGGTGGTAGCGCCGAAGTAAAGCGATTTCGTCTTGTCGCGGCGAACTGGCCGTCGTCCGGGCCGTCATCGCCGCTTCGACCGCCGTCTTGTCGTCGTCTCGTTCCTCAGGAGAGGAGGGTGGCCACGTCCGTCGAGGAGACCATCCCCACGTACTCCTCGTCCACGACGGGAAGGTGTTTGATACCGAAATTGGTCATCATCGCGGCGACTTCCTCCATGTAGAGGTCGGGAGTCACTGTTTCGACGTCCTCGGTCATCACGTCCGCGACCTTCACCTTCGTCGGGTCCAACCCGTCGGCGGCGACGGCGAGGACGTCGGAACTGCTGATTATCGCACGTGGCGACGTCGTCACGACGAGCGCGCTGATATCGCCGTCGCGCATTACCTCTGCGGCCTCCGTGATGGTCGCGTCCGGGGAAATCGTCTTCAGTGGCGTGGACATCATATCCCTCACACGAGTTCTGTCGTTGTTACTCATACCACAGTAAACGGTACCGGGGGATATTGGTCTTTTCCCGCACGAGTCGGTTCAAAACTGAATTCGGTGACGATTCCTCACATCTCGTTTCGTTTTTCAACCGCATTGGCTCGAAAAATCGAAAGGTTGAAACACGGCATCCGACGACCACGAGAGGATGTCCGACGAACCCGATGCGGGCGACGAATCGGTCGTTTTCGTCCGACCCGTGGGATACGTCGCCGACGAACCGGTGATTCGGCGTCTCGGCCCGCGGGACCTGTTCATCGGAAACGAGTTGGCGGCACACCCTGACCGCCACGACCACGCGTTCGAGTACGTCCTCTCGGTTTCCACCGGACGCCACCCGCTCACCACGCACCACTGCCCCCTCATCGACGGCGCGGGTAACGAGTGGCGCGCGTTCGAAAGCGCCGTGGACACCGCACGGCAACTGTTCCGCGAGGAGGGTTCGCTCCTCGTCCACTGTACGGCGGGAATTTCGCGGAGCGCCACGGTTCTCTCGACCACGCTCGCCGCCGAGGAGGACAGGACGCTCCACGACGCGCTAGCCATCGTGCAGGATGCGCGTCCGCACGCCGTCCCGAACCCGGCACTCCACGAGTTGGCGGTGACGTATCTCGCGGCAGGGTCGTAGACGAACTCGTCCGAGTCATTCGTCTCCAAAAAAATACGATTCCGTCTCCGCTACGGCAGGTGCGGACCCGACTGCCGGGGGACGTACGGCTTGCGCGGTTCGACGGAGATGCTGCTCACGGGCACCCCCCGTTCGTCCAGCACGGCGTGAATCGCGCCCAAAAACTCCTTGTCCACGTCGTCGGCGTCGATGCCGCGGAAACGGAGGGCGACCTGTTTGATGGCGATACTCTTTTCTTGAGAAGGTTCGTTGTCGGACATGCTTCGATAGCCTCGAAGCAAGCAGGGTAGGTGCTGTCACACCTGCCTTTCGGCGAAAGCCCTGTTGCTTCGTCCGACATATCATATTACGGTGAGTTAATTCTATTGGTTCGGTGGGTTGGGAGATTCGAGAAGAACTCCCTCATCCATCTCTTGCGATTCGAACGAGGGTCGCTCCGCTCGACGGAACGAAAGAAACGAGAAATCGAGAGGGGAGATTACAGGAAGTCTTCGATGTTGTCGGCGACTTCCTCGGGCGTGTCGCCGACCGGGACGCCCGCGTCGTTGAGGGCGTTGATTTTGCTTTCCGCAGTGCCAGTTCCGCTGCCGGAGACGATGGCACCCGCGTGGCCCATGCGCTTTCCTGGCGGGGCCGTGCGACCGGCGATGAAGCCGGAGACCGGGGTATCCATGTTCTCCGCGATGAAGGCCGCGGCCTCCTCCTCGTCCTCGCCGCCGATTTCGCCGCACATGACGACCGCGTCGGTGTCCGGGTCGTCCTCGAAGAGCGAGAGCGCGTCGATGAAGTCCGTGCCGATGATCGGGTCGCCGCCGATGCCGATGGCGGTCGTCTGCCCGATGCCGCGCTGGGTGAGGCTGTCCACGACTTGGTAGGTCAGCGTCCCCGAGCGGGAGACGAGACCGACGTTACCGGACTCGAAGATGTTGCCGGGGAGGATGCCGAGTTTGGCCTCGCCGGGCGTGATGATGCCGGGGCAGTTCGGGCCGAGCAGTCGCGTGTCGGTCTCCGAGAGGCGCTTGTACACCTTCGACATGTCCTGTGTCGGGACGCCTTCCGTGATGGCGACCGCGAGGTCGAGGTCCGTGTCGAGGGCCTCGAAGATTGCGTCTCCCGCGAACGCGGGCGGGACGAAGATGACGGACGCGTCGGCGTCCTCCTCCTCGACCGCTTCGTTCACGGTGTCGTAGACGGGCACGCCCTGCACTTCCTGCCCGCCCTTGCCGGGGACCGCACCGGCGACGACGTTCGTTCCGTACTCCATCATCTGTTCGGTGTGGAAGCTACCCTCACCGCCAGTGATACCTTGGACGACAACTCGGGTGTCGTCGTCGACGAGAATGCTCATTGTTTGTCCTCCGCGTTTTCGACGGCACGCTGAACCGCGTCTTCGAGCGTTGCTTCGACCTGAACGAGGTCGGTGTTCAGAATTTCCATCCCTTCCTCGGCGTTCGTACCGGCGAGTCGAACGACGACGGGTTTCGGAATCTCGTCGAGCGATTCGAGCGCCTCGTTGATACCCTTGGCGACCTCGTCACCGCGGGTGATGCCGCCGAAGATGTTGAAGACGACCGAATCGACGTTCTCGTCCGAGAACACCATGTCCAGCGCGTTCGTCACGCGCTCTGCCTTCGCGCCGCCACCGATATCGAGGAAGTTGGCGGGTTCGCCGCCGTAGTAGTCCACGAGGTCGAGCGTGGTCATGACGAGTCCGGCACCGTTGCCGATGATACCGACGTTGCCGTCGAGTCGAACGTAGTCGAAGCCGTACTCACCGGCCTTGCGTTCGAGGTCGTCCTCGTAGGAGTCCTCCTCCATCTCGGCGAGGTCGGGGTGACGGAACAGGGCGTCGTTGTCGATGTTGAGCACCGCGTCGGCCGCGACGACTTCGTCGTCGCTCGTGACCATCAGCGGGTTGATTTCGGCGTCGCTCGCGTCCTTGTTCGACCAGAGGTCGTACAGCGTCGTGAGGACGCTCGCGACGTCCATGGCGATGTCCTTGTCCACACCCGCTTCGAAGACGGCCTTGCGGGCCTGATACGGGTGCATTCCGAACGCCGGATCGATGTGTTCTCGAGCGATCGCCTCTGGGTCCTCCTCGGCGACCGCTTCGATATCGACGCCGCCTTTCGTGGAGACCATGGCGACAGGTTTGCCCTCGCCGCGGTCCATCGTCACGCCGACGTAGAGTTCATTGACGAAATCGACGGCCCCTTCGACCAACACCTGTTCGACCGTGTATCCTTTGAGGTCCATTCCGAGGATGTCCTCGGCGGCTTCCTCGGCCTCGTCGCGGTTCTCAGCGAGTTTGATTCCGCCGGCCTTTCCGCGGCCGCCGACGTGTACTTGCGCTTTTACCGCGACGGGGTAACCGATGTCCTCCGCCGCTTCGACGACTTCCTCGACACTCTCCGCGAGTGCCGAATCCGGCGTCGGAATCCCCGCGTCGGAAAACACCTCCTTCGCCTGGTACTCGTGTAGCCTCATGCATTCGAAAGGGGGTTTCCGCGCCGCTTAAATCCCGCCGGTTCACGCCGAGGGCGGTTTTTGCCGCGACCGGTTTTCAGCGCCCCTCGAAGTAGTCTGCAGTCAGCGATTTCGTCGGATTTTACCGGCACGTCCGTTCCGTTTTCGGTGAACCGACGGCGGTTCGAACTCGTAGACGGAACGGTACCGAGCCAACCGAATCAGAACACCGCTGACGTATCCGAGACGATGCCATCGACACCGGCGTTCGCCAACGCCGTCGCACCCTCCTCGTCGTCCACCGTCCACGAGTTCACCCGCAAACCTTCTTGGCGTGCTCGTTCCACGAACGCCGCGTCACAGAGGTCCGCTCGCGGATGCACGCAGACACAGTCCAAATCGACGGCCGTGTCGATGCAGTTCGGCCCGCGCTGGTTGATGTAGGCCAGTCGAACGTCGTCGTCCCGCTCACGGAGGTCCCGGAGGACGTTCGAATCGAACGACGAGAGGAGCATCTCGTTTTCGACGCTCTCCACCGCGTCGAGCACCTCGTCCGCCATCCCGACGTGCTTCAGTTCGAGGGTGATCGCCGTCCCCGCCGGAACCGAATCGAGCGCGGTTTCGAGGCGCGGAACCGTCTCGTCCGAATCGAGAATCGTCAACTCCCGGAGGACCGACCACGGCGTGTCCTGAACCAGTCCGAACCGGTCGGTCACGCGGCCGAGTTTCGCGTCGTGAAAGACGACGAGTTCGCCCGACCCGCAGCGCTGAACGTCCATCTCGACGGCGTCCGCGTGTTTCGCGGCGCTTTCGAACGCGAGCGGGGTGTTTTCGGGGTAGTCGTCGGCGAACCCGCGATGGGCGATTCGGTCAATCGGCATAGAACCTCACCAGACGACAGTCGGGACAGAGGTAGCCGTTCAGATACTCGGCATTCAGACCGAGCGCGCTCAAGAGGCCGTCCTCGGTTCGGAGGCTGATTCGCTCCTCGCCGAACGTTTGATGCTCGACGGCTTTCATCGACACGTTGCAATCGGGGCACGTGGGCATACCTTCGCTTCGACCCCTGCGGACTTATTTTCCTTCCCATCATGGCCCCACACATGCGCGCAGTACGCTATCACGAACACGGCGGCCCGGACGTACTACAAGTAAACGAAATCGACCGACCGGAACCCGGAGACGACGAACTGTTAGTGGCGGTCCGCGCCGCCGCAGTCAACCCCGTGGACACCTACTTCCGCGAGGGGTCCTACCGACCCGGCGACCTTCCGTGGATTCCGGGGTCGGACTTCGCGGGCGAAGTCGAGGCCGTCGGCGACGAAATCGAGGAGTTCGACGTGGGTGACCGCGTGTTCGGCACCGGACTCGGCAACGACCGCCCCGGAACCTGCGCGGAGTACGTCACGACGCCGACGGATACGGTGGCCCATCTTCCGGACGGCGTCGGTTTCGAGGAGGGGGCGGCCGTCTCCCTCGTCGGCGTCACGGCGTGGCGCGCGCTCATCGACCACGGCGGCCTCGAACCCGCGGAAACGTGCCTCGTACACGGCGGGAGCGGCGGCGTCGGTCACGTCGCGGTACAACTCGCGGCGGCAACGGGTGCCCGCGTGACCACGACGGCGAGCGATGACTACCACGATAGACTCGAAGCGGTCGGCGCGGATACGGTCCTCGACTACCACAGGGACGATCTCGCGGAGGCAGTGGAGGACGCCGGAAAGCCGGACGTCGTCCTCGACCACCGACTGGACGACTACCTCCAGTTCGACGCGGACGTGGCGGCAACCGGCGCGCGAATCGTCGGCATCGGCAACGAAGACGTTGCGGCCGAATTCGAGAACGTCCCCGCCGCTCGCTCGAAGGAACTGACGGTAACGCTGATGAGCATGTACAACACGCCGGACATCTCGGCGGTGCTGGCGCGGTTGGCGCGACTCGTGGCGGACGGCGAAGTCGTCCCCGAAATCGCCCGGACCTACTCGTTAGACGAGGTGGCCGACGCACAGCGCGACGTGTTGGAAGAGAGCTTCCTCGGGAAGTTGGTCGTGGAACCGTAGCGACGGACGACCACACCAACGGGGGAGGCAACGCGCTTAATTCGTTCCGCTCCCAACGAAAACCACGATGCAGGACAGGCAGGCCGCGGGTTCTGCGGCCTTCGCGCGACTCGGGTCCGAGGTTCGGTCGGCGCTCTCCGAGAGGGGGTTCTCGACGCCGACGGAGCCACAGAAGCGCGCGATTCCGCCGCTCGCCGAAGGGAAGCACGGACTCGTCATCGCGCCGACCGGCACCGGCAAGACCGAGACGGCGATGTTGCCCGTCTTTGATTCCGTAGCGGAGGCAGACCCCAGATTTGGGATTTCGGTGCTTTACATCACGCCGCTCAGGGCGCTGAACCGCGACATGCGCCAGCGATTGGAGTGGTGGGGCGAGACGCTCGGCGTCGAAATCGACGTGCGACACGGCGACACCACGGACTACCAGCGCCAGAAGCAGGCGAACGACCCGCCGGACGTGCTGGTGACGACGCCGGAGACGTTGCAGGCGATGCTCACGGGGTCGAAACTGCGGAAAGCGCTGGAGGACGTCCATCACGTCGTCGTGGACGAGGTGCACGAACTCGCCAGCGCGAAGCGCGGCGCGCAGTTGACCATCGGACTGGAGCGGTTGCAGGAACTCTCGGGCGAGTTCCAGCGAATCGGCCTCTCGGCAACCGTCGGCGACCCCGAAGAGGTCGGCAAGTTCCTCACCGGCGATAGGGGATGTGAAATCATCGAAGTGGACGTAGGGAGCAAGGTGGACTTCCGGGTCCACGAACCCGAAATCACGAACGAGGACGAGCGATTGGCGGGCGAACTGATGACGAACCCGGACATCACCAGCCACGTCCGGGCGATTCGGGACATCGTCGAGGACCACGATTCGACGCTCGTCTTCGTCAACACCCGGCAGACCGCCGAAGCGCTCGGGTCGCGGTTCAAGGAACTCGGCGCGAACATCGGCGTCCACCACGGCAGCCTTTCCAAGGAGGCCCGAATCGACGTGGAAGACCGGTTCAAGGACGGGGACCTCGACGCCCTGCTCTGTACCTCCTCGATGGAACTCGGCATCGACGTGGGGCGAATCGACCACGTCGTTCAGTACCAGAGTCCGCGCGAGGTGGCCAGACTGCTCCAGCGCGTGGGCCGTGCAGGACACCGCATGGACGAGGTGTCGAACGGCACCATCGTCACGTCGAACGCCGACGACGCGCTGGAGGCGATGGCAATTGCACGGCAGGCCACGGACGGCGACGTGGAACCGGCCCACATCCACCACGCGAGTCTGGACACCGTCGCCAACCAGATCGTCGGTCTGGTCATGGACTTCGGCGAAATCGACGCCCGTCGCGCCTACGAAATCGTCACGCGAGCGTACCCGTTCCGCGACTTGGACGAGGAGACGTTCAAGGGCGTCGTGCGTGAGTTACAAGGGAACCGATTGGTCTGGCTGAACGAGGAGGACGACCGAATCGAGAAGTCGGGCAAGACGTGGCAGTACTTCTACGCCAACCTGTCGATGATTCCCGACGAGGAGACCTACACCGTCCACGACATCGCCAGCGGGTCCCAAATCGGGACCCTTGACGAGCGGTTCGTCGTTAACTTCGCGGAACCCGGCGAGGTGTTCATCCAGCGCGGCGAGATGTGGCGCATCGCCGAAATCGACGACGACGAGAGCCGGGTCAACGTCTCGCCAATCGAGGACCCCGGCGGCGAGGTCCCGTCGTGGGTCGGCGAGGAGATTCCGGTTCCGTTCGAGGTGGCACAGGAAGTGGGCGAAATGCGCGCCGTGGCCGGACCGCAGTTCGAGCGCGGTGCCCCGCGTGAAGGCGTCGCCCGTGAGTTCGCAAAACGCTACCCGACAGACCAGCACACCGCGGAATCGGCGCTCTCGCAACTCGACAGGCAGGCCGAGACCGATTCCCCGGTTCCGACGGCCGACCGAATCGTCGTGGAGTTCGCCGCCGGGAAAATCGTGGTCAACGCCTGCTTCGGCCACAAGGTGAACGAGACGTTCGGGCGCGTCCTCTCGTCGCTCGTCGGCCAGCGAACCGGGTCCTCGGTCGGGATGGACGTCGACCCCTACCGAATCGAGTTGGACGTTCCGGCGAAGGTGGACGGGCACGAAGTCGTGGAAGTCCTCCGCGAAACCGACCCCGACCACGTCGGCCCGCTCATCGAACTCTCGCTCAAACACTCGGACACGCTGAAGTTCACGCTCGCACAGGTCGCCGCGAAGTTCGGCGCGCTGAACCGCTGGGAAGGCAGCGGTCCCGTCTCCATGGGCCGCCTCCTCGGCGCGTTGGAGGACACGCCGATGTACGACGAGGCGGTTCGGGAGGTGTTCCACGACGACCTCGCCGTCGATGCGACCGCGGACCTCCTTCGGAAAATTCAGGCGGGCGACATCGAAATCGTCCCGACCGGCGGACGGACCCCGGTCGGAAGCGGCGGTCGGTCTTCCGGACGGGAACTTCTCGCCCCGGAAAACGCCGACGCGAGCGTCATCAACACGGTCAGGGAGCGCATCGAGAACGACCGCGTCATCCTGTTCTGCCTGCACTGTCAGGAGTGGAAACGCAAAACCACGGTCGAAAAGGTCAACGACCAGCCCAAATGCGTCCAGTGCGGTTCGACCAGAGTCGCCGCGCTCAACCCGTGGGCCGACGAGGTGGTCAAAGCGGTGCGAGCGGAGGACAAGGACGAGGAGCAAGAACGGATGACTAAACGGGCCTACAACGCCGCGAACCTCGTCCAGAGCCACGGCAAACGGGCCGTCATCGCGCTGGCGGCCCGCGGCGTCGGCCCGCAGAACGCGGCACGAATCATCGCCAAGTTGCGAGAGGACGAGGACGACTTCTACCGCGACATCCTCGCTCGGGAACGGCAGTACGCCCGGACGCAGGCGTTCTGGGACTGACCGAATCCTCCCGTTTCGAGCAATCTCACGAGTCACCTCCTTTTCCGCGAGGCGACGAACTAAGCCATCCCGTTCAAAAACCCAGTTATGACACTCCTCCTGACGGGGTACGAACCCTTCGGCGGTGACGACGAAAATCCGAGCGAGATGGTAGCGAGAGAACTCGACGGCGAGGAAATCGCGGGTCACGAAGTGGTCGGGAAGGTCCTCCCCGTGGAGTTCGACGTGGCGTTCGAGGAGATGAGCGACTACATCGAAACACACGACCCGGCCGCAATCGTGGCGACAGGTCTCGCGGCGGGGCGGGCGGGAATCAGCGTCGAGCGTGTGGGAATCAACGTCAACGACTGCGGTAGCACGCCGGACAACGCGGGCGAGAAGCCGCAAAACGAACGAATCCGAAACGGCGGGACGGCGGGGTACTTCGCCACGCTTCCCGTCGTGTCGGTCGTGGAATCCCTCCTCGACGCCGGGATTCCGGCATACGTCTCGAACACCGCGGGGACACACCTCTGTAACAACGCCCTCTACTCGACGCGGGCGTATCTGGAGCGAGAGGACCACGACGTTCCGATGGGCTTCGTCCACCTGCCCTGTACGCCCGAACTGGCCGCGAAACACGCGAAGGATGGGGACGGAACGAGCGGTGCGTCGGTCCAACCCAGTCTGCCGCTGGCGATGCAGAGCGACGCGATACGACGGACATTAGATATGACGATTTCGGAATGATTTCCGAGTAGTATCGAATAGAAGTGGAATAGAATCGGCCGATTGACCCTGATTTAGGGAAGAAGTGACTGGAAACAGTCACTGAAATGTAGAAGACTTATCCCGGTTCGTTCGGACTCTTCGCCATGGATTGGGCGAGTCGGTTGTCGTCCGCGGCCGAAACGGACCTGACGCGGCGACAGGTACTCTCCGTGCTCGGTGGCGGCGGCGTCGCGTTGGGTGGCGGAAAAGCGGCGGACAACGTTCTCATCGGCTACGGCGTTCTCGTCGGGACGAACCTCCACGACCAAGACCTCGGGACGCTCGCGCGAGCGGAGTTCGGCCCGACACCGTTCGAAACGACCGTCTCGAACACACGGATTCGACTCGGCGACGGGCGTATCGAGGCCCGACAGGGAGACGAACGACACTCCGTATCGCGTTCGGCATCGGCGGCCGCGGCGGCGACGGTGGACGACGAACTGGGACTCGAAGACCGACCGGTCGAACAGCTCGTGACGGACCTCGCGGCCATCGAGGAGGGCGAGTTCCGCTTCGAGTTTATGGACTACGAGCAGTTTTTCGACCTCGTTCGAGCGGCGAAGCGCCGTCCGTTCACCGTGGAAGCGCTCCGCGGAAACCGCTTCCAGCACGTCGACCCGGCGACGGTAGCGTCCTTTTCCGGGGCCGCACCCGACCACCCGAAGGCGGTTCTCGAAGGCCTCGTCTGGGGATTTCGTGACAAGACCTACTACGACATTCCGCGCTACGCCGCCGGGTCGGTGGAGGACAACGTCCTCTTCGGTGCCGCCGACCTGCGGAAGTACTTCGAGACGCCCACCGAGTACGAGGCCATCGAATCCGGCGTGACCGCGGGCATGTTCTGCTACGAGTTCACGTGGCGGTCCATCGAAGCGCTGCACTCGGTCCCCGCACATCGCCAACGAACGCCCGTTTTAGGCGCGATGATACACGACGCTCGCCACAAGCACATGTACACGGGTGTCGCGAGCGTCGTTCGGCGGGACGGCGAACTGATCGTTCCGATGACGTTCGTCGATTACACGCACTCGACGCTGTACGACGACCTTCACCTCCGATGGCTGCTCGGCGAGGGGTTGGAAGCCTACGACGAACGCCACCGAGCCACCGAAATTTACTGGCAACCCTGAGGTCGGGAGCGAGTGTTCCCGATTTTACTTTCGTTCCGTGCCAATCATTCAATATCGTATGTCGAGTAATAAAGGTGCAATGGGAGAGAAAACACGAAATCACGGCCTGCGACGTTCGACGAACGACGACGCGGTGGACGACCTGGCTGAACGGTGGAACGAAACCGTCGAAACGATAGACCGGTTGCTCACGGTGCGCGACGACGAGAGGAACCTGTCCGAGTACCGTCCGGACGAACGGGCGGAGTTCCACGCGACGGACACGGGTGCGATATACCGTGGCACCGGGTCGGAGTGGGAACTCGCTGACGCCGAAGTCGCGGCGGTGGACGCGAACTGCGTCAACTGCGTCGAATACGTCTCGACCGAATCGGAACTCGAAAACGCCCTTCCGTCCGGCGGTATCGTCGTCGTTTGCGACGATATCACGCTCACATCGACGGTCGAGGCGACCGTGACCGACGACCTGTGGCTGATACTCCGACCGTACACGATTCGACGGGGGGACGACGTGAACGCGACGATGCTCGACCTGACCGCGTCCGGGAACGTCTGGATAGAGGGCGGTATCGTCGACGGCAACCGGGCGGGGCAGGATTTTCCAGCACAGAAACACGACGAGGTCGTCCTCTCGAACGACGGGACGGACTTCCTCTTCATCGACGGCCTGACCGTCGTCGACAACACGAACTTCTCGGTTCGCGCGGCGGGATGGATGGGCGTCCTTGCGAGCGACTACGTCCAGCGGACCCATCCCGAAACGATAGCGAATCCGGCCGACGCGGCGGGACTCGACGGCTTTCACGTCTTCGACTCCCACTCCGTGTTGTTGGTCAACCCCGACATCAGATCGGGCGACGACGCCGTGGCGGTCGGTGCCCGAACGGCCGTGACGAAGCACGTCAACATCAGGGGCGGGACGCTCAGTTCTCCGGTTCACGCGAACGGCGTCAAACTCCACACGGAGTACGACGCGGACCCGGTAGCGGCCATCGAAACCGCCGTCATAGACTGCCAGGTGTACGATACGTACGGCCACGGCGTGACCATCGTGGACGACGGCGACACGGGCAACCCCGTGGAGGAAGTCGTCGTCAAGGGACTCGTGACGGGCGTCGGAATGGACGGCGTGTACATCGGAGCGACGTGCAACAGCGTCGACGTGAAACTACAAGTGACGGACGCCGCGAATCACATGGTCAACCTCGACGGCGGCGGCGAGAACGCGAGCGTTTGCGTCACCGGAACGCACGACGGCACCGTCACGCAGGCCGCGACCGGGTGTCGGGTGAACGACTACGACGAAGTCGTCGTCTCGGGAAGCTTCGACGGACAAGGGGTCGGTACCGCGGGAATCCTCCTCCAATCGGTTTCCGACGTGACGGTGCGGGCGAACGTTTCGTCGTTCACGGACGCGGGGATTCGAATCGACGGAAGCGGTCAACCCGACGAGAACGTCGAAAACGTCGTGATGAACACCAGAATCGCGGACGTGGGCGGGGACGGGTTGCTCTCCGTCGTTCCCCTCCACACGGCCACCCTCGACGTGCAGGTCGACGACCCCGGAAATCACGGTATCAACATTAACGACGGCGGGGAGAACGTTCGTCTCGACGCGACCGTCTACGACCAAGAACAGGCGGGAATCAGGCTCGATTCGGTCGAGAACGTCACCGTTTCGGGCGTCATCGACGGCGACGGCGGCGGAACGAACGGCGTCGTCCTCGAAAACGGGGTGACGAACGCGAGTCTGAGCCTCGTCGTGCGGAACGTGGACGGCAACGGCGTCACTGCCATCGATAGCAGCCACGTCACCGTGAGAGGGTGTGTCTTGTCCGGTCTGGCCGGGCGACCCGTGTACGCGACCGGAACGTCGGACTACTGGGTCATGACGGGTAACGAGGGGCACAGCAACGGGAGTACGAACACGTCCCTGTCTGCCACACACAAAACCGTAGCGAGTAACCTGTTCACGTAGAAACGCAGTCGAACCGCTATCCGAGCGTCGGGTGAACGAACTCGCGGGCCGTATCGAAGTGCCGTCGTTCGATGACGATTTCGTCAGCGCGCTCGTTCGCCTCCTCGGGCGACCACTCGTCCGCCGCTTCGCGGATGGCGCGCATCGACGCGCCACGGACCAGCGCCTCGATGTCCGCACCGGTGTACCCCTCCAACTCCTCGGCCAGCGCGTCGAGGTCGATGTCGTCGGCGAGCGGTTTGTCGCCCGCGTGGACGGACAGGATTTTGCGGCGGCCCTCCTCGCCCGGTGCCGGAATCTCGATGTGGGATTCGAGACGGCCGGGACGGAGCAGTGCGCGGTCGATGGCCTCTCGGCGGTTCGTCGCCGCGAGGACGACGAGGTTCGGGTTCTCGGTCAGGCCGTCGAGTTCGGTCAGTAGTTGCGAGACGACCCGTTCGGTGACCTCGTGGGAATCACCACGCTGTGTCGCGAGCGCGTCGATTTCGTCGAAGAAGATGATGGCGGGCGAGGCCTGTCGCGCCCGCTCGAACACCTTGCGGACCGACTTCTCGCTCTCGCCGACGTACCTATCGAGCAGTTCCGGTCCCGCGACGGAGACGAAGTTCACGTCGCTTTCGCCCGCCAACGCGCGAGCGAGAAGGGTCTTTCCGGTGCCGGGCGGGCCGTAGAGGAGGATGCCGCTCGGCGGTTCCGTCCGTGTGGCTTCGAAGAGGTTGGTGTACGAGAGCGGCCATTCGACGGCCTCGATGAGCGTCTGCTTCGCCTCGTTCAGGCCGCCGACATCCTCGAACGAGATTTCGGGTGCTTCGGCGACGAACTCGCGCATCGCGGACGGTTCGACGCTCGCCAGCGCGGTGTTGAAGTCGGCGCGGGTCACTTCGACCGAGAGTAACGAATCGTCGTCCGCACCGTCGTCACGTGCCCGGCGCAGGGCGGCCATCGCCGCCTCCGTGACGAGCGTGTGGAGGTCGGCACCGACGAATCCGTGGGTCGTCGCGGCGAGTCGTTCGACGGCCACGTCGTCGGCGAGCGGCATCCCGCGGGTGTGGACTTCGAGGATTTCGCGGCGGCCCCCCTCGTCGGGCGCGCCGATTTCGATTTCGCGGTCGAAGCGTCCGCCGCGCCGGAGCGCCGGGTCGATGGCGTCCACGCGGTTCGTCGCGCCGATGACGACGACTTCGCCGCGGGACTCCAGTCCGTCCATCAGCGAGAGCATCTGTGCGACGAGTCGGTTCTCCATGTCGCTCTCTTCGTCGCGCTTCCCGCCGAGGCTGTCCACCTCGTCGAAGAAGATGATGGCGGGGGCGTTTTCGTTCGCCTCGTTGAATATCTCGCGGAGACGCTCCTCGCTTTCGCCCTTGTACTTGCTCATCACTTCCGGACCGGAGACGGAGACGAAGTGGGCGTTCACCTCGTTCGCTACCGCCTTGGCGATGAGCGTCTTCCCGGTGCCGGGCGGACCGTAGAGCAGGACGCCTTTCGGCGGATCGATGCCCAACCGGCGGAAGAGTTCGGGGTTCGAGAGCGGGAGTTCGACCATCTCGCGGACGCGGCGAAGTTCCTCGTCCAGTCCGCCGATGTCCTCGTACGCCGCGCTGGTGACGTCCGTCGAGTCGTCGGGGTTCGACGAGGGCGTCGAGACGGATTCGACGAGTTCCGAGAGCGAGACGTTCACCGTCGTATCGTTCGTGACGCGGACGGTTCCGCCGGGATTCGTCCCCGAGACGACGAACAGTCCGGCGTCGCCGAGTCGTTCGATTCGCGCACGCTCGCCGGATTGGACCGGCCGGTCGAGGAGTTCGCGCTTTACCGCCCGTTCCAACGTGTCCACGTCGTCGAGCGAGAAGTTCGCCTTCGGGACGACGGTGATGGATTTCGCGTCGGAGACCGAGATGGGCTGAACGGAAACCTCGTCGCCGATTCGAACGCCCGCGTTCGTCCGCGTCTCGGCGTCGATTTGGATGGTGTTCTCGGGTACCGTACTCGCGGCGGGCCACACTTTGACGACCGTCGTTCCGTCGCCTTTCACGGCGACCGTATCGCCGCTCAACACGCCGAGTTGCTGTCGGGCCTCGTCGGCGATTCGAGCGATGCCTCGCCCCCCGTCGCGCTTTTCTGCACCCCGGACGGTGAGGGCAACCGTCGGTTTATTGGTCATATTCCCTACTCGTCACCCCATCGTCTTCAGGGTTTCCCGGAGAAACCTCCTTGTCGGATGCTACCCATTGTACTCTCATGGTTGCTCGAACAGAGCGCGACGATGCCACTTGGTATCAGTGTGAACAGTGCGGACTGATGTTCGACGAGCAGAGCGACGCGGAACAGCACGAGGAACACTGCGATGCGGAGGACCCGACCTACATTCAGTGACGAGTTCTGAGGGTATCGGGCGAACGGCGGAGAGCGAACGACGGGAAAGCGCACGGCGAAGTCGTCGCGCGGAACGGTCGAAACGGACGACGATGGCGTTTCGTCCACTGCACCTGATTTTCACTGCTGCCGATACGTTGAAACGAGTGGACGTTGGGAGGGAACTATGGGCTACGATACTACCATCGGTTGGTCCTTGTTCACGTCCGGGGTCGTCACGCTCCTGTTGAAGGTACTGCCATACGACTCGCTCTATTGGGGAATCGGACTCCTCATTCTCGGGGTAGTAGTGATGTCGCGTCGCGTCCTGTAATCCGCCTTTTCACGACCCCTGTTACTTATTACCGTGTGATTTAGATTCAATCTAAAACAGACATTTGTCAGCTCTAATCCATATATTCTTAACCACGGGTATCCCACGAAAGAACGAATGGCCGACCACCGGCACGAATTCCTCAAAGCGTCGTGGGCCAACGTGGTGACGAACGTCCTCAAAATCGTGGTGGAAGGGGGACTCGGACTCGCGTTCGGAAGCCTCGCCCTCGTCGCCGACGCGGCCCACTCGGTGGCCGACCTGTTGGCGAGTGCGGTCGTACTCGTCTGGGGCCGCCTCTCCTTTCAGGGTCCGGATTCGAACCACCCACACGGTCACGAGCGGGTCGAACCGCTGACCGCCCTATTCGTCGGCGGGACGCTCGTCCTGCTCGGACTGAAACTGCTGTACGACGCGGGGCAAGCGATTCGTACCTCGCCGGAAACGACGTACAGCATCGCCCTCGTCGGCGGACTCGCCTTCGCCTTCATCGACCGTGCCTTCTGTTACTGGTACACCAAACGCATCAATCGAACCGTCGGGTCGTCCGGCCTCGCCGCGCTCGTCGCCGACAGCAAAAACGACCTCTACACCACGTTTGCGGCGATGGTCGGCGTCGCCGGGATGGCCGGCGGATTTCCGGTTCTCGACTCCCTCGCGGGTGGATTGGTCAGCCTGCTCGTCATCCACCAAGGCATCGAAATCTCGCGGGAGAACGTCAACTATCTGGTGGACACCGCCGCGCCGAAACCCGTCCGCGAGGAGATTCGAGACGAAATCCTGTCCCACGACGACGTTCACGGGGTTCACGATTTCACCGCGTATCACGCCGGAACGCTGTACGAAATCGAGTTCCACGCGGAAGTCGCCGCCGACCACACGTTCATCGAAGCCCACGACATCGAAACGGACCTCAGAAACAGCCTCATCGCCCGCGACGACGTCGGCGACGTTCACATCCACCTCGACCCCGAGGGGTTGGGCGAGTGGAAGGACGCGGAGGAAGGGAAACCGTCCTCCCTCGTCAACTGACCGATGGCCTGACTCAGTCCGTTCCCGCCCGTTCTCTGTGTTCGTCCGCCAACTCCTCCGCCAACACCCGCGACTGACACGTTTCCCAGCGGACCTGCTCCGCGTCGCTGTACGTGAGCGCCGTCTTGAGTTCGTCGCGCAGGACGCCGACGCCGATTTCCAGTATCTCGCCGTCGGTCCCCAATTCGTACATCGCCCACCGCTCCGGCGCGTTTGCCACCGTCGCCCTGTCGAGCGTCTGCCAGCGCTTTGCGAGCGGCATCAGTCGTCGGATTCCTCGCCGTCCTCCACGAACTCGAACGAGCGCTCGCCCAATTCGTCTTCCTCGAAGACGAACACCCGACCTCGTGCGATTTTCGGACTCGCTTCGACTTCGACGGCGTAGCCTTCCGAGCGGACCGTCACGCCGGGGAAGAGTTCCTCCTCCTCGCCGGGTTCGATGATGACACGGCCGACGCCCGTCTCCTGCAGAATCTCGTCGTGGGTGTCCCGGTCGTTGACGTAGGTCATCACGCCCTCCGTCTCCGTCGGGTCGGTAACGAGTACCTGTATCAGTTTACCCGGTTGCGTTCGAAGCGTTCCGTCCACTTTCTTCGGAATCCCGTTGTAGAAGACCTCCCGGCCGTCCGTGTATTCGACGACGATGCCGTCCTCGGTGAGTTCGACGCCGAGCGTGTCGGGGGAAACGTCGTTGCGGACACTCATACCCGGCGGTTGGATGGGGACGGCCAAAAGACCCGCGTTCCGGGACGACGCTTCGCCGAAGACCGCCGCTGATACCGTACGTCGGTCGTTTAGCGAAGGACGCAACTGGCATGGAGCGCTGAAAAGTGAACGAACGAACCTTTTTGAAGTATTTCACCCTAATATCGTGAATTCCATTCTCTATTTTCGGAAGAGAATTTGAAAGTGACCGGTGGAACCAAATGATTGGAACCGTTACGGTCGGACAATGGAAACTCTGGTGCTCTCCGCGCGGTTGGTCGCCGGACTGCTGTTGATACTGGCGAACGGCTACTTCGTCGCCATCGAGTTCGCGCTCACCCGCGTCCGGCAGTACTCCGAGTCGGAGTTCGACTCGCCCGACCTACGGAGAGCGTGGGAGATGACGGAGAACCTCGAAATCTATCTCACGAGCTGTCAGGTCGGAATAACCGCCTCCAGCATCGCGGTCGGTATCGTCGCCGAACCGGCGTTGGCGGCTATCTTCGAGCCAATATTCGCGGGTACGTGGTTGGCGTCGGTCAGTGCGGGGGCGCTCCTCGGCTTCCTCATCATCAACCTCGTTCATCTGACTCACGGGGAGCAGACGCCGACGTACCTCGGCGTCGAACGTACGAAGTTCGTCTGTAAGTACGGGGCAACGCCGCTGTACTGGTTTCACCGGTCCATCGCACCGATAATCACGCTCGGCGACGGCGTGGCGAAGTGGACCCTTCGGCTGTTCGGCGTCGAAATCACGGGCGCGTGGAAGGACGCGGAAGCCGACGCCATCGAAACCCGTGCAGACCTCCATCAAGAACTCGGTTCCGTCCTCGAACGGGGTGACCTCGCGGACGAGCGCCATCGGGAGGTCCTGAACGCGCTCAAGATCGGCGAGGTTCCGGTTCGAGACGTCATGATTCCGCGGGAGGACATCGTTTCCCTCTCCACGACGGTCCCCTTGGAGGATACCCTTCGACGCGTCAAGGAAAACCCGCACACGCGTTTCCCGTTGGTCGGTGAATCGCTCTCGGACTACTACGGCAACGTCTACATGCCCGCCCTGTACCGGGCGGACGACGCACTCAGGGCGGACGAGACGACTATAGAGGAGGTCGCACACCCGCCGATGACGGTATCAGCGGACACATCCCTCAGCGACGCGTTGGACCGGTTTCAGGCCGAGAATCAGGAACTCGCGTTGGTACTGGGGGACGGGGGAGTGATCGGACTCATCACCGCGACTGACGCGTTGGAGGAGATCGTCGGCGAACTCAACGACCCCATCGACGAACCGACCGAATCGTCCCCGGCCGCATGACGTCATCACGTATTGCGCCTATCGCTACCCTGAAGGGGGTCTCCTGCGAAGGGCGACCATGTACGGCCGTGCGAAAGCACCCGCCGCCGGGACGATACTCAACGCGCTCGCCACCGGCGTCGGGTCGGCGTTCGCCATCGACATCGCGACGAGCGCGGAGGTCGAGTTGGACGACACCGGCGAGGTTCGCGGCGAAATCGCCGACGCTCCCGACGCGGACGCTCGACTCATCGAGCGCTGTGCGGAACTCGTCCTCGACGTGGGAGACGAGGAATTCGGCGCGACGGTTCGAACCGAGAGCGACGTTCCGATGGCTTCGGGCCTGAAGAGTTCGAGCGCCGCCGCGAACGCGACGGTGCTAGCGACGCTTTCGGCGCTCGATATCGAGATGCGGCGGGAAGACGCCTGTCGACTCGGCGTGCAGGCGGCCCGCGATGTCGGCGTGACGGTCACGGGCGCGTTCGACGACGCCAGCGCGAGCATGCTCGGCGGCGTCACCGTCACCGACAACTCGGCCGACGAACTCCTCGCCCGCGACGAGGTGGACTGGGACGTGTTGGTGTGGTCGCCGCCGGAGCAGTCGTTTTCGGCCGACGCGGACGTTTCCCGATGTGAGCGCGTCGCGCCGATGGCCGAACTGGTGGCCGAACTCGCGCTCGACGGCGAGTACGGGCGGGCGATGACCGTCAACGGTTTCGCCTTCTGTGGCGCGCTCGGATTTTCGGCGGACCCGATGGTGGAAGCCCTGCCGGACGTGGCGGGCGTCTCGCTTTCGGGTACCGGTCCGAGTTACGTCGCGGTCGGCGGGCGGGAGGTTTTAGAGGACGTGCGGAAAAGGTGGAATTCATTGGAGGGCACGACATGGCTAACGACGACGCAAACAGACGGAACCCGAACGATATGAGCTTGGACGAACTGCGCGACGAAATCGAATCCATCGACCGCGAACTGGTGGAACTCATCGCCCGACGAACCTACGTCGCCGACACGGTGGCGGAGGTGAAGGCGGCCCAAGATATCCCGACGACGGACGAGTCACAGGAACAGCGCGTGATGGACAGAGCGGGCGAGAACGCCGAGAAATTCGAGGTGGACTCGAATCTGGTGAAGGCGATTTTTCGATTGCTCATCGAGTTGAACAAGGTGGAGCAGCGCGAGAATCGGTAGACGACTCCAACGGTATCCGGGTCTATTGTTGAGTGAGTGGATGATTTTCTTCGGGTGATTGCTCTCTCGTCATCGACCCATGAACGAGAACGCGACTGCATGAACGTCTCGGGAACTGAAACACGGAAGGTGTAGTCGGCACGATAGCACCGATGAAGACGAATCTGTCACGGTGACCCTTCGATATCCGCCGGGTCGCCGTCGCTCTCTGTCTGGTCGGGGTAAACGCGCTCGGTGAGAAAATCCCGGAGTTTTGATGTGAAAAACGCGGGATTGTCGATGTTAGAGGCGTGTCCGCTTTCAGGGACGACGCAGACGGTGGTATTGGCGTTCCGGAGGGAAGAGACCAATCGCTCGGTCGTTTCCTCGTTGGCCGTTGGAAGATGTTCGCCGTGAAGAACGAGTGTCGGTGCGGTTACCACGGAGAGGTCGATGTCCGCCTTCGGAAATCGCGCAGTCGCGTCGGCAATCTTGACGAATTCGTCGTGCGAAATCGTCGGGGCGTCCTCGACGAGGCGTTGGACGGTCACCTCGTCGCCCGAAACGCCGGGGAGAAGCAGATTCCCGATTTTGAGTTGCCACCGGTTCAACGTCCTGTAATCGATGAAACGGTCTAACCGCGCGAGAAACCGAACGTTCGCCATGGCGGATCGACCGGTGAGGGACAACGGGCCAGCGGGGAACGTATCCGCGAGCACGAGTCCGGCCACCTTCTCGGGGTGGGCGGCGGCGAACGCCTGTGCAATGGTGCCCCCCATCGAGAGGCCACAGATAACCGCCCGATCGATTTCCAGCGCCTTCAGTAGTGCGTCGAGGTCTTCCGCGAAAAGATCGATGGAGTACATCGGCTTCCGGGAGCCACCAGTTCGCCCGTGGCCCCGTACGTCGTACGCGATGGTCGTGAACGCGTCACTGAGGGCGTCCATCTGGGGTTCCCACATCGTGTTGCTCATGATCATCCCGTGGACGAACACGATCGGTGGGCCGTCCCCCCGCGTGACGTAGTACGTCTCGATATCGTTGGTTCGAACGACCGGCATACCCAACAGGTACGGTCCGATTCACGATGAAGATGCCGTAGACTGAAACGAACGGGACGACGCGGACTTCATCACGAATTGCTGAACACGCGCCGTCTGTTCAGCACTGCCGTGACGATATCTCACCGCCGAGGGTTTCGACGAGGCTTCACCACCGACGGCGCATACTCATTTATACGTGGGTCCGTGAAAGCGTCTATCTCGCTGATTTCGAAGGTCTGAGTCGTCGAAAACGGAGTTATTTCATCGGATGGTCGCGGACTTCGTCGAGTTGAACGAGGGAGGACAGCGAAAGAATCGCTAGTAACTACCAGGGTGGCAGTTCGGAACTTGCCACGAAGAGCTATCACTGATTCCGTGCGTCTGTGTCATGGACGAAAGCCCATGTCCACTAAACAAAACCGCAGAGTGATATTCCCCGGTAGCTGGTGGATCCCGATTTTGGCAATACCTATACTTTTCCTCATTTGGTTCTCGGTTACACTCCTGAACACCGCCCTCGCGCGGCACGTCGGACTACAGATTTCGGGATATCTCGGAGAAACCGCATCAGTGTTTCTCGTCGCGAGTTACGCGCTCTCGCTGTTCGCCCCGTTCGCACTCTACCACGACCGTAAGTACGTGAGCAGGCAGTCGGAGTGGACGCCAACACTCCTCTACTTGTTCGTCTTCGTTCCACTACTGAACGTGCTTATTGCGGGCGTGTATTTGCTCCGGCGACATCGGTTCGTGGGGACTCCGTAGTCGAACAGGGTTTGGAGTACGCGGCAGTTCTTTGAGTCTGCCGTACTCTTTTGAGACTTCCTTTCAAACGAGAATACATCCCTCCCATGAAAGTTCTCGTCGCATTCGTCATCGTCGGAATCCTCCTCCTTGGAATCGGGACGGTTCTCGTCGAGGATTCACCCTACGACGGGAACGTGGTGAGCGAACGCAATCCGCTCGTACCGGAGCGACCCGCAACGCTGAACGGTGCCGCGGCGAGGAAGTACCTCATCGACTACGAACGGACCCGCCTCTACAACGACCTCCTCGCTTCGCGGGGGCATACCTTCGATACGGGGGACGACGTTAAAGCGGACTGCACCGCGCTTTCGACGACGGAGACGGCATCCGGTCGCTTTCGAGTTCGCCTTCGTTGCCACGGAGGAATACTGGACACGTACCGACTCGTCCAACCGACCGACTTCAGGTACACCGTCACGTATTCGATAACCGAGGACAGCCTCGAAGAACGCTCGCTCCGTGGCTATCCGTACGAATCGAGGGACGAACACCGGCGGCGTCCGGTAGCGAGGTCATGATTCGTGCGTCTCGGCGGTCCCCAACCCTGAAAGGAGGTCGATACACACAATCAGGCCAGCGACGAGCGAAACCCCGCCGCCGAGAATCCCCGCGATTGCGAAGAGGAGACCGTCCTGATAGCGAGTGATGACGTATCCGATGTCCGCGAGTGCGACCAACGCGACGCCGAACAGGAACACGAGAGTCAACGACCAGCGACGAATCGAGCGGAGGACTGCAAGCGTATCGGAGGACATGGTCGAAAAACCCAAAGGCGATACTATAATTCCTTCGACATTTCCGTCGCGCCCTCAGTACTCCCAGAGTCGTTCCACTCGTGCTTCGATATCCGGGTGGTCGTCTTGCAACGTCTCCACGCTCGACTCCCCGTTCACGTTGATGACGTGGACCTCTCCCCTGTTCCCCGAATAGACGTCCTGAAAGTCGTAGACGACACCGATGGCGTCCACGTCGTTCGGGATGTCGTCGCTGTCGAGGAGGAATTCGACTTGCCTGTCCACGTTGTACTCGACGAGTCGGTTGATGGCACCCGCTCGGTCCACGTCGTCCGGAAGCGCTTCGACACCCGCTTCGAGTCGGGGTTTCAGCAGGTCGAGACAGTGTTCGATACCCGCCGGTTCGGATACCCCGTCCGTCAGGGCGTCGTAGGTCGCCGTGACGGCACCGCAACCGGTGTGCCCGACGACGACGACGGTTTCCGTTCCCGTGTGCGCCACCGGATAGAGAACGTCCCCGGAAACGACCTCCCCGGCGTCGGTTCGCTGGACGACGCGGTTTCCGATGTTACCGCATGTGAAGACGTTTCCCGGCTCGTCGTTTCCCCAGAGATGGTCCTGCAGGACGCGGGAATCGGAACAGCAGACTGAAACGACGTCGGGATGCTGGGATTCCTGTACGTCGTCGAAACGGGTCTGAAACTCCGCCGCGTGCTCGGCGTTGTTGTCCAACAACTCGATGAACGTTCGGTGCATGGTTGTCCTCATTTCTCACGGACAATATTCCTTGCTTCTCGCGGGGCGGGTGGTTCGATATTCGAGAATCGGTACACTAAGCGGACAGGTTCGACGCTACCAAACGGGACGATTCTTGTCGAACGGATTCCTACCTGACGGTATGAACGAGACACGGCGGGCCGTCTTGGACGCACTCGCGGACGGCCCGGTTTCCGGCCCGAAACTCGCGGAGACGCTCGACATCTCGCGGAACGCCATCTGGAAGCACGTCGAAGGGCTCCGTACTGCCGGCTTCGGAATCGAGAGCACGACCGACGGTTACCTTCTCGATGAGGTCCCCGAGTTCGGCCCGGCGGTCGAGTACGGACTCGACGCGCCGTTCGAGGTGGAGTATCACGATTCCATCGGAAGCACGAACGACCGAGCGCGGGAGTTGGCCGGGGAGAACGCGAAGGACGTCGTCGTGCTGGCGGACGAACAGGTCGGCGGACGTGGCCGCTTGGAACGTGCGTGGGTCGGGCCGTCCGGCGGCATCTGGATGAGTCTCGTCCTCCGCCCGACGATACCACCCGCACACGCGCCGCTTCTGACACTCGCCGCCGCCGTCGCCGTGACGCGGGCGGCGCGGGAGGCCGGCGTTCCGGCGGAAATCAAGTGGCCGAACGATGTTCTTGTGAGCGAGGGACGAGCGAACGAGGGCCAGTCGGAGCGTTGCTCCGACGATGTCCTCGTGAGTGAAACGAGCAAGAGCCAGTCAGCGCAACCCCCTTCCGAGGGAAGGGGAGGAGGCAAACTCTGTGGTATTCTAACCGAGATGGAGGGTGAGGCGAACCGCGTCTCGTGGGTCATCGTCGGCACCGGAATCAACGTCAACATCGCGGCCGATGATCTCCCGGAAGGCGCGACGAGCGTACAGGAATCGGCTGGTCCGGTGACCCGGCGGGTGTTCGCCCAGCGGGTGTTAAAGGAGTTCCACGCGCTCCGAACCGACCTCGACGCCGTGCTTCCGGCGTGGCGCGAACTGTCGGCGACGCTCGGACAGCAGGTACGGGTCGAAACGCCCGAGGGGGATGTCGTCGGGGAAGCGGTCGATATCGTCACGCCGGGGGCGCTCGTCGTGGACACTGACGACGGAGAAGTACGTGTTCACGCGGGGGACTGCGACCACCTCCGCCCCGCGAACTGAAATCGTCGGTCAGCTACTACTCTGTGCTTTGCCGGTCGCTGACACTTCCGGACCGTCGTCCTCGCCGCCGACGCGGACCGTGAGGACGGGAACGGTCGAAGCGCGGACGACGCGTTCCGCGACGCTGCCGAGGAGCAGACGGTCGATGCCGCCGCGTCCGTGTGTCCCCATCACGATGAGGTCGAAGCCGTCCAACTCAGCGTAGCGGACTATCTCCTTGCTCGGCGGCCCTTCGAGCAGAGTGGTCGTCAATGTGACGTCGTACCCTTCGACGGCGTGGCGGGCGTCTTCGAGCGCCGATTCGCCCTCCTCTTGGAGCATGTCGGAGACGCCCTCCCACGAGGACTCCATCGGCAAACTGGCGAACGTCGAGGAGTTGATGACGTATACCGCGTGCAGGTCCGCGCCATGCGCCTCGGCTAATTCGGCGGCATGTGCGAGGACGCACGTCATCTCCTCCGAACCATCGGTGGGCACGAGAATTCGATCGTACATGGGTGTGTTACCGAATGCCACGGCATGAGTTGTCTTAATTCATTTGGTGGCCATACCTTCGAATCGAAACAGAGTCGGGAGTGACGCGAAATCGACCGAAAACAAGGAGCGGTCGGTGTTCGCATTCGTCTGTTTCGCGGCGGGGAACGCGGTCCGTCGCGTCACCGTTTGATCCGGTTACAACACCACGTCGGCCACGTCGTTCGCGCCCGCCCGTCGAACGATAGAGCGAACCACGTCGCGATTTCCGGCGAGGTTGTCCGAGTCGCCGTCGAGAACGAGGAGTTTCGCGTCGCGCCCGGGTTCGATGACGCCGCGGTTCAACCCCGCGATGCGCGCGCCGTTCTGCGTCGCCATTCGAAGCACTTCGCGCGGCGCGATGTCCGTCAACTTCGCCGTGAACTCCATCTCCCGGAACATCGACGGACTGTTCAACATCACGTTGTCCGTCCCGAGCGCGACCGTCGTCCGTTCGAGGAGATCGCGTATCGGCGGCATGCCGACGCCGGTCACGAGGTTCGAGCGGGGGCAGACCGCGATTGGAATCTCACTGTGTTCGATTCTATCGAGGTGAATCGGCTCCGGGTGAACGACGTGGACGAGGAAATCCGGCGAGAGGTCGAGCGCCGGGTTGATGTCGCTCGGGTCGGCCTCTCCGGCGTGGATTCCGAACGTCTTTTCGGCCCGTTTCGTCGCCGTCCGTTCACGGACGAACTCGGCGTCGTTGGCCCCGCTCGCACCGAAACCGTCTGCGGTCTCCATCGCGTCTACCGTCTCCCGGCCGAGGATGAACGGGTCGATGTCTAACCCCTCTGCGGCCTCGCGGAGCGCGTAGACGCCTTCGACGCCTCCCTCCCGAAATTCGAGAAACGAAGCGGTTCCCGTTGTCTGCATGAACTGCAACGACCGGCGCATCGCTTCGACCTTCTCCGCGCGGGACGTTTCCCGGAGAAGTCGATGTTTGAGTCCGTCCGGCGGCGCGACGAGTTCCTCCAGCGAGAGGCCCGCCCCGGCCTCCTTCGCGATGGAATCCCCGATGTGGGTGTGTGCGTTGACGAACGCGGGACAGACGACGTTTGACGACGAAACGGACTCCTCCTCGATGGCGGTTATCGTACCATCCTCGACGACGACGCGGCCTTCCATGGGATCGAAGTTCGGGCCGGACAGGATGGTGCCCTCCACAAGCATAGATGCCGATTATCAGTTGTCGGACTTAAACGCCTCGTCGTCCGCCGCGAACTCATTTGAGGTCCCGTTACTCCTCTTCTTCCTCGAAATCGGTCAGCGTCGTCCGAACGCCGGTTCGGATGTCGTTGACGAGCGCACCGTCCGTTTCCAACCCGAGGACGCGGTCGGCCGCCCGTCCGACTGCGTCCGTCTCCTCGGCCGGCGTGTACACCCCGAGTCGCCACTGGTCGCGTTGGACCTGCTGCAGCGCCCGCACCAGCGTCGATTGTTTGGCGAGCGGGCGAATCTCGCCGTTGACGACGACGCGCGACGACGACTCGGTCATCTCCGGGCGACTCGGTACGTCGAGCGTGACGAGTTCCGAATCGACGTCGGCGTATTCTGCGATGTCGTCTTCGTACTCGCGGATGGCGTCGTGGTCCGCATCGATGATGTCGTCCGAAACGTCCACCATCTCGGCCCACACGGCGCGCTTGTAGAGGTCGCGGTCCGACAGTCGACGGGCGAGTTCGGCGGTTTCAGGGTTCGTACGGAGGGCGACGAGGAGGTCGTGATCGTCCATCCGCCGCAACTGTTCGGCGTCTATGTCCGGCGCGTCGAGGAGTCGCTCGCTCGCCCGCTGGAGCATCGACTTGCTGATTCGCGTGACGTGGTGATTGTACACCGTCGGATTCATCAGCGCACGAGCGACGAGGAGGCTCTCTGCGGTCTGGACGTTCCCCTCCGCGAGAACGAGTTTGCCGTCGAAGAACGTCAGTTCGTGCGTCAGTCGCTCGTGGTCGATGGTGCCGTACGGAACCCCGGTGTGGTGGGCGTCACGGACGAGGTAGTCCATTCGGTCCACGTCGAGTTCGCCGGAGACGACCTGTCCGAGTTCGCCCTCGCCCGCGATGAGGCCGGCGATGGTGTCCGGGTCCAGAGCGTGGTCGCGGAGGATTTCACCCACTTCGGATTCCGCGAGGAGGTCGTACACATCGTCGTGGTACTTCCCCGTCCGGCGATGGATGAGGTCCTCGATGGTGTGGCTGTACGGCGAATGGCCGATATCGTGGAGAAGAGCGGCCGCACGGACGCGTTCGGCCTGTACGCCTTCGATGCCGAGGTGGGTGAGCGCCTGACGGGCGAGGTGGTAGACGCCGAGACTGTGTTCGAATCGCGTGTGGTTCGCGGAGGGATAGACGAGACGGGCCGTTCCGAGTTGCGTTATATGTCGGAGGCGCTGAACCGCGTGCGTATCGAGGAGATCGCTCGCGACGCCATCGACCTCGATGTGGTCGTGAACGCTGTCCTTGATAGTCTTCATTACGAGAACGTTGCCCGTCATGGTATAAAAACCGAAGGACGAGGCTTTATGCCCCCTCTCGAAGGAATCCGAAGCATGGTCACGTTTCTCTCAGGAGGGACCGGGACCCCCAAACTGTTGGACGGGTCCGGGTCGGTTTTCCCGCGCGACGAGACAACCGTCGTCGGCAACACGGGGGACGACGTCGAACTCGGGGGACTCCTCGTCTGCCCCGACATCGACACCGTGCTGTTCCAACAAGGGGGAGTCCTCGACCGCGAGATGTGGTGGGGGATCGCGGACGACACGACGGCGACGCACGACGAACTCCTCCGTCTCGCGGAGTCGGCGGACCTCGCCGACGGGCCGCGATACCTCCCCGACGAGCGGCAGACGGCGGGTCGGGACATCGCCCGCTGGCGTCGGTTCTCGGGCGTCGCGGAGTTCATGCTCCTCGGCGACCGCGACCGGGCGGTTCACGTCACCCGGACGGGGTTGCTGGACGAGGGGAAAACGCTAACCGAGGCGACGCGGATTCTGGCTGACGCGTTCGACTCGCCGATGGACGTCGTTCCGATGAGCGATGACCCCGTGGCGAGCATCATCCACACGCCCGACGGGGAGATGCACTTTCAGGAGTTCTGGGTCGCACGCGGTGGCGACCCTGCGGTCACGGACGTTGAGTTCCGTGGCGCGAACGAGGCCCGACCGTCGTCCTCCGCACTCGACGCGCTGACGGACGGTCCCGTCGTCATCGGCCCGTCGAACCCGGTGACGAGTATCGGCCCGATGCTCGCCATGGACGCCTTCCGCGAGGCGCTCGAATCGACCACGGTCGTCGCCGTTTCTCCGTTCGTCGAGGACCGCGTGTTCTCGGGACCGGCGGCGAAACTGATGGACGCGGTCGGCTATCAACCGAGCACGGCGGGCGTGGCGGAGGCGTATCCGTTCGCGGACGCCTTCGTCTTGGATGAAGAGGACGGAACGACGCTCGACCGCCCGACCGTTCGCACCGACACGAAGATAGACGACACGGAGGACGCAGCGCGCGTCGCCCGTGCCGTGAGCGACGCGCTGGAGGCGACGTGATGTTCGCGCCACGGGTGGCAGTCGCCAGCCTCAGCGGGGAGTCCGACGCGGAATGGGCACGCACCGCGTCCGAACACGCCGGCGCGGCGTTTATAGGTGGCATCGCGCTGGACGCCGAAACGAGGGACGCGGCCCGGAGGCTGGTGGCGCGCGAGCGAAACGAGTTCCTGCCGGACGACCCCGTCGCGTTCGTGGACGAGCAACTCGCCGCGCTCGCGGACGTTCCGATTCGTCCCGGTGTCAACGTCCGCTCGGTCACTCTTCCACCGATTCGGGAAGCGGCGGCGGTGTGTTCACGTCACGACGCGATGCTGGAACTCAACGCCCACTGCCGACAGGAAGAGATGTGTGCGGTCGGTGCCGGACAATCGCTCCTTCGGAATCCGGACCACCTCCGCCGGCAGGTCCGTACTGCGGCCGACGCGGGGGCGACAGTGAGCGTCAAGGTCCGAGCCGAAGTTCCCGACGTGAATCTGCCCGATGTAGCGCGGCAGGCCGTCGCGGCTGGCGCGGAAATCATCCATCTCGACGCGATGGACTCGGAACACGTCGTGGCGGACGTCGCGGACGCCACCGACTGCTTCCTCGTGGCGAACAACGGCGTCCGCGACGAGGCGACGGTCGCCGAGTACCTCGATTACGGTGCGGACGCGGTGAGCGTCGGACGGCCGAGCGACGACCCCGAGGTACTCGCCCGAGTCCGTCGTGCGACCGACGAGTGGTTCGCGGAGGTGGTGGCATGACGCCCGCGGAACACGCACAACTCGCGCTGCTGTTGGAGGTCGCCGGGACGCCGAAGCCCGGAAACGTGGACCGCGAACGGGACTTCCCCGACTTGCGATTCGAACACTTCCTCGCCGGTGCCATCGGGTCCGGTGCGGGTCTTCGAGCGGCCGAAGAGGGAAAACCCATCGGCGGGGCGTTCGAGGAGGCTGTCGAAGGTATGGGCCACCAAGAGGGTGGCAACACGCAGTTCGGTGCGTTGCTGTTGTTGGTTCCGCTGGTGAAGGCCGATGAGTTGTCACCGGAAGGGGTGACGAAGGTCGTGGAGGCGACGACGGTCGAGGACGCGGAAGGGTTCTATCGCGCGTTCGAACACGTCGACGTGGCCGTCTCCGACCCGCCGGAAGGGATGGACGAATTGGACGTTCGCCGTGGAAGCGGCGCGATTTCGGCCCTCAACGAGGGGGACTACACGCTCTACGACGTGATGGAACTCAGTGAGGGCGTCGACGGTGTCGCTCGCGAGTGGACAAGCGGGTTCGAACGCACGTTCGAAGCGAGCGACCGAATCGCGGAATTGGACGGCGGCATCTCGGCGCGCGCGGCACAGGTGTACCTCGAATTCCTCGCTCGCGAACCGGACACCTTCGTTGTGAAGCGACACGGAAACAAGGTCGCAGAGAGCGTCCTCGTCCGGGCACAGGAGGCACTACAGGAGGCGCGAGAGGGGAATCCGGAACTCGTCACGGCGTTCGCGGACTCGCTGGTCGAGGAGGGTATCAACCCCGGAACGACCGCGGACATCGTGGCTGCTGGCCTGTTCGTCGCGCTGGAGCGGGGTGTCTCGCCGTGACGGACGACGACTGGCCGGTCGAACTGCGGGGCGTGACCGAATCAGTCGTCACGACGCTCGGACCGAACGGCTTGTGGAACGTGGCCGTTCTCGGCCTCCACGTTGGAGACGGCCACGACCCGGTAACGGCCCGAACGTGGGGGAACACCCGAACTCGGCGGAACTTCCATCGGCAGGGCGGTGGCGTCGTCCAGTTCACCCGCGACCCCGTGGATTTCGCGGAGGCCGCACTTTCTATTCGGGAGGAGGAGGAACCGGTACTCGACTCCGCGGACGAGTGGGTCGAAATCGAGGCCGAGCAGATTGGAGCGGGGGAAACGGACGACACGCGCTGGGAGGAGTGGGAATTGACGCCGGTCGAATCCGAGGTTCGAAAACGGCGGGTGCCGCTGACCAATCGCGGGTTCGCCGCGGTCGTGGAAGCAACGGTCGCGGCGTCCCGGTTGGGAGTCGAGGGCTACGACTCCGCGGAACTCCGAACCCGATTGGACTACTTCGAGGAGGTCGCGCGGACGTGCGGCGGCGAGCGCGAGCGCGCCGCGTTCGACCGGATTCGAGAGTTGGTCGAGTGGTAAGGCAGACGTCGATAGATTGACCATTCCGTTCTCCGACGAGTCGGTGTGATTTCAAAAGAGGTATCACCCACGGTCGCACTACCCGCCGAGTATGAAACCCCGGTTCGTGGGTCGGCTTTCGCTCGCCGACGCGGTGACGGTATCGAACGCCGCGCTCGGCTTTCTGGCGATTTCGGTCGCCGCCAGGACCCCGGAACTGGCCGCGCGCCTCGTCCTGCTCGCGGCGGTGGCCGACGGACTCGACGGGGTGTTGGCCCGCCACGTCGGCAGTTCACCGGCGGGACCGTATCTGGATTCGTTAGCCGACGTGGCCTCGTTTTCAGTCGCTCCCGCGATGCTCGTCGTCGCCGTGGTGCGCCAAACGTGGGGCTTCGATTCGCTCCGCGTGACGATTGCGATGCTCGGCGGGGCGCTGTTCGTCGCCATGGCTATTGTCAGACTCGGACTGTACACCGCCTACGACACCGACGACGACGTGACCGAGGGGATTCCGACGACGCTCGCGTCCGTCATCCTCGCCGCCGCCGTCCTCGCGGGATTCACCGACCCCATGGTCGTCGTCACGCTCACCTACCTCCTGGCCGGGCTGATGGTCTCGACGATAACCTATCCCGACCTGTTGGCCCGCGACGCGCTCATCATGGGCGTCGTCCACTCGCTCGCGGTTCTCGTCCCGGATTTCGAGGGACGGGCCTTTCCGTACGCCTTGTTGACGCTCGCGGTGGCCTATCTCGTCCTCTCGCCGCACTTTTACTGGCGCGAAACGGAGGGGAAACCGGCTCCGACGAAGACGACAGAAGGGAAACGCTCTTGATGGCTACGGTCCGAATTTTTCGCATATGAGAGCAACGGCACAGCCGGGGGTGGACGCATGAGCGACGAAGACGCCGAGGAGACACAGGACTCCGAAGCGGAGGCCGAAGAGGAGACGGAACTCGTGAGTGCGGAGACCATCGAGGAGCAACTCGAAAGCGCGGAAGCCGAACTCGAAGAGGCGGACACGGAAGCAGAACTCGACGTCGTCGAGGCCAAACTCGACAAAATCGAAGGACTGCTCGAAAGCGCCGACCTCCCCGAACCGGACGAGGACGACGAGGACGCGGAGGACCCACGCGAGGAATTAGAGACGCACCTCTCGGACCTCCGGGACGAACTCGAAGACCAGCGCGGTCCGTACGCCGAAGACGTCATCAGCGACGTCGAGGACGCCGCCTCGACCATCACGGACACGCGATGGACCGACGACGGAAGCGAGGAACTCGTCACTGTCGTCGAATCCTTCGCCGAGACCGTCCAGGAAACGCTCGAAACGGATTTCAGCGTGACGCTCTCGCGCAACGCTGGCGACCTCGCCGAAATCCTCGAAACGACGGCAACCGCCATCGGCGACGCGGACCTCGACCCGGACGAGGACGCGGAGACCATCGAAACGCTCGTCGAAGCGACCGAGGAACTGCAGGCGGGCATCGATGACGCCGAGGAGTGGAGCGACCTGTCCACTCGCGAACAGCTCGAAGCCGAGGGATACTACGACGTGCTCGACCACCGCAAGGACTATCCCCCTGAATGGGGCGCACTCAAGGTGTGGGAGAAACGCGGCCGCGTCGACATGGTACTCCTCGCGCTCGATTCCCTCCAGTCGAACTTCATGGAACGTCACTGTCTGGAATCGCTCGAACGGATGGGCAACGAGGACGCGGTTGAACCCATGCTCCAGCGCGCCCAGCGCCGCGACAAGGACGCCATCAGCATCCTCGGGAAGACCGGCAGCGAGGACGCCATCGACACCATCATCGATTACGTCGATGCCGACCCCGGAATGGCGAAGACGGTCATCAAGGCGCTCGGGGAAATCGGAAGCGACGAAGTGACACAGGACGTCGCGGACCAACTCGTCGCCGACGACGCCGACGTTCGAAGCTACGCCGCACGCGCATTAGGTCGCATCGGCGACACGCGAGCCATCGAACCGCTCACGGACACGCTCGAAAACGACGAGAGCGACTCCGTTCGTGCGAGCGCCGCGTGGGCGCTGAACCAAATCGGCACCGAAAGCGCACTCGATTCGGTTCGTGAGTACTCCGACGACCGCGCGTACCTCGTCCAGAGCGAAGCCGAGAAGGCGCTGTAGTCGGCCGGTAAGCACCCCTTACCGTCGCGTAATCGGTCAATAACGAAGTGGCCTGAACCCGATTTTCGACCGAGAGGTTCATGGCGACCGAATCTGCCCAACTTGGAATGTGCCCGAACTGCGGAGGTACCATTACCAGTGGCTATCTTCTTATCGAGTACGACACCAAGGAAGGACAGGAACGGTTCGCCGAATGTCCGTCCTGTGCGGAAATCGTCCACCCCGCTCACTGAGCGAGGAACGTCGCGAAGAACTCCAGTGCGAACGCGACGGCGAGGCAGAACGCGCCGACGCGCCCGATCCACGTGTGCTGTTTTACCTCCATAGGAGAGATATCGAGGGTGTAGTCGTTGTAGTCCGGGTCGTACTCGATGTAGTTCGGTATCTGGAAGAACTCGAAGAAGACGAGAACCGCACCGATAGCACCCAACGCGTACCCCGCCAGTTCGAGTATAATCGGAACGTCGACCATACAGGTAGGGCGAAGGTAGCGGACAAAAATCCACCGCTCCGAGCGTTTATATTGGAAGACGAAACCAGAACCGCCTGTGTTCGCCAAAGTCGCATTCGCGGCCCTCTTGGTACTCGCCTCCGCCCCAGCGTTGGCGACACCGACGGTCCCAATTCGGACGGCAAGAACACTCGCAGAGTCAGCACCATCCGCACCGTCATCGGCGAACTCGCCGACCATCGTCGCCGTCTATCCGAACCCCGTGACGATGAACGACGTCGGCGAGTTCGTCGTCGTCTCGTTCCCGAAAGAGACGAACCTCTCGGGATGGACGCTTTCCGACGGCGAATCGACCGCTCTCCTTCCCACGCAAACCGTTTCGGGGCGGGTCGCGTTCTCCACGGCCCCGAACCGTACCGAGTCCCTCTCCTCGTTTCGTCCCCTTCCCCTTTCGAACCTCTCGCTCGCGAATTCGGGCGAGACGATCACACTGCGGCGAGAAACGACCACCGGAAGCGATAAAAACGGCGTCTCCGGCGAACGGGAATCCACATCGGAGCGCGTGGATTCGGTTCGCTACGTCGATGCTCCGGAGGGCGAGTACTGGCGGCCGAGCGCCGAGGAGTGGCGACCGCTCGGCGCGACGAACTTCTCCATCTCCCGGTCGGACGCCGCGAGCGTCCGGGTGTTCGTACTCCCGGACGACCCCGAAGTCCCCGCCGAAACGCTTCGAAATGCGGACCGTCGAATCTTCCTCGCCGGATACTCGTTCACGTCCCGCCGCATCGCGGACCTGCTCGTCGCGGCCAGAAACCGAGGTGTGAACGTCCACGTCGTCGTCGATGACGCGCCGGTCGGTGGTATTTCGACCCGCGAGGCGACGGTTCTCGACAGACTCGCCGCCAACGACATCACCGTCGAAGTCATCGGCGGGAAGCGAGGGCGATACGACTTCCATCACGCGAAGTACGCCATCGCGGACGACGAGGCGGTCGTGATGACGGAAAACTGGAAACCGGCGGGCGTCGGCGGCCACGCCAGTCGCGGTTGGGGCGTGGTCGTCGGTGGCGACGCCGTAACCGACCTCCGCGAGGTGTTCGCCGCCGATACGTCGTGGAACGATACGGTTCCGTGGACGGACTTTCGGAAGGGGCGGACGTTCAATCCGACGGCGCCCGCGAACGGTAGCTATCCGACGCGATTCCCCGCGAAACGCGTCCCCGTCGATTCAGTGAACGTGCTCACCGCACCGGATAACGCCGAATCGGGCGTCGTCTCGCTCCTCCGCTCGGCGAACGACTCGATTTCCGTCCAGCAGATGACGGTTGGCGGCATCGACCAACCGTTCGTCCGCGCGACGCTGGCCGCCGCCCGCCGTGGCGTCGAGGTTCGAGTCCTGCTCAGTAGTGCGTGGTACGTCCGGAAAGACAACGGACGGGTCGTTGACTGGCTGAACGAGCGGGCGGACGCGGAGGGACTGCCCCTGCAAGCGAAACTCGCCCAACCGGACGGGTACGAGAAGATTCACGCCAAGGGCGTCGTCGTGGACGAGCGTCACGTCGTCGTCGGCAGTCTCAACTGGAACAACCACTCCGCTCGCGAGAACCGGGAAGTCGCCGTCGTGCTCCACGGAGAGGCGGCCGGTGCATACTATGCCCGCGTCTTCGGGGCGGACTGGGGAACGGACGAGAGCACGTTTCCCGTCGGACTCGCCGGGTTCGTCGCTATCGGCGTCGCTGGTGCGGTTTGGATCGCAAAACGTGAGATTCGATTCGAACGCTAACCGGCAGAAGCGTCAGTCGTCCTGTTGATGTCCGACCGTCGTGCTCTGCAGGTCTTCGTCGAGTTCCGCGTCGGCCATCTTTTCGACGAGGGCGTCGAGGACCTGCTCGCGCATCCCCTTGACGAACTTGATGCTTCCGACGACGAGGTGGCCGCCGCCGCTGACGCCGCCCCCGACGATTTCCTCGTTGAGTTCCGTGACCATCTCGGGGATGTCGAGGCGGACGCCGTCGCTTCGAAGGACGGCGAAGTCCGGCCCGTAGCCGATGGTGATGACGGGTTCGCCCGTCTCCTGTACCTTCCGGTCGTGGATTTCACCGGTCGTCTTCCCCGGTGGCGGGTAGGTGAAGCGGTAGGCGTGGTTTTCCACGTCCACGCGGTAGAGGTGCGCCTCGCTCGCCAATCGCTCGTGTTTGACGTGCGGCATCGCGGCGTCGAGTTGCTGGTCGGTGTCGGCCTCGGCGCGCTCCGAGAGGAACGAGACGAGTTCCCGGTGGCGTTCCTCGTCGTCACAGCCGACGTTGAGCACGTCGTTGATGAGGTTGCGTCCGGGGTCATACTTCAGCCAGAACGCGCCGTAATCGAGCGCTTCTCCCATGTCGGAGAGGAACTCCTCGTCGTAGCCCTCGGATTCGGCGAGTTCGACGTAGTCCGTCATCGCGTCGGCCTTGGAGCGGTCGGAGATTCCGGCGACGGCGGGAACGTGGCGAAGTTCGTCCGTGATGCCCGGCGAAATCATCCGTGCGAGTTCGACGCACATCATTCCCGTCGTGATGCGGTAATCCTCGTCGTAGAGGTACGGGTTGACGTGGCCGTCGATGTACGGGTCCACCGCTTCCGGGTCGGGGTGGTGGTGGTCGACCACGAGAATCGGGATGTCGTAGTGTGCGAGGTTGGCGTACGCGGGAACGTCTTCCTCCGTGCTCCCGTTGTCGAGCATGAGCAGAAGCGGGAGTTTCTGGCCATGTCGAGCCTGATCTTCGAGCGCGAAGTTCAGGTCGCGGGTCACGTCCTCCATCTCGTAGAACGGTGCCTTGCTCGGCAGACGCTTGAACAGGTGACGCTTCGCCTCGGGCGCTTGGTGGGTCTCCTCGATGAACCGCTGGAGCGCGAGTTCGACCGGGAGGCTGGCACACATTCCGTCGCCGTCGGCGTGGTGGCGAACGCGAATCGGTCGGCTTTCGAGGACCGTGCGGCGGAGTTGTTTTGCGATCTCCCGGAGGTCGGGGAACAACTGTTCGAGCGCGGGCCATTCGATGAGCGGTTCCACCTCGTGAGGTTCCGCTCGCTCGTCGAGCGCCGTCTCGATTCTGTCGCGCACGACGTCCTCCTCGTCGCCCTCCAACGCGGTGAGCGACGTAACTTCGACTTGGAGCGACCCTTCGCGTTCCTCGACGACGCCGACGAGGTGAACGAGGTCCTCGATGTCGATTTCGGGGTGCGCGCGAACACCTGCTTCCTCGAAGGCGGCACAGGGGACGACGCCCGTGTGGTCGCTGACGTGGAAGATCGTCGGGCCGCCCGTCTGTTTTATCTGGACGACTTCGCCTTCGAGGTGAACGGTGTCGCCGACCTGTTCGGCGAGTTTGCCCGTCTCGGCGACTTCGTACTCGTGAGCGACGGCGACGGTTTCGGCACCGTCGGCATCGGCCGGCGTGAAACTCAGGTCGCCGTTGTCCCGGACTTCGACGAGTTCGACGACGAGTTCGTCGCCGACGTCGTACGACGTAGAGAGATTCGATTCGTGAACGAGACCGGAGACCGAGTCGGAGAGGTCAACGAATACGCCGTAATCGACGACACCGTTGACGACTGCGTGATACAGCTCTCCCTCGGACGTGTCGGAGAGAGTACAGTCCGCCGCGAGTTCGTAGACGACGGGGGTATCCGGTCCACCATCGGGACCGTCTTGAGAGGAGTTCATCTTGTGCGTTCTTTCGGCCGCGCTATTTTTAACGCTTTGCAACTGCGTTCCGGCCGCGAACCGATTCGTTTCGGGTCGCTCTCGACCGCTCGTTTCCGAACACGGCTCCGCGGTCGGAACAATCCCGCACCGTGCCGTTCCCTTCGCAACGTTTAGAACGAGGGCGGTCGGAGTGTATCACATGCGGCTGTTCCGGTCGAACGAAATTCTCGGCATCGCCGAGGGCGCACTCACGTTCGCCCTCGAAGCCTCCCGCGATGCGCATCCGAACGAGTACATGGGCTATCTCCGCGGCGAGGAGGCGAGGAAACTCGGCCTCGACCGCGAGGGACTCGTCATCACCGACGTACTCGTAATGCCCGGCACCGAGTCGAACAGCGTCAGCGCGACGGTGAAGACGAGCACAATCCCCAACGACATCAGGGCCGTCGGCTCGGTGCACTCGCACCCGAACGGCGTTCTCAGACCGAGCGACACGGATTTGGGGACGTTTCAGAAAGGGGCAGTCCACATCATCATCGGCGCACCCTACGAGCGGAACAGTTGGCAGGCGTTCGACCGGAAAGGGAATCCACAACGACTCGACGTCCTCGACGTTGAACTCCCCGAGGCGGAATCGTTCTTCGACTTTACGCAGGCGGACATCGACGAGGAGATGCAAGACAAGTGACACACGTACTCGCACAGGGAACCTTCGACATCCTTCACCCCGGCCACGTCCACTACCTCCGCGACGCCGCGGCGATGGGCGACCGACTGTCGGTCATCATCGCCCGCCGGGAGAACGTAACGCACAAGCAACCACCGATTCTGCCGAATCGGCAACGGCGGGAAATGATAGAGGCGCTCGCCGTGGTGGACGACGCGATCGTCGGCCACCCCGAGGACATCTTCGTCCCCATCGAGGAACTCGACCCGGACATCATCGTGTTGGGCTACGACCAGCACCACGACGACGACGCCATCGAAGCCGAACTCGACCGCCGCGGTATCGACTGCGTCGTTCGACGCGCCTCGCCGCTGGACTCCGACGAGGGCGAACTCCTCTCGACCGGGCGAATCATCGACAGGATCTGCGAGGAGCGCTGCTGAGGCCGAACTCGACTCCGTTTGCGGTTTCGCGCTGACCCGCGTTTCGAGAGACATATACGCCGGGAAAACCGAACGTGAGCCATGAACCGCCGAGCGTTTATGGCCGGGGTCGTCGGCGCGGCATCCGCCACCTTGGCAGGGTGTTCGAGCGTGATGAACATGGGGTCCGGTTCCGGATCCTCCTCCGGCGGCGACTTCGACATCGGGATGAGCGCGATGGCGTTCCACCCGTCGAAGTTCGAAGTGAAAGCCGGAACCACCGTCGTCTGGAAGAACACCGGCATGCGACGCCACAGCGTCACCGCCTACGAGGACGGCATCCCGGACGACGCCGACTATTTCGCGTCCGGTGACTACGACACCGAACAGGCAGCACGCGACGCGTGGACCCAAGGAAAGGGTGCGGTCGACCAAGGGCGGACGTTCGAACACACGTTCACCGTCCCCGGAAACTACGCCTACTTCTGTATCCCACACGAGAAAGCGGGCATGTCCGGCGTCGTCGTCGTCAAAGAAAAGTAAGAGACGTCTCTCGCCGGTCGGGTTTCAAAAAACGAAACGCAAAGCGTCGTCGGTTAGACTTCGGCTTCTTCTTCGTCCACGTCCACGGAGGTCTCCTCTTCCTCGGCGACCTCTTCGGGGTGGGCTTCCAGCGTCGCTTTCTGGATTTCGACGCGGCGAAGCGGGTAAATCGTCTTGGCCTCGCCGTAAATCGCGCTGGAGAGGCGACCTTCGACGACGCCGTCGATGAGGTCCTGGAAGGTGTGGTCCTTCGCGGACTCCTGCACGATGTCGATCATCGTGCGACGGATGGCCTTCTCCTGACTGTGGTCCGCCTTCTTCGTCGTGAAGGCGACGGGCTGAATCTGGACGCGGTAGTCGTCCGAGGTCAGCACCGTGACGTACGCCTCGACCTTCGAGGCACCGCGGCGGACGAGGCTGCGGAGGTAGTCGCGGGTGAGTTCGTGTCGGACGAACTCCGTGTATGCCGCGTCGCTACCCACGTCGTTGATTTTGAAGGCCAACTTCGTGTTGTTCTCGCTGGCGTTGTTCGTCAGTTCGCCGAGCGTTGTTTCGATGGTGCGTCCGAGCACCTTCTCCGGTTCGTCTGCGGGGGTCGTTCCAAGCTCCTCTCGGTCGAACTGCTCGGGAGCGAGGACGGTGTACCACCGCTTTTCCTGTGACTTCTTCGAGACTGATCGTTCACTCATAGTTCGTGTTTGTGTGTTGGTTTGCCGTCTGTACTACCTGCGTTGCCACCGAGAGGTTCACGACGTAATCGTCGATGGTCGTCCGGAGTCCGCCGGTCGTCTCGCGTTCGATGTGCGTCACAATCGTGCCGTCCACCACGCTCGTGTCGATTTCGGGCGTGTTGTCGGGCACGACTGCCGCCGCGATACGCTCTGCGTCCGGCAACTCCGTTCGAATCGTCGCTCGTCTCATAGTGCCTCCCGGAACGCTGAAAGGAACTCCTTCGCGTCCGCGTCGAACCGCGCGTAGCCCTGCCGTTCGGTTCCGGTTCCGTCGCCGCCGAGTTGTGACCCCGCTCGTTCCATGGCGTCCCCGATGTCGGAGACGTCCACGGTGGAGTCACCCTTCCCGCGGTCACTGATGGCGACCGCGGCGGCTTCGTGGTCGGTGACGACCAGCGCGACCGGTTCCGGCGACCTGAAATCGCCGAGGAGTCGCGCCGCCGTCACGACCGGTACGTCGTCCGTTCGGGCGACGAACAGGCCGTCGTAGCGTCCCGTCGTCGCCTCCTGAAGCGCCGCGTGGGCCGTCTTCGCGTGCGTGCGCCACGCGTCGAGTGCGGGCGTACGGGCGTCGTGACCCAGTGCGAGCGCGATGCCGGTCCCGGATTGCTCGCGGGAAACTGCATCGAGAACGTCGGCGTAACCGCCGAGCGTCGCGAACGGACCGTCCGAAAGTTCGTACGGCCGAAGCGCCCGCTCGACCGTTTCGGCCGCTCGCGGCGTCGCGTTCTCCGGTCCGGCGACCGAGAGCGCGACGAGCGAGGCGACCCGTCGATGGGCGTCGTCGTCGAGTTCGACCGGCAGGCCGAGTTCCGCGAGTTCGGCCTGTACCGCTTCCACGGTGCCGGAGAATCCGGCGTGAAAGAGCGTCGAATGGGCTAATCCGTCACCGAGGTCCTTGGTCGGCGTCGAAACGCCGGGGCGTCGCGTCAATCGGTCGTCCGCCGCTTCGAGCAGTCGCGCCATCCCGTCCGTCCCCGGCGAGCAACCCGCTGCAACGGTGCCGGCAAGTGCCAGCACCGAGTCGGGCTTTCCGCCGAGTTCGGTCGCGATATCGAACGCGACGACGCTCGTCGGGCGACCGGGTAGCGAGACGTCACCACCGCTCGCGCCGACCGTGACGACGAGTTCGTCGTCACGGGAATCGACTCGTCGGGCGGGCAAGGTGGTTACACTCACTTGAAACGGAATCCCGACGGTCGCACATGCACGGGCGAGGAGACCGCTCGATGCGAGCGCGTCGCCGTCGGCCTGTGCGACGAGTCGAACGAAGTCGGCGTCGCGGAGCGTCGCGGCGATGTCGCTCGCGGAGCGGGCGTCCTCGGAAGCGGTTCGACCGGACGTGGACATCTATTCGAAGAGTTCTTTCGCGTTGTCGTAGGTGTACGTGAAGTCCTCGTCGAGTTTGTCGCCGCGGTAGTAGTTGACCAGACGGCGGACCTTCGACTCGGTGTTCTGCAGCGAGCGCTTGTTCTGCTTGTCCTGTGGGTTCTCGTCGACGTGCTCACGCAGGCGCACGGCGCGAACCATCAGGTTCTCGAGGTCTTCCGGCAGCTCGTTCGCCGCGTCGTTCTCCTCGAGGATTTCGGTTACTTTCTTGCCCGTTGCAAGCTTCACGTTCGGGACAGGCGTGCCGGTCACGCCCTCGTCGCGGAGCTTACCCCCGATTTCGCTCGGGCTGTAGCCTTGTTCCGCGAGTTCGACGACGCGGTCTTCCACGTCGTCAGCATCTACGTCGCTCCACTCCGGTGGTTCGTCTGCCACTGGTCGGTCCGAACCGGACGACCCGCGGCGTCGGGTGTGCATTCGTGCCATTGTTTGAGGATAGGAACTGCACGAGCCGCTGACGCTGGCGGTGGGTTCCGCCAGTCGTGACACAAGTCACGTTGCACGTCCGCAATCCCAGAGCCGTGAAATCTCACGACGAGTCGGATTTGCGGCTGTGCCGTTCCCTACGGGGGACGAAACGACGGAGACAGTTAAATCGTTGCTATTCGACCCGCCGTGCTACCGTCTGCCGATGTGGCACGAATTTCGAGAGGTTTATCAATGGTCGCCCGGAAGAAGTGAGTGCAGACGAGGGCTCGTAGATCAGGGGTAGATCACTCCCTTGGCATGGGAGAGGCCCCGGGTTCAAATCCCGGCGAGTCCACTTCTTTCCGTCACTTCGTTCAGTCAATCAGTGGACTCGCCGGGAGTCCCCCTCGCTCACGAGGTTCGCTCGCGGGACTCCCGGCGAGTCAATGACGAACGTAGTGAGAAATGGACGAGCGAGATTGTATTCATCGTCACATTCCGAGTGCCAACAACAATACGGTTCGACTACAAATCACGTGTTAATGAGTCGCTCGCGCTCCCCCCGTCACTATCTTCACGCGGAACTGCTCGAGCAACCGCATCGCATCTCGCTCTCCTGTGCGCTTGTGGCGCTTTTTCTCGCCGGATTGACCTTCGCCACTGGAGCGACCTACATGGGGTCCGGCCACGCCGTCGTGGCGAGCTTTCTCCTGTTCGTCAGTTCGTTCCAGTATCGAAAACACGCGAGGAGTTCCAGCGGAAGGAGTTCCAAGCGTTCCAAGAAGATGGAGCGACTGTAGCGAGCGCGAAATTTGGGGGAGTCGTGACGGCTATGGACCCGCTGCTCGCTCACTCGCCAAACCGAGCGAAAGGGTCACCTCCGACTTCAGGTACTATCGATACTATAGCTTGATTTTTTAGCGTTGGCAATCATCCACGAAAAGCCGACACGTGTCGAATCGCTTCGCGAACGGTGCCGAACTGACGGCCTATTTGTGTCGCCTCGATAATTCCCACACACAGTAAATAATATTTATCTTTGAAAACTATTATTTATTATTAGAACGATAATCTCTGCGGAGTTATGGCTGAAAAAACGATAACCGACCTGTGTTCGGGGACGGTTTCCCGACGGCGAGTGGTCGAAGGTACGGGTGCATTAATCGGTATGGCTGCGGCAGGAGGTGTCAGCGGCGGTAGTACGTCGGAAACGTCGAGTGCGAAAAAAGACGAATCGGAAGAGTACGAGGTCATCGCCAACTACGACTGTGTAACGGGCGAAGGGCCTCTCTGGCATTCGGCGGAACGGCGGGTGTACTGGTCCGACATTCCGACCGGCCGGATGTTCCGCTACGATCCGAGCACCGGGGAGCACGAGCAGTTTTACGACGGAGACGTCGTCGGCGGCTACACGATTCAGGAAGACGGGTCCCTCCTGCTCTTCATGGCACAGGGGAAAGTAAAACGATGGAAAGATGGTTGTCTCACGACCGTCGTCGACGGAATCTGTGGAGAAGAGGACTCCCGGTTTAACGACGTAATCGCGGATCCGAAAGGGCGCGTGTTCTGTGGAACCATGCCGACGGAGGACCATCTCGGCAGTCTGTATCGACTCGACACCGACGGGAGTATCGTCGAGATGCTGGACGGAATGGACATTCCGAACGGCATGGGGTTCACTCCCGACCGAAAACGGATGTACGTCACCGAATCGAACGAGTGGAAGATCTATCTGTTCGATTACGAAAAGGAAACGGGCGAGATTTCCAACCAAACGACGTTCGTGCAGACCCCCGAAGGAGATGGAGTTCCCGATGGTCTGACCGTAGATGCGGAGGGACACGTCTGGTCCGCTCGCTACAACGGAGGAGGTGTATACCGCTTTTCGCCGGATGGAACCCAGGAGAAGAAAATCGACTTGCCCGCGAAGAAGACGACCAGTATAACGTTCGGCGGGGAGGAGTACGCGGACGCCTACGTAACCGCTGGTGGCGGAGAAGACAAGGAAGCGAACGGGTCGGCAGCGGGTGCGCTGTTTCGAGTCGAGACTGGTGTAACTGGGGTCCCCGAGTTTCGGTCTCGAATCATCATCTGATTACACACGACGAGCGCATCGAGGTTCGCATATTCGACTGTGGATCAGTTTCGGTCCGCACCCAGGAGTCATATCTTCCACCAGCATAAGGAACCACGAAGGAATTCGAACGACGGTAGGAGCACCAATATGAACGTAGACATCTTCGAAACGACCATCGAAATCGACGACGCCCGAGTCGTCGAGTCGAGCGCCGAAATCAGGAAACAGATACGAGAGTACGAATCGGGCGACCGCACGGATTTCGACCTGCACGTCACCGTTCCCGACGGGATGACCGGGACGGTGATGAACGCGATGGCCGACATACCGTACGGAGAAACGCGGACGTACGGTGAACTCGCCACGGCCCTCGATACGACGCCCATCGCCATCGGGCAAGCGTGCGGTCGAAACCCGGTTCCGTTGGTGGTTCCCTGTCACCGTGTCGTGGGAAGCGACGGGTCATTGAAGGGTTATTCGGCGGCCGACGGAGTCGCGACGAAGCGACGCTTACTGGACCTCGAATCCGAAGTCCGTGAGCGTTCCCGGCAGACGCGGCTACCGACGCGTTAATCGGCGCGTCGCGCCTCGTGGAGGGCGTCACAGACGCCGCCCTGCCCGTCCATGTTCACCCGTGCGAGTCGCGCCCGGCGGTGGACGAGTTCTGCCCGGTCCGGGTCGATGGGGTCCCCCTCCGGCGTTCGAAAGAAGCGTCCGTCGCCGTCGGCGAAACAGCCCACCCGCTCGGCCTTTTCGAGATATCGAACTAACGGGTCGGCGTCCACCACGACGGCGAGTGCGCCGTCTCGAACGGCGACGGTGGCGTACTCCTCGCCGGGGAGGAGGTTCACGTCCTCGCGGGACAGCGACGCTATCTGCTCGTGAGTCAAACTCGCCGCCACCAGCGCCTCGACGGCGACGTACTGCCGTGCGAGTCGGGCTTTCGAGTCGAGGGTCGCGCGGGTCGCCTCGATTCCCCCGTCTGCGTCGGGGAACGTCTCGTCGAAGTCCCACCCACCGTTGACGCCCTCCGTGACTTCCTGTGCGTGCATGTGGTCGTTCAGATACATCTCACAGCGGGCGACGCCCGGAATCGCTTCGACGGCTTCCCGCCCGTCGAGGGCCATCATCCACGCGAAGGCCGGCGAACACCACGCCGTCGGAAGGGTGAACGTCACTCCGACGTGCGCGCCGGATTTTTCGGGGTCGTCGGCCTCGTCGCGTTCGCCGGTCTCGATGTCGATGTCGTCGATGTAGTCGAGTTCCACGATGGACCGGTCGAGTTCGGGGTCGGTCACACCGTCGAGCGCCGACCGGACGGCCGCTCGGGTCGGAATTCCCTCGCCGTTTCCGTCCGGATGGCCGGTTTTCGAGTCGTTCGATTGGGACTCGTGCGTCTCCGATTCGTTCGCTCCCGGTTCGTTCGCGTTCGGAGTGTCCGTGGACATGGTCAGTCGGCCGTCGTGGAGTCCGTCGTTTCGTAGTGCGTTTCCAACCCGAACTGTTCGGTGATGGCGTCCTCGCGGAACTGTCGCTTTTTCTCCTCGATGTCGATATCGTACAACTGGGCGGCGTTCTCGCCCATGATTTTGCGCATGACTTCCGGCGTCAACTCGACGCCGTACTCCTCTTTTTGTTCCTCGGTCAGTTCGGCGTTCATCACCGTCTCGACCAACCAGTCGGGGTTCCACAGCGCGTAGTCGCTCCCGAACAGTAGGCGGTCCTCGCCAAGCCAGTAGAGGAGTTCACCCATGATTTCCCCGAACTTCCGCGGGCGGTTCTGTGCCATCGGCGCGGCCACCGCGAGGCCGCCGTACACGTTCGGTTCCTGCGCGGCCAGCCAACAGAAGTCGTCCAGTCGGGGCAGGCCGACGTGTTCCACGACGAAGTTCAGGTCCGGGAACGACGTGGCGGCGTCGTCCACGTCCTTCACGTCGAAGGCGTCCTTGTTCAGCGGCCGAATCGTCGGTCCCTTGTGTGGATGGATGTTCTCGATGCCGAGTTCGGCACACTTCTCCAGATACTCGAACGCTTCCTCGCTATCGAGCCGCCACCCCTTCGAGTCGTCGAGCCACTCGGCCGTGTAGAGTTTCACGCCTTGGATGTCGAACTCCTCCTTCTGGCGTTCGAGTTCCCGCAACCCCTCCTCGCCTTCGCGTGGGTCGAAGCGACCGTTGACGATGAATCGGTTCTCGTGGTCGGACGCGAAGTCGGCGTTCGTATCCACCGTGTTGAAGCCCTCGTCGTAGAACTCCTCCAAGTGAGTCGGCTGGAAGATACCCATGTCCACGGCACCGTTGCCGAACAGGTCCTCTATCATGCGCTCCTGTGAATACTTGCGATACTCCTCCAACGTCCACTCGCGTTCCGCCGGTGTGAACCCGGTGTGGTAGTCGTAAAAGCAGCGGATGAACTGCTCGCCGCCCTCGTGAATGATGTTCTCCTCGCTCGCGTCCCAGAAGTGAAGGTGTGAGTCGATGACGAACACGTCCTCCTCGTTCTCCCATCGACCGTCTCCGGTTCCACGGTACATACCGCCCAAAGTAACGGGCTACTAGCACATAATCTTCATTTACAATCATGTTATATGTGGTGCGGAAATCATATCCGAACTGGTTAGTACACGAATGTTTATGCGTAATTCGGCGGTTATTCTACGCGCCATGGAAGCCGCACGCCTGCACGAGTACACGGAGGAGATGGAAGACGCCCTGCAAATCGACGAAGTGGACCGGCCGGAAGCGAGTCGGTCGAACCACGTCGTCGTGAAGGTTCGGGGGGCGGGGTGGTGCCAGACGGACAACCACGTCATCGAAGGGATGTGGACGGATTACGTGGAGCAGGAACTGCCGATGACGCTCGGCCACGAGAACGCCGGGGAAGTGGTCGAGGTCGGAAGCGAAGTCCACACCGTCGAGGAGGGCGACACGGTCATCTGCCATCCGGTGATGACCTGCGGGCAGTGTCGCCAGTGTCGCCTCGGGGAGGACATGTACTGCGAGAACGTCCAGTTTCCCGGCCTGACGACCGACGGCGGGTTCGCCGAATATCTGCTCACCAACGAGCGTGCGGTAATTCCCCTTCCCGACGGGGTGGACCCAGTCGATATCGCACCGCACGCCGACGCCGGAATCACGGCCTATCACGCGGTCAAGAAGGCCACCCGCGAACTCAACCCCGGCGACCACGCCGTCGTCATCGGCGTCGGCGGATTAGGACACATCGGCCTCCAGTGTTTAGACGCGATGAGCGCCGCCGAAATCACCGCCCTCGACGTGAAGGCGGACGCCCGCGACTTGGCCGACGGCCTCGGCGCACACCACACGGTGGACCCAAGTTCGGAGAACGTCCCGGACACGATAACGGACATCACGGACGGCGCGGGTGCCGAACAGGTCATCGACTTCGTGGGCGCGGACGAGACGACGGGCTACGCCCCGGACATCGTCGCGCCCGGCGGCGACCACCATATCGTCGGCTACGGCGGCCACGTCCACGAACCCTCCCAGTCGCTCGTGGACGGCGAGTTCGCCTACCGCGGAACGCTGGTGGGCCGCTACACGGAGCTACAGGAACTCGTGAAACTCGTCGAGCGCGGCGACGTGACGCTTCACACGACGAGGTACGACCTCGACGACATCAACTCCGTCGCGGAAAAGCTCGAGCACGGCGAAATAGAGGGTCGTGCGGTCATCATGCCGACGTAGGCGTTCTACCCGGTGTGAGTGGAGGACTCCGGATTTTCGTTCTTTTTCGTTTTCCACACGGTCACGCGAGGACGCGAGAGAGCACGCGCCGCGAGACGAAACTGAACGAAATCGACCCGCCGAGGTACCAGACGAGCCAGATTTTCACCGGGCCGACGAGGGTGGCGGTCAGTGCAACGTGCCCGACGACGGGGAGCGAGAGCGCGACCGGAATCGTCGCCGCCGCGGGGTTCACCATCGCCCAGCGAATCCACAGGAACACCGGTATCGTGAGCAGCATGCTCCACACCATCGGGCGGAACTGCAGTTTCAGCATCGTCATCCACGACTGCATCAGTTCACGCTGGTCGTCTCCAATGGCGTCCGCATCGTCGTCCGGCGGCGATTGCAGTTGCCCCTGCAGGGTTTTCATCCGCTCCTGTAATCGCTCCATTGCATCGGAGTCTTGCAGGAGGAGTTGAAGCGTCGTCGAGTACAATCCGGTCGCACCGGCCAACCCGAACAGGAATATCGAGACGGGAACGAGCGTGGCCAGCGGACTGAGAACGACGTCGAGCGTCGCTACGACCGCACTCTGAACCGGCGTGAGATAGTAGCCGGTCATGAGGACGAGCGCGAACGCGCCGGCCAATTTGTCGTACACCGTCCAACCGTTTTCGAGGACCATACCCGACGTACCTATTCGCTGAACATCAACTTTCTCCTCACGTACTTTCTTCCGGACATTTTCCCGGAACGGTGAAGCAGAACAGCTGATCGCGTCCCGATGGTAGACGGTGCAAATCGGGAGTGGCACCCATGACGCCGAACACGACCACGCACGAACTGCATCACGCCTACGACGATTCGATAACTGGCACCCTGACAGTTCGGGAGGGTCACACCGTCGGGAGCGAATTTCTCCGCTATCACAACGAGCGAATCGCCGACTTCCGATAAACACACGCTTACAGGCCCGAACCACCCGAACGTCCGGTTCGATTTCCGACCATTCGTTTCTATTGACTTTTTGCCATAGATTTATGCGGTTTCGAGATGGAAATCGGAACTATGACACGTCGGAAACCGAACATTCTTCGGGAAGACCGCCGCGGGCAATCGCCGCTCATCGGTGTCGTTTTGATGATCGGTTTAGTGACGGTTTCCGTCGTGGGCGTCCTCCTCATCGGTTCGTCCGCTGTCCACGAGATTCGTGGGGCGGTGGAGGTACAGAACGCGGAACACGCGATGCGGGAGGTGGACGCCAGATTGAGTCAGGTCGCGTTCGGGACGAACGACGAACACGTCCTCGATTTCAGCGGTCAGAATGGCAACGTCGAGGTCACACACGACGGGGCGATGACCATCTCGCTCGTGAACGGGTCGAACGCGGCGTGTCGCAAGCGTATCGAATTCGGTGCCATCGAGTATCGCGGCGAGGACGGCGACGTGGTGGCGTATCAGGCGGGTGGCGTCTGGAAGCGAACCGATGACGGGAGCGTCATGGTATCGCCGCCGGACATGCAGTACCGAAACGGCACCTTCAGTTTCCAGTTGGTGAACGTCACCGGGTCCGCGAGTGGCCCCGTCGAGCGACTCCGGGCGACGAAAAACGTCACGGCCTCCCGTGCCGACAGCGAGGAGTTCCGTGAGGCGTTCGACGCACCGCGGTGCTCCCCGCCGGACAACGCGACGCTCACCGTCGAGAGCGACTACTACCGGGCGTGGGCCGACTTCTTCAGGACGCACGTCGACGGCGGGACGGTGACGGTGGACGACGGCAACGAAACCGCGTCGCTGACCGTCATCCTGAGCGGTTCGACGGCCCAGAGCGACGACAACAGCGTCAGCGCCCAACGGAACGCTTCCGTCAGCGTGGACGTACTCGGGACCGAGATATCCTCGGGGAGCGATTTAGAATGGGCGTACAACGACACGACCGACGAGTGGGAGGTCCACGGGACGAAACGAAACGCCGCCATCAACATGCGCATCAACATCGGCGACGACACTTACGAACCGTGGGGCGACGGTGTCGGCCCGACGGACGTCATCAGACACGACATCAACGACCCGACCCACGGCGAGGGCTATCACTTCTCCGAGAACGTGAGCGCGGGCGACGTCATCAGCGTGGAGGGAACCGCGTACGGTATCGGCTCCGTCGATTGGGGTTCGTCGGCGACGAAACGACTCAACCAGTACGAGTCCGGCGGAGAGCAGTACGATTACGTCTGGGAATCCTACCGGACCGACTACGAAGGGTCGCTGATGACCAACATCGTCGTCGAGGCCGACGGGACAGGAACGAACGAGGGGAACGTCGTACTCCTCGCCGACGGGATGGAGGTGCCGGGGTACGGCTCCGCGAATCCCGAACAGCGGAACATGTCCCAGATGCTCGGCGACCGAATCGACGACACCGGCTACCTCGACCTCGACCCGAACGAGTTCGTGTTGGTGTACGAACTCTCCTGTGCCGACGCGACCACCGACGACATCGGGACGGGGAAATGCGGAAGCGGCGACCCCGACTACAACGACGCGGTCGTCCTCATCTCGATTCACGAGGAGGGAAGCGTCGGGGAACCGGAGGACTTCCGCGTCCACGTGACGATGAATCAGGTCACGATAGAGCGGGCATCGTGAGGTCAGGTCCGTATGGCGAACACGACGGTCGTCTCACGGACGACCGCTCGCCGGGTGTGACACTCGTACCACGTCCCGTTTTTCGACCATCCGTTGGCTTCGAAGTAGCGACGCCACGCGGCACCGTTGGGTGACGACTCGACGTTCAGCCTGACCGTCGTGGCCCGTACACCGTCCTGCGGGGTCGCATCCGTCGGAAAGACGAGTTCCGTCGATTCGGTCCGTCCGACGAGAAGAACCGAACCCTGCGTGCTGACCGCGGAGGAACCTCCCCCTTGTTCGACCGAAACCGAGGAGACGAACGCCCGGTCGGGCCCGCAGGCGAACGCCGGCGGGCGAATGGTGAAGCTTCCGCCGTCGCTTCGAGCGAAAACGGCCCCCGCTTCATACGCTACGACGTCGCCGTCGTGGGTGTAGACGAGCGCACCGCGTGACAGAGTTCGGTTGAACTCGACCGCGGACGGACTCGTCCGGTCGACGACGAGTCGGAGTTCCGTCCCCTGTTCCATCGAAAGCGTCCCACCGGACAGGCGAACCTCTCCGGCGCGGGCGGGAGTGCGGCCACGTTGAAGGTCGTCGAACGTCGTCGCCAGCGCCGAAAACGCCCGCTGGGCGTTGCGCGACTGCTCCGCGTTGCGGGCGTCGGTCAACGACCCGACGCCGCTGACGTAGAGGATACCGACGGACGCCACGATGATGGCGAAGATGAAGATGAAGCCGAGCACTTCGCTCACCCCTCTCTCGTCGAACGTCACGGGTCCGTCACCCCGAGCGTTCCGTTCGCGGTGTCGTATTCGATGACGACGGTGCCGCCGGACACGTTCCCCCTCCGAACCGGCGTTTCCGTGGCGAACGGGACCGTCACCCTCACGTCGTTCGTGGAGAGGACGAGACACTGTTGACCGTGGCACGGTGGGCCGCCGGTCACGAGTTCGACCGAGTAGTATCTGCCCGCGACCTGTCGCCGATGGGTCGCCCGCAGTCGAACCGTGGGGTTCTCCCCGGCCCGTACGAGGGTATCCACGCTCGTCAACTCGCTCGCCATCCGCTCGCCGACGACGCCGAGTTCGTTCCGTGCTGCTTGCGTTCGCTGGTTCTCCACCAGTCCCCCGGCGGCGGTGATGAGTCCGCCGAGGAGCACCGCCGTAATCGCCATCGTCAGGGCGTACGTGATGGTGGTCGAAACCGCCCGGTCGTCGGCCGCGAGTCGCGTGGGAATCATGGTTCGTAGAGGACGGTTCGAAGGAGCGTTCGGTAGGTCAGTTCCGGCGTCGCGTAGGTCAGCCGAACCGAGACGTCGTACACGACGTACGTTCGGTACGGCGACGCGGCGGAGTCCGTGTGGACCGACGCCGACGGAATCGTCGCGTCTGTTCCGTTGAGGAGGACGGAGTAGTTTCCGCTCGCGTTCGCGCCGTTCCGGTACGCCACGTCGTAACCGTCGCCGACGCCGTCCGCGAACGTGAACGAACACCCCGACGCGGTCCCGTTGCGGAAGTCGATGCGAACCCGGTCCGCGGTGACCGCACAACTCGCCGTCGGAATCGAGGACCCGTTCGTTCGCACGACGACGTCGCTCCCGTTCCGGTGGAGCGAAAGCGTCCAGTTCGCGGACCCGTCGGTGGTCGTCACCGCGAAGGAGGTGTTGGCGTCTGTCGAAAGCGACGACCGGTTCACCGCGGCGACGTACCGTCGAACGTCCGCGTTCTGCGCGACGGTCCAGTTGCTCGCATTGGTCGCACTCGTGAAGTTCCCGCCGGAGCTCTGTTCGATACCCGTTCCGACCGTTTCGTTGATGACGGTGAGGTTCAACGAGGTGGGTGCGCGCCGGGAGAGTCAGAGTCCGATGAGCGTCCCGAACTCCGCGACGTTCCCGCTAACCGCGGTTCGAACCGCGTTCGGCGAGTCGTATCGCTCCACGTAGTCGACCCGTCGAACGAGCGAACCGATGTCGTCCCGTACGAGGGCGTGTGCGTCCCGCGCGTCGCGCGTCGACGAAATCGGTTCCCGATTGGCGACGTTCTCCGTGTAGAGGACGCTGTTGAGGACGACGACGACGCCGACTAACGCGATTGCGATGACCACAGCACCGACGAGGATGAGTTGTCCCCGGTCGTCGCCGCGCAGGCGTCGGCGTTCGCTCCCGCCTACCATACGACCAACCGCACCTCCAGGACGTTGTAGACGACGCCGTCGGTGACGTCGGGCGCGTAGAACCCGTCCGACCCGAGCGATTCGAGCGTCGCGTTCCCGCCGTCGTCCGGCGCGGTCAACCGGTCGTCGTCGTACAGAACGACGGTGTGCGTCGCCGTCACCGCGTTCGCAGACGGGACGCCGCGGTAGACGACGCGCTCCGTGGCGACTTCCGTCGGGTCGCCCGCCAGTTGGTAGCTCACGTACAGGTTGTACGTGTAGCCGCGAACCGTGAACGCGTCGTGGAGGGTTTCGCCGAGCGAGTCGCACACGCCCACCGGGGACCGGGCGGGCGCGCAGGGCGGTTCCGATCCGTATCCCACTTCGCTGTCGTTTGTGTAGGCGAACCCGCCGCTCGCGTTCCAGTAGCGGGTGAGGTTTTCCAGTGTCCCGTCGCTATCGACGGTCCTGAGCGCGTCGTTCGCTTGGACGCGGAGTTGTGCTTTCACGTCTTGGTCCACCGTCCCCGCCGTCGTCGGCGTCAACACGATGGACTGGAAGACGAACAGCAAGGCGGTCAGCACGACCAGTGCGCCGACGAACCCCTCCAGCGTGTACGCCTGCCCCCTGTCGTCTACCATACTCTCACCGTCAGTCGGTAGGTCTCCGCTCCGATTCGGACGATGCGACCCGTCGCGGCGGTCGGATGGTCGCCCGGCGCGTCGCCTGCTGATCGATTGACGATTCCGGTTTCCGCATCGACGAGCGTGACGTTGACGTCCGTCGTCCGCGGGAATCCGAACACCCGACGGAGTTCCGTCTCGTTTTGCTCGAAGAACCCGCCGGTTCGGTTCCAATCCAACACGTTCGGTTGCCCGTCGACGGAGAGGTCGGTGACGATGAACGTCGCGCCCCGACTCGCGCGAGCGGTGGTCGAATCGTCTATCGGCGCGTTGAACGGGGTGAAGATGCTCGGCAGAAACGCGACGACGAACGCCACCGTCAACAGGAACACGCTGATGCCGAGGACGTAATCGTTCAGCGTCTGGCCTCTGTCGTCCATGGTCAGCCGACCACCATCCACACGCCGAGCGCCGTCGTCGCCAACACGACGGCGAACTTGACGCCGGACAGGAGGTCCGCGTCGCGGATGTAGCCGCTGATGAATCCCGAGAGGATGGCCTGAATCGTCACGGCGTGGAAAAAGAGCATCGAGAGCGTCTCGGTATCGACGCCGCCGCCGAAACTCGGGCCGGACGAACCCACGCCCGACGCACCGGCGGCCCCCCCCCGTTTCCGCTCGCGCTCGCCGAGAGGTTCGCCATCACGTCGAGGAACTGCATCTTCAGAATCGCCATCACGGCGAGGAGGGTGAGGTACGTCATCATGATGATAACGACCTGCATCCGGGCGCGAGACCGACGCTCCCGCGTGATGTCGTCCTGATTCTCGCTCGTCTGTGCCGCCGTGGTCAGAACGGCCGTAATCTGGCTCGACGCCTCCTGTGCCTTGCTGATGAGCTTCACCGTCCGGGCGAGTCGAGGGATGTGATACCGGTTGTTGAATTCGATGAGCGCCGCCTTCATACTCATGCCGTACTCGACCTTCGCGTGCATCCGGTCGAACTCGTCGGCGAGCTTCCCCGATGAGGTCTCGGCGACGGTTTTCACGGATTCGAGCAGCGTCAAGCCCGTGTCGTTCGCGCTGGACAGTTTGCGAAGGTCGTCCGAAAGCTTCCGAATCACTTTGTGACGCGAGCGGACGTTCCACTCGCGGAAGACGGCGAGCGGAAACCCGTTCACGTACAGCGGAATATAGACGTAGACGAACGTCGTCCACGTGGGGTTCGCCCGAAGGCCGTCGAACGACGACGCCACGGCCCCCGTCCACACCGCGCTGGCGACGAGCACCACCGAGGTCGGAACCGTGATGCCGAGGACGTACAGCGGGTTGTCGCGGAAGAAGACGTGCGGTCGTTTCAGCAATTCGAGGGTGGTGTGAGTTCCCTCTCGGCTTTTGATTCGGTCGAAGACGGAAAACTCGCCGACGAACTCCTCGACGAGGCCGAGGTGGAGGAGGCCGGACCCGGAGACGGTTTCGAGGCGGTTCGTCCCCTCACCGGAGTCGAGGTAGCCGTCACCCACTTCGTCCTGTTTCACGGTCGAGACGAGGACCAGGAAGCCGACGCCGATGAGCGGAATCAGGGCGTACACCGTCCCGTAGAGCAGTATCTCCTGTGCCTTTCCGAGCATGCTCATGATGACGAGGATGATGATGAGGAGCAGGGGAAACAGCGAGAGCGTCATGTACATCTCGCCGAACAGTTCGAGGGTTTCGAGCGTCAACTCCTGTTCCTGCTTGGCCGTTCGCATGTGTTTGTCCTTCTTGTCGTCTAAAAACCGGGTCATGTTCCCGCCGCTGTTGATTATCGAGAGCATGTCGGTGAAAAACTGGGCCAACTCGTCGCTCGGCGTTTCGAGCGCCCGCGTTCTGATGGCGTTTCGATAGTCGATGTCGAAGTATTCGGTCTCCTGCACGACGCTCTGGAACTCGCGTGACACCTCGCCGTAGGTGTCGTCCGCCTTCGCCATCGCCTCCAGAATCTCTAATTGATTCAGACCACCGATGGAGAGAGCGTACATGAACGAGACGGCGTCCGGCAAGAGCATGTTTATCTCCCGCTTTCGCTCCCCGGCACGGCTATACGGGATGACGAGTACCGTTCCGAAGCCGGTCAAAAATCCGACCGCGCCGAGGACGAGGCCGGTTCCGAGGACCAGCGCGGGAACCTTGAGCGCGTTCAGTACGTCGGCGAGGGGTCCCGAGACGGGCATTCCGAGCCAAACGCCCGTTCCGACGATGTCGAACCGCAGGAGGAGATACCCGAGAAACAGTCCGACCAACCACAGGACGAGTCCGGCGAGCGTCCCGATTGCGAGGCCGCGCGAGAGGTACAACTCCGCCGTCTCGGACATCCGCGCCTCGGCGAGTTTCCCTTCCAACTCGGCGGCGAAATCGCTGTTCTCGGGGAAGAGGCGCTCGTACAGCGGATAGAAGGCGTCGGCGAGCGCGGACGCGCTCGACCCGCCTCGTGCGGACGCGGAACCGAGGCTCATCCGTCGTCCTCCGATTCTGCCGTCCCCTCGTCCTCGTCGTCTTCATCGTCCCCGTCATCCACGTCGTCCGTGACCGTCGCCTCCTCGAACCCGCCGAACGGGTCGTCGTCGAGCGCCGAATCGGGAACGCTCTCGGGTTCTCGTTCGGCGTCGACTTCACGGGCAAAATCGGGTTCCCGCTCGAAGCTCGATTCGCTCCCGCCTCGCGGGCCGCCGGTGCCGCTGTCGCTCGTCGGTTTCGCCGTCCCCGCGAGCGCGACGGCGAGCCCCTTTTCCGAGACGGAGACGTCCCGATAGCCGTCGAACAGTCGGTCCTCCGCGTCGGCGAGGATGTCCTCCGACAGGTCCGCCATTTCACGGGTCGGGTCGGGTCGCGGGACCATCTCCTCTTTTTCCGGGTCGATGTCGATGAGGACGCTCTCCATCTCGCGGAGGTCGGCGAGGCTGTCTTCGAGCGCGTCGTTCGCCACCAACGCGAGGATGGTGTCGGGGTCGTTGATGAACGCCTGAATCGTCGCCGCGACCTGCGTGTACTCGTTCAGGCCGTTGTCGATGAGGTAGGCGAGGATGGTCCGCCGTTTCAGGAGTTCCTCGTCCAGCCGCGACTGGTCCCACCCGCGGTCGAACTTTATCTCCTCTAGCGTGTTCGACCCGGTGAGCGGTTCGTGTTCGTCCGTTTCGGCGCGCCACTGGAACACGTCCTTGACGTTGATTTCGTCGTTTTCCGTGTCGTAGTGGTTGATTTCCGTCAGCGACTTTGTCCGGCGAACCTTGCTCCCCTTCACCCGCGTTTGGGTCTGGACGGACACCAAATCGAGCGCGGTGAACAGCGTCTTCGAGACGTTGATGGGTTCCGTGGTGAACCGCTTCAGCACCTCGCCCACCGTGTCCGCGTGGAACGTCGTGTAGGTCGTGTGTCCCGTGGACATGACCTGAAAGAGCGTTCTCCCTTCCTCGCCACGAATCTCGCCCATCACGATGTAGTCGGGCCGTTGGCGGAGCGCGGCCTCCAGCAGGTCGAACTCGTCCACGTCGCCCTTGTCGTCGTCCGAGAACGAGGGACGGGTGACGCTCGCGATCCAGTTTCGCTGTGGCAGTTCCACCTCGCGCGTGTCCTCGATGGAGACGATTTTCGTGTTGCTCGGGATGAACAGCGAGACGGCGTTGAGGCTCGTCGTCTTCCCGGACGCCGTCCCTCCGGCGAAGATGAGCGAGCGGTGGTTCTCGATGGCCAACCAGAGGAACGCCATCTCCTCCAGCGAGAACGTGTTCCAGTTGATGAGGTCGATGGGCGTGAACGGCACGTCCTTGAACTGGCGGATGGTGTAGTTCGTCCCGTGGTCGGACACCTCTCGCCCGAGCGTCAACTGGGCGCGTGACCCGTCGGGCAAGGTGGCGTCGACCTGCGGTTGGCGCTTGCTGATGCCTTTTCCCGACCGTTGGGCGAGTTTGACGACGAAATCGTCCAACTCGGTCTCCTCATGGAAGACGTTCGTGATGACCTGTTCGTAGTCCGAATGGTAGACGAATACCGGCGAGTTGTAGCCGTCACAGGAGATGTCCTCCACGTTGATGTCGTGTTTGATACCGTCGTTGCGTTCGTAGCCGATGAAGTTCCGCTTCAGGACGTACAACAGCTTTTCGACCTGATACTCCGTCAGCGTGTCCGCGTCCTCTTCCAACAGGGCGGATTCCGGCCGGGCCATGATGCCGTCGAGTTCGCCACCCGTTTCGTCCACCTCGTGTTCCTCGATGGTCTCCTCGATTCGGGTTCGAACCGCCCGACGAAGGCTCTCGTCCCCGGCGCGTTCGCGGAGGAGGTCCTCCCACCGCGTCCGAAGCTCCTCGACCCGACTCCGTTCGGCGGTAGGTGGCGGTTCGTCCGAGTCCGACGGTTCGAGCGGCTTCGTCGCTGTGACGGTCCTGTTGACCTCAGATTCGACGGGTTGAGGGGCGGTTTCGACCGCTTCGCTCCCGGCGTTCCCTTCGTCGGTATCCCGTCCTTCCTCGGGAATGTCGCGTCCCGTTTCGGTTTCTGGGGTTTCCGTCTTCCCTGCTTTTTCCACTCGCCTCGCTCGCTCGATGTCCTCGTGCTCGGACTCGCTATCGTCGTCTTTGGTACCGTCGTCGGCGTTCGGTTCGTCCGGGACTGTGACACTCGCTTCCGACGTCGATTCCTCTTCAGAATCCGACGTCGCTTTCCCGTCCGATTTCGACTTCGACTCGGAATCGAGCGAGTCGGTGACACTCGCCCGCTTTTCTCGAAAGCTTCCAACGTACGGTTCGGCGCGCTCGCGGACGGTTCGAAGCGTGTCGTCGGTTCGCGTCTCGATTTCGGCGGCGTACCGCGTCCACGTTTCGCGTGCGCTGTCGTACCCCGAAAGCGTTCCCCTGAGCAGTTCGGCGATTTGGTCGTCGTCGAGCATGTACAGGTCGTAGCGCGACAGGAGGCGAAGCGCCTCGCGCTCGATGACGTCCTCGCGGGCCACCTCGTCGGCCTCCACGGCTACCTCGTCGCTGGCATATTTGATGGAGGTCCTGAGTTTGCCGGTCAGGAACTCCCGAAGGTCCTCTTCGATTCGCGTCCGATACGGTTCCACGAGATGGTACTTCGTCTCGTTTTCCTTCTCGGAGTGGAAGACGATGACGAACGAGTAGGGTTTGTTCACCCAGTAACGGTCCACCTCGCGGAAGTGGTTCTTCTTCGGAAGCGCAACCGCCTTCTCCAAATCGTAACGGTTGACGACCGTCGTGTACCCCTCGACGGTCGAAAAGAAGGCGTCCTCGTCCAGTTTCTCGGGAACGTCGAGCGTCCGCTCGTCCTCGATTTCGAGGAGTTTTCGGGCCTTTGTCGCACCTTCCGTGAGCAAGTCCGGCAAGTCCTCCTCCTCGAAGCCGAGCCAGTCGGCCTTCTCGAACTCGACGACGTTGCCCTCCTCGTCGCGGGGTTTTTCGTGCGGTTTCTCGCGGTCGGGGTCGTAGTAGTACTCGTAGCGGAAGTGCTCCCAGTAGTAGCGTCCGAGCGCGACGGGCGTCTCCTCGTAGTCGAGAAACGATTCGAAATAGTCCCCGAGCGCCCCCGCGTTTTTCGCTGCTGTCTCGACGCGCGCGTCGGTTTCGTCGGGTTCGAAGCCGAGGAACTCCGCGGCCGGAAACGGACGCGGTTTGCCCCGCCAATTCGTCGGCGGCGTCCCGTCCTCGTAGAAGAACTCCTCTTTGAACTCCTCCCACGAGTACGACCCGACGGCGACACGTGGTGGAAGTCCGTCCGAGAGGCGGATTCCATTGGGTCCGGTGTCGTCGGGTCCCCCACTCCCGAGCGCTTCGGACTCATCACTAGCCATTGACTATCGTCAAACACTAATCCATTAAAAAGACTTGTTAAAATTAATATATATGTGTTATTTTTCACATTTGGATCCATCGCTTTCCAGTCGCGTGATTTCGGCACCACAGAGGGGAGACATCTCTCTTCTCTGTACTCATTCCATTTCGTTCGATGGGGGGAGAGAGAACCGCGTTCCCTCGACACGGAGGATGATCACCGCTTCGAGGCGAACGCGGCCATGCCTGACTTGGCTGTTTCGCGGTATCTTCGTCGGAAGCTACCGCAGTTTCCGGTGTTCCTCGACACGTGATAAATCTTTCATCACGCCGCTACCTGTTCGTCGAAGGAACGAGCACGACACACTTCACACGGAGGAACGCGATAAGTGTCCTCGCTGTCGAAAAAGGCGTGTCGGAAGTGAGTGAATCGAAGATTCACGAACGGCGAAAGACCAGTTCGCTCACTTCATTTGCTAACGAAAGGCGTGGCGGGACTCCCGCGAACGCAGTGAGGGGGAGTAAGCCACGCCCGTCGACTGAGCGAAGCGAAGGAGACGGGCGTGGCGGGATTCGAACCCGCGGTCGAGAGGTTAGGAACCTCTCGCCCTATCCGCTAGGCCACACGCCCCGCATAATATGTGATAACTCGAAGGAAAAACAACTACGATTCCGACTCGGTCTTGGTTTCCGTCTCGGTCTCGGTTTCGGTGGCGGTCGTCGTCGGTTCGCTTTCGACTTCGCGCGCGGCATTCGGAGTATCCGAGCTTTGCATCTCCTGAAGCTCTTGCTCGACTTCCTCGCGACCTTTCTTGAACTCGCCCATCGCCTCACCCGTGGAGCGTGCGAGCTTCGGAATCTTGTTTGCACCGAACAGGAGAACCGCGATGAGCAGGATCACCGCGAGTTCCATCCCTCCGGGAACCGGCCCGAATAGTGGTATCATTTCGAACATCCTCTACCAGTTTCTTACCCATTGCCAACTATAGGCTTTTTGCTCTTCTCAGGCTCGCTTTCCGACCCGCTTTCGTATAAGCTCACCTTACACCCCGCCTTCCCCGAGAGCTTTTCCCCTCAGAACGTGAAATCGGACCATGGAAGATGCGGAAATGGAAGCTCAAACGGAGAACGGGCGGCGTGCATACGACCCGGACGCTGACCACGCCTTCCCCGACGAAAAGCTGAACGAGGTACTCGAATTCATCGACAACGACGAGGAGATTCAAGCGTATCTGGACGCCCAAAACGTCAACGCGGTTACTCGAAAGGGGTACAACGACCACGGGCGAAAACACATCGAAATCGTTCGAAACCGCGCGCTTCTCCTCTACGACCTGCTGAAACGCGGCGGCGTGGAGTTCAACGGTGCGGCGGATGAAGGGCTGGACGAGGCGGACGAGAGCGTCATCGTCGCCTTCGCCGCGACGCTCCACGACATCGGTCACATCGTCCACCGCGACGACCACTCTTACTACTCGATTCCGCTCGCGGCGGACATCCTCGACCGGGTACTGCCGAACTTCTACGACGTCGAAAACACGGTTCGGATGAAGGGCGAAATCCTCCACGCCATCCTCTGTCACCACACCGAGGAGGACCCGCTGACGGCCGAAGCGGGCGTCATTCGCGTCTCGGACGCGCTCGACATGGAACACGGTCGCTCGCGCATCCCCTACGAGAAGGGTGGTCGCGGAATCAATACGGTTTCCAGTCAAGCTATCAAGAAGGTCAGCCTGCGACAGGGCGACACCGTCCCGGTCCTCGTCGAAATAGAGATGCTGAACGCGGCGGGCGTGTATCAGGTCGACAACCTGCTCAAGGCGAAACTTCACGGTTCGGGACTGGAAGACGACATCCGAATCGTCGCCCTGAACGTCCGCGAAGGGAGCGACCACATCGTCGAGCGCGTCGAACTCTAAACGACGCGTTCGTACACCCGCTCCAACCCTTCGACCGCCCGTTCGACGCTGATTTCGTTTCTGCGGGCGAGACACGATTCCCGGAGACGCTCCCGCTCCGCGAGCGCGTGACGAATCGATGCCCGAATGTCTTCGATGTCACCACTCTCGAAGTGATAGCCGGTTTCCCCGTCGACGATGGTGTTCGACAGCGCTCCGGCGTTCGCACCGACGACGGGAGTGCCGCAGGCGTTCGCTTCCAGCGCGACGAGTCCCTGCGTTTCGACGGGACTGGGGAACGCGAACACGTCGAGGGTGGAGTAGAAGGAAGCCATCTCGTCCCGGTCGAGGAAGCCGAGGAAACGGACGTCCACGTCGTGGTCGCGGGCCTGTTTTTCGAGCGTCTTTCGGGCGGGGCCGTCGCCGCCGAAGACGACGGTCACGTCCATGCCGTCAGCGGCCGAGATGACCTCCGAGAGGCGCTTTTCGAACCCGTGGCGGCCGGTGTAGCCGATGAGCGGCCGGCCAACGTCGAGGTCGTACTTCCGGACGAACGCCCCCGTTTCGACCGGGTGAAACCGCTCGACGTCGATGCCGTTCGGGACGACGTGAACGGGCGCATCGACGCCGACGGTTTCGACGACGTGTTTCCTGGTCGCCTCGCTCGGCGTCAGCACGGCGTCCGACTGCCCGAAGAACCAGCGTTCGTACGCACCCGCCGCCCGTTCCACGTAGTCCGCGACCGAGTCGTTCGAGACGAGATAGTCCGCGTACTCCCCGGTCGGCGTGTGATACGAGGTCACGAACGGCCGGTCGTGCTTTCGCGCGAGTCGAAGACCGCCGAGGCCGATGGCGAACGGCGTGTGTGAATGGACGATTTCGGCGTCGAGGACGGCCTTCGGAACCCGAGGCGTCCCGAGTCGATAGCCGTCGTAGAACGGGAACGGCAGGCTTCCGATGGGGTGTTCGCCCTGCTCCGGCGTGTACTCGTCCGATTGGGGGTACACCACGTCCATTCGGCTACCGGTCTTCTCCCAGAAATCGCGCCACGTTCGAATCGTGTAGGTGACGCCGTTGATGGTCGGTAAATATGTATCCGTGAAGGCGGCGACCCATCGGCTCATTGTTCGGCCATTCGAGGACGGGAAGTTAAGTGCTTATGACTTCAGACGAGTTTTGAATACTCCTCGACAAGTCGTTCCCCGACGCGTTCGAGGCTGTGTTCGCTCGCCGTCTTTCGACCGTTCTCCCCCAATCGCTCCCGGAGTTCGGAGTCGCGGTGGAGCAGTTCGAGCGCGCGTCGGAACTCGTCTTCCGTTTCGCACTTCAGGCAGTCCACGCCGTGCGTGAAGAACTCGTCGAACACGGGGATATCCCGAAGCACGACGGCTTTGCCGCACGCCATGGCTTCGAGGACGACGATGCCCTGATTTTCCACCTTCGCCGGGAAGCAAAACACGTCGCCCGCCGCGAACGCGCCGCGCTTGTCCTCCACCCACCCGGAAAACGTCACGTTGTCCGGCGGGTTCTCGGTCCACTTCTTGACCGTCGAACTGGCGTGCGGGCCGTCGTCCACCGTCCCGAACCACGCGAAGTCGAAGTCGGTCCGCTCGGCGACCCGGCAGAACGTCGTGAGACCCTTCCGCTCGAAGACGTTACCCAAGGCGAAGACGACCATGCCGTCCAAATCATAGCGCGTGCGGTACTCCTCGCGGAGGGATTCGAACCCGTCTAGCGACTCCGCGTCCACGCCGTTCGAAATGGGATGAATTGGCGCGTCGACTGGGTAGCGTTCGAGGACGGATTTCGTGTACTCGCTGGGACACAACACGAGGTCTGCCTGCGAGTAGAACCACTTCAGATAGCGTCCGAGGGGACGTGAGACAAGACTCGACCCGCGGAAGCTCTCCGCGAAGTCCTCGCTCGTGACGTGCGAGTGGAGGACGAGCGGAACGTCGTTTCGGTTCGCGTGGCGCGCGACGGCGACCGAACCCGGCCCGATGACGTTGCAGTGTGCCACGTCGAAGTCGGCGAAGAAACGACCTCCTACTGTCCGGGAAGCGAGCGCATGAATCGGAGTTTTCCCCGCCCACGGAGAGGTGATGACGTCGACGTCGGTTTCCGCTAACGCCTTGCGTTGCTGCTTCGTGGAGGTTCCGATGCCGCTTCGGGCCAAACGAGATTCGAGTTCGAGATAGTTGAGTACGCGCACTGCGCGGGAGATTGCATAGCGCCCAATTACTCCTTTCGGAAAGGACTCATTGAACGACCGCAAAGTATTTGTTCCCGTGCGAGCATGACTCGCATGGGGCAATACAGGAACGATTTCTATCCTTGTCCTGTCTCGCCCCGGAAACCCCCCACCCCCCCATTCCGAATGACAGTAGCTCAAGAGCGAATAGAGCGTCTCGAAGTACTTGCACGGGACGCCACCGCGGAGTGTAACGACGACAGAGCGCGGGAGTACGTCCGCCTCGCAAGGCGAATCGCCGAGCGACATCGCCTCTCGCTTCCCCACCAGTTCAAGCGATTTACGTGCGATGCCTGTGACGCCTATCTCCGCACCGGAAAGAACGCCCGCGTCCGACTGCAGGACGGCCACGTCGTCATTACCTGCGACTGTGGCAACCACGCGCGCTATCCGTACTAACTGACACGCGCGGGGTCCGACCCCCGGTTTTTGATTCGATACCGTTCCTCTCGGAAAGCAGTGATTACGCGTCGGCTTTCCGAGCGTAGGAACCCCCTACCGGGCTGTTTTCGGCCTCCACACCCGCCGCTGTACCGTCCCCCTCGATTTTCCACACCGTTTTCGGAGACGAAACTACCAAGTCTCGTGCCATAGCACAGTCACCTATGAGTGGACAACGGTGGACGGACATGATAGTGGGGGACAGGATGGCGGTCGATAGGGAGTTCGCACAGGAAGTCGCCGATTCCCAGTTCTCCCGGCAGGAATGGGGTCTGGTGATGACCGCGGTCGAGTTCGACATCGAACATCCCGACGACGACGAGCGCGCGAAACTCGTCGCCGATACGAGCAAGGTTCGACAGGTGATGCCCGAGATGGAGAACATCCAGTCGCAGATGAACTCGATGGCCGGAAAGTCGTCGAAAAAGGAAGGACGAAGTGTCTTCAGCTCGGTCAAGGACGCGCTCGGACTGGGCGGCGGTGGCGGAAGCGGCGTCGACGAGGAGCGACTGGCGGCGGCCGAAGGGCTGGCACAGCGATACGCCGACGAACTCCAAACGCGCCTCGAATCGAACGGAAAGTGGGCGCGCGTCAGGGCCGCGGTTCAGGAGTGATGGAGGTCGCACCCGGCGCGTGGCGATACGCCGCGCCGCCGTTCTTGCTCGCCGGCCCGCTCGGACTGCTCTCGCCGCTCGCCACGCTCGCAGCACTTGCGACGGGCGGTGCTATCCTCCTGTTCTTCCGCGACCCGGAGCGTTCCCCGCCCTCCGCGGGTGTCCTCTCACCCGCCGACGGGCGCGTCTCGGTGATACGGGAGGAAGGAGACCGCGTTCGCGTCGGCGTGTTCATGAACGTGACGGACGTCCACGTCAACCGCGCGCCGCTCTCTGGACACGTCGAATCGGTCGAACACGAACCGGGAACCCACCGCCCCGCGTTCAGCAAGGAGTCGGACAACAACGAGAAAGTCCACATCGGCCTTTCGACCTGTGACCTGACGCTCATCGCGGGTGCGTTCGCCCGGCGAATCCACCCGTACGTCGAACCCGGCGACGAGTTGGCTCGCGGAGAACGACTCGGGCACATCGCTTTCGGGAGCAGAGCGGACGTGCTCCTCCCCGAATCGTTCGACGTGGCGGACATCGAAGTGAAGAAGGGTCAGCGCGTGTGCGCGGGCGAAACTGTTCTCGTTCGACGGGCCGACGACTGATTCAATCGCTCGAATAGTCGCCGCCGTGGAAGAGCGTCATCTCCTCTGCCTCGTAGATGTTGATGAGTTCGTTGACGATTTCGTCGTAGGATTCGTCCTCGACCCGGAGGCTGTCGAGACGCGAGACGGTTTCCTCGTCGAGTGTTATCTTGGGCATCGCCGAAAACTACCGCCCGGACAATCATTAAAGCATAGGCCGTCGCCGAATTTCGCGCCGTCCTGGTATGCGACTGCAGCGGCAATTTTCGCCGTATCGGCCCAGTAACCGGTCGTTACCGGAATCGTAGAGTTGTCTTTCCGAACGATAGTGGTTGGTTTCGCGCCGACAGCCACCGGATAACAAAGTACCCACACTGATGTTAGTCGTACCGACGAGGTTCAGCATGACAACGACAAACAGCCAGATTGCCAGTGGAAGCGACACTGTGGCCGAAAACCGATGCCGAAGCTGCGGTTCCTTCGTGACACGTGATTTCGCCCGCGTGTTCGGAAACAACGAGAACGAGGTGTTCGGGTGCCTCGAATGTATGACCGCGACCGAAGTCAAGAAGGGCGGAGCGCGCGCGGAGCTCGTGGACACCTCGAAGCTCGTCGGCGGACGGGAACCGATTCGCTGAGTCGAGACTGGGGACGGGGGTCCGGGGACTCGACAGGAAGGGGGAACGGGGCGAAAAACAGGACTTCTTTTCCGATTTAAACGCTCAGGAGCGGCGCTCTTCGGTCAACAGTTCGCCGCCGCGTTCGAACACTCGGTTCGCGTCGGGTGCCTCGTACGGTGGTATGTGGCTGATTTCCGCCATCGTTTCTTTCTCTCGGTCGTCGTCCGTCGGTCGGGATTGTGAGTTCTCGTCTGTCATTGGTTGGTGTGTTGGTCGTCCGTCTCGGGTTCGTGCGTTCTGTCACGATGCACAGTCGGTTCTGTTCGGTGTCGATTCGACGTTCGGTGGTGGGAGTGCGGTAGGGGTCAGACCCCTACGATGAGAATCGCGCCGACGATAGCGCCGCTCGCATCGTGTTTATGCGAGTCTTTGACGTACTGTTCCATCGTTGGCGTGTCAATGTGTATCAAGGCATATAACAGTTTTGCGTGAGGCAACAGTTGCCGGGCGAGTTCGCCACAATCGTAAGGTAGCTTCACTCCGTACTCGGAAGCGATGACGAGCACCGAAGTCACGGATCTCCTTCGAAAGGCGTACAGCGACGAAATCGAGACGGTAATGAACTACCTGACGAACTCCATCGTCCTCGAAGGCGTGAGCGCGGAGGAAGTGCGCGAAAGCCTCGAAACGGACATCCAAGAGGAGTTGGGCCACGCCGAGATGATCGGCCAGCGACTCAAACAGTTGGACGAGCGCCCGCCGGCGTCCTACGATTTCGAGGCGCGGCAGGAGGGCCTCCAGCCGCCCGAGGACAGCACGGACGTTCTGTCGGTCATCGACGGCGTCCTCGAGGCCGAGGAGGACGCCATCTCGACGTACCGCGACGTCATATCAGCGGCGCGAGAGGCTGACGACCCCGTGACCGAGGACCTCGGCGTCACCATTCTCGCCGACGAGGAGGCCCACCGGACGGAATTCCGCGGGTTCAAACGCGAATACGACAACTGATTCGAACCAAGGCAAGGATTTTTCTCGGGGGGATGAGAGATACCGCCATGAACGATTCGGGGTTCGATTTGGACTTACAAGCGGCCGAAAAGGAGATAGATTTCGACGAGGACGCACGGGTCATCCTCGGCGTCCTCGACGGAACCACCCCCATCGCGCAGCGTCTCGAAGCGATCGAATATGGACACGTCCTCGTTCTCTCCGTCGACGGCGACTTATCCGAGTTGGCGGCCGACCTCGCACCGGCGGTGAAAAAACAGGGTGGAAATCTGGTTCACTTTCGGCAGTTTCTCATCATCTCACCGCCCGACATCGAAATCGATACGAGCGAACTCTGAGAAACGTCGCGCCGTTGGAGGGCGAACGAGGGTATCACCGTCCGAGATGTGCGTCAGGAGGACCATCGAAGGGCCAAGCGGTAAAGATACAACAATAGTATATTAAATCCATTGTAGTCGCTACAAATTTACAGCGAAATCGGGTTTTCCAAAGGGTATGGAATCGGACACGATTTCCGGAGGACGATAGGTACCGACCGCGATGCGGACCTGTTGCCCCGTCGATTTATGCGCGTCGGCCCGCTACTGTGAGTATGTCGCTGAAAGAAACCGATTCCCCGACCGAATATCGTGTAATCGACCGATGGGACGGCGGTGTCGGCTGGTTCGCCCACCCCGAGGAGACGATGGAACGGGCGAGCCACGCCCTCGCCATCGACGGCGACGTCTGGGTTATCGACCCGGTCGACTCCCCGGACCTCGACGACCTGTTCTCCGAGTTCGGTTCCGTCGCCGGTGTCGTCGTCCTGCTCGGCCGGCACATGCGCGATGCGAAGGAAATCGCACAGCGACACGACGTGCCGCTGTATCTCCCCACGTGGGTCCGCCGGAGCGTGAGCGGAGTTCCGGTTCGCCGGTTCGAGACGACGCTCGCCGACACCGGCCTGCGCGTGTTGCGTTTGGTGGACAACCCAGCGTGGCAGGAGGCCGCGCTGTACGACGAGACGAACGGAACGCTCGTCGTTCCCGAATCCGTCGGAACCGCCGACTACTTCCGAACCGGCCGAGAGCGATTGGGCGTCCACCCGGTGGTGCGACTTCTCCCGCCGAACGACCTGCGAGGGTTGACGCCCGAGCGAATTCTCGTCGGACACGGTCCCGGTATCTTCGACGACGCGCCGATGGTCCTCGCGGACGCTCTCGATGGCTCCCGCCGACGATATCCGTCGCTGCTGATGAAAACGGTTCGCGGATTCGTATCCCCGTGAGACAGTAAGAGTTACAGATTTCCGATAGTTTTTTAGTATTCGGCTAGTATATACGACGTATGTTCCATACGCGCCGGATTTTTACCCCTCTAGTTACGGAGGGGATTCGGTGATGGTATCGTTCGATGGCCGGGAGAACGAGCTCGTCGTACAGGACCCCATCGAACGACGCACGTGTACTCTTCAGACGTTCAGTACGGTTCGACCGAAACCGGTACCGAGCCACCCGTTTCCGTTTCCCGTCGACGACGCGGTTCGCCTCTCGTCCGGCGGCTTTCGCCTCTCGCCACCGGTCGCCGCCTACGTCCGTGATTCGGACGGCGAAATGGTACGAAGCGTCGAAGGGATAGCGAACGAAGAACTTCCGGACGGAACCTACAGTATCGAACTCTGCGCGCCCATCAAACTGTACGTTCACGTGGATGAGGCGTTTTCCATCAGTGCGACGTTCGACGAGATGTCGTTCGAGTTCGAATCGGAGACGGACATCGTCGTCGGCGGTCGGTCGTTCCACCGTCGGCCATCGGATACGGTGACGACGACGACTGACCCGACGGACGTGATGGCGACGATTTCGACGTTCGGGTCGGCAATGAAGACGACCAGTCCCGAGCGGGCGTTTCCCACCCTTCGCGGGCACCCGCCAGCGGTCGAACTCGGCGACGAGCTGCACATCCCGGACGGTCTGCAACCGCCCGAAACCGACGTGGCTATCGAGGTACCGCCGACGCTCGAGTCCGTTTTCGCCGTCGCCTCGCTCGCGTACTACCTCGGCGCGAGGGTCGTTCCGGGGAACACACCCCGAATCGTCGCGGGCGACTTCGAACACCCGCTCGACGTCGCTCGTGGCTTCGAAACCGAGGTCGAGCAGGTGTTGAAACAGACATTTCTCCTCGACTGTGTGACCCGAACCGAGGGGTTGTATCCGGTCGAACTGTACGAACGGCGGCAACTCGAATCCATGGTCGAACTGGATTTCGCGGCCCTGTACGACGCGTCACCCGCCGAGAGACTGGAGCAGTATCTCTCGATACCGTACCCGGACATCGAGGAGTTCGTTCCCGAGTGGCAGTTGACGACGCACGTCTCCCCGGCGGCGAGCAACGTCGAGATGCTGCCGTTTCTCGTGGACGATCTCGCAGTCATTCGGACCGCACGCGGCACGGCGGTTTCCGCGTCGACGGTACAGGTGCCGGCGGGCGAACAGTTCGTTCGCGGCAGCAGCGAACGCAGCGAAAGCAACAGAAGTGCGTCGGAAACGGCAGCAACGCCGCGTTCGTTCGTGGAACCGGAACAGGCCGACTCGCTCGAACAGGTATGGGTCGGCGACGACGCGCCTATCGGTGCGAGTAAAGCGACGTTGACGGCGTTTCGGAACCGACTCGAACGCACGGCCGCCGAAGGGGAGATAGACATTACGGTCGTCTGCAACGACGACGAGATGGACGAAGAGCGGAACCTCGCGGACGAGGTGTACGGTTCGGAACGGAACCTCCGGTTCGACGTGACCGTTCGTCACGATCTGTCCGTCGCGGAACTCCGTTCCGTTCTCGAATCCGAGACGCATTTCCTGCACTACATCGGCCACATCGACGACGGGGGATTCAACTGCCGTGACGGAACCCTGGACGCCGCCGAACTCGACGCCATCGGCGTCGAGGCGTTTCTCCTCAACGCGTGTCAGTCCTACGAGCAGGGAATGGCGCTCATCGAGGCGGGAGCCATCGGCGGTGTCGTCACTCTGAGCGACGTGATAAACAGCGGAGCGGTTCGTGTCGGAAAGGCGATGGCTCGACTACTGAACCGCGGATTCCCGCTTTGGGCCGCGTTGGACATCGCCCGCGACCGAAGTATCATCGGAGGGCAGTACACTGTCGTCGGAGACGGAAGCATCAGCGTCGTTCAGACCGAGGGTCCCGTTGCGGTGCTGTTGCGGATAGAATCGACACCGGACGGGTACGATGTGACACCGATCACCTACGTTCCCAATGAAAAGGGAATGGGTAGTTTCGTGAATTTACATCTCACTGACGATAACACGTCGTATCTCTCGTCCGGTCCGCTCGAGAAGGTTTCATTGGGGGAGGACGAACTGCAGCGGGGACTGCTCTTCGAGAACGTACCGGTCACTCTCGATGGTCAGTTTACGTGGAGCAACGAAATCGAGGTGAGCCAGTTGTAGCGGAATTGGCCGTTATCGGAATTTGCGGAACGGGTTTCTTTTTGCGGTATACATCACGGCCCGGCGGTTCCGGTCGTCATGACTCCAGCGACGTTTCCGGCCTGCATGAGCAGGAGCAGTATCGTGAATAGCACGCCGATCATTCGCGGGTTCGCTTCCAAATAGGTCGCCATGTTGTGTTCAACCATACACATACATTGAATATACATGTATATTAAATTTTCTATTTTAACCTATGAAATTATACAAGAGTAGTCGATGTTGTATTATTATGAGAATACCTCGCATGGAACCGTTATTAAATTTTCACCTAGAGGACCGTCGGGCGACGACGTTATCTCGATACGACACGAACGAACCATCGTGGTCTTCCTCACCCGTGGATTGAGAGACGCGCTTCTCGAACTGGCCGCGGACGCCGAGCCGGAAAAACTGACCGTCTCGTTGGCTGTCACTCCGGCGGGCGAGCTGGACGGCGCGGACCATCTCGAACCGAAGACACCCGTGTTCACCCACTTCTATCCGCCGAACACGGGTCGGTCGGTGACGGCCGTGTTCGGCATTGACCTCTCGATTCCCGCCCGACAGACACAGGGGCGATTCATCTCCCATCCACAGGGCCGTCTCGAAGTGGCACAAACTGACGACCTGCACGAGGTGGTGCTGATCGCAGTTCCGCCGTGGACGACCGAGATGGTCGCGGCATTCGACCGAAGCGGAAGAAAACGGGAACTCGTCGTCCTCGACGCGGAACCGCCCGTGGAACTACTCTAAGTACCCCAACTCGCGCAGTTGGTCCGTGATTTCACTGAACTCGGATTCCGTCAGACGACCCTGTCGCTGGTGTTGAATGACGATACTGCGAAGCAGGAATCGAACGAGGTCGCTCGTGCTCGAAAAACTCGTTCCATCGATAGTCTCGTCGACGCGGTCGGCGAGGTCCTTCGGAATCGAAACCGTCGTGTATTCGGTCATATCCCCCGGTTGGTCGCCCCATCGGTTATCGTTTGTGTCCCGTCTCCGTGAACCGTCCCGATGTTCCGAACGACGGACCGTGGATGGTTCTCCGACAGCGACCGTCACTCCATTCGTCACCGCGGTCGAGCAGTGCGCGATACGGTTTCCCCTGAATATCGACTCAGTCGATGAGGTCCTCGAACTCGGGCAGCACGTCGTCCGAGTCGTCCCCCGTTTCGTCGTCCGAATCTTCGGTGTCATCGCTGGCCTCGGCGTCGGTCTCCCCCTCGTCTTCCTCCTCGAGTATCTCGACATCGAGGACGGTAAGCGGGATGTTCTCCAACCGTTGGCCGATTTCCTTGCGAGCGATTCGGGACGCGTGTTCCTCTCGCTCGACGTTGAACACCGTCATCTCCAACTCCAAGGCGACGAGCGCCTCGTCGGCGGCGATGAACGCTGGTGGGAGGTCTTCCCCGGACGGCGACGTACGTGACCCCATGTTTATTTCGACGTAGTTCAGGTCGGGATTGAGCATCTCGCCAGTCTTCGAAATGGCGATACGCACCGCCTCATCCGGCGTTTTCACGTCGTATACCGGTATCGCGGCTTCGACGACAACTCTACAGTTCATACTCCCACGGGTAATTACAGGGCCAGCAGTATGAATTTTCGCCCTTTATAGCACGTTTGACACGTCACACCGCCACTTATGTCCGTTTCGGACACAGCAGTAGCAATGACGACTCCGCCAGTGGTGGACGGCCACAACGATACCCTTCTCCGGTTGTACGGAACCGACGACCCCGTGGCGACGTTCACCGGTGCAGTCGAGGAACCGACGACCCACCTCGACCTCCCACGCGCTCGGGAGGCGGGACTCGGCGTCGGCTTTTTCGCCACCTTCGTATTGGGAGACGACGACCACGAACTCCGGTGGACGGACGACGGCTACGAGTTTCACATTCCGGACGCGCTGACCCACGAGGAAGCCCGGGGAACCACCTATCGCATGCTCGAACTCCTCCACCGTCTCGCCGCCACCGTCGATGGCTTCCGTATCGTCCGCTCGGTGGACGACTTCGACGCCTGTCTCGACTCCGATAGTCTCGGTGCCGTCGCACACATCGAGGGCGCGGCCGGTGTCGCCCCCGACTGTTCGAACCTCGATTTTCTCTACGCCGCGGGCGTCCGTTCCATCGGTCCGGTGTGGAGCCGCCCGAACGCCTTCGGCGAGGGCGTCCCAACGAAGTATCCGAGCGGTCCCGACGTCGGCGACGGGCTGACCGATGCGGGTCGAGGCCTCGTCCGTGCTTGTAACGAGCGCGGAATCGTCGTCGACTGTGCACACCTGACCGAAACGGGGTTCTGGGACGTCGCCGAGACGAGTAGCGACCCCCTCGTCGCCTCCCACACGGGCGTCCACGGCCTCGCATCACATTCGCGGTGTCTGACCGACGAACAGATAGACGCCGTGGCCGATTCGGACGGCGTCGTCGGTATCGGTTTCCTCGAAGCGGTCCTCTCGAACGAACCCGACCCCGAGGCCGCCGCGAGTATGGCCGACCTCGCGGATCACATCGAGTACGTCGCCGACCGCGTCGGTGTTTCTCACGTCGTACTCGGTTCTGATTTCGACGGTGCGCGCGTGCCGGACGACGTGGGCGACGTGACCGGCCTCCCAGACGTCTTGGCCGCGCTTCGAGAGCGTGGGTTCACCGACGATGACCTCGCCAAAGTGGCTCACGAGAACTGGCGGCGCGTACTTTCTGCGACGTGGTGAATCGAAAGAGTTGCTTTCCCCCGATACCCATCCCCGAGCGATGGAAACCGGTTCGATACCCGTCGAAGACCTGCCGGGTGGGTTCGACCTGCAATCGACCGTCGAGAGCGGCCAAAGCTACCTCTGGCGACGCGAGGACGGACGGATGTACGAGACGACGCACGCCCACGGCGGGTCGGCGTGGTACTACACCGTCGTGGAGGGCGAAGTCGTTCGCGCCCGCCAGCGGGACGGCCTGTTGGAGTGGGAGGCGACGACGGACGCCGAATCGCTCCTCGTTTCCCTCCTCCGTCTCGACGACGACTTGGACGCGATAATCGACGCGACCCCCGCGGATTCGCTGGTCGAATCGGCCTACGACGAGTATCGTGGCATGCGAATCGTCCGCGACCCGTTCTTCCCGTGTCTCGTCTCGTTCATCTGCTCGGCCCAGATGCGCGTCAGTCGAATCTACGGCATGCAGACCGCCCTGGCCCGCCAGTTCGGAGACGCCGTCGAGTTCGACGGAAAGACCTACCACTCCTTCCCGACGCCGACGCAGTTGGCCGCGGCGGACGAGTCGGACCTCCGAGCGCTGAAACTCGGCTATCGAGCGCCGTATGTCAAGAAGTCCGCCGAACTACTCGCATCCGGCGAGGCGACGCCCGCGGACGTGTCGGGGTTGTCCTACGAGGACGCCCGCGACGCCATGCAGGCCTTCGTCGGCGTCGGCGACAAGGTGGCCGACTGCGTACTCCTCTTCGCGCTCGGCTATCTGGAAGCGGTACCGCTCGATACGTGGATTCAGAGCGCCATCGAGGACCATTATCCCCACTGCGAACAGGGGTCGTACCGGGACACCTCGCGGGCGATTCGGGAACAGTTCGGCGACGAGTACGCCGGGTACGCCCAGACCTACGTGTTTCACTACCTGCGGAGCTGAGTCGGGTATATCGCACTCCGGTCCTTCGTGTATCAAGTACTCGACCTCACGAAAGAAGGGATACGAACGGCGGTCAAACACCTCGCCTACGAGCGATTGCCGTCCGAGGAGTGACTGGCTTTGGATACGTCGTCCCAAACCGGAGCGGCCCCGACCGTTTTGTGCCTCGGATTCGAAATTCGGATATGGCAGACCGAACTCGCGCGCACGTGTTCGTCTCCGGGAAGGTACAGGGCGTCTACTACCGAGCGAACACCCGCGATACGGCCGAGAAGAGGGACATCGATGGCTGGGTGCGGAACCTCTCGGACGGACGCGTCGAAGCCGTCTTCGAGGGTCCCGAATCGGTGGTCGAGGAGATGGTCCAGTGGTGTCACACGGGCAGTCCGGCGGCAGACGTGGACGACGTGTCGGTCGAATACACCTCCCCCGAGGGCGAGGACGGATTCCGGATTCGGCGGTAGGACTGCGGCGAACGAGAACGAATGCTTTTAGGCCCGCTATTGGAAACAGTTCGATATGGCAATCAAACCCGACTACGTGAAGAAAACAGGGAACATCCTGTTGGAACGATACCCGACCGCGTTCACGAAGGACTTCGACCAGAACAAGGATAGCGTCGAACAGCTGACCAACATCGGTTCGAAGGGCGTCCGCAACCGTATCGCGGGATACGTCACGCGCAAAAAAGAGTAATTTTCGGTCGTTTCGGCGTCACTTTTCATTGACGACGGAGAGCACGGCGAGCTGTGTCAATCGTCCCCAACCAAGTCCCCCGAAACTCGTAAAAATTCGGTACAGCCACACTGCTCGCACTCGCCCGTGTCAGTCGGGAGAACGTACGTACCGTCGTCACGAACGCGGACGGAGTACGGGTGGCCACATCCCTCACAGGTGACAACCTCCCTATCCATACGACTTCAGAGGCTTCGTCCAGTATATGAGCATAGCGCTCGGTCGAATTCCGTGGCATGCAGCGACGTCGTTCGGAACGCCCGTCCGCGATTTGAAGAATGTCGTCCCCCACTCGCCTCACGGCAAACACCGACACCGTCGAAAGCTACTTGCACACTCCTGCTATCGAATCCCACATGAGTGTTAACGTTGGAATCCTCGGTGGGACCGGAGCGGTCGGACAGCGATTCATTCAACTGCTCGACGGGCACCCCGAGTTCGAACTGACGACGATAACCGCAAGCGACGACAGCGCCGGAAAGGCCTACCACGAAGCGGCGAAGTGGCGAATCGACTCCCCGATTCCGGACTACGTCGGCGACATCGAAGTACGCGCCACGGACCCGAGCGAGGTACCTGATGATGTGGACCTCCTCTTCTCCTCGCTTCCCTCCGGAGTCGCCGCGGACGTCGAACCGGAGTTCACCGAGGCGGGTTACGTCGTCTCCTCGAACTCTTCGAACAGCCGGATGGCCGAGGACGTTCCTCTCGTCATCCCGGAAGTCAACGCGGACCACCTGAACCTCATCGAGGTCCAGCGCGACGAACGCGGATGGGACGGCGCGCTCGTGAAGAACCCGAACTGCTCGACCATCACCATGGTCCCGACGCTCGCAGCCCTCGACACCTTCGGCTTGGAACGCGTTCACGTCTCCACCCTGCAAGCCGTCTCGGGTGCGGGCTACGACGGCGTGACGTCGATGGAGATAATCGACAACGTGATTCCCCATATCGGCGGCGAGGAGGAAAAGATGGTGAGCGAACCGAAGAAACTCCTCGGGTCGTTCGACGGGAGCGAAATCGTCCAGCACGACGTGGACGTGGCGGCCTCCTGTAACCGCGTCCCGACGCTCGACGGCCACCTCGAAAACGTGTGGGCGGAGACGGCCGAGGAAATCACGAAGGAGAGCGCCGAAGAGGCGTTCGGGGAGGCGACCACCCTCGACCTGCCGAGCGCACCCGACCCGCTCATCGAAGTGTTCGAGGACCCGGACCGTCCACAACCACGTCTCGACCGCACAATCGGCAACGGCATGCAGGTGGCCGTCGGGGGCGTGCAGGAAACGCCCGCCGGAATCCAGTACAACTGCCTCGCGCACAACACGATTCGAGGGGCCGCGGGTGCCAGCGTGCTGAACGGCGAACTCCTCGTCGAAGAAGGCTGGGTGTAGGGAAAAGCACGGTTCGTTTTTCGGAGTCAGGAAACCAGATAGCGGAGCAGAACCCCGTCGTCCACGCGCTCGACCGAATCGAGTTCGAGGTCCGGGAACGATTTTCGCTTGACGAAGCCGTCGCCATCCGCGAGCGTCGGCGCGTCGCGGCCGCCGATGACCAGCGACCCGACGTAGAGGCGGAGTTCGTCCACCAGTTCGCCGTCGAACAGCGAGAAGATGAGTTCGCCGCCGCCCTCGACCATCACCTGTCCAGTTCCCCTCGATTCGAGTTCGGAGAAGGCCTCCCTGAGCGTGACACGGCCGTTTCCGGCCACGACGACGTCAGCCCCGGCCTCCCGCAGCGCCCGGACGTTCCGGTTCGGCGCGCTCTCGGCGACGAAGACGAGCGTGTCCGCCCTGTCGTCCAGCACCTGCGCGTCGAGCGGCGTTCGCGCCCGCGAGTCCGCGACGACGCGCGTCGGGTTCGTCCCCTCGTCTGCGGTCAAGGACGGATCGTCCGCGAGGACGGTCCCGACGCCGATGACGATGGCGTCGCTTTCGACCCGCAGGTCGTCCACCCTGCCGAAGTCGTCCGCGCCGCTGATGGCGACTTGCTCGCGCTGGCGTGAGGAGAGCTTTCCGTCCGCGCTCATCGCGGCGTTGACGACCACGTGCATGAATCACCGTACGCTTCCCCGGTGAAAACCGCTTTCGGTGTTTCGGAAGCAGGGATGGTCGCTACGCGTCGTGTTTGGTAGCTCTGTGATTGCTACTGAGAGACAGGCCCCGAAAGCCCACGCCCACTCACTAAGAGAGAACGCCAGTTTTTCCGTGAGTACGACTACCGAGCCACAAACACCGCAACCGCCCGAACCACCTCGTTGGCGTGCGTCGCCCCGAGAGACGGGATTCACGATAACTGACCAGCCACGGTGGCGCGCGCGGCAGCAGGCCCGAGGTCATTTCGACCGAGGGTCTGACTGGCTTTCGTGCGAGGGATGACGAGCGGTAGTGAGGAATCGGTTGGGGAGGGGTGTGGGCTGTTGCGCTGGCGGTGCGGTTTCATTGCCGCTCGGTCGTTGCAATCGTGGTAACAACCGCAATCCATAGCGAGCGGAACTGTTCGAGGTGGTTGTCGGTCAGTAGCGTGCACGAAAACGTCGCACGTTGCTATCCGGTCCTCCGACCTCCCTCCCCGCTCACACTTCTAGCGACGACGAACACTTTTAATCCATCCCGTCCCAACTTCGGGTGATGAACGTCGACGACCATGCCGAGGCGCTCGCCTCCGACCTCGGTGTTGACAAAGAGGAGGTCAAAGCAGACCTGCAGAACCTCATCGAGTACAGCGTCCCGATAAACGAAGCCAAACAGAGCCTTCGCCGGAAGTACGGCGACGGGGGCGGCGGCAGTTCCGCGCCGTCCACCGCCGACATCGCGGACGTGACGACCGACATGGGCAACGTCACGATTACCGCGAAGGTGCTCACCGTGGGCAAGCGGTCGATTCGCTATCAGGGCAACGAACAGACCATCTTCGAGGGCGAACTCGCCGACGAGACGGGGAAGATTTCCTACACGGCGTGGAACGACTTCAGCCTCGACGCGGGGCAGGTCATCACCGCGGGCAACGCTGGCGTCCGCGAATGGGAAGGGAAACCCGAACTCAACCTCGGGGACAGTACCAACGTCGCGCGCGAGGGGACCGACCTCGACGTGCCATACGATGTCGGCGGCGACGCGACGCTGGCCGAGGTGACGCCCGGCGACCGCGGCGTTTCGCTGGAAGTGACCCTTCTCGAAGTCGAGAGCAAGGTCATCGACGGACGGGACGGCGAGACGGAGATAAAGAGCGGCGTCGTCGCCGACGAGTCCGCACGCCTCCCGTTCACCGACTGGGAAGCGCGCGAAGAGGTGACGGAAGGTGCGACGGTTCGCGTGGACAACGTCTACGTCCGCGAGTTCCGCGGCGTGCCGTCCATCAACTTCTCGGAGTTCACGGCCGTCGAACCGCTCGCGCGTGACGTGGACGTGAACGACAGCGCGACGCGCATGTCCGTCCGCGAGGCGGTCGAAACCGGCGGTGCGTTCGACGTGGAAGTCCTCGGCAACATCGTCGCGGTCCGCGACGGGTCGGGACTCATCCAGCGCTGTCCCGAGTGCGGCCGCGTCGTGCAGAAAGGACAGTGCCGAAGCCACGGCCAAGTGGACGGTCAAGACGACTTGCGCGTGAAGGCCATCGTGGACGATGGAACGGGCACCGTCACCGCGATTTTGGACGACGAACTCACTGCCGAGGTGTACGGTGGCGGCCTCGAGGAGGCCCGTCAGCAGGCGCGTGACGCGATGGACCAAGAGGTCGTCGCGGACAGCATCCGCGAGAAAATCGTCGGCCGCGAGTACCGCGTTCGGGGCAACCTCTCGGTGGACGACTACGGCGCGAACCTCGAAGCGAGCGAGTTCGCCGAGACGGACGACGACCCGGTCGACCGTGCCAAGGCCTTCCTCACGGAGGTGGACGCATGAGTTCGCAGGGCGGCGTCGGCCGTCGGGAAGTCGCGTGGCGAATCTTCGCCGCCGAGTACGATGATTCCTCGCTCGAACACTCGGACAGCGACGAGGAGCGCGCGCCGAACTACGTCGTCACGCCGACGGGCGCACGAATCAATCGGCTGTTCGTCGTCGGCGTGCTGACCGAGATAGAGCAGGTCGGCGACGACGTGCTTCGCGCCCGAATCGTCGACCCGACGGGTGGCTTCGTCGTCTACGCGGGCCAGTATCAACCGGACGCGCTCGCGTTCCTCGAACGCGCCGACCCGCCGATGTTCGTCGCCGTGACGGGGAAGGCGCGGACGTTCCAACCCGAGGATTCGGACCTCGTGTACACCTCGATTCGCCCCGAGAGCATGAACGCGGTGGACGCCGAAACGCGTGACCGCTGGGTCGTCCAGACGGCCGAACAGACCCTCTCGCGCGTCCGAACGTTCGCGGGCGCGCTCGATTCCGGCCAGTACGGCGAGGAACTTCAGCACGCTCTCGAAGCCACCGACGTGGACACGGGACTCGCGGCCGGAGTTCCGCTGGCGCTCGACCACTACCGAACGAACACGCCGTATCTCGCGGAACTGCAGGACGTCGCGCTCGACGCCACACGGGTCGTGGCGGGCGAACAGGACGAGGTCGGCTCCCTCGACGTGTCGCCGGACGAACCCGGAGACGCGACGCTCGACGTGGACGTCTCGCTCGAAACGCCCGCGGTCAAAACCGAAGCGGACGAAACTCCGACCGCCGAAACGGAATCGGAACCCGAGTTCGGCACCGAATTCGGGACCGACTCGGAGAGCGAGGCGGACTCGACCGAATTCGAATCGAACGAATCCGAGCAGAGCGACGCCGACCTGACCGACGCCGAACCGACGGAACCGGAATCGGCGGAAGCCGAATCGACGTTCGAGACGGAGTCCGAACCGGCGGAGGAGTCTGCCACGGAAACGACCGTCCCCGATTCGGAACCGGAACCGGACACGCCACCGGCCCAAGCCCGCGAACCGACGGAGACGGACGAACCGGTCGAACCGGAACCCGTCGGTGAAACCGGCGTCGAGGAGTTCGACACGGAACCGTCGGACGAGAGTCCCGGCGGTGCCGACGAATCCACGGACGACCTCGGCGATTTCGACACCGAAGCGTCGGACGACGACGACCTCGGTGACTTCGACGACCAACCGATGGGTGAGGACGTCAGCGGCGAGATGTACGAGTTCGACGATGGCGAGCGCGAAGAGATAGAGGAGGAGTTCGGCACCGAGTTCACCAGCGGCGCGGAAGTCGCCGACCCCGGCGAGGCCGACATCGAGACCCCGGAACCGGCTCAGGAGATGGCGACAGAGTCGGCGGCGGAACCGGACGACACCACCGCCGCCGAACCGGCCGAGGCGACCGGTCCGGACGCCGACGCGGCACAACCGGAACAGACCGAAGCCACCGAACCGGAACCGACGCCGAGCGAGGACAACGAACCCGAGGCGGCGGAACCGGAAGCCGAATCGGCGAGCGAGGGCGGCGAGAAGCCGGTTCCCGAGAACCTCGAAAACACGGTGATGGAGGTCATGCGTGGGATGAACGACGGTGACGGCGTGGAGCGTGACCGCCTGCTCGCCGGTGTCGTCGATTCCTACGATGTGACGCCCGCCGACGTCGAAGACGCACTACAAGACGCGCTGATGGCCGGGCGCTGTTACGAATCCGGCGAGGAGACCCTGAAACCCATCTGATGGCGCTGGTCGAACCAGTTCCCGGCAAACCCGCCGCAACCGCGACGCTCGGCGACGAACGGGCGCTCGTCGTGGCGGACTATCACGCCGGAATCGAGGCGGGGCTTCGATACGAACAGGGCATCTCCCTCGACAGCCGCGCCGGGGAGCGCCGCGACCGGATGGAATCGTTGGTCGAACGTACCGAATCGGACAGGGTCGTCGTCCTCGGGGACCTCATGCACTCCATCGCCGGGCCGGGCGGTGCGGAGCGCGGCGAAATCGAGGTGCTCCTCGAATCCATCGACCGGCCGGTCACGCTGGTCAAAGGGAACCACGACGGCGACATCGAATCGTGGGTGGATTGCACGGTGACGCCGGGCAACGGAATCCGTCTGGGCGACGTGGGGTTCGTCCACGGGCACACGTGGCCGAGCGAGGACGTGCTCTCCGCGGACGTGGTGTGCGTCGGCCACGAACATCCGTGCGTCCGGTTGGAGGATTCGGTCGGCGGCAGTCGAATCGAGCGCGTCTGGTTGCGGGGAAAGTTGAATCCGGACGCGTTCGAGGGGCAGTACGGTGAGGAGGGTACGACCGAGGTGGCGAACGACGGCAAACTGGTCGTCTTTCCCGCGTTCAACGACCTGACGGGCGGGACGTGGGTGAACGTCGCTGGACAGGACTTCCTCGCGCCGTTCCTGCCGGATGGGCTCGCCGACGGGGAGGCGTATCTGCTGGACGGTACGCGGTTGGGTCGGTACGACGCGATTTGAACGGCCGTGCGTGTTTTCATTCTGCACGGTGTTGGACGGTTTATGGACGCGAGTTTCGACTTCAGCGACAGTGTCGTCCTCGTCACGGGTGCGAGCGGGGCACTCGGAAGCGCGGTCTGTGCCGCCTTCGACGAGGCGGGGGCGACCGTCTGTGCGACGGACGTGGTCGAACCGGACGACGAAGACGCGCTTCTCGACGGCGAACGCGTCGATTTTTATCGGGCGGACTTCACGGACGAGTCAGAGGTGGAATCGGTCGTGTCGGACGTCGTTTCCGACCACGGCGGCATCGACGCGCTCGCCAACATCGCCGGGACGTGGAAAGGCGGGTCAAACATCGAAGAGACGGACGTGGGAACGTTCGACCTGCTGTTCGACGTGAACCTGAAGACGATGTTTCTCGCGTCGAAACACGCGCTCCCGCACTTACAGGAACGGGAGGGTACAATCGTGAGCGTCAGCGCGCGCTCCTCGCTGGAAGGCGGCGAAGGCGACGGGCCGTACCGCGCCTCGAAAGCGGGCGTCCGCCTCCTCACGGAGACGATAGCCGAGGAGAACACTGGCGTCGTCCGGGCGAACGCCGTGATGCCGAGCGTCATCGACACGCCCGCGAACCGAGAGATGATGCCCGACTCGGACCACGACAAGTGGGTCGACCCGGCGGACATCGCCGACGTGATGTGCTTCCTCTGTAGCGACGCCGCGGGCGCGACCAGCGGGGCCGCAGTTCCGGTGTACGGCGAGGCGTAGGTCGCTGGCGGAAAGACTGCTATTCTCTCCGACGTATATTCATTATTTCATCTTCAATGTAGGAAATATACATCGGGTCGTTTATAACTCTTAATTGGAAATGGCAAGCACACACATGGCACAACGAGAGACGTGGACGTCACGAATAGGATTCATCTTCGCCGCGGTCGGTAGCGCGGTCGGACTGGGGAACATCTGGTCGTTCCCATTCCAGACCGCGACGAACGGTGGTGCGGCGTTCCTCGTGGTCTATCTTCTGGCAGTGGCACTCATCGGCTTCCCGACGATGCTCATCGAGTTCGTCATCGGCCGTCGGGGGGAAAAGAACCCGGTCGAAGCGTTCCGACAAATCGGCCACGGGCAGTGGTCGTTCGTCGGGGGACTCGGTCTGTTCTCCTCGCTCTTGACGCTCGCGTTCTACAGCGTCGTCGGGGGCTGGGTCCTCAGTTACATCGTCGGTAGCGCCACGGGAAGCTACTTCGGCGACCCCGGAACCTATTTCGGTGCGGTGTCCGCCGGGCCGACCGCCGTCGCCGCCCACGCCGTTTTCATGGCGATCACCATCGGTATCGTCGCGCTCGGTGTCACGGGCGGAATCGAGCGAGCCACGACGTTCATGATCCCCGCCATTCTCGTCCTCCTCGTCGGACTGGGCGCTTGGGCGACGACGCTCGACGGTGCCACCGCGGGGTACAACTACTACCTTTCGCCGGACTTCAGCGTCATCGCAAACAATTTCGGTTCCATCGTCCCGCCCGCGATGGGGCAGGCGTTCTTCACGCTCTCGCTCGGGTTCAGCGTCATGATCGCGTACGCGTCGTACCTCGGCGAGGACGACAGCCTCCCGGCCGACGGGGGAGCCATCGTCGTCGTCAACACCATCGTCGCGCTTCTCGCCGGCTTCGTCGTCTTCCCCATCCTCTTCGCCACGGGTGGGGCGGAAGGCGCTGGCAGCGGCGGTGCCGGAACGGCGTTCGTGGCCCTCGCCGGCGCGTTCGGTAACCTTCCGGCGGGACAAATCATCGGATTCGTTTTCTTCGTCGTCCTTCTGTTCGCAGCCCTCTCCAGTTCCATCAGCCTCCTCGAAGTCCCGGTGTCCTACATCACCGAGCACTACGGCTACCGACGCTCGACGACCGCGGTCGCGGCCGGCGTCTTCATTTTCATCGTCGGCGTTCCCGCGACGTTCGGTACGTCCTGGCTCGGCTTCTACAACGACTTCGTGTTCAAGTTCCTCCTTCCCATCGCGGTACTCCTCCTCGCCGTCTTCATCGGTTGGTTCGCCGACACCGACGCGATGGACGAACTCGGGCGGGGGAGTTCGGTCGGCCGGTCGTTCAAGACGGTCTGGCTGTGGTGGGTACGTATCGTCGTCCCCATCGCTGTCGTCGTTACCCTCTACTTGGGTATCAAGGCGCTTTACACGGGACTCTCCTCGGGGGCCTACTTCGGCTAACGACGAATCGTAACGTATCGGTTAAATTTCCTTCCGATTCGGAATTGTAAATAGCAAGTCAGCTGCCCGAAAACCATGATTATCGTATTTTGACGGTTTTCAATCTCGAAAGTCTCATAACCGATGGACAAGCGAGTGCATAGCAATGGCACGTGAATCGTGGGCGAGTCGAGTCGGCTTCATCCTCGCGGCGGTGGGGAGCGCAGTCGGCCTCGGCAACGTCTGGCGCTTTCCGTGGATGACGGCGGAGTACGGGGGGAGCGCCTTCCTCGTCGTCTATCTGTGTATCGTCTTGCTCGTCGGCGTCCCCGGACTCCTCGCGGAGTTCGTCATCGGACGCCGCTCGAAACGAAACCCGGCCGGGGCGTTGGCTCGCCTCGCTCCCGGTACCAAATCGTGGGGCTACGTCGGCCTGTTCGGAGTCGTCACGGCGCTCGTCCTGCTGTCGTTTTACAGCGTCGTCGGCGGATGGATAGTTCGGTACTTCCTCGCTAGCTTCACCGGGTCGTACTTCTCCGCTCCCGGCAGCTACTTCACGAACATCAGCTTCGGGTGGGAAGCCGTCGCGTTCCACGCCGTTTTCCTCACCATGACGGCGCTGGTCGTCCTCGGTGGCGTTCGCGGCGGAATCGAGAAGGCGACGAAGCTGATGATGCCGGTTATCATCCTGTTGCTCGCAGCGCTAGCTGGCTGGGCAATCACGCAGTCTGGTGCGACCGATGGACTGTCCTTCTTCCTCGATTTCGACGTCGAAACGCTAAAACAGGCCGTCAAGCACGACCCTATCGGCCTGCTACAGGCGGCGGCCGGACAGGCCCTCTTTACCCTCTCGCTCGGCGTCGGGACGATGATAACCTACGCGTCCTACCTCGGCGAGGACAACAGCCTCCCGTTCGACGGAAGCGTCATCGCCGTGCTGAACACGGGAGTCGGCGTCCTCGCGGGACTCGTCGTGTTCCCGCTCCTGTTCGCGTTTCAGGGCGGTCTCAACGACACCTCCGCGGGCGGCGGCCCCGGCGCGCTTTTCGTCTCCATCGCCGGTGCGTTCACGCAGGTCCCCTACGGTAGGGTCATCGCCGTCGCGTTCTTCGCCGCAATCCTGTTCGCGGCGCTGTCGAGTTCCATCAGCATGCTCGAAATTCCGGTCGCGTACCTGGTGGACGAACAAGACGTATCGCGACGGAACGCGACTATCGGTCTCGCTGGCTTCGTACTACTCACTGGCGCGGTCTGTGCGGTCAGACCGTCCCTCTTCACGTTCGTCGCGGACACCCTCGTCAATTTGATGCTCACCGCCGGTCTCGCCGGATTCCTCGTCTTCGCCGGGTGGATTCTCGGCACGGACGCGCTCTCGGAGTTCGACTCCGGTGCGGGTGGACTCGCACGCTCGTTAGGTACACCGTGGCTCTGGAGCGTCAGGACGGTTCTCCCGCTGTTTCTCCTCGTCACCCTCGCGGTGAACCTCTACTCGTTGTTGTAGGCTGTCGAACCGTTCTCTGTCGAAGTACGGAAACCTTTTGCGCTCGCTCGTACTGCAAACCCGCAATGACAACGCGTCCGGGTGTTCAGCGATGACGATGGACGAGCGCATCGACGAACTACGCGAAAAGCGCCGCGAGGCGGAGAAGGGCGGCGGAGACGAGCGCATCGAGAAACAACACGAGCGGGGGAAGATGACGGCGCGCGAGCGCGTCGACTACTTCCTCGACGACGACACCTTCAACGAGTTCGACCAACTCCGAACCCACCGGAGCCACAACTTCGGCATGGAGGAAAAGCAGGTGCCCGGTGACGGCGTGGTGACGGGCTACGGCGAGGTCAACGGCCGCAAGGTGTTCGTCTTCGCCCACGACTTCACCGTCTTCGGCGGGTCGCTCGGTGAGGTGTTCGCCCAAAAGGTCTGCAAGGTGATGGACAAGGCGATGGACGTCGGCGCGCCGGTCATCGGCCTCAACGATTCGGCGGGCGCACGGATTCAGGAGGGCGTCGAATCGCTCGCAGGCTACGCGGACATCTTCCACCGCAACCAGCAGGCCTCCGGCGTCATCCCGCAGATTTCGGCCATCATGGGACCGTGCGCTGGCGGTGCGGTTTACTCCCCCGCCATCACCGACTTCATCTTCATGGTAAAGGACACGAGCCATATGTTCATCACCGGGCCGGACGTCATCGAGACGGTCACGGGCGAGGAGGTCTCGTTCGAGGAACTCGGCGGTGCGACGACCCACACCGACAAGAGCGGCGTCGCCCACTTCGCCGAGAACAGCGAGGAGGAAGCGCTGGACGACATCCGTCGCCTCCTCTCGTACCTGCCACAGAACAACGTGGAGGACCCGCCGCGCTTCGAACCGTGGGACGACCCCGAGCGCCGTGACGAGGAACTGAAATCCGTCGTGCCCGACCAACCGCGCAAGCCGTACGACATCGAGCGCGTCATCGAAGGCGTCATGGACGAGGATTCGTTCTTCGAGGTCCAGGAAGGCTACGCGAAGAACATCGTCGTCGGCTTCGGCCGCCTCGACGGCCGCTCGGTCGGCATCGTGGCGAACCAGCCCCGCGTCAACGCGGGCACCCTCGACATCGAGTCGTCGGAGAAAGGCTCGCGGTTCGTCCGCTTCTGTGACTCGTTCAACATCCCCATCGTGACGTTCGTGGACGTGCCCGGGTTCATGCCCGGCACGGACCAAGAACACGGCGGTATCATCCGCCACGGGGCGAAACTGCTGTACGCCTACTCCGAGGCAACGGTGCCGCTCATGACCGTCATCACCAGAAAAGCCTACGGCGGAGCGTACGACGTGATGGCTTCGAAGCACATCGGCGCGGACGTGAACTACGCGTGGCCGACCTCCGAAATCGCGGTGATGGGACCGCAGGGAGCGGTCAACGTCCTCTACAGTTCCGAACTCGCCGAGGCGGACGACCCCGATGCGCGCCGCGACGAACTTATCAACGAGTACCGCGAGCAGTTTGCCAACCCGTACACCGCCGCCGACCGCGGCTTCGTGGACGACGTCATCGAACCGCAGGACACCCGTCCGCGACTCATCGACGACCTCGAAATGCTGATGAGCAAGCGCACATCTCAACCCGAAAAGAAACATGGCAACATCCCACTCTGAGGACCTGAACCTCACGATACCGCCGGACGCCTCCGAGGAGGAAGCGGCCGCCATCGTCGCGGCCATCAACGTCCACCTCCGCGAACAGGAGGTGGCCGCCGCCGCAGAGGACGGGGAACCCGACTGGAACGGAAAGCGCTGGCAGTTCGCCGGACGGATGGCCGGGTTGCAGAACCGCGACGTTCGCGTCCCGACGAACGCGCCGACGGACGCGTGGAGCGCGGCGGGGCGGACGACGCGGTACTGATTTCACCGACCCTGTTCGCGGTCCATTAGGTCGACGACTCGTGATGCATTCGAAGAGTGAGTGCACCACTAGTTATTTGTCTATCCTTCTACTATTAGTCATTCGTGAGGAGCAACAACTATCTCGTAACTTCTTCAGGTTTCATCGTCCTCGCAGCAGTTGTTGCGCACGATTACGTTACAGGTGGGTCATCGCTCACGTTTGTGGCACTCTTGCTCGTCGCACTGATGTTGGGGGTTGTTGGCTCTGTACGCAAGTATTTCAGAGGAGATAGGGAAAGCGGGACGTAAGTCGTTAACAGTTCATAGGGTGTAGTACTCGTAGTTGGATTTCAGCGGTGTTGCCAATCCCACCGATACAGGAAGAACTGGCTGATTCAGCCAACGGTATTTTATCATCGTAGATTCAATCCAGTAGGCGTGAAATATACACTGTCTATACTGCAGGGCTGTAGGTATCGTCTAATCCCTTCTACCGGTCGCCGTGCGGGTAGTAACGAATGAAACAGAGATTCGCATCTCTCTATCACCGTTTTCGTCGCAGTTGGAGCCAAATTGGTGGATATCGATACCATCTCCATCGTCTCTACCGCTGGATGGAACAAACACCGAATTTCATACAGTTCTCGGTCCTCGTTTTCATACCCATCTTGTTTGGAATTGCGGCGTTTGTCGCGACGACGTATCCTCGTCTAATCTTTTTAGTATTCCCTCCACTCGTATCTGGGACCTACACCCTCTTTGCCGACCCAAAAGGGAGATACGCACAACCCAGCAAGTTCGTTGGTGGGCTTACGATTGGGGGTGTTTGTGGGTGGGGGTCGATCGAATTTGCTTCCTGGATAGCACTCCCCTTTGTTGAGGTCGAAATCGAGGTTTTCGGAGCGATGCTGGCAATATTATTGACGGGGATCAGTACGTGGGTTCTCGGAATGGAAGAACCGGCTGCCTACTCGACGGCGATATTGATTTTTCTCACCAAACGTACTCCGCTAACGTATATCGTCGTCATCGCGGTCTTTAGTATCTTTATCGCGGGTGCATTCATTCTCTGGCGAGACTATTTCTACAACCAGCGTGCGCGGTATATTTACCGGTCGACAAACGGTGATGACCATATTCTCGTCCCAATGCGGGGAAACAGAGCGCGCGAGACTGCACTGTTTGCTGCCCGCCTCGCAGCAGCTCATGACGTGAGTAAAATCATCCTGCTCAAATCCGTTGATGAGCGAGATAGCGATGAAACCACAGACCAACGGCCTGTGCAAACACAGGCAGAAGGTCATGAAGAGGCCGAACAACTGGAAGAATTTGCAGCACAAATCGAGGATGAAACAGGTGTGCCATGCCGGACAACCGTTGTCGTTGAAGACCAACCGCTCACACAGCTCGTAACCACAGTCGCTCACGATATGAATTGTGACCTCATCGTCACACCCTATGAAACGGCGGATGGGTCCCTCTCGTCGTTCATTCAAGGATTATTCAGGAACGAAATCGATGTCGTAGTCTATCGAGCTGTCGACGAAGGAAAATCGTGGCAACGGCTGCTTCTGTTGATCAAGGAACCGGGAGATCTTGCTCACAGCATGCTCGATTTCGCTCAGCGGCTTACAACGGAGTCCGGATTCGTGAGCGTTACTAAGTGTGTTTCAAGCAGTTCACAGCGACGGGAGGCTGAACGAATGTTAGAATCATTGGTTGAGGCATTCGATACGATTCACGAGACACGGGTTGCAACCACCTCTATCGATCAGTACCTCAATCAGAACGGGAAACACTATGATCTGATCCTCGTCGGAGCGTCTACCGACCGAAGTCCCGCATCGCGAGTACTGACACCTCCGACATTCGAAAAGATACAGAACGTCGATACAGATGTCGCAATCGTGCATGAAGGGCTCACTTGAGCCATAAGTAGATGGTATATCTATCTAAACAATCACGTGGATGAGCGATGTACCCTCGAAAACGTTGCAGAGACGCCTGTAATCGAGGATTTGAGAGAAATGGATGTTTAGCACTGTTTCGGATTCAAGCAGCTAGACTATGTGATCCCAACCGTGAACAGCCTGAACAAGGGGGGAAGAGTAAAACGCATAATAGCTGCTCCAAACCCAAGTCCAATAAACGCCGAAATGACCGCGACATCATCTCGGTAGCGGAATACCTGCCGTCCAATACATGTGAGGCTAATAACTGACAGGCAGAACAGGCAAATAAACCACCCAATGAGAGTTGCGAGAAGATCAAACACGAAATCGGAGCGCATCGACAAGAAATGATATGAGAAATGATACGATGTGAGTGACACTGCCGCTGCTCCTCCACACAGATAAAGAAAAAAGAAAACGGTGAGCACGATTGTCCCAGCGAACCCTACTTGAAAGGTCCGGTGGAGTGTCTGTTCAAATATCGTGGCCATGTCCGTACCACCTCACAGCCACCGTTGCAGATACGACTTGAGACCCTGATGCTGCTTTGCCATGATCGTCGTACTCTTCGATCTCCATCCGATTTGTTCGGGGATGACTCCGAAGACGAACTGCTGCAAGAGACCTTCCCGTGTAGCTCCGACAATTGTAAGGTCATGATCGCTGGTGCGTGCAACGATGGTATCGACGATATCGTCGCCTTCGAGTACCGTCGTTGAAACCTGGGCCTGCTCGCGGAACCGGCTTTCGGAATCGGCGAGCATCTCGCGTGCTTCCTGTTCGTTTGCACCCGGTTTGACAACGTGTACGAGTTCGATGTGCGCGCCCGTCGCAGCGGCGATGGTATCTGCGACATCAGCAGCGAAGTCGGAGTGGGGACCGCCTGCAATCGGGACAAGGATCGAATCGACTTTGCCAGCGTCGTCACCAATACGTTCGATGAGTACGTCACAAGACGCATTTTGTACGACATCATCCACGTTGCCCCCCAGTACGATATCGCGACGCTGGGTTTTGTGTTGACCTTTCCATCCCATTAGTACGACATCGCTGTCGTACTGCTCGATCGTGTTCAAGATCGCATCGCTGACATCGTGACCGATGCGAACCGTTCCGCTGACTGGGATGTCCGCCTCGTGAGCGATCTCCATCGCTTCTTCGAGGACTTCACGTTCGTCTCCGATGAATTCACGACCCTCGGATGTGGGCGTCTGTTGCGGGACGGTCACGACGCTCATGACGAGGATACCGCCGTCTGGATACGTTTCCTCGTCACGTGCCAAATCGACGGCTGTCCGCATCAGTTGTTGTGCATTTTCCGGGTTTGAGATCGGAACGACGATTTGATTCTCCGTTTCCCTGTGGGCCTTGTGTGAGACCACTGTCGGCGTCTCTTCTTCGATTTGTTTTGCTTCCTGCTGTTTCGAATAGCCGTAGTAGACACCCAGTCCAACCAGCATCCACGCAGCAGTAGCGATCAGCGCGATGAGACCGTGGTTACTCTCTCCGATACCGATGTATTCGAGTCCGAGGGTGTAGATGAGGAACGGCATCAAGAAGAACTGCAGAGCAATTCCGATGAGTGGTGGCCACGGCATATACGGGACCTTGAACGTGCGCGGCAGGTCGGGGTGGGTCTGGCGCATTCGAATGACGGTCCAGTTCACCTGGAGGAACAGCAGAATGAACATGATATCCGCCGACGCTGCGACTGCTTCGATGGGCAGGGTCACAGCCATCACGGCGATCAATATGCCCGAAATGAAAATCGCCCAGTGAGGAGTTCGCTTCTCCGAGTGGATCGAATCGAAAATACTCGGCAGTGCACGGTCCCGTCCCATCGCGAACGACACACGACTCGAGGAGTACACAGTTGCGTTGAGTGCACTCATTGTTGCGGCGAGTCCTGCAAACAGGAGCAATGGCGCGCCATACGGGACGAACTGTCCCGCTGCTTCGATAATCCCGAGTTCACCCATCTCACCGAGCGCTTTCCACGTGGGAAGAGAAGTACCCGCGGAGTTCGGGATACCGCCGGGTTGGCTGATCAGATGCTGGGTGATGTCGATGCCGCCGATTGCGGCGAATGAGACGAGAACGTAGATGGGAACGACGATAGCCATCGAGTAGAAGACGGCCTTGGGAACGTTCTTCCCAGGATCAACAACCTCTTCACCCGACTGGACGATGATCTCGTAGCCCTCGAAAGCGATATAGGTGAAACCCATTGCGCCAACAATGCCGATCCAGCCACCCGGTGCAAAGCTCGGACTGTCGAGGAATTTTGCCGTCCAATTTGGAGTTCTCACCGTTGCCCAGATACCGAAGGCAATGAAGAGGCCCAGAATGACGACCTTGATTCCCGTAACGATGACACCGGCTTTCCCAGTTTCTTCGGCCCCTCGGAAGTTGATATATGCAAACGCGGAGATCATCAGGACAGCGAGGAGTTTCTCCCAGAAACCAACGCCCAACCCGAACGCAGGAAACGTTGCAATCCCAAGGATTCGGAAGAACTCAACGAAGAAGGTCCCGAAGGTTACGGCGTACAACGAACACGCAACCGCGTGAGCGAACCAACTCATCCACCCAGCATAGAATCCGTTCGGGTCGACGAGCGCTTCTTTCACCCAGAGATATCCCCCTCCTGCTTCTGGGAATGCTGCACCGAGTTCCGCATAAGAGACGGCAGTGAACATTGCAACGGCCCCGTTGAGGATGAATGCAATCGTTAGTGCCGGTCCCGCGAGACCGGCGGCAAAACCAGTGAGGGCGAATACCCCTGCACCGATCATTGCTCCAACTCCGATGAAAGTAATATCGAAGAGGCTCATATCCCGCGATAATTCCGTTTCGACGTCGCCTTCACCGGCCGATTCGGCCGTGGAGACGTCTTCACTTGGCGAGTTTTCGGCCATGTGTAGAGTACTTCTTTACCCCACCATGAAAAAGGAATGGGTTTAATAGACCAGCATGGGATACCCAAATTGAATTTATATAGTATACGGCGATTCGAAAATCCCGCCGAGATTATACCGAGAGAGGGGATAAAACACAGTTCATTTCACGAACTTTCAGATAGGGAATTCAAATGTATATATTCATAATTTCATTCTTTTAATCAATCGTCTGAGCTTGTCCGTTAACAGTGAAGCTCTGAAGAATATTATCAGAAATGCCGCCTCTCGAGAAAACGGTGACAACATCGTTCGGCCGGATGAGCGTATCGCCCTTCGGTGTGAGGACAGTCTCATCGTGTTCGATTGCGATGACGAGAAGATCGTCCTGAATCAATCCTTCTTCGCCAGCCTCTCGTAAGGTCTTGTTAGCAACCGGTGCATCTGGATCGATTGCTACTTCGACAATATCGGCGTCTCCGGAGAGGCTTACAAGATCCGTCAATGAGATGTGATCCCCGGGTTCGTCAGGGCCAAATTCGTGGTAGGGGTGGAACCGTTCATTTTGTATTAGATCTTCGTCTTCTATCTCGAGACCACAGTCTGTGAGTTCATAGGCGATTCGAGAAAGGTCAGTAGTTCCATCACCGATTGCTTTTACCTGAACGTTCCCGCGACCGGTCATGAGTTCACGAATATTGATGACACCGGGAATTTCAAGGATTTGCTGGGCGAGTTTCTCTCCCATTGGGACTTGTATAGTGCAGGAAAACAAATTCGTCAGTCGGCCATCGGCCTCCTCAAAATCGATATTTGCGTGGAAGCCCGTAATAATGCCATTCCCTTGTAGTTGGGAAATACGATTACGGACCGTTCCTGCTGAAACGTTTACCTCATCAGCAATCGTTGGAGCGGACGTATCTCGAGCGTCTTTCATCAGATAGTAGATGATCCGTTTATCGATATTGTCGAGTCGATATGCCATAGCTGAGTCTATTCTGACCCATAGTAAACCATCTTTCGTCTATTCTTCGAACGTCTCGAGTGGAAATCACTCCGGTCTTGCCGTGACTGTTGGACATACACTTGCAAGAGAGCATAACGCATGGACAAATATTTTGCACATCATTCCACCCAATGTATCCTCGAGGAGACAAGCTCGTGCTGAGCAATATGTATCTGCAGCTGTTGATCAGCTTGACGGAGCGAAACCGGTCAATACGTGGATTTTAAAAGCCGATGATGCAATCGGAGCGATTGCCGAGCAGACGGATTACTATGACAGCACTGTTCTCGGGAGATCAGAGAAAAGTCGATTTAGTCGCTTGATTTTTGGCTCGAGTACCGCCGAGATATATTCGTCCAGCGCCAAACCGATCGCGACGACAAAACAGCGTGGTCGATGGCCAACAAAGTAGCGCTATCGTGGCATTCCTATGGTTCACGATGTGACGGTTCTATGCGACCCAAAAATACCCAATGGAGTGTCGATTCGTTATCGATAGCTGAATGTTCTTCTTTCATTCGATAGAGATAGGGGCCGTGTGGACAATCATCGCATCCGTCTACGCATTCGTGTGTTTTCGTGACCAGAGTATACCCATCCAGTTCCTCAATATGGATGATTTCTTCACCGGGTGCTGCTTCTATTTGAGTAGTTTGAGCGGCGCGTTTACGGAGCAATGTTTGCACAAATGAAATGACTTCTCGAAGTGATTCGTCCTCAAGCGTACGTAGGTCGTTGGCAAGCGATTCCGGAATCGCTCTGCTGGGGCCGGAATCAGGATGGGACATAGTGGTGGATCGATTCACAAGAATATAAATCGGGTGTGCGTTCAGTAGACACGACAAATAGTGGATAGAGGGTTCACGCTTATGTTATTCGGCTCACAAAAATAGAGAACGGAAGAAACGGAGCCGAATCTGGGTAAAAAATAGCCACTATGGTAAAAAATCTCGAACGCGATCTGGGCTTGTATGCGACGATCACGATCAGTATCGGAGCGATGATCGGAAGTGGTATCTTCGTCCTTCCGGGACTCGCAGCCACAAAAACAGGGCCAAGTGTAATATTGGCCTACTTGCTTGCGGGACTGATTGTCCTCCCTGCCGCCCTTTCGAAAGCTGAGATGGCCACAGCACTTCCTGAAGCGGGTGGGACCTATCTTTTCATTGATCGAGCGATGGGGCCGCTTCCGGGGACCATTGCCGGGATTGGTGCCTGGTTCTCGCTCGTGTTCAAAAGCGCGTTCGCTCTTGTCGGTCTGGGCGCGTATCTCCTGTTACTCGTCGATTTCTCGGCAGGCTTACTCACAGTTGTCGGGATCGGACTCGGTATTCTTCTGATCATCGTCAATATCATCGGCGTCAAGCAAACTGGACGATTACAGGCCGGGATCGTCAGTTTTGTTCTGCTCATCCTCGTGGGATTCGTGGCTGATGGGATGACATACGTCGACCACTCCCAATATCATCCGTTTTTGACGCATGGAGATACCGGGCTTCTTGCAGCAACCGGCTTCGTCTTCGTCTCCTATGCCGGTGTTACGAAAATCGCCAGTGTCGCCGAAGAAGTCGAAGATCCGGGGCGAAACATTCCCATCGCGATTCTCGTTTCGGTTCTCGTGATGATGTTGGTGTACACGTTGACCGTTTTCGTTATCGTTGGCGTTGTACCAGCCTCCGAACTACAGACGAAGCACAATTTGACGCCGATGGCCCAAGCGGCAGAAGCGTTCGCAGGGCCACTGGGCGGCCTCGTGCTTGCTATCGTCGCGGTTTTAGCATTAACGAGTATGGCGAATGCAGGTGTGTTGTCTTCATCACGTTATCCGCTCGCGATGAGCCGCGATTCGTTGGCCCCACCACAGTTCAGTGAAATAAGTGAACGATTCAAGACACCGATATACTCCATCGGATTCACTGGGTTGATTCTGCTCGTTCTGATTGCATTCGTACCGGTCGTTGATCTCGCGAAGTTGGCGAGTGCATTCCAGATTCTTGTGTTCGTCTTCATCAACGGTGCACTCATCGCGTTCCGCGAAAGTGACCTCGACTGGTACACACCCGAGTTTACAGCCCCTGGTTATCCCATAGTGCAGGGTATTGGAGCCCTCGGTGGGCTTCTTTTACTGACGCAAATGGGAATCGTTGCACTTGGAGGTGCACTGGGGATCATCCTGTTCGGTATTGCCTGGTATCGATTCTACGGTCACGAGCGGACAGAACGGGAGGGTGCAGCCCTCGATGCGATTCGGCGGTCCGAGAGTTCTCAAACGTTGATCGAGACGGAGCGAGCGGTTACTGATGGCGATGGTCACGTCCTCGTTGCAATGGATGCGGAGACATCTGTAGAACGGGAACAGACATTACTCCGCGTTGCGGCGAGCGTCGCACAGCAACAAGGCGGCACGGTTCACGCGATCCGATTTGAGGAAGTCCCAGACCAGCTTCCTCTATCCTCGGCGACTGAGCTGAGCTTGGATGACCGGGAATTCGAGACACAAACACGTGAGTTAGCTGAGGAACTTCCGGCTGTCATCGAGGCAAGTGAAGTCGTTAGCCACGATACAAAGAAAGCGGTCGTCAATTACGCGGAGAATCTCGGTGTCGAACTCATCCTTGGAGAATGGCGACCTGACCACTGGCACGCGGAACTACTCGGTAGTGACGTCGACTGGTTCATGAAACACGCTCCGTGTACGACCGTCTTCCTTCAGGATCGTGGATTACGAGCTGTTGACGAGATTGCTGTCCTTACCCAACGACGACCATACGAACCAACGAAAGTCGCGGTCGCTAATGCGATCGCTACTGTCTTCGGAGCGACTATCCGATTCGTGACCGCGGTTGACCCAAGTGCCTCGGAGGAACAGATCGGCGTAGCACGTGAATTCTTACATGAGCTTGAGGGACTCTGCTCCGTTGAAACGGAGAGCGAGGTGATCCAAGTGTCCGATACGGTTTCGGGGTTAGTCGCTGCTGCAGCAAGTGCCGACATAGCGATAGTGGGAACAGTTGCGCACTCACGTATACACGAAATGGTGCTTGGGGACCCTGCGAGCGAGATCAGTAGCCGATTAGAGTGTAGTGTACTCTTGGTTCACCCATCTAAATCCAGAGGAGCAACGCTTATCCAAGCAGTCATCGAACGAGTGGTGTACTGAGTCAATGCACAAAATAGTGTCATAACTAGATATCCCTTTCAAACGACAGGGAAGCAGACACACTTGAATCGATCAAATAGGGTTCTGTCAGCAGAACAATCATAGGTATCGATGCCGATTGATTCTCTTTAAATCCAGACGAATTTACAAACACGTGACGTTTGAGGAATCGAATGACTCGGGACTCCAGCAGTTGATTGCTGGAACAGTTGCTATCGACTATGTGGTTCGTATTATTTGAGTCATCGGTTCAAAACGACCATCTGGCCTTTCTACTGCCGCTTATACTGCCCACAGGAAGCCAATCGCCCAAAATCGGGAGAGTTCGAGGAATCGACCTCGCTACCGTCGAGCGTTCCACTTTGTCTACAGGATTAATCAGTCATCTCGAAACGGGGCGAAATCACAGAGATCGGACTTCTTTTCACCTAACTGTTCGGAACAATCGAATTCGCTTGTCGATTTCGATGAGCGTTGATACACTAAATAATACCCACGAACCGCGAATAGATTGATACGATATATTGGGGAGTCCATTTTCGCTTGTAGAATCAAACGGAGGTAACAAAGCACACCGCAGGACGAGAAAGGTTTCCAGATACTATACTCGACACACCGCCAGCATGTGCTCCGAGAAATCGACCGCCGCACGGTCTTCTCGAAGCATTCGAACGACCTCGCGCACGCTCTCGACGGCCTCGTCGCTCGCCTCCGCCAACTCCGGTTTCATCCGGTTGGCGACGCCCTCCAGACCGACCAGTTTCTCGACGGCGAAGCCCGCGTCCTGCAATTCCGACTCGAACTCCTCGGCACGGAAGAAGTGACACTCCGCCCAGCCCTCGCCGTCGGCGTGTTCGACGACGCGTTCCGCGGTGTACTTGCCGTCCTCGGCGATGGGGGCCAGTAAGCCGTGCGAGGATTCGAGGTCGAACTTCACGATGTCCCGGAGGGGCGCGAAGCGACTGATGACGGAGACGAAGACGGGCGCGTCGGGTGCGGCGACCCTGCGTAGTTCGCGCATGGCGGTGGCGCGCTCGTCGTCGTCCACGACGTGGCTCAGGGGGCCGCCGAGACAGCACACCGCGTCGAATTTTTCATCCCTGAATCGCAAATCGCGCACGTCACCCACTTCGGCGGTGATTCGGTCGGCGAGTCCGCGCTCCGCGGCGTTTTCACGGGCGAGTTCGACCTGCGTTTCGCTCACGTCCACGAGCCTCACGGTATAACCAGCGTCGGAATCCGTCGCTTCCGACGAGCAGTCGGACGTGGTCCGACGACCCCGCTCGGCGAGCCACACGGCATAGCGACCCGACGCACCGCCCACGTCGAGGACACGACCCGCGTCGGGGAGGTACTGGCCGAGGTAGTCGACCGTGTTCTCGAACTCCATGCGGGTGACGGGGTCACGCTCCAATCGCTCCCACTCGTGTTCGCCGAACTCGTCGTAGTAGGTCCGGGGGTCCATGTCGGTCATCGTCGCTCCTGGCCGGTGGTTCGTCGAACCGTCTCGTTAGTCGTCTGTTGCACTCGTTCGGTGGCGATACGGCGGGCTGACTGCCTGATTTCGTACATCGGTGTCTGATTTCGGGGTATCGTTCGATAGTGAGAACGCGAGTCGCCCGGTTTCACCCCGTCCCGCGTCAGCGGCCGAATCGGGACTCCACCCGGCGAAAAGCAGGTGCTGGCCCGTGGTTCGGGTGTCCAGCGGCGGGTGGAGTCGTTCGTTGCACGGTGTAGATGCCAAGATATATCATAAAAAACGTTTCGGGTCCCCTTCGAACGTCCGGGCCGCCTCGTCAACCAGTGTGGAAACGTCGCGTTGACGGCGTCGTCACCGGGGGAGAACCGACAGAATGAGGTGGCCTTCCCGAATAGCTTTCTGCAAGAATGTTCGATAAGGTTCTTGTCGCAAATCGCGGCGAAATCGCGGTTCGCGTGATGCGCGCCTGCGAGGAGCTCGGAATCGCCACCGTCGCCGTCTACAGCGACGCCGACCGAAATTCCGGCCACGTTCGCTACGCCGACGAAGCGTACAACGTCGGCCCGGCGCGCGCCGCCGACTCGTACCTCGACCAGGATGCAATCATCGACGCCGCAAAAAAGGCCGGTGCCGACGCGATTCACCCCGGCTACGGGTTCCTCGCGGAGAACGCCGACTTCGCCGCGAAGGTCGAAGCCACCGACGGCGTGATGTGGATCGGCCCGGAGAGCGAGTCGATGGAACAACTCGGCGAGAAGACGAAGGCCCGCAAGACGATGGATGCGGCCGGCGTGCCCATCGTTCCCGGGACGACTGACCCCGTCGAGGACCCTTCCGAGGTCACTGACTTCGGCGACGAATACGGCTACCCCGTCGCCATCAAAGCGGAAGGCGGCGGCGGCGGCCGCGGGATGAAGGTCGTTCGCGGTCCAGAGGAAGCCGAAGACCAACTCGAATCCGCCCAGCGCGAGGGGGAGGCGTACTTCGACAACGCCAACGTCTACCTCGAACGCTACCTCGAAAACCCGCGTCACATCGAGGTCCAGATAATCGCGGACCACCACGGCAACGTCCGCCACCTCGGCGAGCGCGACTGTTCGCTCCAGCGCCGCCACCAGAAGGTCATCGAGGAAGGCCCGTCCCCCGCGCTCTCGGACGAGTTGCGGGAAAAAATCGCGGAGTCGGCCCGCGACGGCGCGGACGCCGCCGGCTACTACAACGCCGGTACCTTCGAGTTCCTCGTCGAGGAGGACGAGACGCGCGGCGCCGACGAACTGCTCGGCGTGGACGCGAACTTCTACTTCCTCGAAGTCAACACCCGGATTCAGGTCGAACACTGCGTCACGGAGTGGTTGACCGACGTCGATATCGTGAAGTGGCAGATTCGAGTCGCGGCCGACGAACCGCTCGGCTTCGAACAGGACGACGTGGAACTCGAAGGTCACGCGATAGAGTTCCGCATCAACGCCGAGAACGCCGCGAACGACTTCGCTCCCGCGACGGGCGGCAAACTGACGACCTACGACCCGCCGGGCGGAATCGGCGTCCGGTTGGACGATGCGCTCCGACAGGGCGACGACCTCGTCACCGATTACGACTCGATGATTGCAAAGCTCATCGTCCACGCCGGCGACCGCGAGGAGTGTATCGCTCGCTCCCAGCGTGCGCTCGCGGAGTACGACATCGAGGGAATCCCGACCATCATCCCGTTCCACCGCTTGATGCTCGAAGACGAGGAGTTCGTCGCGGGGACGCACACGACGAAGTACCTCGACCACCACCTCGACCAGGACCGAATCGCGGACGCACAGGAGAAGTGGGGTTCGGAAACGTCGTCGAACGACGACGAAGAAGTCGTCGAACGCGAGTTCACGGTCGAAGTCAACGGCAAGCGCTTCGAGGTCAACCTCGAAGACCGCGGCGGCGTCGCGGCGGTCCCGACGAGTTCCAACGGCGGCGGCCAGAAGCCGAAACCGGCGGGTGGCAGCAGTGACAGCGGTAATCAGACCGTTGTGGACGCCGAAGGCGAGACGGTTTCGGCCGAGATGCAGGGTACCATCCTCGACGTGAAGGTCGCGGAGGGCGACGAGATCCAGTCCGGCGACGTGGTCTGTGTCCTCGAAGCCATGAAGATGGAAAACGACGTGGTCGCTTCCCGCAGTGGCACCGTCACCCAAGTCGCGGTCAGCGAGGGCGAGAGCGTCGATATGGGCGACGTGCTGGTCGTCGTTGACTGAACGAGGAAGCGAGCGGTCGATTTTTCGGCGTCTCATCGGCTCGTACGCAGTTGTAGCGTGCGAGGCACGTTCACAGGCGGTCGTTTCATATACTCTGGACCGGTAGGTATGGAAACATACCGACGAACCATGACAGAAATCGGCGACCACTACCGACCCGCCGGCGAGCCCTCCCAATCGAACGTCCACCGCGTCGTGGGACGGAGAGAGGAGGTGACGTTGTTGCGGGTAACCGACCCCGACGGGGACCGCGTCAACTCCGGCGAGATTCGTCGCTGTTCGACGGCGGAACTCGAAAGCCAGTTCGAACCGGCGAGAAACCCCGATTCGCGGTTGTCGCCCGTTTCGAGCGCGAAAAACATGCTATCGGGGCTGTACTGGAGTTTCCGGCGATTTCTGTAGTGGGTAGTCCTTCCCGATGAGGGTTCCGTCGGTGGCCCCTCAGGAGAACAAGGACAGACCGAGTCCGACGACGGAGAGGAGCGCGCCGCCGACGCCGACCCACGCGAGGCGGCCGGGTTCGAAGTCGTCCGGTCCACGGAGGGCGTTGAAGACGCTTCCGAGGAGGAAACAGACGCTCCCGATGGCCGCCAACCACGCGCCGACACCCGCGTCCTGTGTCACGAATTCGAGAGCGGCGCGGGCGATGAAACCGAGGCCGGCGAGGGCCATCGACGCGTGGTAGAGGAGGGTCCGGTTCACACGAGGAATCGGTCAGAAATTCAAATAAATATTCCGACGGTCCATTCTCGTCCGGGGAACTACCGATGGACGGTCGGTCACCTCGACGACGGCCTATCGTATCGAGTGGTCTGCGGAAGACGGATGTCGTACTGTACGCGTGGCACCTGCGGCCTTCTCCGCGTCGCTACCGTTGCACGGAAACCGTCGTGCTGGAGCGAATCCACGCTCGGTGGTTCTCCGGGTCGTAGAACATCGCCACGGTCCCGTACTCGTCCTCGTATTCGCTGTATTCTATCTCGTTGGTTCGTGATTCGGTCATTCTCTGTTATCGTTGTGTTCGCGTTCCTTCCACGCGTCTCGGCAGTCGGGCGTACAGAACGGATACAGGCGGAGCGTTCCCGTCCCGTCGGTTTCGGCGAGGACCGGATGCCACGATTCGATATCGATGGCGTCTCCGCAGACGGCACACACACGCTCGTCGGACGACGCTTCGTTTTCATCCATACGCTGTTCGCCCATCGTCACTCCGGAACGACTTCCACGATACCGTCACTGTGAACGCAGACGTCGTATCCTTCGAGCGAAAACTCGACGCGGCCGCCCCTCGTCCTGCTGTGAAAGAGCGAATCGAGGGCGTCCGGGTCGATGACGTCGTACAAGCACGTCGTGAACTCGGTCGCGTCGTCGTATCCCGCCGCGTCCATGACGGCGGAAAGTACATCCAGGCTGATTCGGTCACTATCGGCGCCCCGTTCGCCTCGTCGTTTTATATCCGTCTTCATACTTACGGGGAGGGTATACTATCTAAAGGCGTTTCCAGCTAGATTGAACGTGATAGTTTTCGACGGGGGCTATCTGTCTAGACGGATGGCTTCCGTCTTACGATTCGAAGAGACGGTGGAGGAGTTTTCGCTCCGCCGTCCGCAAGTGGTGTTGGAACGTCGGCTGTGAGATGTCGAGCGAGCGTCCCACCTCCTCGCCGGTACTCTTTCGCGGCGAGTCGAAGAAACCGCTGTAGTACGCCGTCTCCAACACCTCCCGTTGGCGGTCCGTGAGGGTCTCCGCGAGCGCCGTATCGATGTCCCCGGACACCACCGGTCGCTCTCGATGGCGGCGACTTCGCAGTTCCAACGCCGGGAACCGTTTCTGGAGCACCTCGACGAAGGTCCGAACGTCGGCGTTCGTCGAGAGTCGGACGACGACCGAACCCGGAAGCGGCCCGACGGTGACCGACTCCGGAATCGCGCCGTAGTCGAGGAGCGTCCCGACGAAACTCGAATCGGTCAGCGTCGCGGCGAACAGCGCGGACTCGTCCCGACTGCTCACTCGTTCGATGTCGACGACCTCCAAGGAGTGGGACGCGAGTCCGCACACGTCGTCCGACGGCGCGCCGTCCACGGTGAAAAACGCCGTCACCGTGGCGTCGTGTTTCGAGACGACGCCCATGAATTCGACGTGGCAGTCGAGCCGTTCCGCGATATCCACGAACACGACCGACGAATCCTCGATGTCGAACTCCAGTTCGACCATCTCGCTTCCGGTGAGGGCTTTCTTGCTCTCGACGGCGTTGATGGCGTAGGCGATGGTCTGACTCACGTCTTCGAGGACGGCCCGTTCCAGTTCGTCGAACGTCCGCGGTTCGTCGGAGTACACCGAAAGCACGCCGTACACAGCGTCACCGTAGCGAAGCGGGAGGGCACACGAGGAGCGATAGCCGCGTTTCAGCGCCTCGCTCTGCCACTGCTCGGAGAGCGGACCGCGGAGTACGTCCTGTGCGACCTGCGCCCGTTCGGTCCGAAGCGCGGTCCCTGCTAAGTCGCCCGTTTCGTCGTCGGTCTTTATCGTTACCGCGTCGAGGTAACCGCGCTCGATACCCGCCGACTCGTGCGGAACGACAGTCCCCGTTGCCGGGTCCTCCGCCCCGACCCACGCGAACCGGTACGGCCCCCCGCTCGCTAAACGGGAACAGACGGCCCTCTCTATCTCCTCGCGGGTTCGCGCCTCCACGAGCGCCCGGTCGATGCGCCGGATTCCCTCGTTCAGTTCGTTGAGGCGTTCGAGCGCCGCGTTCTGCCGACGAAGCCTCGCTTCCTGGTCGTGCAGTCGTCGTTGACGTTCGGCGCGTCCGAGGGCCGACTCGACGGCGGCCGCACAGAGTTCCGCGATGTCGAGGGTCGCCTCGCCGGACACCGAGGTGACGAACACGCCGTGCGTTCCGAGCGGAATGGAGACGGTTTCGCCGTCGAATCGGGCGTCGTTCTGGATGAACGATTCCCACGCGATGCCCTCCCCGTTCAGCAACTCCTCCGGCAGTTCGTCCACCTCCTCCGTCCTTGCGGTCGGTCGGAGCGCGCCGGTCGATTCGTCGTACAGCGCGATAATCGTCACGGGGAGGGACAGCCGGTCCGCCGCGTCCACCGTGGTGGAACACACCTCCTCCGCGGTTTCCGTCCCCAGCAACTCACGGGTAAGGTCGGACAACGAGGCGAGCGCCTCCTCGTGATGTTTTCGCCGGGTTACGTCGATGGCGACGCCGATGACGCGTTCCACGTTCCCGTCCGCGTCGAACACGGGTTGGAAGACGATATCGTATATCGTGCCGTGAAACTCCCTCGTCGTTCGAACCAAATCACCCGACAGGGAACGGAGACAGTCCTTGAGGATGTCCGGGTAGTCCTCGTACCGTTCGTAGATGGATTGACCGATGATTTCCCCGTCGGTCGCTCCCGTCGATTCCAACCCGCTTCCTTCCGCGAGTTGGAACGTCCCGTCCGTGTCGATGGAGAAAAATATCACCGGGACGTTGCGAACGATTAGCTCGTAGCGCTCGATTTCGGACTCCCGTTCGTGCCGCTCGGTGGCGTTCATGTGCGCGACGACGACGTACCGGTTTCCGTCGTCCGTTACTTCGGCGGCACGCATCACGAACCATCGTCGTTCGTCCGGGGAGTGACACGGATATTCGAGGCTGAACTCCGCCCGGTCGCCCGCCAGAATCCCGCGGATACCCGCGGCTACCTCGTCCGCCGTCAGGTCGTCAGCCACGTCGCAAACGTCGAGGTAGCTGACGCCGCACGTCGTGGCTGTCAACCCGTTTTCGCGCCCGAACTCCTCCCACGACTCGTTCGTTGCGACGATTATCCCGTTTTCGTCGAGTACCGCGACGTTTACCGGGAGTGAATCGAGCGCGAGTTGTTCGATATCGCTATGACTCACGAATCCCCCTACCCCCTAGTCATCAGGCCCGATTAGACTTCTGTGGGTAAAACGGTAGCGCTAATCGCGGTACTCCGTCACCAACTCGTCCAGCGACTCGTGGTGGTGTGTCGTGTGCGGAGCCGTCAGCGGGGAGACGCTGACCTTGCCTTCGTACACCGCACGACGGTCCGTTCCCTCCGCGTCCGGGAGCGTCTCGTCGTCCATCTGTTCCCACGTCAGGTCGTGCAGCGTGATGACGCCCCCTTCGTTGGTCGTATCCATGTCGTAGACGTGCGAGGGACGGGTGACTGCCATCGGCGTCGGCCCGTCGCTCGGCATCGGCGCGTTGACGTTCAGGTACTCCGCCTGCTCGAACACGCCCGCGTCGAGCGCGTGTTCGGTGAGATAGCTCGCCGCTCGCGCCGCTTCCTCGTACTCCTCGACGGTCGTGTCGTAGGGCCAGAGGTTGTTCGGAACGTGAAGCGAGACGGCGATGGCCGGAACGTCGAAGAACGCGGCTTCGACGGCGGCGCTGACCGTCCCGGAGCGCCCGAGCACGTACGCACCGAGGTTCGCGCCGTTGTTACAGCCGGAGACGACGATATCGGGGTACGGTCCGAGTTCGGTCAGTCCGGCGACGACGCAGTCGGTCGGGGTGCCCGTAATCGCATAGCCGAGTTCGTGGTCCTCGACTTCGACTTCGTAGGACATCGCACGGCCGACCGCGCTCTGGTCCGTCGCTGGCGCGACAGTGGTCACGTTGCCGACTTCTTTGAGACTCTCGTACAGTGCGCGGATACCGGGGCTATCGATGCCGTCGTCGTTCGTCAGAAGAATTTCGAGCGAATCGCCCATGAACAGGGGTTGGAACGGGAACGCAAAAGTACTCCGCTCGGTGTTCGTGAGCAGGCCACAACCGACGTCGGACGGTCCGACGAAAACGGTCGATACCGACTACTGTGCGAGTGACCGGAGCGGGCGACAATCACTAGTGGAAACGACCCGAACGAGTGAGACGAAACGAGGAATGACAGCGAAAAATCAGGACAGCGAGACGAGCCGACACACGGACTGCCGCGATGAAACGCCTCGATGGCCCGTCTTCGTCCCGTTTCGGACTGGGTCGGGATTGGGAACAGTATGTACTCTCGCTGTTGTAATCCAGCATTGATAATCAATGAATCACTGGGATTTAAGCTGTGAGGCTCACATTATGCGAACGGACATGGCGGAGGGAAATGTCACAGACGCTCACACACTCGAACTCAACTACGAATACGCCCAGCGTAACGTAGACATCCTGTCCATCTGGTTCGAGTGCGAGCCAAAGAAGACGGTCGAACTGCTCGCGGAGAACAAAATACCGCTGTCACCGAACGACGAAGGGAAGTTCGGTTCGTACTACAACTTCGTCCGGGAGTGCGTCGAGGCGAACTAGCGGCGGTCTACGACCGTCCGCTCGTCCACGACGAGGTTGTACGCTTTTTCGTCCTCGTTCCAGAGCACGAGTACGTCCTCGAACGAGAGGAGGCTTCCGTAGGCCGCCTCGCGAAGCGTGCGGTTGAGTGACGTTTCCTTCGTCAGGACCGCGAAGTTCCCCACCGCCTCGCTGCCGTCACTGATTTTGAACACGGCGTTTTCACCCTCCTCCGACAGCGAGTGACTGAGTTTCACTGCGACGAGGTTCACCCGCTCGGTCACGTGCCGCTCCATCTCCGCCATCTTCGCGGATTCGGCCGGATTGGCGGTGAACTCCCGTCGACGGGTCCCGTCGGTGCGGAGGATGACGTGCGAGAACTGCACGTCGACGTTGACGAACTCGCCGTCGCCCTCGATGTCGTCCAGCGTCACCAACTCCCGCGGTTCGTCCGTCTCGGGGTCGTGTGTGCTCGCATCAGCACCACCCGCATCGAGTCCACGCCCGGACGCGTCGCTACCGTCGTCGCTGTCGCCGTATTCGCTCGCGTCGGTTCGGTACTGACTCGCGTCGATTCTGTCCTGACTCGCGTCGATGCCCTGCGTCCCCGTCCCCTCATCGTCGTTCGAATCGAACTCGTAGTTGCTGGCGTCGATACCTCGGTGTTCCACCTGACCCGTGGACTCCTCGGAGCGTCCACCCGTTTCGCGTTCGGCGGACCCATCGCCACCCTCGCCGTCTCCGCTCTCCCCGGCGTCCAATCGGCGCTGGAACGGCGGCACGGCCAACTCGGGTTTCACGTCGAACGACCAGCAGTCGTCGGTCGGTTCCTCGTCGGGCCAGAGGCGAAGCGTCGGCGAGAACACCGCCGTTCGGTCTGCGACGCTCCGTTCGACCTCCCGAAGACCGATGCTGGCGTTCTTGTCCGCCGGGGAGATGGCGACCATCGACCCCGTCGGCGCGAGGAAGTAGAGATACTTTCGAACGACTGCCTCCGGGTCGGCCAGTTCGCTCAACACGTTGCCGAACAGGATGAGGTCGTACTTCGTGCCGCCCTCGGGTTCGAAGGCTTCCGCGGTGTCGCGGTGGACCGTCGGGTAGAAGTTCTCACCCGTCTCCTCCAGCATCGCGGCGAGGACGTCGGCGGCGTCGCTCGGTTCGACGGCGTGATACTCCACGAACGTCTCTGCCGGAACGAAATCGTGGAGACCGAGGGCGGGGCCGCCGACTCCCGCTCCGACGTCGAGGACGCGGAGTTTTCCGGGCAGCAGGCCGCGTTCCGCGAGTTCCGAGAGCACGTACTGGACCACGGCGTAGTAGTCGGGCAGGTGGTAGACGGCGTAGCCGAGCGCGACGCGATAGTCGTACTCGACGGAGTTCTGGGCGAAGTAGTCCTCCTTGAGGCGTCGAATCGTCCGGCGGAGTTCGTCGCCCGACGCGCCGTCCGGCCACCCCGCGCCGAACTCCGCGACGAGCAGGTCTTCGAGTTTTCGTCCGTACTTCTCGGGGAACGAATCGACGCCGCGGAACTCGGGGCGAACGGGGTCGTCCGAGGCGGGTTCGAAGGTGCCGTCCTCGCGCTCCACGAAGCCGAGCGACCCCGCTTCCTCGCGAAGGACCTGCCGAACGACCGCCGGGTGGGGTCCCCCCTCGACGTACTCCGAAATCTCCTCGGGGTCCACGGGTCGCACGTCTTGGAGGTACTTCGCGTTCGACAGCACCTGCTCGCGCTGCTCCGCGTTCATTCGTCCACCTCGTGTGCGTCCGCGGCCTCGCGATACAACCGTTCGAAGTCGGCCGGGTCGGCGTCGGCCAGTCGCTTCGCCGCTTCCGCCACGCCCGTCGCGCCGTCGAAGGTGGCCTGAATGTCGGCGTACACGCGCGGTTCGCCGTCGGTCACGTGGTCCGCGAGGTCGGCCAACTCATCGTAGACGGGAGTTCGAAGCCCCTCGGGGACGGAGTTCGCCGCCAGCGCGAAGGCGAGTACCGCGGCGTGCGTCCCGGCTTGCACCGTCGTCATTGCGTCGTCGTGTTCCGCCGCCGTCGTCTCGACCAGCGTGTTCCCGCGGGCCTCGATTGCGGCGAGTAGTTCGTCCGTCACCGGGCCGGGTTGGTCCGTGACGACCGCCACGTTCCCCGGGGCGGTGTCCGACCCGAACAGCGGATGCAGGCTTACGCGTTCGACGTTCGGTGCGTGTTCCGCCATCGCTTCGACCGGTCCGGCCATGACGCCGCTCACGTCGACCATCGCACGGTCGGCCTTCGGCGCGTGTTCCTCGATTGCCGCTTGGGTTGCGGGAATCGGGACGGCGAGACAGACCACGTCGAATGATTCGTCGGACTCCAGCGCGACCGCTCGCCCGCTGACCGTTCGAGCGGCCTCCTCCGCAACCCCCGGTTCCGCGTCGGCAAACGCGATGTCGCCCGGTATCACCTCGGCGAACCAGCGACCCATCGCGCCCGCCCCGACGACGAGTACGTTCATTGTCTTCGCGTTGGTGTGGTCCGCCCAAAAGAGGTTCGTTTGTGCGGGTCGGTCAGTCCGTCGGTTCCGATTCCGTCGGCGGTTCGACGGCACCGATCTGTTCGAACAGTCCCAGCGCGTCGTCGTTGACGTACCGTTCCGCGAGTTTGCCGCCTTTCAGATGGTCGATGACGATTCCAGTGACCTCTATTTTCGTTTCCGTCGGCGCGATGCCCATGAGCTCACCGTCGTGGGTGGCCCGCGTCGTATATCGCGTCACCACCACGTCGTCCACGGCGTACATTCCGTCCACTTCGTGTTCCATGTCGGAGAAGGAGTCGTGAAACGCCTCGACTAATTTCCGATACCCGTCCGGTCCACGCGCCGGCTCGTCGAGCATCGGATTGTGAAAAACGAAGTCTTCGGCGACGAGGTCGGGAATCACGTCGAAGTCCCCTCCGTCCCATACGTCACGAATCTCCCGGTGGACGACCGCTTCGTTGTCGGCTGTCTCGATACTCACAGTGTCCCCCGCGAGTCTCGAACGCTCAGTGAGTGCATAAACGGAACTCATCGTTCATCCGGTAACGGGCGTAGACAGCGGTGAAACGGCCGCATTTCTCCGTTCCGAACCTCCGTCTCGCCGGTTCCGGAGACGAGGGTTCCAAAAAAGCGGTTCGACGCGTCCACCCGCTTACTCCTCGAACTCCCGCATCTCCGGCGGCAGTTCGACCACGCCGAGTTGGACGAGCATGCCGAGTTCGTCGGCGTTCTCGTATCGCTCGCGTATCTTCCCGTCCTCCAGTCGGTCGATGATGATACCCGTCATCTCGATTCGTTCGTTGGTCGGTTCCTTGCCCATCATCTCGCCGGTGTTCGTGCCCCGCATGGTGTACCGAACGACCACCTCGTCGTCCGACGAGAGGAGGTCCTCGACCTCCATCTCGAAATCGGAGAACATCTTCCGGGTTTCCTCGGCCATCTCCCTGTACTCGTCCCGGCCGTTGATGTCCATCATCGATGTATGATAGACGAAGTCGTCCGTCACGGTGTCGTCGATGGTGCCCAAGTCGCCGTCGCTGCTCCATACCTCTTCGATATCGCGGCGGACGACCGTCTCGTTGTCAGTTGTTCCGATACTCATGGTGTTTTCCCCGCAGTCGAAGTAGGTCACGTACGGCGATAAACGACGCTATCGTTCACCCGGAAACGGGCGTGAGACGTCGGGAAATGCGGGATGGTTCGACCGACAGCACCGATTTCCGTGTCCACCCCCGGCCGATTTCATCGCCTCGCCGGATGGTCGGCAGCGAGGTGCTGCCGACCGAACACGTTCTCCCGAAGCGTTTCACCCGCGTACTCCTCGCGGACGAGGCCCCGTTCTCGGAGTTCGGGCACGACCAATTCCACGAAGTCCCGGAGCGTGCCGGGGCGGACGATTTCCTTGAGGTTGAACCCCGAAATCCCCGTCTCCGCGTGCCAGCGTTCGAGTTCGTCGGCGACCGTTTCGGGCGACCCGACGACGACGGGCGAGGTGGAACCGAGTCCGCAGAACTCCGCCACGTCGCGTACCGTCCAGTCCCGCTCCGGCGCGTGTTTGGTGAGGGCGTCCACCGCGCCCTGAATCGCCTCGGTTTCGATGTGTTCGACGGGTTGGTCCGGCGCGAGTTCCGAGAAGTCCAAATCCATGAACCCGCCGAGCAACGTGAGCGTGGCCTCCGTATCGACGTTCTCGCGGTACTTGTCGTACTTCGCCTGTGCGACTTCCTCCGTCTCACCCACTATCGGCGCGATTCCGGCGAAGAAGGCGAGGTCGTCGCCGTTTCGTCCCGCCTCCTCGGCGCGCGCTCGAACGTCCTCGACGTAGCTTTTCACGGCCGCTTCGGTGGGTTGGCTGACGAACAACGCCTCCGCGTTCGTCGCCGCAAACTCCCGCCCGCGCTCCGACGAACCGGCTTGGTAGAGGACCGGCGTCCGCTGCGGCGACGGTTCGCAGGAGTGCGGGCCGGGAACCGAGAAGTGCTCGCCCTCGTAGTCGATGGCGTGAACCTTTTCGGGGTCGGTGTACCGCCCCGCCTCGACGTCCCGAACCACCGCGTCGTCCTCCCAACTGTCCTCCCAAAGGCGATAGCAGACGTGCATGAACTCCTCGGCCCGGTCGTAGCGCGCGTCGTGTTCCATTCGCCCCTCCAGTCCGAGATTTTCCGCCGCGCTTTCGAGGTAGGAGGTGACGACGTTGAACGCGATTCGCCCGTCCGTGAGGTGGTCCAGCGTCGAAAGTTCGCGGGCGAGTTGATACGGATGGACGTACGTCGTGGAGCGCGTGACCGCGAAGCCGAGGTCGTCCGTGACGCTTGCCATCGCCGGAATCACCAGTTCCGGATCGTTCGCGGGCGTTTGAATGGCCTTCTCGATGGCCACGGTTCGGTCCCCGCCGTACACGTCGTAGATGCCCCGAACGTCGGCGAAGAACACGGCGTCGAAGCCGCCCTTCTCCGCGAGTCGCGCGACTTCCTGCCAGTACGCCATGTCCGTGTAGCGGTGGGACTGGTCGCCCGGCGTGCGCCAGTTGCCCGCCGTCACGTGTTCCACCGAGTTCATGGTGAACAGGTTGAAGTGGATGGTTTCGTCGCTCATTGTGATTCGTTGGTCGTACTCCGGAGCGACGGAGCAAATGTGAGGGGGACGCGGCGACGTTCTCCGTCATCTCGGATACGATGAGGGCGACGGAGATAGCGGGAGTTGGGAGGTACTGTGGTTGCAACTGTTGAAGTGACGACTCGGAAAGCCCCCGACCGTTCGCGACGAGGTAGTGTTGGTTTGTCCATGACTGCAAATACAGACGTCAATGAAACCGCAACCACACCGTGCCACTCCCTCCCCAGCCGATTCCTCCCGTCGTCGCTAAAGCTCCTCCGGTCGTCATCCCTCGCGCGGAAGCCAGTCAGGCCCTCGGACGTGAAGTCCTCGGGCCTGCCGGCCACGCGCGCCGTGGCAGTTGGTCAGTACTGCGTACCCTGTCTGTTCCCCATGGCGCGCGCTGGCGGGGCGGGTCGGCCAGTAATCGGCCGACCCGACTCGCCGACAGCGTGCGAGGTCTTCGTGAGTGACAAAGGAACGAACGAATGGCTCGTCAGAGCAAAGCTCTGACGGTGGATGACGAAGGGAGCGGTAGCGACCGAAGGAGTCGGTTGGGGAGGGTGTGGCTCGCAATCCGGTTGCGTGGCGGGGTGAAATGAAAGGGGGCCGCGACCAGGCGGGGGCTTTCGCAATCCACTTCCCTGTAACAGTAGTCCCAAAGGGAACAAAATCCCTCCGACGAAGCGAGTGGGCAGAGGCTTTCAGGAAAAAACCGCGATACATCCCAAACCCTTAGATTCGCCCTAGCAGGAACAGTAGTAGTCGGCGGTTCCGAACTCGGTTTTCATGAGCCGACGGATTGGTCCGACGTCGCTCGGCCGATACACACCCGTCGTCAACTCGTCCGAGCCCTCGAACCCGCCGGACAGCAGGGACTCCCACTGCCCCGCCGAAAGAGCGTCCGAGAAACCGGAACCGTTTGCCAGCAGTTTCAGATAATCGGCGAGGTATACCCACATGGCCGAGTGCGCCTCGCCGGAATCGAACTCCTCGCCGACCGCTTCGGCGTAGGCGGCCCCCGGCAGGTCGGCACCGGCCTGGACGGGCAGCGAAATCCACTTCCACGGACGGGTGTTGATGTCGAGAAGGACGTACTCCTCCCGGCTTTGGTCGTAAACGAACTCGGCTTCGCTGATGCCGTAGTACCCCGCTTCATCCAGCACTTTCAGCGCGCGCGCCTCGATTTCGGGCTGGTCCGCCTTCCGAACCAGACACGAGGTACCGAACGCCTGCGGGTAGCGAACCCGGGCGTTGCCGACGAACGTCACGGGGTCGCCGGATTGGGGGACGTACGAGGCGAGCGAGCAGTCCCGTCCGACGGCGATGTCCACTTTCTCCTGTGCCATGACGTTGATACCGGCGTCCGCGGCCATGGCGGCCACGTCGGCCAACTCCTCGCGGTCGGCGACTTCGATGACGTTGGTTCCGACGGCCTCCTCGAACTCGCGTTTGAGCGCGGGTTTGACGACTAACGGGAAGCCGAGCGCGTCGGCCGCATCGTCCGGGTCCGTCTCCGAGAGGCGGTACGTCTCGGGGTAGGGAACGCCCAACTCCTCGGCCTTCGCGTAGAGCGACTCCTTGTCGAGGACGGCGTCGATGGTCTCCCGGCCGGCGAACGGCAGGCGGACGCCCTCGGGTTCCGTCCCGGCGAAGGCGTGGACCCACTCGTCCATGCACGGGAACGCGACGGGGTCGTGGTCCAGTTCTGCGGCGAGCGCTTCCACGTCGTCGCGGAATCCGTCGGAGTCGTCGAGCGGGAACGTCACCCGTCCGGCGAAATCCACGGCGTCGGAGTACGGCGCGACGCCCTTGCCGTTTCGGTCGATGGCGATGACGGGAACGTCGTGGGCGGAGAGCGCGCGGGCGACGCTCAATCCGGTGACGTGTGCGTTGCAGACTATCGCCGGTGGTTTGTCGAACGTCGCCTCGGTGAGCGCGCGCCGAAGCCCCTCGAAGGAACGAAATTCGTCGGCCATAGGTTCGATTTTCGGAGTGGAGCCTAAAGGCTGTCCGACCGGGAGAAAGCCGCCGCTATCTCGGAAGCGGAAACGAATCGAAAAAGAACGAAAGGGAGGACGAATCGAAAACCGGTCGGCCTACTCCTCGTCCACGACGAGTCGAATCGGGTAATCGGTGAAGTTCTCGTAGCCGTCCTCGGTGACGACGGCGATGTCCTCGATGCGGACGCCGCCGACTTCGGGGTCGTACAGGCCGGGTTCGATGGTGACGACGTGGCCGGGTTCCAACTCGCCGCCGCTGGGGCTGAGTCGGGGGTCCTCGTGGACGTCCAGTCCGACGCCGTGGCCCGTGCTGTGGATGAATCCCGTCTCGGCGTTCGGGTTGTTCCGAAGCGTGTCGTAGCCAGCCTCCTCGTACACGTCGCACACCGCGTCGTGTACCTCTTCGCCCGTTGCACCCGGTTCGAGGGCGTCGAACGCCGCGTCGAACGCCTCGTGCGTGAGTTCGTAGCGTTCGCGTATCTCCTCGGAGGGTTCGCCGCGCACGAAGGTTCGGGTCATGTCGGCGTGGTACTTCGAAGTTTTGTCGCGGGGGAAGATGTCGATGATGATGGCCTCGTTCGCCGCGATCGGGCCACTGCCGCGGTTGTGCGGGTCTGCACCCGCCGCACCGCAGGCCACGATGGTCTCGTCCAGCGCGGCCCCGTGACGGAGGAGCGTCACCTCTATCTCCTCTTTCACGCGCTCGCTGGTCAGCGGTTCGCCGTCGTAGTGAAGCAGGCCGTCCCGAATCGTCGCCGCCGCGAGGAGGTCCTCGGCGGCGTGCATGGACGCTTCGTTCGCCCTCTGTGCGACGCGGACGTGTTCTATCTCCTCGTCCGTCTTCGTCGCGCGAATCCGCACGAGGACCGAGGAGTTGTCAGGCTGAACGGTCACGCCAGCCTCGCGCAGTCCGTCCGCGGTGCCGACGGGGAACCGGGCGGGGACCGCCACCGACTCGACGCCGCGGTCGGCGAGGAACTCGGCGATGATGTGGTTCTTCGCCGCTTCCGGGCCGTGTTCGGCTATCTTCTCGTAGTAGTCGTACTCCGACAGTCGGGAGACGGTTTCCGCGTCGCTTTCCTTTTTCGCCCGTCCGTATTCGAGACTGGAGACGAGGAGGTGAACGCCGTCGGCGTACAGCGTCGTGAAGGCGTCCGGCGCGTCGAAACCCGAGAGATACAGCTGGTCCGAATCCGTCGAATCGGCGTCGATGAGGAAGCCGTCCACACCCATCGAATCGAGGATGGAATCCAATGCCGAGAGGTCCTGTGCCATGTCGTTCGACACAGAGGCGACAACTAAAACGATGTCGGAGGGCGGGCGTGGTCTCGGCAACATCGACCGGAAAGAGCCGATTCCCACCGACTCGAACTCCCCACCCCCGCCGAAATCCACATCCGCCTCCACGACCAACTAGCACCCGTTATGGGGGGATATCTGGTCGCGCTCGATGGCTCGCCGTCGAGTACGGACGCACTGAACTACGCCATCGACCTCGCGGAGGACACGGACGCCCCGATTACGGCGATTCACGTCGTCGTCCCGACCGAGGTGTTCACGGGAGGCGACGCGCCGCCGACGAGTTTCGCCGAGGCCGACCGCGAACTCCTCTTGACGAGCGTCGAAGACGCGGAGACCCGCGGGCAGGACCTGCTCGACGACGCGGCGGCGAGCGCCGAACGTCGGGGAACGGAAATCGAGACGGGGATGCTGTACGGCGAACCGGTCGAACGAATCACGGAGTTCGCGGAGGACAACGACTTCGACGCCGTCTTCGTCGGCCATCGCGGCGCGTCCGAGCGCTACGAGACGCTGTTCGGAAGCGTCGCAAAGCAGGTCACGGGACGCGCGACGATTCCGGTTACGGTCGTCCGGTGAAGCGTCTCGGAGTCGAGACGTTTCCGACCGGCACGAGAGATTGTCTCCGACTGAGGAGATGTCTCGAACAGGATGGATGTCTCCGACCGGCGATATTTTCCGGAGGGCGGTAGTCTGATACCCGTTCGGATAGACGGGTCGCACATGGATGTCGAAATCTCTCGGTCGAGACTCTCCGGGACGGCGCGGGCACCGCCGTCGAAAAGCTACACACATCGTGCGATTCTCGCGGCCGGTTATTCCGGCGGGGCGCTCGTGTTCGACCCGCTCATCAGCGCCGACACGAAGGCGACGATGCGGGCCGTCGATGCCTTCGGCGGCGACGTGACCGATACCGGCGAGGCCATCGAAATCGACGGCTTCGGCGGCGAACCGACCACCCCGGCGGACGTGCTCGACTGCGGAAACAGCGGGACGACGATGCGACTGGTCTCCGGGACGACGGCACTCGTGGACGGCATCACCGTCCTGACTGGTGACGCGTCCCTCCGCTCGCGCCCCCAGGGACCGATGCTCTCGGCCATCGAGCAACTCGACGGCAGGGCCGAAAGCAGCCGCGGCAACGGCAAAGCCCCGATCGTCATCAAGGGGCCGATTTCGGGCGGAACGGCCTCGATTCCGGGCGACGTCTCCTCGCAGTACGTTTCGGCGCTGCTGATGGCAGGTGCACTGACCGACGACGGCGTGACCATCGACCTCGAAACGGAACTCAAGTCGGCACCATACGTGGACATCACGTTGGAGTTGTTGGACGACTTCGGCGTCACCGCGAAGGAAGTGGACGGGGGCTATCACGTCGCGGGCGGGCAGTTCTACGAACCGAGCGACGGCGAGTACCACGTTCCGGGCGACTTCTCCTCGATTTCCTACCTCCTCGCAGCGGGCGCGGTGGCGGCCGACGACGGCGAGAGCATTCAAATCGAAGGCGCGTATCCGAGCGCCCAAGGTGACACGTTCATCGTCGACGTCCTGAAGCAGATGGGCGGGGACGTCCACTGGAACCGCAACGACGGCGTGCTGACGGTTCGACGTTCCTCGCTCTCCGGCGTCACGGTCGACGTCGGCGACACGCCGGACCTCCTCCCGACCATCGCCGCCCTCGGTGCCGTCGCGGACGGCGAGACGCGCATCGAGAACTGCGAACACGTTCGGTACAAGGAAACCGACCGCGTGGCGGTGATGTCGAAGGAACTCTCCAAACTCGGTGCGAGCGTCGAAGAGGAAGAAGACGCCCTCACCGTCCACGGCGACGAGTCGGACCTCGTCGGGTCCGTAGTGGACGGCCACGGCGACCACCGAATCGTGATGGCCCTCGCGGTTGCCGGACTCGCGGCCGACGGAACGACGATGGTCGCCGGTTCGGAACACGTGGACGTGTCGTTCCCCGACTTCTTCGAGGTCCTGTACGACCTCGGCGGCGACGTACAGCGATAACTCAGTTCGTCTCCGTCCCTGTCGTGGTTCCCGTTTCCGTTGCGGTTCCCGTTTTCGTCGTCGTTTCCGATTTCGTCGCGGTTCCCGTCTCCGATGTAGTTTCTGTTCCCGCCGCCGTTCCAGTTTTCGTTGTGGTTTCCGTTTCTGTCGTGGTCTCTGCTTCCGTCGCGGTTCCCGTCTCCGTCATCTCCTCCTGACACGTCGAGGTGACACCGATTCCGTCGGGGCCGACGTCGACTAAAATGACGTTCGTTTCACAGCCGCTCATCTTCCACTCCACGGTGCGCCACATGTCGTTGTCGAGTTCCACGTTCACCTCGTAGGTGTCCGCTTTAAGGATGTTTCGCCGGTTCTCTATCCATCCCGGAAAGAGGTAGAACTTCGATTTGTAGTGGTCTCCCGTACGGGTGCCCTTGATGGAGACAGTGACGACTCGTCGCTTCTCGAAGAAGTTTCGAACGCGCAGGCTCACCGGTTCCGCGTCGTCGTCGGCGCTATCCGTCGGAAGTCGGCCGACACAGCCCGCGGAACTCCCTATGAGACCAAGCAGGGCGGCGAATCGTCGCCGATTCATCGCCTGCGTGTTGGTGTCCTGGCTATAAATTTTCTTTCGGCCACCGGTGGCGAAACGTTCCGGGGTCTGCAACCTCTAAATGCCCCCGCCGCACAGGAACGGGTAATGAACGGAAATCGATTCGGACGCCTCTTTCAGGTGACGACCTATGGCGAGAGTCACGGGGAGGCCATGGGCGTCACGATAAGCGGCTGTCCGGCAGGGCTGGAACTCACGACCGACGACGTACAGGGCGACTTGGACCGGCGAAAACCCGGTCAGTCGATGATATCGACCAGTCGGGACGAACCCGACGCCGTGACCATCAACAGCGGGATTCAGGACGGCTACACCACTGGCACGCCCATCGGGATGGTCATCCAGAACAAGGACGCCCGGTCGGGCAAGTACGAGCCGTTCATCACCGCACCGCGGCCGAGCCACGGGGATTTCACCTACTCGGCGAAGTTCGGGACGCGAAACTGGGGCGGCGGCGGTCGGTCGTCGGCGCGCGAGACGGTGAACTGGGTCGCCGCGGGAGCCGTCGCCAAGAAGATACTCGCGTCGGAAGGGGTCGAACTGAAGGCGCACGTCAATCAGATCGGCGACGTTCGCGCCGACGACGTTAGCTTCGAGGAGATGGTGGAACACAGCGAGGAGAACGAGGTCAGGTGCGCCGACCCGGACGTCGCCGCGGAGATGCGGGAGTTGATAGACGAGTATCAGGAGAAGGGTGACTCCATCGGCGGGTCGATTTACTTCGAAGCGCGCGGCGTCCCGCGTGGATTGGGCGCCCCGCGCTTCGATTCCGTCGAGGCGCGACTCGGGCAGGCGATGATGTCGGTGCCGGCCACCACCGCGTTCGAGTTCGGCCTCGGCCGAAACGCGCGCGAGTGGGCGGGGCACGACCGAAACGACGAATGGGAGTTCGACTCGAACGACGACCCGAAACCCGTGACGAACCGCCACGGCGGCCTTCAGGGCGGTATCACGACGGGCGAACCGATTTACGGGGAGGTGACGCTACACGCGCCGACCTCGATTCCGAAGACCCAGACGACGGTCGATTGGGAAACCGGCGAGGAAAAGGAAGTGCAGGTCATCGGCCGTCACGACCCCGTGCTTCCGCCCCGCGGCGTCCCCGTGGTCGAGGCCATGCTCGCGCTCACGCTCGTGGACTTCATGCTGCTCGGCGGGCGCATCAATCCCGACCGATTGGATGGACAACCGGGAGAGTACGACACGGAGTATCATCCTAACCGACCGGAGACGTAATTTTATACCGCATCGGGGGTGAATCATCGACGATACATCGATAAACCGACAAAACGTCGACACCGATGAGGAGGATGAGGGGAGCGGTCCGACGCTCGTTGCGTCCAGTCCGCGGACGTACCACACGCACCGTGATACGACGTCGTTTGGAACCCTGAGCGAGACCGTCATCGAAGCTGTCGCGGCGATTCGGGGCATAGACCCGACCGAAACTATGACTCCGCTGGTGGACGTTCTCGACCCGGACGCCCTCGATGCGCTCTTTACCCGTGCCCCTCGAGAACATCGAACCACGGGGCATATCACGTTCGCCATCGACGGTCTGACCGTGTTCGCCCACTCGAACGGACACGTGATACTCCGCGAGTGCCCCCGCTGCGGACGAACGGAGCGTTCGCTACGGCCCGCGATGTCAATGATATGAAATCACCACAGCGGGCGCACGTGATTCTTGTTCACGAACAAATTTATTACGAATAGATGCGTATAGCGCCCTAGACGGCAGCGGTTGGAGTGTGGTGCTCGAATCGCACGCCATAATCAAACCAGTATACGTCTCAGCGGCCAGAACGTTTCGAAAGGGATCGCTGACGTGAGGAACCGTGTCGCCCATACGCCGAGATAACACAGTAGCCGAATCAATGAAACCAATCAGACGGACCCTCCAGTGGTTATCGAACGGAAGAAACGATTGCCGGAGTCAACCCCCATGACGAGCGCGAACCTCGACTTCGAGACCGGCAGTAGCGTCCTCGTCACTGCGCCGCGAGGAGCAAACGGCCGAGCGGGGAGTCATCCCCTCACGTACGTTCCGCACGACGATACCAACGCGTTGGTGGCCGTGACGTTCGACCGATCTGCGGGTTCGTTCCTCGATCTCTGGCGTCAGCACGTCGGTCCGCTTCCCGACGCGGTCCGCGTCATCGAGGTCGGCGCGTCGATGCGTGTTACGGAATCTTCCGCCGACCAGTCGGTACGGGCGACCGTCGATACCGTCCATCGACCCGACGACCTAGACGGGATTCGGGCGGCCATCACGTCCGCCCTCGCGGCGTTCGATGACGAGAAGACGCTCCTCTTCGACTCGCTCACGACTCCGCTCGAACACGTTTCCGTCCATCGGATGGTCTCCTTTTTCGACGGCGTTTCCAAGCTCCTCGCCGACATGAACGCCGTCGGGTACTTCCGATACGACGGATACACCGATGACTCGGAGGTCGCTCCGTTTCGAATGCTCGCCGACGAGACGGTCGATTTTTTCCACGACGCCGACCGTCCCATCCGGTCGTCCACGGCGGGGTCGAGCGGCGGTCCGTCGCTCGATAGCATGTTCGAAGCCCTCAGTTCGAGGAAACGGCGCGACGCGCTTCGCTATCTCCTCGACACCGACGAGACGGTCGAAATAGACGAGTTAGCGAGGGCGGTCGCCCGACGCGATGTCGTCGGAAAGGAGGTGACGCCGGACCAGCATCGCCAGTGCTACGCGACGCTGTACCAGCTCCACCTCCCGAAGCTCGACTCCGCGGGACTCATCGACCACAACGAGCGAGAACACCGCGTTTCGGTTCGGGAGAACGCGCGATGGGCGGCGTCGTTTCTCGCGCTCGCCGAGGAGTAGCCCCTTTTACGCTCGCGGCTCAATCACGGTGTATGAACGCGAAACAGGAGGAGCGCTCGAATCCCTTCGGAATGGACGAGGAGTGTACGAACTGTGATTTATGTAAACGCCGCGAACGAGTCGTTCACGGCTACGGCGACGTGGACGCGGATTTCCTGTTCGTCGGCGAGATGCCGAGCGCGGGCGCGGACGGAACCGGTGTCCCGTTCACCGGGGACGAGGCTGGCGAACGGCTACAGGCGGTTCTCGGCCGACTCGGTCTGAGCGACTCGCCGGCAGACGCCGACGAACCCGAAATCGAGAACGCGTTTCTCACCTACCTGACGCGCTGTCACCACCCGGAACGGCCGCCGAACGACGGTGAAATCATGACCTGCGAGCCATATCTGAACGCCGAGATTCGGATGATAAACCCCGAAATCCTCGTTCCGGTCGGGGAGGGTGCACTCACCGAAATCGCCACCGAATACACCACGACACCGGCGTCTGACATCGACATCGCGGAGGACCACGCGACGACGATTCGTGGACGCGGGTTCGAACTCGTTCCGATGATACATCCCGGAGAACCGACCGAAGAACAGACGGAGGCGTTCGTCGAGCACTTCGCCGAGTTGATGGGGACGGATTACCGGCAGACGAAAGGCAGACAGGGCCGATAACGGCCGACGAATACCGACGGAGCCGATAAAACCGGCGAACCCCGACAGGGAGATTTAGCGCCCCGATTCGTTCACCAGTAGGGGTTCTGCCGCCACCGCTTCGAGCGTCCGCCGACGTGTGCCAGTCCGGCGACGGCGACGACCAGCAGTGCGATGGAAGCGACGCTGGCGGTGACAGCGTCGCCGGTGAGCGTTTGCGTGACGAAAACGAAGAGCGCGCCGAGCGTCAGGGCTGCCAGAACGGCGACGCCGAGGAGGCCGAGGGGTTTCGTCCAGTGCATGGTCGAAATTGGAAGGTGGAGGGCATAAAATGGTGGCTTTCAAGGCGCTTCCGCCCCGACAGGCGGGTATGACCACTATCGCCGTACTGGCCGACCCGCCGCGCGAAGGGTTCGTCCTGCCGGAACTCCCCGAAACGTCGCCGCTCTCCACGATAGAGGCGACCGAACTGTACGCCGCCATGTTGAAAGACACGTTCCTCGCGGCGGCGAACAGCGGCGGGGAACTGCTCGTCAACTATCGCCCCGACGAGGCGATTCCGGACGAGTACGAAGGGGGTGGCAGTTCCGAAGAGGAACTCCGCGCGCTGGCGGAGGAAGCGCTCGACGACGTGAGCGACGTGCGCTTCGAGGTGCAGGTCGGCGAGACGTTCTCGGGGCGCGCCGGAAACACGGCGACTCACCTGCTCCAAGAGGAGGGCGTGGCCTCCGTCGCCATCGTGGACGGCACCGCGCCGATGCTGACGCGAAAGGAGATCGACAGCGCGGCGATGAAACTCCGCCGGAGCGAAGTCGTCCTCGGCCCTGCCGACGACGGGCGACTGTATTACCTCGGCGCGACGGACACCATCGACTTCGCGGACGTGTACACCGCACCGGAGATAGAGACGGCGACGCACCGCGCCGTCGACGCCGGCCGCGACGTGGATTACCTGCCCGCGATGACGAGCGTGGCGACGGGCGAGGACTTGCGCTCGCTGATTCCGCTGTTGAACGCCCGCATCGCCGCGGAACGAATCGTCCCGGTCAACACGGCGTCGTACCTCCACGAACTCGGCGTGCGCGTCGAAGAACGGGACGGAAAACGGGAACTGGTTCGGTAGTCGGCTCTTCGTTTGTCGCTCAGTCGTCCGTCAGTCGGCGGACGCGACTGTACCCTGCTTCTCCGACGAATCGGCCGCGATTCCCCGTCCAGTGGCAGCCATCGCGAACAGGATTATCGGCGAGAGGAAGCCGAAGAGGTAGTACGGCGCGTAGGAAAGTGTCGAGACGCCGAGCGCCCCCGCCATGTAGATGGCACCCGCGTGCCACGGAATGAGCGCGCCGGTCGGGGTTCCGGCGGACTCGACGGCCTGCGAGAGGTTGCTGCTGTCGAGTCCGTACTCGTCGTAGAGGTTACGGAGCGTCATGCCGGGGACGACGATACTCATGTACTGCTGGGCCGTGAGTGCGTTCGTCAGCATGGCGGCCGCACCCGTTCCGGCGACCAACCCGCCCACGCTGCTGACCGATTGGGAGAGGCGGTGTGCGAGGACGGCGAGGACGCCCGTCGTTTCGAGCAGTCCACCGAGGGTGAGGGCGGCGATGACGACGCTGATAGTCCACGCAGAGCCTTCGATACCGCCGCTCTGGAGCAGTCCGTTGACGAGGTCCATTCCAGTCTTCGGGGCCGTTCCTGCGAGCACGACGTCCCACGCGGCCGTGAACGACATCCCTTGGACGAGGATGGCCGTTCCGACGCCCGAGAAGATACCCGCGACGAGCGACGGCAGCGCGGGATAACCGCGGAGCGCGAGGCCGAACGTCACGACGAGCGGGATAAACACCAACGGCGAGATGTGGTAAGTTCCGAGCAGCGCGTGCTGGATGTCGCCGACGCGCCCACCTTGGGCGCTACCGCTCGCCCGCAACCCGAGAATCGCGTAGCCGACGACCGCGAGACCGAACGCCAGAACCGTCCCGTTCCGCATCGCGCGGATGTGGTCGTACAGTTTGGTGTTCGTCACCGCCGCCGCGAGGTTAGTGGTGTCCGAGAGCGGCGATTGTTTGTCCCCCGCGTACGCGCCCGAGAGAATCGCCCCGGCGGTCATCGGCGCGGGAATCCCGAGTCCCGACCCGATGCCGATGAAGGCGACGCCGAGCGTCCCCACCGTGGTCCACGAAGACCCGATGGAGAAGGCGACGAGTCCCGACAGTATCGCCGTCACGGGCAGGAAGACGGTCGGCGACAGCAGTTTCAGCCCGTAGTACATCAGGCCGGGAATCGTCCCGGAGCTGATCCACGTCGCGATGAGGGCGTAGATGGCGAACAGGATGAACACGGCCTGTAGCCCCATCAACAGGCTGTCCGCGATTCCGTCGTACAAGTCCTCCCACGAGAGGCCGAGGAGGTAGTAGCCGACGAGGCCGGTGAACACGATGGCCCACAGCAGCGGCATGTGGGGGTCCATCCCCAGCCACGCCGACCCGACCGCGAGGAACAGGATCGTCGCGAGAACGGGCAAGAGCGCTTGTCCGAACGACGGTCGCCGGTCCTCCGGCAACTCCGCGTACGTCAACGGTTCGAAGTTCAGTGATGGCATCGTGGCCGAGGAAATGCACCATAGGAATTAAACGATTATGGTTCAATGTCTAACGATAATATTTCAGTCGGCTCATTAGTTTGAGCCGATACGTTGCTGCCCCTAGACCGACAGTTCTTAAACCTGGTACCGAGTACACCCGGCCGTGGTGGGATGGCAGAGCGGCCTATTGCGCCTGCCTTGAAAGCAGGTGGCGTCATGCCTCTTGGGTTCAAATCCCAATCCCACCGTCTTCGGTGTGAGTAATCGCCGAGCACCGCGTAGCGTGTGCTCGGCAGTCACGAACAGCGAAAACGGCGTTTGGATTTGAGGGACGGAAGAGGCAGTCTCACGAGCGAAGCGAGTGAGGAAGCGTCTTCAGGTGGTTCAAATCCCAATCCCACCGTTCTCAACGCGAACAACTCGTGAGCGTTGAGCAAGGCGTCTGGGTTTGAATTGGACCGAGGTTCTGCGCCGTGCGCAGGTACTCGGGCGTTGTTCAAATCCCAATCCCATCGAGCAAAAGATTCGAATAGGATCATGATATGGAATCGCGAGCATTCAGATCAATCGCTCCGAGACCAACGATACTGGTTCCCTATGTCATGCCGATATGCGTCCAGCTTTTCGGAATTTCGAAAGGTGGGGAGAAGGATGACGCTCCCCAGATGTCAAATGGGGATGACAGAGCCAATTATGGAAACAGGCCGAACCAAGCCTGACCGTTGCCCCCACGGCAAGGGCGTTTGGAGCAACGCAGTATTTACTTGTGTCTCTTTATATTTTGATGAAGTTCGCGTATATATGTCTACAGAGCCCCCGATGGCGAGAAAACTGAACACCTAGCCGAACAACTCGTGCCACTGGTCAATAACGAGGGTCGGAAGGACCGCGGTCGATGCCCCCGGCGGGACGGTCGGCCACGGGGATGTCCAACACCAACAAGGAGATGGCGATGGCCAAGATGCCGTCGCTGAACGTAACAAGTCGCTCCGTTTCCGCCGTCTCCCGCCGAAAAACGATGCCCATACGATAACTATTGGCCACGCATGCGCGCTTCTTCTTGCCTCGGAAGAAGTGAGCCGATAGCGAACCCGTTACGTCGCTTCGATTCCCGAATCCGTGGCTACCGCGAGAAGGGGTTGCTCAACTGTCGCACTGGACCACGACCGGTCGTCGGTTCCGTCCGAGTCGCCGCGGTCCTTGTTCACGTTACCCTCGTTTACGCGGACGATTTCGATACCCGAGAGCATCGGGTCCTCCTTGCCGTGTAGGAACTTCACGTTGAGGACGCCGTCGCGGACGGTGACGGTGTACGACTTCATCGTTCCCCGGTCGTGACCGAGTTCCCGATACATGTCGTAGTTGTGGAGGACGCGCTTTCCTTCGACTTGCACGTCGAACTTCCGTGGTCCCTCCTTCTGGTAGTCGTTCCATCCCGAGTCGTCGAAGTACGATTCGACGAAGTAGAGTCTGACCTCGTACGTACCGCTCTGCACCGGGAATCGGTACTGCATCTCGGCGTCGTCGCTGTGGTCGTTCTTCACGTCGGCGTCGTAACGTCGGCTTTGGAACACCGCCTCGGGCGTCCCCTTCGGGACGGCGGGGGTCATCGCCATCGGATCGTTGGTTTGGTTCGTGTGACTGCCGCTGATGCGTGCGTTCCCGAACCGAATGGGGTTGTTTTCACCGTCCGCCAACCAGTCCGGACCGCCGTTCGCCGCCGGAAGGCGGCGACCACCGACGTTGACGCGGTATCGAACCGTTTTGCTCGGAGCGCTGGTTTGCGTCGTGGTCGTTGTCGTGGTTGTCGTGGTTGTCGGCGTCGGTGTCGTCGATGCGGTCGTCTCAGTCGTCTCGGTCGTTTTCGTCGGCTGTGTCGTCGTGGTCGTCGTTGCTGTCGGCGTTGCTGTCGGCGTGTTTTCCGTGGTCCGTGTCGTTCCCGCCGGAGTAGTACCATTACCTGCGCCACCCGCCGCCGGTCCCAGGATTCCACCCGGTATCCCCGCCACTATCAATAGTCCCGCAACGAAGAAAACGACGCCACCGCCGATGAGTATTCCGTGGATGAATCCACCGGATGAAGAGCCTGACATGTTTCTCATCTTCCTCGCATGTGCCGCGCCATATGCCGAAGTTCGGAAGCCCATCCAGTTAATTATACACCGGCTAAAGTGCAATCGAGACGAAAATAAGGGGGTGATTTTCCGTTCGATATTTAAACAGGCATGAATCAGCAAGCAGAACAGCGAATTGGGTACTGTTTGTTGTAACTCGTGTGAGTACGATTGCTGAAATCGCACTCCCGACGAGCGAATTTGCCCTTCACGAGACGTTTTCGCGGATGCCAGAGGCGAGATTCGAAGTCGTGGGAGTGGTTGCGCACAACGTAGAACACGTGATGCCGCAGTTGCGGGTCATGGCGTCCGACATATCGGCTGTAGAGCGGGCGTTCATGGACGATAACACGGTCACGAACGCGACGTTACTGACGAGGCTGAAGGACAGGGGGTTGTTTTCGATACAGTGGGACCGAACCGTTCACCGGACTCTCTCTCTGATCGCGATGGACGATACGGCCGTCCTCACCGCGCAGGCCGCGGACGGCAAATGGACCTTCCGTATCCAATGTACGGACCGCGAGATTCTCTCGGAGATATACGGAACCTGCCACGAAAACGACGTCCCCGTTGAAGTTCAAAACGTTCAGGAACGGACAACGATGGTGGACGACCCGCACGAACTCACTCAACAACAGCACGAAACGCTACGGAGCGCCATGAAGCGGGGATATTACGAGATTCCACGGAAGGTGACGACCACGGACCTCGCCGAAGAACTGGGTGTTTCACATCAGGCCGTCTCCGAGCGGTTGCGGCGAGGTCACCGGAGTTTGGTGGAAAACTCCCTCTCGCTGTCCCGATAGTGAGACAGAAAGCAACCCTTTTGCTCCCCCAAACAGAGATGCGAACATGGACTGGCCTCACGACCCGGATGGTGAAGAAGGGAGCGAGGGTGGACGCAAGTACGGACTCGCTATCCTCGCGAAGAAACTGGACGAGGACGAGGACTTCCCGCTCGAACGCGACGAGTTCGTCGAGGAACACGCCGACGAGCCGATTCGAATCAACTACAAAAAGGTCGTCAGCGTCGACGACATCTTCGAACACGTCGAACCGACCGAGTTCGAGACGATAACCGATTTCCACAAGGGTGTCGGCAACGCGATGCGGGCCGGTGGCTTCTGGGACTACCATCCGGTCGGCGAGAATCCCGAGAAGAAACGAGCCTGACTACTCCGACTTTTCCGACGACCACCGCTCACCGCCACCGTTGGGTGTCGGGGCTGGCGCTTCTTTCCGCTCGGTACCCTCGTCCGTCGGGATTCGAATCTCCTCCTCGACGTCCCACGAGTGTTCCGTGCGCGTCTCCGCGCGCACCTTCTCCTCGAGGAGGTTGACCGCGACCCGGTTTGCGCCCTCGGGGATGATGAGGTCGGCGTGCTTTTTCGTCGGTTCGACGAACTGCTCGTGCATCGGCTTGACCGTCGAGAGATACTGGTCCATGACGCCTTCGAGGTCCCGTCCGCGGTCCACGACGTCGCGCTCGATTCGGCGGAGGATTCGAACGTCGGCGTCGGTTTCGACGTAGACTTGCAGGTCGAGCATCTCGTTGACCTCGGAATCGTACAGCGCGAGAATCCCTTCGAGAACGACGACGTCCGTGGGTTCGACCGTGACGCGTTCGTCCTTGCGGTTGTGAACGTTGAAATCGTACTGTGGCATCTGGATAGTCTGTCCCGAAAGCAACGAATCGAGGTGGTCGCGGAGGAGGTCCCACTCGAACGCCGAGGGGTGGTCGTAGTTTATCTCGGTTCGCTCCTCGAAATCGAGGTGCGAGAGGTCCTTGTAGTAGTTGTCCATCGGAATTCGAGTGATGGAGTCACTGCGCGTTTCCGTTATCTCGCGGGCCACTGTCGTTTTCCCCGCGCCAGTGCCCCCCGCGATGCCGATGACGAAAGACGGGATACTCATTGTGGGGTGCAGGTGGAACGGAGATTTGAATCCCTCGGAATGGAACTCGTCCGAAAACTGACGTTCCGCGTCCGCTTCCTCGGCACTCCCGAGAACCCACTGCCACCCGTTTCGTTTTGCGTTCCATTTCTGGGACGTGGAACACGATTAGGACCGCTTATACGATAGTGCCTCAAAGTCAGGACCAACAGTGACGAACGCCCAGATAACGTTGATTCAGATCGACAACTACGGGCCGTGGACCGTGACGCCCGAACCGCGCCGGGAAGTGGACCTCCAAACGCTGCAATCACGGTTGTACGCCGACCTCTCGCAGCTCATCGGTAACCGGGAGGGCTACGTCTTCTTCACGCGGTTCGACAACATGGTGGCCGTGACGAACGGCCTCTCGCTCTCCGACCACGCGCTCGTACAGGAATCGGTCGGCAATCGCTATCCCGTGACCGTCAGTTTGAGCGTCGCCACGGGGACGAGTCCGGTGCAGGCGCTCCACGACGCCACGGAACTGCTACAGGACGCCGGAAGCGCACAGGACGGCTCGCGCCGCGAAATCCTCGACGGACGAACGATAGACGAGGAATTCCGAACGGACGACGACGTCCAGATAGCCCACTTCGACGTGAACGACATGACCGGCAACTACACCGACGAGGTGAACGCCTTCGACTCGTTCATCCACATCGAACAGGGGTACGCCGAACTGATGCGCTACATGCGCCGGGCACACGACTCGCTCTCGTTTTTCGTCGGCGGGGACAACGTCATCGCCGTCTGCCCGAATCTGGACGAGGAAGCGTACGAGGACGCGATTCAGCACGTCGAGGAGACGGTGGAAGTCGAACTGAAAGTCGGCGTGGGACAGGGACGGGTGCCACAGGACGCCGGGATGGACGCGAAACACGCGCTGGAAACCTGTCGTGCGACCGGAAGCAGAATCGAATTCGAGTAGCTATCTCCGAACGACTCACCGGGAGCGGTTTCCAACCGTTTACAACGGCACCGAATCGTTCACGCCGACGGAAAAACGTAGCTATAGTAGCCGTTAGAAATTTCTGCCCGGATAACGTTGAGTGTTCTAATGGACCATCTTGACGATATTTCCGTCGA
>NZ_JBXGLH010000076.1:0-270 GCF_056892285.1 Haladaptatus sp. HS23 | reverse complement strand
GAGACAAAGGTTATAGGAGGGGAGTTTTTGTCCTTGCCTGCCGCTCACGTAGCATGGGGGTTAACTATCAAAGGCGCTCGTATATACTCATATTCAGAAAGCGGAGATTATCAAGCCCAGAACTGCATACAGGTTAACGGGTATGATATTGAGATAACTGACAACGACGTATACCATGGAACATTGGTAAACCCGAGATATGTTTCTGTAAGGGCTGACTCTGCTGTCAGAGGGGGGTTTTTACACATTACCGGAAACCGTTTCCACACC
>NZ_JBXGLH010000075.1:0-274 GCF_056892285.1 Haladaptatus sp. HS23 | reverse complement strand
AAATTGGTTCCCAGATCATAGAGCCATACTCCTGGTACGATCTGTTCCACACGGATCGGGAAATAGGTCTTTTTCACCTTCAGCGGTTCCGTCGGCATGGCCGTCAGTTTCCCCTTTGGGGGCTCCACACATACCACAGGCTCCCAGCGGTCATCCTCTTCGAAGTCTCCGGAGAGATATTCCTCCTTCCACAGCCTGCCGTCATAATCTTCCCCTCCATAGATACAGCAGAAACGGATGGGGCTCGGCGTCATTTTCCAGGAAGAATCAGTTA